>NZ_JBIAVA010000024.1:0-88313 GCF_042893535.1 Streptomyces sp. NPDC001599
GAACCACACCAGCGACCAGCACCCGTGGTTCCAGGAGTCCCGCAAGAACCCGGACGGGCCGTACGGCGACTACTACGTCTGGGCCGACGACGACACCCGGTACGCCGACGCCCGCATCATCTTCGTCGACACCGAGGCCTCCAACTGGACCTACGACCCGGTCCGCGGCCAGTACTACTGGCACCGCTTCTTCTCCCACCAGCCGGACCTCAACTACGAGAACCCGGCCGTGCAGGAGGAGATGCTGGCCGCCCTGAAGTTCTGGCTGGACCTGGGCGTGGACGGCTACCGCCTCGACGCCGTGCCCTACCTGTACGCCGAAGAGGGCACCAACTGCGAGAACCTGCCCGCCTCGCACGCGTTCCTCAAGCGGGTGCGCCGGGAGATCGACGCGCAGTACCCGGACACCGTGCTGCTGGCCGAGGCCAACCAGTGGCCCGAGGACGTCGTCGACTACTTCGGCGACTACGCCACTGGCGGCGACGAGTGCCACATGGCCTTCCACTTCCCGGTCATGCCCCGCATCTTCATGGCGGTCAGAAGGGAGTCCCGCTACCCGGTCTCGGAAATCCTCGCCAAGACCCCGGCCATCCCGTCCGGCTGCCAGTGGGGCATCTTCCTGCGCAACCACGACGAGCTGACCCTGGAAATGGTCACCGACGAGGAACGCGACTACATGTACGCGGAGTACGCCAAGGACCCGCGCATGCGCGCCAACATCGGCATCCGCCGCCGGCTCGCCACCCTGCTGGACAACGACCGCGACCAGATCGAGATGTTCACCGCGCTGCTGCTCGCCCTCCCGGGATCCCCGATCCTCTACTACGGCGACGAGATCGGCATGGGCGACAACATCTGGCTCGGCGACCGCGACGCCGTGCGCACCCCCATGCAGTGGACGCCCGACCGCAACGCCGGCTTCTCGACCTGCGACCCGGGCCGCCTCTACCTGCCCGCGATCATGGACCCGGTCTACGGCTACCAGGTCACGAACGTCGAGGCGTCCATGGCCTCGCCGTCCTCCCTGCTGCACTGGACCCGGCGCATGATCGAGATCCGCAAGCAGAACCCCGCCTTCGGCCTGGGTACCTACACCGAGCTGCCGTCGTCCAACCCCGCGGTCCTGGCCTTCCTGCGGGAGTACGAGGACGACCTGGTGCTGTGCGTGAACAACTTCGCGCGGTTCGCCCAGCCCACCGAGCTGGACCTGCGCGAGTTCGCCGGACGCCATCCGGTCGAGCTGTTCGGCGGGGTCCGCTTCCCCGCCATCGGTGAACTGCCGTACCTGCTGACCCTCGGGGGCCACGGCTTCTACTGGTTCCGGCTCACCCGAGTCGCATCCCGCATCGGCCGCCGCGCTTGAGCGTGGGCCGAGGAAAGGACGCGTCACCATGCCGAAGACCGCACCCCTGCGCCCCAGACGCAGGCAGCTCGCCGAGCCGATGGCGTCGCTCGGCGAGTTGCTGCGCCAGTGGCTGCCGCGCCAGCGCTGGTTCGCCGGCAAGGACCGGCCCGTGGCCGAGCTGGGTCTGCTGTCGATGACCGAGCTGTTCCCGGGCTGTCTGCACCTCCTGGTGCACACCGGGCAGGGCTCCGTGCCCTCCCCGGGCGGCGCTCCCCCGGCCGGGGACTGCTACCAGTTGCTCCTCGGCGTGCGCGAGCAGCCCGCGCCGCGGCTGGGCAGGGCCGTCATCGGGCAGGTGCAGGACGGGCCGCTGGCCGGGCGGACGGTCTACGACGCGCTGCACGACCCCCGGACCGCACAGCTTCTCCTGGAACGGCTCCGGCACCCGGGGAAGGCGGGCCCCCTGCGCTTCGAGGCCGACCCCGCGCGGCCGGTGCCCGGCCATCTCGCGCCGCGGCTCCTGGACGCCGAGCAGTCCAACTCCTCGCTGATCTACGGCGACGAGTTCATCCTGAAGCTGTTCCGCCGCATCCAGCCCGGCGTCAACCCCGACCTGGAGGTGCCGGACGCGCTGGCCCGGCAGGGCTGCGGCCGGGTACCGGCGCCGGTGGCGTGGATGCGCACGACCCATCCGTACGGGGCGACGCTCGGCGTGCTCCAGCCGTTCCTGCACGGTGCCTCCGACGGCTGGACCCTCTCCCTGAACGCGCTCGCCGCCGGGGACGAGTTCACCGTGCAGGCCCACGAGCTGGGGCAGGCGATGGGCGACGTGCACCTCGCGCTGGCCTCGGCCTTCCCGGTCGGCGCGCCCGGCGAGAACGGACGCACGGCGGCGGCGATGACCGAGCGGCTGACCGCGGCGGCGCACTGCGTACCGGCGTTGCAGCCCTTCGTCCCAGGTCTGCGGGCAGCCTTCGCGGCACTGTCGACCTGCGACTCCGGGCCGCCCGCCCAGCGCATCCACGGCGACCTCCACCTGGGTCAGGTGCTGCGGGCCGGCCGGGACTGGTTCGTCATCGACTTCGAGGGCGAGCCCTCGCGTCCGCTGGCCGAGCGGCGCAGCGCCCACTCCCCCGTGCGGGACATCGCGGGGATGCTGCGTTCCTTCGACTACGCCGCCCGGCAGCGCCGGCCGTGGCGCCCGGAGTGGGCGCGCCGCTGCCGGGAGGCGTTCTGCGCGGGCTACGCCGCCCGCGCCGGGTGGGACCCCCGTAAGAAGCACGGCCTGCTGCGCGCCTACGAGACGGACCGTGCCGTGTATGAGGTGCTGTACGAGGCCCGGCACCGCCCCGACTGGCTTCCCGTACCCATGGCGGCGATCGAACGACTCGCCGTGAGAGGAGACTGACCCGTGGCCCTCCGCGACACCTCGATCCCCGAGCCGTCCGGTCCCGTCGCGCCCGCACCCGGTGCGTGCGCGACCGCGCCGCCGCTGGACCCCACCGACCGGGGGCGCCTGCTGGCGGGCGCCCACCACGACCCGCACGCACTGCTGGGCGCCCACCCGGTGCCCGGCGGCATCGCCTTCCGGGCGCTGCGCCCCTCCGCCCGCGAGGTGGGTGTGGTCGTGGACGGCGAGCGCCACGCCCTCACGTCGGAGGAGGACGGCCTGTTCTCCGGTGTCCTGCCGCTCGCCGGGATCCCGGCGTACACCCTCGTGGTGTCGTACGAGGACGGGGCGCCGCAGGAGACGCACGACCCGTACCGCTTCCTGCCCGCCCTCGGCGAGCTGGACCTGCACCTGATCGGTGAGGGCCGGCACGAACAGCTGTGGCAGGCCCTCGGCGCCGAGCCGATGACCCACGAGGGCGTCACCGGCACCCGGTTCACGGTGTGGGCGCCGAACGCCCAGGGAGTGCGCGTCGCGACCGACTTCACGCACTGGGACGGCACCGCGTTCCCGATGCGTTCGCTGGGTTCGTCCGGGGTGTGGGAGCTGTTCCTGCCGGGCGTCGGCGAGGGCACCCGGTACAAGTTCGAGATCCACTCGCGGTACGGGCACCGGTTCCTGAAGGCCGACCCGATGGCCCGCGCGGCCGAGGAGCCGCCGAACACCGCGTCCGTGGTGACCGCCTCGCGCTACGAGTGGGGCGACGCCCGGTGGATGCGGACCCGCGCCGACACACCCGTGCACGAGGCGCCGCTCTCGGTGTACGAGGTGCACCTGCCGTCCTGGCGGCCCGGGCTGACCTACCGCGAGCTGGCCGAGGAGCTGCCCGCCTACGTCAAGGACCTGGGCTTCACCCACGTCGAGCTGATGCCGGTCGCGGAGCACCCGTACGGGCCGTCCTGGGGCTATCAGGTCACCGGCTTCTACGCGCCGACCGCGCGCCTCGGCTCGCCGGACGACTTCCGCTTCCTGGTCGACGCGCTGCACCGGGCCGGGATCGGCGTGATCATGGACTGGGTGCCGGCGCACTTCCCGAAGGACGACTGGGCGCTGGGCCGCTTCGACGGCGACCCGCTGTACGAGCCCGGGGACGACCGGCGCGCGACCCACCCGGACTGGGGTACGTACACCTTCGACTTCGCGCGGACCGAGGTGCGCAACTTCCTCGTGGCGAACGCCGTGTACTGGTGCGAGGAGTTCCACATCGACGGCCTGCGCGTGGACGCCGTCGCCTCGATGCTGTACCTGGACTACTCGCGCGACTCCGGCCAGTGGGAGCCCAACCAGTACGGCGGCCGGGAGGACCTGGCGGCCATGGCCTTCCTCCAGGAGATGAACGCGACCCTCTACCGGCGCTGCCCCGGCGTGGTGACCATCGCCGAGGAGTCGACCGCGTGGGGCGGGGTGACCCGGCCGACCGACACCGGCGGGCTCGGATTCGGCCTGAAGTGGAACATGGGCTGGATGCACGACTCGCTGGAGTACGTCGCCCACGAGCCGGTGCACCGCAAGTACCACCACCACGAGATGACCTTCTCGATGGTGTACGCCTACAGCGAGAACTACGTGCTGCCGATCTCCCACGACGAGGTGGTGCACGGCAAGCAGGCGCTGGTCTCGAAGATGCCCGGCGACTGGTGGCAGCGACGGGCGAACGTGCGCGCCTACCTGGGCTTCATGTGGGCGCACCCCGGCAAGCAGCTGCTGTTCATGGGGCAGGAGTTCGCGCAGGGCGCCGAGTGGTCGGAGAAGCAGGGCCCCGAGTGGTGGCTGCTGGACGAGGGGTACCACTCGGCGGGCGACCACCGCGGAGTGCGGGACCTGGTCCGCGAGCTCAACACCCGCTACGCCCGCACCCCGGCCCTGTGGCAGCGCGACACCGACCCGGCCGGCTTCCGGTGGGTCTCGGTGGACGCGGCCGAGGACAACGTCTTCGCCTTCCTGCGGTACGGCAAGGACGGCACTCCGCTGCTGGCGGTGTCGAACTTCTCGCCGGTCGTGCGGCACGCGTACGGGCTCGCCGTCGGCGACGAGGCCGTCGCCTGGCAGGAGGTCCTCAACACCGACGCCGAGGAGTACGGCGGCAGCGGCGTGGCCAACCCGGACCCGGTGAAGCCGGAGGACGGGAGCATCCGGATCACGCTGCCCCCGCTGGCGACGGTGTGGCTGATGCCGTACGCCCTGTGAGCCGGCCAGGTGTCCGGCCGGCTGTCCGGGGCAGTCGGTCGGTGGCACCGGCCCACAGAGAGGCGGCATCACGTGCGCACCGTCGGAGTGGAGGAGGAGCTCCTCCTGGTCGATCCCGCGACCGGTGAGCCGCGGGCGCTGTCCGCCGCCGTACTCGCCCGGGCCTTCCTCGACGGCTCCGGGCAGGACGTGTTCGAGAAGGAGCTGCACGAGCAGATGCTCGAGTTCGCCACGCATCCGCAGGCGGACATGGGGCGGCTGCACACCGAGATCGTCCGCTGCCGCGAGGAGGCCGGGCGGCATGCCGGGGGGATCGGGTGTGCCGTCGCCGCGCTCGCCACCTCACCGCTGCCGGTGACGCCCTCCATCGGCGTGAACCGGCGCTACGAGTGGATGGCCGAGCAGTACGGCGTCGTGGTCCACGAGCAGCTGGTCCTGGGGTGCCACGTGCACGTCTCGGTCGACTCCGACGAGGAGGGCGTCGCGGTGATCGACCGGGTGCGGCCCTGGCTGCCGGTGCTGGCCGCGCTGAGCGCGAACTCGCCGTTCTGGCAGGGCCGGGACTCCTCGTACAGCAGCTATCGCAGCCGGGTGTGGCAGCGCTGGCCGTCGGCCGGTCCCACCGAGCTGTTCGGCTCGGCGGAGCGTTACCACCGCAGGGTCGCGGACATGCTCGCCACCGGGACGATCCTGGACGACGGGATGGTCTACTTCGACATCCGGCTCTCCCAGCGGTATCCGACGGTCGAGTTCCGGGTCGCGGACGTCTGCCTGGACGCCTCCACCGCGGTCGTCCTGGCCGCGCTCGCCCGCGCGCTGGTCGACACGGCGGCGCGGGAGTGGCGCGAGGGCGCGGAACCGGCCGAGCACAGTGTGAGCCTGCTCCGCCTCGCGGCCTGGCGGGCCGCCAGGTCCGGGCTGACGAGTGAGCTGCTCCACCCGGCGACGATGCGGCGGATGCCGGCCGAGACGGTCGTACGGGACCTGCTGGAACACGCCGGGGAGGCCCTCGCGGCCGCGGGCGACCTGGAACGGGTGCGCGAGGGTGTCGAGGAGCTGCTGCGGCACGGCAACGGCGCCCGGGTCCAGCGCGAACTGCTGGTGCGCACGGGCAGCCTGCGGGAGGTCGTCGCCGCGTGCGTGCGCCGCACTCAGGCGGCCTGAGACATCAGTGGATCAGGGGCATCAGTAGATCAGAGGCCTCGGTAGATCAGGGGCCTCAGTAGATCAGCACGAGGGCGTAGCCCAGCAGGCCCGCCGCGAAGATCAGCACGACCGCGAGGATCAGGGCCATCGGCCCCTTGGCCCAGCCCTTGGCCGGATTGCTGAGCAGGTCCTGCGGGCCTGCCTCGGGCATGCTGCTCTCCGCCGGCGGGGTCTCCCCGGGCGGCACTCCGCCGCCCGGCTCCAGGCCGGTGCTGAGTCGGGGTTCGGGATCCGGATTCACGTAGCTCATGTCCCCCGAGTCCCCCGATCGGGCCGAGATCACCGGGTGGGAACACTTCTGCCGTCCGGGCCCCCCGCCGCCTGCGGCTGGGCTAGCCTCCGAGCACCGTCGACCACGGTGTTCGTCCGGGACGTCACCGTCCGTACATGTCAGGAGCCGGCGCATGCACGACCCCGCACTCGCTCCCCGGACCGTCCCGCGGCTGACCGGCGGTCTCGCCGACAGCCTCTTCGAGACGGCCGCCCGCACGCCGACCCTGCCGATGCTCGCCCGCCGCCGCGGTCCCGGCTCGACGGCGTGGGACGAGGTGACCGCGGTGGAGTTCCGCGACGAGGTGGTCGACCTGGCCAAGGGCCTGATCGCGAGCGGGGTCTCGCCGGGCGACCGGGTGGCGATCCTGGCCCGCACCCGGTACGAGTGGACGGTCTTCAGCTACGCCCTGTGGACGGTGGGCGCCGAGGTGGTGCCGATCTACCCGACCTCCTCGCGCGACCAGGTCGAGTGGATCCTGCGGGACGCGGGCTGCGTGGGCGTGCTGGTCGAGGACGAGCAGAACGTGATGACCGTCGGCTCGGTGTGCGCGTCGCTGCCCGCGCTGCGCCACGTCTGGCAGCTGGACGCGGGCGCGCTGGACACGCTGGTGGCGCGCGGCGCGTTCCTCTCGTCCGCCACGGTCGACTCCATGCGCCGCATCGTGCTGCCGGACGCCACGGCGGTGGTGGCCTACACCTCGGGCACCTCCGGCCGCGCGCGGGGCTGTGCGCTGAGCCACCGCGGCCTGGCCGGCCCGTGCGACACGCTGCTCGCCGGGTGGGGCCACACGGTGGCGCCGCCGGGAGAGCAGGGCGCGGTCCTCGCCTACCTGCCCTTCTCGCACGTGTACGGGCTGATGATCCAGAACCTGTGCGTCCGCGGCGGGTTCCTGATGGCCCACGAGCCCGTGCTGACCGGGGAGGCGCTCTCCTCGGCGCTGCGTTCCTTCCGTCCGACGTATCTGTACGCCGTCCCGTCGGTCCTGGAGAAGATCTACAAGAATTTCCTGCGCACGGCCCAGCAGGCGGGACGCGGTGCCCTGTTCGAGCGGGCCGCGGACACCGCGCGCGACTTCGCCACGGCGCTGGAGCGCCGGCGCCTGGGCAGGGGAACCGGGCCCGGATTCGACCTGCGCCTCCAGCACGCCCTGTACGAGCGGACGGTGTACCGGCGGCTGCGCACCGCGCTGGGCGGCCGGGTGACCCGGGCGACGTCGGGCGGTTCGCCGCTCAGCCGCGAGCTCTCCCTCTTCTACGAGGGCATCGGCGTCTACGTGCACGACGGCTACGGGCTGACGGAGACCAGCGGCGGGCTGACGATGCAGCCGCTGGGCCGGGAGAAGTCGGGCACCGTCGGGCAGCCGCTGCCCGGCATGGAGATCCGGGTGGCCGACGACGGGGAGATCCTGGTGCGCGGGCCGTCGCTGTTCCAGGGGTACGTCGGCGACGAGGCCGCCACCCGTGAGGTGCTGCGCGGCGGCTGGCTGGCCACCGGCGACCTCGGGCACCTGGACGACGAGAACTACCTGGCGATCACCGGCCGCAAGAAGGACGTGATCATCACCAGCGGCGGCAAGAGCGTGGCCCCGGCCGCCCTGGAGCAGCGGCTGCGGATGCACCCACTGGTCCACCAGGCGGTGCTGGTCGGCGACAACCGGCCCTGCATCGGTGCGCTGATCACCCTCGACCCGGAGTTCCTGACGCACTGGCGGGCGTCCCTGGCCCTGCCCGGCGACGCCCCGGCCCGGGAGGCACGCGAGGAGAACGCGCTGCGGGAGGAGATCGCGCGGGCCGTGGCCGCGGCCAACAGCGCGGTGTCGCGCTCGGAGTCCATCCGGGTCTTCCGGGTCCTGCCCGACCCCTTCGACGTGGCGGGCGGACTGCTCACCCCGTCGATGAAACTCCGGCGGGACGAGATCGTACGGACCTACTCCCTGGAGATCGACGCCATGTACGAGGCGCGGTCCCACCGCCGGCCGGCCCCGCCGCCCCGGGAGCCGGCCGGCTGGGAGGAGACGGACAACGTGTTCTTCCGCTGACCCGGCACCGGGCCCGTCCCCGGCCCGGCACACCGGCGCGACTAGGTTCGGCCCGCACGGGAACTTACAGACGAAGGGGATGCGAAGGAGAAGGAACGACGCCCGGCCGCTGCCGGGCCGGGAAGGCGCAATGGCAGCCGAACCGCGTTGGGACAGGACACTGGCTTCCGAGGAGATCACGAACCGCACCGCCAGCTTCACCGGGGAGCTGCACAACGTGACCGGTGCGCGGCTGGTCGCGGAGGAATTCCTCTACGACCTCGCCCGTGCGGCGCCGCCCGCGGCGCCCGAGCACTGGGACGACATCCTCCTCGTCGTCACGGAGCTGGCGGCCAACGCCGTGCAGTACGCTCCGGGACCCTTCCAACTGCGGCTGCGGCGGACCTTCGACGGCGTGCACGTGGTGATGCACGACACCAGCACGACGGAGCCCGCGCCGCGCCCCTTCCATCCGAGCAAGGGCGGCGGCGGCATCGGCTGGCATCTGATCCACACCCTGTCCGACCAGGTGAGCGTCGTCACCGGGGAACGGGGCAAGGACATCCACGTCTTCCTGCCCTGGTGACGGGCAGCCGCCGGGGCATCGCCCGCTGTCGTCGTGGACGGCGATCCGCGCAGGCCGGGCGTGACCCGTACGGGGGTAGGCGTTCGGCCGAGTGACACAGCGCTTTGTCCGCGCCGGGGACCTGGGTTAGCCTCTGGCGTATTTTTCTCCTGGGGCGCATCCGTGAACTGCGCGAACGCGGGGACGGGAGGCCGGACCGCCCGAACGGTCCGGCAGGGGGTGGTGGGTCCTCGCCACGAGGACCCCCGGGGAGCGGAACGAGGATACGCATGACCAGCGACAGCACGGGACCGGTCGACGCGGTTCCGGGCGATCAGGAGTTGCGCCGTCTCCTGGCGGGCCTGACGGCCGTGCGGGACGGCGACTTCGGCACCCGTCTGCCGGACGACGCGGACGGGCTGATGGGCGACATCGCCAAGGTCTTCAACGGCATGGTGGACCAGTTGTCCGTGTTCACCTCCGAGGTCACGCGGGTCTCCCGCGAGGTCGGCACGGAGGGCGCCCTCGGCGGGCAGGCGCGGGTGCCGGGGGTCTCGGGCACCTGGGCCGACCTGACGGACTCGGTCAACGCCATGGCGGGCAACCTCACCACCCAGGTCCGTGACATCGCCCAGGTGGCCACGGCGGTCGCCCGGGGGGATCTCTCCCAGAAGATCGACGTGGACGCCCGCGGCGAGATCCTCGAGCTGAAGAACACCATCAACACCATGGTCGACCAGCTCTCCGCCTTCGCCGACGAGGTCACCCGCGTCGCCCGCGAGGTCGGCACCGACGGCCGGCTCGGCGGCCAGGCCGACGTCCAGGGCGTCCGGGGCACCTGGCGCGACCTCACCGACTCGGTGAACTTCATGGCGGGCAACCTGACCAACCAGGTCCGCAACGTCGCCCAGGTGGCCACCGCCGTCGCCGAGGGCGACCTCTCCCAGAAGATCACCGTGGACGCCCGCGGCGAGATCCTCGAGCTGAAGAACACCATCAACACCATGGTCGACCAGCTCTCCGCCTTCGCCGACGAGGTCACCCGCGTCGCCCGCGAGGTCGGCACGGCCGGGAACCTGGGCGGGCAGGCCCGGGTGCGCGGGGTCTCGGGCACCTGGAAGGACCTCACCGACAACGTCAACGTGATGGCGTCGAACCTGACCGGTCAGGTCCGCTCCATCGCCCAGGTGGCCACCGCCGTGGCCCGGGGCGACCTGTCGCAGCGGATCACCGTGGACGCCGAGGGCGAGGTCGCGGCGCTGGCCGACGTGATCAACACCATGGTCGACACGCTGTCGGCGTTCGCCGACGAGGTCACCCGCGTCGCCCGCGAGGTCGGCACCGACGGGCGGCTCGGCGGCCAGGCGAACGTACCGAACGTCGCCGGGACCTGGAAGGACCTCACCGACAACGTCAACTCGATGGCCAACAACCTGACCAACCAGGTGCGCAACATCGCCCTGGTGACGACCGCGGTGGCCCGGGGCGACCTGTCCAAGAAGATCGACGTCGACGCCCGCGGCGAGATCCTCGAACTCAAGACGACCATCAACACCATGGTCGACCAGCTCTCCGCCTTCGCCGACGAGGTCACCCGGGTGGCCCGCGAGGTCGGCACCGAGGGCAGGCTCGGCGGCCAGGCCGAGGTGGAGGGCGTCTCCGGCACCTGGAAGCGCCTCACGGAGAACGTCAACGAACTGGCCGGCAACCTCACCCGCCAGGTCCGCGCGATCGCCGAGGTCACCTCCGCCGTCGCCGAGGGCGACCTGACCCGGTCGGTCACCGTGGAGGCGTCCGGCGAGGTCGCCGAGCTGGGTGACAACATCAACGCCATGGTGGAGTCCCTGCGCGAGACCACGCGGGCCAACCTGGAGCAGGACTGGCTCAAGACCAACCTCGCCCGCATCTCCGGCCTGATGCAGGGGCACCGGGACCTGCCCGTCGTCGCCGAGCTGATCATGGACGAGCTGGTGCCGCTGGTGTCGGCCCAGTACGGCGCCTTCTACCTGGCCGAGGACGGGGACGACGGTCCCGAGCTGCGGCTCGTCGGCTCCTACGGCTACCCGGAGGACACGGCCAGACCCACCCGTATCGCCTTCGGCCGCACCCTGGTCGGCCAGGCCGCGCGCAGCCGGCGCACCATCATGGTGAACGAGCTTCCGCCGGGCTACCTGACCATCTCCTCGGGGCTCGGCGAAGTGGTCCCGGCCGCGCTGGTGCTGCTGCCCATCGTGGTCGAGGGGCAGGTCCTCGGGGTCATCGAACTGGCCTCGGTCGCCGCCTTCAGCCAGATCAACCAGGACTTCCTGGAAATGCTGATGGAGACCATCGGCGTCAACGTCAACACGATCGTGGCCAACGCCCGTACCGACGAACTCCTCGCCGAGTCGCAGCGCCTGACCGGCGAGCTCCAGGCCCGCTCCGCGGAGCTGCAGACCCAGCAGGAGGAGCTCCAGCACTCCAACGCGGAGCTGGAGGACAAGGCGTCCCTGCTCGCGGCGCAGAACCGGGACATCGAGGCGAAGAACCTGCAGATCGAGCAGGCCAGGCAGGAGCTGGAGGCGCGCGCCCAGCAGCTGTCGCTGGCCTCGAAGTACAAGTCGGAGTTCCTGGCCAACATGAGCCACGAGCTGCGCACCCCGCTCAACAGCCTGCTCATCCTGGCCCAGTTGCTCGCCCAGAACCCCTCGCGCAACCTCACCCCGAAGCAGGTCGAGTACGCGGGCATCATCCACTCGGCGGGCTCGGACCTGCTGCAGCTGATCAACGACATCCTGGACCTGTCGAAGGTCGAGGCGGGGAAGATGGACGTCTCCCCCGAACGCGTGACGCTGCGCCAGCTCATCGAGTACGTCGAGGCCACCTTCCGGCCGATGACGAGCCAGAAGGGCCTGGAGTTCAGGGTGACGACGGCCCCCGGGGCACCGGTGGACCTGCTGACCGACGACTCCCGGCTGCGGCAGGTGCTGCGCAACCTGCTGTCGAACGCGGTGAAGTTCACCGAGCGGGGCGGCGTGGAGCTGACCGTCGAACCGGCACCGGACGACGCGGTGCCCAGGGGCGTGGTGCGGGGCGGGCCCGTGGTGGCCTTCCGGGTCAAGGACACGGGCATCGGCATTCCCGAGCAGAACCTGGAGTCGATCTTCGGCGCCTTCCAGCAGGCGGACGGCACGACGAGCCGCAAGTACGGCGGCACCGGGCTCGGCCTGTCCATCACCCGGGAGATCGCCCAGTTGCTGGGCGGCGCCGTCACGGTGGACAGCACGCCCGACCGGGGCAGCACCTTCACGCTCTACCTGCCGGTGGCCCGGCCCGACTTCGAGGACCTGCTGGCCCGCTCCCCCGAGCACCTCGCGGCCGACGCGTCGGCCGACGTCCTCGACCGCCCGGCACCGGTGGCCGAGCTGACCGGCGGCCACCGCCGGCGGCCCCGGCGCCTGCTCGTCGTGGAGGAGCGTCCGCGCGGTCTGCTGACCCTCGTCGCGGAGAGCGTGGTCGCCGACCTGACCCACGGGCGGGACGACGCGGGCGACCGGCCCCCGCTCGACGTCATCACGGCCGTGAGCGCCGAGGAGGCCGCCGGAGCACTGGCCGCCGAGCCGTGCCACTGCGTCGTCCTGGAGCTCGGCATGCCGGACGACGAGGCGTCCCGCTTCCTGCGGGCGCTGCGGGGCGACTCGGCGCTGGCGAGCGTGCCGGTGCTCGTGCACAGCGGCCACCGGGCGGACGCCGCCGTGGAGGAGGACCTGCGCTCGCGCACGGCCGGCGGGACGCTGGAGTTCCTGGCCGGCCTCGACGAGCTGCGCGAGCGCATCGCACTTCACCTGGCCGCCGAGGAACCCGGGGACGTGCTCTCCCTGGTGCGGCCGGAGGAGCCGCCGCGTCCGGACCCGCGGGCCGGTCAGGGTCCGCCCGCCGGGCGCACCGTCCTCGTCGTGGACGACGACGCGCGCAACCTGTTCGCGCTCAGCGGGATCCTGGAGCTGCACGGGTTCCGGGTGCTGCACGCGGAGAACGGCCGCCGGGGCATCGAGGCGCTCATGGCCCACCCGGACGTCGCACTGGTCCTGATGGACGTGATGATGCCCGAGATGGACGGCTACACGGCGACGGCCGAGATCCGCCGCATCCCGAGGTACGCCGAGCTGCCGATCATCGCGGTCACGGCGAAGGCGATGCCCGGCGACCGGGAGAAGAGCCTGGCCTCGGGTGCCAGCGACTACGTCACCAAACCCGTCGACACCCAGGACCTGATCGCCTGCGTCCGCCGGTGGCTGCCCGCATGAGCGTGTCCGAGCAGCCCGGCGAGCCGGGCGCCGGTGTCCGGCTCGCCGGGCAGGTCGGCATGACGCCGCTGTCGCCCGTGGGCAGGCTGGCGGCCACGGTGGACCGGCTCAGCCGCGAGGTGCGGGCCGCCCAGGCGGAGGCCGAGGGCCGGGCGCTGATCGAGCTGGCCAAGGGCATCCTGGTCGCGCGGCTCGGCTGCGGCCCGGCCGAGGCCGCCCGGCAGCTCGCCGAGCTGGCCGAGCAGTCCGGGGCGACGCCGCTGGAGTTCGCGGTCGACGTCATCAACCAGGCCGCCCGGGACCGCGTGTCGGAGGTGACGGACGCGTTTCTCGCGGCCACGGCCGCGGTGCGGGCGGCGGCCCCCGAGGACGGCACGGACAACCCGGACAACTCTGACAACGCGGGCGGCAATCGCGCCGGGGAGGCGGGCGAGGCGGTCGCCGAGTCCGCCGCCGTACGCCTGCGGGCGGCCGAGAGCGGCGCACTGGCCGCGGACGACACCCAGGCCGTCGCCGACGCGCTCCTGGAGCAGGCGCTGCGCCCGCTCGGCGCGGTCGCGGTGGCCATCTGGTCGGCCGGGTACGACGGGTCGCTCACCCTGGTGGGCAGCGCCGGGTTCCCGCCCGCCGAGGCGGCCCGCTGGCGGTACGTGCCGCCGGACGTGGCGACGGTGGCCCGGTGCGGACTGACGGAGCGCTCGGGACAGTGGTTCGCGTCCCTCGCCGGGACGGGGCTGCCCAGCGTGGGCCGGCACCAGTACCCGGACGGCGGCAGGGTCGCCGTGCCCGCCGGCACCGGGGGGCGCATCCACGGCGTGCTGGAGATCGCCTGGCCGGTGCCGCTGGCCCCGCAGCCCCCGCAGGTGGTCCGTCAGGTGGAGGCCCTGGCGGAGCTGTGTGCGCACACCCTGGAGTCGTACACGCCGCCGCGCGAGGCCGGGCAGGAGCCGCGGGTCCTCCCGGACGCGGTGGAGCTGATGGACCTGGCCGACGGGCTGCACGACCCCGCCCTGGTGCTGGTGCCGCACCTGGACGCGGCCGGGCAGCTGGCGGACTTCCGCATCCAGCACGTGAACAGGCGCTTCATGGATCCGGCCGGACGGCCGCGTGCCGTCGTGGGCGGTGCGCTGCTGCTCGAGGCCTATCCGATGGCCGCCGGGGACAGCGAGCTGTTCCAGAACGTGGAGCGCGTGTACGCCACGGGCGAGCCGTTCCGCGCCCGGCATCTGAACCTGACCGCGCTGGTGGACCAGGTGCCGCTGTCGGCCGTCGCGGACATCAGCATCAGCCGGCACGGCAACGCGGTGCTGCTCATCTGGCGCATCGAGGACGAGACGGCCCGGCTGGCCAGCCTCCTCCAGCACGCCCAGCGGCTCGGCCGCATCGGCGGTTTCGAGGAGAACCTGCTGACCGGCGAGATCACCTGGAACGGTCAGCTGTTCGACCTGTACGGGCGCCCGCACACGAGCACGCCGGTGCCGCTGGAGGAGCTGGCCGCCCACGCCCACCCGGACGACGCCGTGGCCATCGGGCGGTTCCTGCGCACGCTGCTGCACCACCGGCGGCCGGCGTCGGCGGCGTTCCGGCTGCGGCGGCCCGACGGGGTGACCCGGCACGTGCGGGTGGTGGCCGAGCCGGTCCTGGACACCGACGACCGGCTGCTCCTGGTCCGGGGTGCCTGTCAGGACATCTCGGCCCAGCACTGGACGGAGGTGGCGCTCGCCGCGACCCGCGACCAGCTGGCGCACACCGAGCAGCAGGCCGTCGAGCGCGCCCGGCTCACCCTGCAGTTGCAGCACGCCATCATGCCGCCCGCCCAGACCCCGCTGCGGGTGCCGGACCTCCAGGTCGCCGTACGGTACCGGCCCGCGGAGACGGAGCAGCTGGTGGGCGGCGACTGGTACGACGCGGTGATGCTGCCGAGCGGTCTTGTGCTGCTGTGCGTGGGCGACGTCGCCGGGCACGGGATAGAGGCGGCGACGAGCATGGTGGTGCTGCGCAACGCGCTGCGCGGCCTCGCGGTGACCGGGGCCGGTCCCGGACAGCTGCTGTCCTGGCTCAACATCGTGGCGCACCATCTGACGGGCGGGGTCACCGCCACGGCGGTGTGCGGCCTGTACGACCCGGCCCGGCGCACGCTGCGCTGGGCCAGGGCGGGCCATCTGCCGCCGGTGCTGGTGCGGGGCCCGGGAGCGGAGCCGCTGCCGCTGGTGCGGGGCATGCTGCTGGGTGCGGTGGCGGAGGCCGCGTACGAGGAGGCGGAGGCGCAACTGGCCGCCGGGGACACGCTGCTGATGTACACCGACGGCCTGATCGAACGCCGCGACCGGCCGGTGGAGGAGGCGCTGGCCCAGCTGCTGAGCACGGTGCGTCCGACGCCCAACACCCTGGACCAGCATCTGGACCGGCTGCTCACCTACAGCAGGTCGGACACGGACGACGACACCTGTCTGGTGGGCATCCGGGTGAGCTGAGGCACGGTGGGGCGAACGGGCCCGGCCGGCAGGTGTGGAGTCGGGATCCGGGGGTATCCGCCCGGCGCGGTGGGCCACACGCCGGTCCGCCGCGCCGCCGCGTTGTTGGAGGTACACGTGCCCATAGCCCAGAACCCGTTGTCCGTCGAGGTGACGCTGCCCCGGGAGGATGTCGCGCTGCTCAAGGTGGAGGGGTACCTGGACGTCGACACGGCGACCGAGTTCCAGCACCATCTGGCCAACCAACTCCACCACGGCCGCAGGCACTTCCTGCTGGATCTGTCGGCGGTCCCGTTCATGGACTCGTCCGGCATGAACATCATCCTGCGGGTCTACCAGGAGGCCCGTGAGCTGCCGGGCAGCGTGCACATCATCTCGCCGGCCCCGGCGGTGCTGCGCGTCCTGGACCTGACGGGGGTGAGCATCACGGTGCCGGTCTCGGAGAGCCTCGACGAGGCCCTCGCCCGTGTGGACGCCCAGCCGGAGGGTCCGCGGGTGCCCGACGCCTGAGCCGCCGCACGCCCGCGTCCCGCCCCGTGCCGGTCGTGCGGAAGCGGGTGACGCGCCAGGTCGGCGGGTGGTTAGAGTTGTCGACCGGCTTGGGTCACGCCGCCGGCACACCGTCCCGGTCGGGGTGGGGTGCGGCGCAACGCGGATGAGGAGTGGGACAGGTGCCGGAACAGGCGGAGGGAACGGCGGGAGCGCCGACGCGCGAGGTCAGGGACTTTCTGCGGCGCCACCGTGAGCAGATCGCCCAGCGATGGGCGGACGAGCCCTTGTTCCGGGCGGTGTTCACCGTCTCGCGCGACGAGGCGGTCGAGGCGGGCAAGGCCGTCGTGGACGCGCTGGCCCAAGTCGCGGACGCGGCGCGGGTCGAGGACCCGGACGCCGCCGGATTCACGGCGGTGCGCGAGCAGTTGGCCCGGATGGGCGCGGCCCGCTCGCGCGCCGGGCTGAGCACCGCACAGGTGTCGAGCGAGCTGGCCGCGCTGCGTCCGCCCGTCGAGAACCTGCTGGTGGCCGCCCTGCCCGAGCAGTACCCGGCGGAACACGTCCGGGACTGTGTCACCGCGCTGAACGTCCTGATGGGCACCCTGCGGGTCGTGGTGATGCAGACGGCGCTCAGCGAGGGGCAGGCGCTCATCGACCGCCAGCGGCTGCAACTGCTGGAGGTGGCCACGCCGGTCATCAAGCTGTGGGACGGCATCGTGGCCGTGCCGCTGATCGGCACACTGGACAGCGCGCGCAGCCAGGTGGTGATGGAGACCCTGCTGGAGTCCATCGTGGAGCAGCAGGCGCGCTACGCGATCCTGGACATCACCGGCGTGCCGACCGTCGACTCGCTGGTGGCGCAGCACCTGATGAAGACGGTCGCGGCGGCCCGGCTCATGGGCGCCGAGTGCATCGTCTCCGGCATCCGGCCCGCGATCGCGCAGACGATGGTCCACCTCGGCCTGGATCTGGGCACGGTGGTGACCCGGGCGAGCCTCGCCGACGCGCTGGGGTACGTGCTGCACCAGCTCGGGGTCGGCATCGTGACGCCCGGCACGAACGGTGCGGTCGCGCGGTGAGCCAGGCGTTTCCCGGGCCCCACGGGGCTCCGGTGACAGGGCATGTACCGGTGCTCCGGCTCGGTGAGGTCCTGCTGGTCACCCTTCAGGGGGATCTGCACGACAGCACGGCGCAGCAGCTCCAGGAGGATCTCGCCGAGACCATCGTGCGCAGCGGCGCCACCGGCGTGATCATCGACGTCTCCGGCGTGGAGATCGTCGACTCGTTCCTCGGCCGGGTCCTGGCCGAGATCGCCGGACAGACCGGTCTGCTGGCGGCGCGGACCGTGCTGGTCGGGATGCGGCCCGCGGTGGCCATCACCCTGGTGGAGCTGGGGCTGACGCTGCCGGGCGTGCACACCGCGCTCAGTACCGAGGTGGCCCTGGAGCTCCTCAGGCAGCAGGCCCCGTCGTCCCGCTTCGGCGGCCTGCGCCAGGAGAGTCAGTGATGCACACCGCCGCGGGCTCCCAGGCCCGCCTGCCGATCCGTTCGGACATGGATCTGGTATGGGTGCGACAGCATGTGCGCCAGGCCGCCGCCCAGCTCGGCTTCGGGCTGGTGGACCAGACCAAGCTGGTCACGGCGGCCAGTGAGCTGGCCCGCAACACGCTCGTGTACGGCGGTGGCGGCACCATGGAGACGGAGTCGCTCGTGGAGGGGACCACGCACGGGCTGCGGCTGACCTTCAGCGACCAGGGGCCCGGCATCCCGGACGTGGAGCAGGCGCTCAGCGACGGGTTCACGTCCGGCGACGGCCTCGGCATGGGGCTGGGCGGCGCGCGGCGCCTGGTGCACGAGTTCGCCATCGAGAGCGCCCCGGGCTCCGGAACGACCGTGCGGGTGGCGTCCTGGGTGGGCCGGCCGCCACGCCCGCGTGAGGAGTCCTGATGCCCCGCGTGTGGGACGTCCCGGTGCACGACTCGACCCGGGTGCGGGACGCCCGGGTGGCCGCCGAGCACGCGGCGGCCCTGGCCGGTCTCGACGAGCAGCGGACGTCGGCGGCGGCGCTGGTGGCGACCGAGCTGGCCACCAACCTGCTCAAGCACGCGGGGGGCGGCCGGGTCGTCGTCGACGTGGTCGCCCCTGCCGTCCTCACGGCCGACGGGGAGCCGAGGCCGCGTGTGCAGGTCGCGACGCTCGACCACGGCCCGGGGATCGCCGACGTGTCCGCCGCGCTGCGCGACGGTTTCACCACCACGGGCTCCCTCGGTGCGGGCCTGGGCACCTGCGCGCGCGTCGCCGACGACTTCGACCTGCACAGCGTCCCCGGCCGGGGCACGGTGGTGGTCGCCCGGGTCGGCGTGTCCGAGACCCGCGCCGCCGATCCCGGTCCGGCGGCGCGGTTGCGGGCCGGCGCGGTGAACGTCCCGTTCGGCGGTGCGGAGTACTCGGGCGACGCCTGGGCCTGGGTGCGGGACGGCGACCTCGTCACCCTGATGCTGGCCGACGGTCTGGGCCACGGCCCGGAGGCCGCCCGTGCCTCGACCGCCGCCGTGGAGGCACTGCGCGCCTCGGCCCACCTGCCGCCCGGCGAGGCGGTGCGGCGACTGGACCGGGCGCTGTCCGGCACCCGCGGCGCCGCGGTAGCGGTGGCCCAGGTCGACACACGTGCCTCGGTGCTCCGGTTCACCGGCGTCGGCAACATCGGGGCGCGGCTGTGCGAGGGCGGCACCTGGCGGCACCTGGTGTCGCGGCCCGGCATCGTCGGCACCCACCGGCCCAGCACGCTGCGCGAGGAGGAGACGGCCTGGGCGGACGACCGGGTGCTGGTCCTGCACAGCGACGGTCTGCCGAGCCGGTGGTCGCCGACGTCCGACACCTGCCGCACCACGACCGACCCGGCGGTGACCGCCGCCGTCACGATCCGTGACGCCAGCAGCTCGGCGCGGCCCGTGCGGGACGACACCGCCGTCGCCGTGCTGGCCCCGACCCCGCCGGATGGCCCATGACCCGTACCTGGCAGATCAGCGACGTCACCGACGCGGCGGCGGCACGCATCGCCGCCGCACGTCTGGCGACGGCCTTCGGAGTGCCGCCCGTGGAACGCGCGCGGCTGACGGCCTTGCTCGGCGCACAGCTGCGGCTGTGCCTGACCAAGGGCGGCACCTGGCGGCTCGCCCTGGAGACGGGCACGGTCTCCCGCGCCGCTCCACAGACCGCGGAGCGTGTGCTGCACGCCGTGGTGACGCCGTCGCCCGAGGCCGCTGCCGCCGGTCAGCCGCCGTGGCGGGTGACGGTGCCGTGCCCCGAGGCGGCGGCGGACGTCGGCACCGACGCCGGCGCCGTGGCGGACGACCCGGCGCAGCTGGCTCAGGCCCTGCTGGGTGCCGACGAGGACACGGCGCTGGTGCTGGAGCGGCTCACCGAGCAGGAGGGCCTGGTCGACTTCCACCGGGAGGAGCTCCAGCAGACCAACCAGGGCGTGGTGGCGCTGCACGCCGAACTGGACGCCGCCGGGCGGGCCCAGCGCGAGGCGTTCGCCGCCGAGCGCAAGGCGCGTACGGAGGCGGAGCACGCCCGGCGCAGGCTGACGTTCCTCGCGGACGCGAGCGCGGTGCTGACGGCGTCGCTCGACCATCACGAGATCGTGCGCAGGCTGCCGGAGCTGCTGGTGCCGGAGTACGCGGCCGGTGTGGACATCTGGCTGTTCGACCAGGACGGCGACCGGCCGGGCCCCGCCCACGCGGCCGCCGCGGTGATCGCCGCCCGCACCGGTCGCCCGCAGTACGCCGCCGCGCACCCCGGCGGGCTGCCCGGCGTCGACGACCAGCCGCCCTCGGCGCTGGCCCCGGACCGGCCCCTGCTGTGCATTCCGCTGCCGACGCGGCAGGCTCCGCTGGGCGTGGTGACCCTGTCCCCGCCCGGGGAGCGCTGGGACCCGGACGACGCCGTGATGCTGGTGGAGCTGACCCGGCGGGCCAGCATCGCGATCGACCACGCCCAGCGCTACCAGCACAACCGCGACATCGCGGAGACGCTTCAGCGGGCCCTGCTGACGGAGCTGCCGGCCCCGCCCGGGCTCGCCCTGGCCGCGCGCTATCTGCCGGCCACCCACGGGCTGAACATCGGCGGCGACTGGTACGACGCCTTCCGGCAGCCCGACGGCGGGGTCATCGCCGTGGTCGGGGACGTCACCGGGCACGGGCTGCGGGCGGCCGTGATGATGAGCCAGCTGCGCACCGCCCTGCGCGCGTACGCGGTCGACGGGGGCAGCCCCGGGCAGCTGCTGACCCGGCTGCACACCTTCCTGCACCATCTGCAGCCCGACCTGTTCGCCACCGCGGTCATCGCACGCTTCCACCCCGACGACCCGACGGTGACGTGGGCGGCCGCAGGCCATCCGCCGCCGGTGCTGCGTACCCCGGACGGGAGGGTTCGCACCCTGGACGCCAAACCCGGTGCGATGCTCGGCATCCCGATGCGCCAGGAGATCGCGGACCACAAGGTGCCGATGGCGCCCGGTTCGACGCTGGCGCTGTACACGGACGGTCTGGTGGAGCGCCGCGCCCGCGGCATAGACCCGGGCATCGCGCGGCTGACGGACGCGCTCGGGTCGTTCGGTGCGGCGGAGCTGGACACGGACCTGGAGGGCTCGGCCGACGGGATCCTGCATCCGATGCTCAGCGACTCCGAACGGGACGACGACGTGTGTCTGCTCCTGTGTCACCTGCGCGGTACGGGCTGATCTCCCGGAAAAGTTCCAGGCGGTTCGCTCCCGCCCGGTGCGCTGCGGGCCCGGGCGGGGCATGGTGGTGATCAGGACGTGTCGCCTGCCTGCCGCACCCGGCTGGCCGAAGCGGTGCGGGCACGGTGGCATGGACGAGGTGCGAAGCGGCGATCCACGGGCAGGCGAATGGCGTTCGCGGCAGACCGCCCCGGAGCCGCAGAAAGGGATGAACACCGTGACACGACCCAGGATCCTGGTGGTCGGCGCAGGTTTCGCCGGCGTGGAGTGCGTCCGTCGCCTGGAGCGGCGGCTCTCCCCCGACGAGGCCGACGTCACCCTGGTGACGCCGTTCTCCTACCAGCTCTATCTGCCGCTGCTGCCGCACGTCGCCGCCGGGGTGCTCACCCCCCAGTCGATCGCGCTCTCCCTGCGCCGCAGCAGCCGCTACCGGACCCGCATCATCCCGGGCGGCGCCATCGGGGTGGACCTCGAGGCGAAGGTCTGCGTGGTGCGCACCATCACCGACCGGATCGTCAACGAGCCCTACGACTACATCGTGCTGGCGCCCGGCAGCATCACCCGCACCTTCGACATCCCGGGGCTCACCGACAACGCGTTCGGCATGAAGACCCTGGCGGAGGCCGCGTACATCCGCGACCACGTCATCTCCCAGCTGGACCTCGCCGACGCCAGCCAGGACCCCGTGGAGCGGGCCTCCCGGCTGCAGTTCGTGGTGGTGGGCGGCGGTTACGCGGGCACCGAGACCGCGGCGTGCCTCCAGCGGCTGACGCACGCGGCCGTCAAGCGCTACACCCGGCTGGACCCGGCCCTGATCAAGTGGCACCTGATCGACATCGCGCCGAAGCTGATGCCGGAGCTGGGCGAGAAGCTCGGCCGCGACGCGCAGCAGATCCTGACGCGGCGCGGCATCGACATCTCCCTGGGCGTGTCCATCGCCAAGGCGGCGCCCGAGGAGGTCACCTTCACGGACGGCCGGGTGGTGCCCACCCGCACGCTGATCTGGACCGCGGGCGTGGTGGCGAGCCCGCTGATCGCGACGCTGGGCGCGGAGACGGTCAAGGGGCGGCTCGCGGTCACCGCCGAGATGTGCCTGCCGAACCACGACGGGGTGTTCGCGCTGGGCGACTCCGCGGCCGTGCCCGACCTCGCCAAGGGCCAGGAGGGTGCCGTCTGCCCGCCCACCGCCCAGCACGCGATGCGCCAGGGGCGGCACGTCGCCGAGAACCTCATCGCCACCCTGCGCAACCAGCCGATGCGGCCGTACGTCCACAAGGACCTGGGCCTCGTCGTCGACCTCGGCGGCACCGACGCGGTCTCCAAGCCGCTCGGGGTCGAGCTGACGGGCCTGCCCGCGCAGGCGGTGGCCCGCGGCTACCACTGGTCGGCGCTGCGCACGGGCGTGGCCAAGGCCCGGGTGGCGGCCAACTGGGCGCTCAACGCGGTCGCCGGCGACGATTTCGTCCGCACCGGTTTCCAGGCCCGCAAGCCCGCGAAGCTGAAGGACTTCGAGTACACCGACGCGTATCTGACACCGGAACAGGTGCGGGAGCGGGTCGCGGAGGCGGACCGGGCGAAGCCGTGACGCCCGCCCGCCCCCACCTCCCGTGACGGACCGGGGCATGACATGCTGAGAAGTGGATCTCGGCGTGAACCGGCCGGGACATGGCTGGAACCGGCTGTGAGGGCCGGCTGTGAATCGGGAGAGTGTACGGCGGCGTGAAGGCAGCGGGACGCTCGGCGCGGACACGGCTGCGCGACCGCGTCGCCGCGTCCGACCCGGGTCTGTTGCGGCTGACGGCGGGTTTGCGGACGGTGGGCGCCATCGCGCTGACGCTGGGCGTGCTCGCCGTGTTCGGCGTGGACGTCAAGCATCTGGTCGCGGGCGCCATGGCGGCGATGGTCGCGACGTTCGCCATCCGGGAGAAGGAACCGGGCCCGCAGGCGGTCACACTGGCGCTGGGGCTGCCCGTCGCCCTGGCCTCGGTCTCCCTGAGCACGCTGCTCACCTCCCTGGTCGTCGTCGGCGATGCCTTCTTCGTCGTCCTGATCTTCTGCGCGGTCTTCGTCCGCCGGTTCGGCGACCGGGGCACCGCGCTCGGGCTGATCGGCTTCCAGGTCTACTTCGTGTCGCTGTTCGTCGGCGCGAAGGTGTCGGGGCTGCCGGGGCTGTGGGCCGCCGTCGCCGTGGCGTTCGCGTCCAGCGCGGTGGTGCGTTTCGGGGTGGTCCCGGCGACGCCGGCGCGCATCCTGGGTCTGCTGCGGCAGGCCTTCCGGGCCAGGCTGGCACAGCTGATCGCCACCCAGATCGAGTTGCTGGACGCCGGTCCCGACGACATCGACAAGACGCTGGAGCGCCTGCGCGAGGGCACCGCGCGCCTGCACGAGACGGCCCTGATGATCCAGTCCCGGCTGGACGAGGGCACGCCCGACGCGTCCACGGCACGCCTGGTGCAGCGGCGCATCGCGGACGCCGAGATCGCCGCCGAGCGCCTCGGTCTGCTGCTGCTGACCGCGCGCAGCGCCGAGCGGGCCGACACCCTCACGCTGCATCTGCCGGGCGCGCCCGCTCCCGCGGTGGGCCACTCACCCGCGCCCGGCGAGGCCACGGAGCTGCTGCGCCGCGATCTCACGGCGCTGCGCACCCTGGTGCTGCGGCCGCCCGCGGAGGCGCGCGGCACGGCCCTGTCCCACCTGCGCAACCGGCTGCTCGGCTACCGCGACGAGGAGAACCTGCCCGAGGCGACCGCGGCCGTCCAGGACGTGTTCCGCGGCATCGGGGAGACGGCGCGAGCGGTCATGGGCCTCAGGATCGCGCTGGACGGTCCGCAGGACGAATCCGACGACTCACCGGCCACCGCCCGTTCCCGGGAGGAGCTGGACGCCGAGGACGCGGCCATCGACGCCGGCGAGGAGGCGGCCGAGGAGGAGGAGCAGACCGGGCTTCGGCGGCCCACCACACGCGCCGCGGTGCAGGTGGCCGTGGGGTCCTCGCTGGCCATCGTCGGCGGGGAGTTCCTGTCCTCGCAGCGCTGGTACTGGGCGGTGCTGACCTGCTGGATCGTCTTCATCAACACCGCTTCGACCGGCGAGATCCTGGTCAAGGGCTACCGCCGGCTGCTCGGCACCGTGCTGGGCGTGGTGGCGGGCATCGTGCTGGCCGGCCTGGTCGGCAACCACACCTGGACCGCGTTCGGGCTGGTGCTGGTGCTGATCTTCGCGATGTTCTACACGGCGCCGCTGTCCTACACGCTGATGTCGTTCTTCGTCACCGCGATGCTCGGACTGCTGTACACGCTGCTGCACACCTACAGCCTGTCGGTGCTGCTGCTGCGCATCGAGGAGACGGCGCTCGGCGCGGCCTGCGGGATCGTGGCGGCGGCGCTGGTGCTGCCGATACGGACCGACCGGCGGACCAACGACCTCCTCGGCACGGTGCTGGAGCGGCTCACCGACGTCACGGAGGGCGCCGTCGACCAGCTCAGCGGCGGACCCGCGGCGGACCTGCTGGACACCGCGCGGGAGCTGGACCAGGCGCTGGGCGACCTGCGGGCCGCCACCCAGCCGCTGACCCATCCGATCACGCCGCTGCGGGCCCGGCGGGACACGGCCCAGTACGTGGTGGCGCTGCTGGAGACCTGTGCCTATCACGCCCGGTCGCTGGCGGCGACGGCCGAGCTGCTGCCCACCCATCCGTCGATCGCGGCCGACCCGCGGCTGCGCGGCGCGGTGCGGCGCACGGTGCGCAACATCGAGGCGATCGCCGCCCACGTCACGGACGAGAACGCCGGGACGCAGGTGGAGACCGGGCCGAGCATCGCCTCGCTGCTGGAACCGGACGCCGCCGGAGTACCGCGGTACGGCCGCATCACGGGCCGGGTGCTGCGGCACCTGGAGCGGCTGGACGAGGCGGTGGTCGGCCTCGCCCGGCCGCTGGGCGTGTCCGTCAGGGCGCCGCAGCGGTGACGGCCCCGCCCGGGTGGTGAGGGTCAGAAGTCGCTGGGCAGACCGCTCGCCTCGGCGATGCCGCGCAGCTCCTCGTTCTGCTGGTGGCGTTCCTTGAGGTAGTCGGCGATCTCGCCGAGTCGTTCGGGGTCGGAGGCGGTGGCCGCGTCGGTGACGACCCGGACCGGGCCGGTCTCGTCGGTGCTGATCTCGACGACCTCGTTGTCGAGGCGTCCGGTGACGGCGGTGGCGATGACCAGTGCGGCCTCGTCCCGGATCTCCTGGGGCAGCGCCTCGGTGCTGTCCCCGTCCAGCGAGAAGTCGATGGTCGGCATCTGCTGCTCGTCGATCGCCTGGAGGACCGGTTCCACCACGCTGAGCAGCAGCTGGTAGTCGTCGCTGGCCATGCGCACGCGCAGCAGGTCGAGGTAGACGTCCACGGGACGTCCGTCCGGCGGAGGAATCTCGTGTTCGTTCATTCGCCCCGTGTTCCCCGTGCCGGGAGGCTCAGACCCTCCGCCTACGGGCGAGGACGAACGAGAAGACGCCGAACAGCACCAGCCCCGCGGCGACCAGTGCCAGGAACCAGGGCCCGAGCGGGGTGCCGGCGAAGGAACGGAGGGTGTCGTCCAGTCCCTTCGCCCGGTCGGGTTCGTAGGCGACGGCGGCCCGTACGGCGAAGGCGCCCGCCGCGGCGAACACGATGCCGCGGGCCGTCCCGCCGCCGACGCCGGTGACGTCGACCAGCAGCCGGGCCCGGGGGCTCAGTCCACCGAGCTTCATCTTCTTGCGATAGGTGCGGCGCAGCGCCTGTACGC
The DNA here is from genome assembly GCF_042893535.1 of Streptomyces sp. NPDC001599. Classification (NCBI taxonomy): domain Bacteria; kingdom Bacillati; phylum Actinomycetota; class Actinomycetes; order Kitasatosporales; family Streptomycetaceae; genus Streptomyces; species Streptomyces sp. NPDC001599. The sequence continues at coordinate 25,804 of NZ_JBIAVA010000024.1, forward strand.
CGATCACCACCCCGGCGACGACGATCGCGACACCCGCGGCGCCCACGAGCCACCGGCCGGCGGGCATCTCCATCACCCTGGCCGTGACGTCCCGGGACTGCCGGTCGCTGGAGCCGCCGCCGCCCGCTCCGGCCGCGAAGGCCAGGACGGAGTAGGCGACGAACGCGTAGAAGACGCAGCGGGCCGCGGCGGGCAGGCGCTTCCTCGCCGTGTGCCCGTCCTTGCCGGTGACTCCGAAGGCCGCCTCGGACAGTCTCCACAGGGCCATTCCGACGAGTCCGGCGCCGAGCGCCCACAGCAGCACCGCGCCGAAGGGCCGGTCCGACAGCTCGGCCAGGGCGCCGCCCCGGTCCGCCTGCCGGTCCCCGCCGCCGAAGGCGATCTGCAGGGCGAGGGTGCCGACCAGCACGTAGATGACCCCGCGTGCGGCCAGTCCCGCCCGGGCCGCCCCCTCGGCCGCCGATCCGTTCGCCGCCCGCCGGGCGCGGCCTCGCCCCGTACGTGCCAGGTCGCCCGCGGCGCCTGCGTTCATGTGGTCCCCTCCCCGACTCCGCACCCGGTGGTGCCGTCCTCAGCCCGGCCGTTTCCCGTCTCAGTCCGCCACGCCCGCGTGTGCGGCGCCGGGCACGGGCTCCGGCGCGTCCGCGAGGTGGCGCCGGGCCGTCTCCAGGGCCCGCCGTACGTCACGCGTGCCGGTCGACACGCACAGCGTGTAGGCCAGGTCCCGGGTCCGCGGGCCCGGTTCGCCCGTCGCGTCGGCGGGCTCGTTCACCGCGGCGGCCTCGTACTCCGCGAGGAGTCTGCGCAGCACCGCGGGGTGTGGCATCAGCATCCGTCCCGTCCCCTCCCTGTCCCTCCCTGTGGCCCCCGCGTCCGCCATCAGGTCCGCGCCGGGTGGCCGGGACGGGCCGTGCGCTGCCCCATCGCCTCGTCGCGGACGCGGGCGCAACTGCGGCTAATGAGCCGCGAGACGTGCATCTGCGAGATGCCCAGGCAGTCGGCGATCCGGCTCTGCGTCATGTCCTCGAAGAAGCGCATGTAGAGGATGGCGCGCTCGCGTTCGGGCAGCCTGCGCAGGCCCTCCTTGGCGGACTCGCGGTCGATCACCGTGTCGTACGAGGTGTCGGCGGCGCCGAGGGTGTCCGCGAGGCTGTAGCCGTCGTCGCCCGCCGACAGTTCGGCGTCCAGCGAGAGGGTGCTGAAGCTCTCCAGCGCCTCCATACCGGCGCCGACCTCGTCCTCGCTCAGCCCGGTGTGGGCGGCGAGCGCGGCCACCGAGGGTTCGGGACTGCCCGGGCTCTGGGCGAGTTCCCGGCGGGCGACGCGCACCTTGTTGCGCAGTTCCTGGACCCGGCGGGGCACCCTCAGGGCCCACATCCGGTCGCGGAAGTGGCGCTTGACCTCGCCGGTGATGGTGGGCACGGCGTAGCTCTCGAAGGCCCCGCGCTCCGGGTCGAAGCGGTCGATGGCCTTGACCAGGCCGAGCGCCGCGACCTGGCGGAGGTCCTCGATGGACTCCCCGCGGTCCCGGAACCGCCCCGCGATGCGGTGGGCCATGGGCAGCCACGCCGTGACGAGTTCGTCGCGGACGGCGTCGCGTTCGGGTCCGTCCGCCAGCCCCGCCAGCCGGCCGAAGAGGACCATGGTGTCGGGGGCGTCGTCGTGGCGGCGGCGGGCGGAGGCGGTCGAGGGGTGGGCGGGCTGGGTGGGCTGGGGGGTACCGGGACGGATGGTGGGCGTTTCTATGAGCATGCGGATCCGCTCCTGAACGGTGGTCTCAGGGACTTTCCGCGGGAACGGCGCTGTCCGGGTCGTCCCCTGCACAGCCGGGGCACCGAAGCAGCCCTACCGCTCCCGCTGCTGCGCCTCCGGTCCGAAGCACGAATCTGCGACTGCCCCCGGCCCGGTGGAACAAACTCCGCTTTTCGAAAAGTCATCAGGACAGCGGAACGACCACCGTGATGCACTTGCCGCCGGAGGGAAGATCTGCCACCCGCACCTCGCGGGCCAGCCGGCAGACGATCGGCCAGCCCCGGCCGCCGAGGCGTCGTCGGCCCCGGTCGTCCGTGGACGGCACCGCCACCGGCAGGTCGTGGCTGCGGTCGCACACCGAGAGGCGCACGCCCGGTCCCACGACGTCGACCTGGAAGTCGGTGATGCCGCCGCCGTGCAGGATGGCGTTGGTGGTCAGCTCCGAGGCGACGAGCACGGCGTCCGACACGGCGCCCGCGTCGCACGACGCCCGGCGCCCGGCGCCGCGGCACTCGGTGACGGCGCGTTCGACCGCCGCGCGCGCGTCGGCGGGCCGGCACGGCCGGTACCGGCGGCCGGTGTCCCTGCCGCGCTGCTCGACGACGGGTTGAGTCGTGTCCCTGTCACGCATCGGTCAGCTCCCTGGTCGGTCGGACGGTCCGGTCCGGCTCTGCGCTCGCCGTGCGGCCCGTCACCTTCGGCTGACCTCTGCCGGTGGGGGCAAACCTCCGGTCCTCCGTGCGGCCCAAGGGCCATCCGGGCGCCCTGCGGGGGTAGGCGGAGTACATGACCGATGTTGTGGACGCGGACGAACTACTGCGCCGGATGCACCGCGCGAGGACCTGCGCGCTGGAGGAGGGGCGGAGCTGGCGGGCACGCAGCGAGGCGCTGCGGTCGACCGACCCGGAGGGAGCCCGGGAGGCCGCCGTACGGACGGTGGCGTACGAGGCGGTGCTGCGGGTGCTGGACGAGGTGTTGACTCCGGGCCGGAACGCGGACCGGCGGTCCCCGGCGGATTGACGCGGCGCCGGACGGGAAACCGGGTCGGCATGACAGTCGACCACCACCGCGCACCCGTCCTGGAAGCCCTCGTCGAATACCGCCGTGCGGGACGGCTGTCGTTCACACCGCCCGGGCACAAGCAGGCGCGCGGGGCGGACCCCGCGGTGCGCGAGGTGCTGGGTGACGCCGTGTTCCACGGGGACGTGCTGGCGACGGCCGGACTCGACGACCGGCTCACCCGCGGACGGGTGCTCCAGCGCGCCCAGGAACTGATGGCGGACGCCGTCCACGCCGATCACACGTTCTTCTCGACGTGCGGCAGTTCCCTGTCGGTGAAGGCGGCGATGCTGGCGGTGGCGGGTCCGCACGAGAAGCTGCTGATCGGCCGGGACGCCCACAAGTCGGTGGTCTCGGGGCTGATCCTGTCCGGCATCGAGCCGGTGTGGGTGGAACCGCGCTGGGACGCGGAACGGCATCTGGCCCATCCGCCGTCGGCCGAGTCGTTCGAGGAGGCGTTCACGGCCCATCCCGACGCCAAGGGCGCCCTGGTCACCAGCCCGACGCCGTACGGTGCGAGCGCGGACCTGAGGGCCGTCGCCGAGGTCTGCCACCGGCGCTCGCTGCCGCTGATCGTCGACGAGGCGTGGGGGGCGCATCTGCCCTTCCACCCGGATCTGCCGTCCTGGGCGATGGACGCGGGCGCCGACATCTGCGTGACCAGCATCCACAAGATGGGCAGCGGTCTCGAACAGGGCTCGGTGTTCCACCTGCGCGGCGACCTGGTACCGCCCAAGCTGCTCGGCATGCGCGCCGACCTGCTGAGCACCACCAGCCCGTCGGTGCTGATCTTCGCCGGTCTCGACGGCTGGCGCCGCCAGATGGCGCTCGGCGGACAGGAGCTGATGGGCGGCGCGCTGGAGCTGGCGGCCGGAGTCCGGGCGGCCGTCGAGGAGATCGACGGCATGCACGTCAACGATCGCGAGGACTTCTGCGGTCCGGGACTGGCCCACGGTTTCGATCCGCTGCCGGTCGTCATCGACCTCGACGGGCTGGGCGTCTCGGGCTTCCGGGCGGCGGACTGGCTGCGGGAGCACCGCGGTGTGATCGCCCACCTCACCGACCACCGCCGCATCGGCGCGCAGATCACCCACGGCGACGACCGGGGGACCGCCGGCGAGCTGCTCACCGCCCTCAAGGACCTCGCCCGGGCCGCCCCGGGCCTGAAGTCCGCTCCGCGCGTCGAGGTGCCGTCGCCGGCCGGGCTGCGGATGCCTCAGGTCTGCCTGCCCCGGGACGCGTTCTTCGGCCCCACCGAGGACGTGCCCCTGGACCGGGCGGCCGGCCGGGTCGCGGCGGAGATGATCACTCCGTATCCGCCCGGCATTCCGGCCGTGCTGCCGGGCGAGCGGCTGTCCGAGCCGGTTCTGCGCTATCTGCGCAGCGGCCTGGAGGCCGGGATGTACCTCCCGGACCCGACCGATCCGGCACTGGAGACGGTCAGGGTCGTCGCGGAGGCCGGCGAGTGAAACGGGTCACGTGTCCCGGTGCCGGTTTCGCGGAACGCACAGAGATGGTTTAGCGTTCATCCATACGTGGCGACGGAGTCGATCGAAATGTCCTCCGCGGCCACCGCTTACGGCCCTGGCCGGCCTCCCCCGTCCGGCCAGGGCTTTTTCACGCCCTCGCACCCCCGTCCCCGGTTCCGGCACGGAATCCGTACGGGATCCCGCCGTCCGCCGAGGTGCTCAGCGCGGCGACAGAGACTGAAATGGGCATAGGGAAAGCCCCGGAACCGAATCGCCGGCGAGGAGCCCCGTGCCATGACCAAAGCGATCAAACTGCTGAACGCCCTCCCCCTCCCCCAGCGCGCGCGGCTGATGGAGCTGGCCCAGGAGGTCTCCTTCCCGGAGGACGACCGGATCTTCGAGGCGGGAGGCCGGGCGGACCGCTTCTGGGTCATCCGCTCCGGCGCGGTCTCCCTGACCCAGCAGGTGACGTCCTTGCAGCGGGTCACGGTCGCCAGTCTCGGCGTGGGTGACCTGCTCGGCTGGTCCTGGCTGTTCCCGCCCTACGAGTGGGACTTCGGCGCCGAGGCGTTCAGCCCGGTGCGCGCCTACGAGTTCGACGCGGCCGCGGTGCTCGACCTGTGCGAGCGGGACCCGCAGCTGGGCATCGTGCTGGTGCGGTCGGTCGCGGAGATCCTCGCGCACCGGCTGGAGTCCACCAGGGGCCGGCTCATGGAGCACTACGCCCTGCACGGGCGCGGCTCCCTGTGAGCCGCCGTCAGACGCGGTAGCGGCGCAGCACGGGCATCGCGACGGCCAGGGCCAGCATCACGGCCACGACGAGCAGACCGCCGCCGGCCACGGCCTGCCGGGCGCCGAAGGCGGAGCCCGCGCCGCCGTGCAGGACGTCGGCCAGCCGCGGGCCGCCCGCCACGACGACGGTGAACACGCCCTGCATGCGCCCGCGCATCTCGTCGGTGGCGGCGGACAGCAGGATCGCCCCGCGGAACACCATGGAGACCATGTCGGCGACACCGGCCACGACCAGGAAGGCGACCGCGAGCCACAGACTGCCGCTGAGCCCGAAGCCGGTGATGGCGACCCCCCAGACGACGACCGCGCCGATCACCATCCAGCCGTGCCGCCGGGCCCGCGAGAAGGTGCCGGAGAACAGTCCGCCGGCCACCGCGCCGATCGGGATCGCCGCGAACAGCAGACCGAGCGCGAGCCCTTCGCCGTACGGGGCGTACGTCTCGGCGGCGAGCTGCGGGAACAGGGCGCGGGGCATGCCGAACACCATGGCGACGATGTCGGCCAGGAAGGACAGCAGCAGCACCTTGTGCCCGGCGATGTAGCGGAAGCCGGCCACCACCTCGCGCACGCCCGCGCGCCGGACCGCCGTGCCCGCGAGCGGCGGCAGCGCGGGGAGCCGGTAGACCGCCCACACGGTGACGCACAGGGCCAGCGCGTCGATCAGGTACAGCTCGGGCAGTCCGATCACCGGGATCAGCGCACCGGCGAGCAGCGGCCCGACCACCTGCCCGGTCTGCATGACGGTCGAGCCGAGGGCGTTGGCGGCGGGCAGCTCGTCCTCGGGCACGAGGCGGGCGATGGAGGCGTTGCGGGCCGGGGCGTTGAGGCCCCAGAAGGCCTGCTGCAGCGCGAGCAGCAGCATCAGCGCGGCCACCGAAGCCATGCCGGTGACCGCCTGTATCCAGAAGAGCAGCGAGGTCACCGCGATGCCGGTGTTGGTGATCAGCAGCAGCTTGCGGCGGTCCATGGTGTCGGCCACCGCGCCGCCCCACAGGGCGAAGACGACGAGCGGCAGCAGCCCGGCGAGGCTCGCGGCGCCGACCCAGGCCGAGGAGCCGGTGATGTCGTAGATCTGCTTGGGCACGGCGACCGCGGTGAGCTGGCTGCCGACGGCCGTGACGATGGTCGAGGACCACAGCCTGCGGTAGGCCGGGCGGCGCAGGGGCCGGGTGTCCATGGCCCAGCGGCGCCATCCGCGCTGCCGCGTCCCGTCCGGCGCCGGGGCCTTCGCGTCCGGTTCGGTGCCGCTCTCGCTGCTGCTCTCGCTGGTGTCCACGCGCTTCCTACATGCTCGGTACATCTTTCGATTGCGAGGATCACTATCGCAGCTTCGTTCGAGCTCGTCGGGGCGCGTACGGCCGGATCCGGCCCGCTCAGGCTCCGGCGACGAGGGAGACACCGAGGACGATCATGGTGGCGGCCACCAGTCCGTCCAGGACCCGCCAGGCCGCGGGCCGGGACAGGAAGCGGCCCAGGTAGCGGGCGCCGAAGCCGAGCGCGGCGAACCAGACCAGGCTGGCGGCGGCGGCTCCGAGGCCGAAGGTCCAGCGCAGCGGTCCGCGGTCGGCGGCGACGGAGCCCAGCAGGAACACGGTGTCGAGGTAGACGTGCGGGTTGAGCCAGGTCAGCGCCAGGCAGGTGAGCACGGCCCGGCGGCGCGAGCCCGCGGCGTCGCCGTCCGCCCGCAGCGCACCGGACGGCCGGAACACCCGCCGGGCGGCCAGGGCCCCGTAGCAGAGCAGGAAGGCGCCGCCGATCCAGCCGACGGCGGTCAGCGCGCCCGGCCAGGCCACCACCACGGCGCCGACCCCGCCGACGCCCAGGGCGATGAGCACGGCGTCGGACAGCGCGCAGATGCCGACAACGGCGAGCACCGCGTCCCGGCGGGCCCCCTGACGCAGGACGAAGGCGTTCTGGGCGCCGATGGCGACGATGAGCGAGAGGCCGGTGCCGAAACCGGCGGCGGCCGCCGTGAGCGCGTTGTTCATGTCCTCGACGCTAGGCGGACGATCACTGGACGTACAGCTAAGGATTCTTACGTATCATTAGCCGATGTGATGACGACATGACGTCGGCCTACCCGCCGGCCTTCGCGGATCTGCCGCTGGACCACGTGCGCACCCTGCTGGCGGTGGTGGACGAGGGCACGTTCGACGCGGCCGCCGCCGCCCTGCACGTGACGCCGTCCGCGGTCAGCCAGCGGGTGAAGGCGCTGGAGCAGCGCACCGGCCGGGTGCTGCTCCTGCGCACCAAGCCGGTGCGGGCGACCGACTCCGGAGCCGTGCTGGTGCGGCTGGCCCGGCAGGTGGCGCGGCTGGAGCGGGACGCCTCGGCCGAGCTGGGCCTGAGAGGGGCGGGCGAGCCCACCCGGGTGTCGGTGGCGGTGAACGCGGACTCGCTGGCGACCTGGTTCCTGCCCGCGCTCACCCGCCTTCCCCCGGAGCCCGCGCTCTGCTTCGAACTGCGCCGCGAGGACGAGGGCCACACGGCGACGCTGCTGCGGGAGGGCGTGGTGATGGCCGCGGTGACGTCGTCACCCGAACCGGTGCCCGGCTGCACGGTCCGGGCGCTGGGCCGGATGCGCTATCTCCCCTGCGCCACCGCGGACTTCGCCGCCCGCCATCTGGCGGGGCCGCCGCGGGAGGTCGTCGCCGGGGCTCCCGTGGTGGTCTTCGACCGGCGCGACGACTTCCAGGACGCCTTCGCGCGGCGGCTCGGCCACGACGGCGCGAGCGCCGCGCGGCACTACGTGCCGACCTCGGAGGGCTTCGTCGAGGCGGTCGCCGCCGGGCTCGGCTGGGGCATGGTGCCGCAGCCGCAGGCGGAGCCCCTGCTGCGTACCGGCCGGCTCGTCGTCTTCGCCCCGGACCTGGCGGTGGACGTCCCGCTCTACTGGCAGCAGTGGAAGCTCGACTCCCCGGCGCTGGCGGCGGTGGCGGACGCGGTCACGACGGCGGCGGCGCAGGCGCTGCGGCGGTAGCGGACCCGGGCGGCCGTCGCAGCCACGCCGGTTTCGCCCCGCGGTCGACAGGTCACCCGCAAGGGAGTAAGCCATGCACGAGGGCGCGAACGATACCGATCGCAGGTGACTTTGATGGACAACTGGCGCGAACACGCCGCATGCCGGACGGAGGACCCCGACCTCTTCTTCCCGATCGGCACCACCGGCCCGGCCGCTTTGCAGACCGAGCAGGCGAAGGCGGTCTGCCGGACCTGTCCGGTCCGGGAGCAGTGTCTGCGCTGGGCGCTCGACACCGGGCAGACCCTCGGCGTCTGGGGCGGCACCAGCGAGCTCGAACGCCGGGCGCTCAAGCGGCGCGAGGCCGCCCGCCGGAGGTCCGGCTGATGCCCGGCGCCCGCGCCGGGCACCGGCCGGCGGGAGCGTCGTCGGCCGTGGGAGGACCGCAATGAGCGCGCGCGTGCGCCGCGTCTACGACCCGCCGGATCCGGACGACGGCGTACGGGTCCTCGTGGACCGGCTGTGGCCCCGGGGCGTGTCGAAGGATGCGGCGCGGGTGGACGAGTGGCCGAAGGGACTCACCCCGTCGACCGAGCTGCGCCGCTGGTACCACGCGGGCCAGGGCTCCTACGAGGAGTTCGCGCGCCGGTACGAGGCGGAGCTGAGCGCCCCGGAGGCGAGCGAACTCCTCGACCGGGTACGGAAGCTGGCCGAGGCGGGCGGCGTGACGCTGCTGACCGCGGCCAGGTCGCCCGGCGAGAGCCACGCCGCCGTGCTGCTCCGTCTCCTCGACTAGGGGCTGTCGTTTGGATCAGGCCGGCCGCAGCCTGCGTTGCCTTGTGGCCGCCCCGAGCGGGGGCGATAGGGGCACCTCCCACGCCCTTCAGGCAGTGGGAGAGCGCGTGCCGGACCCCGCGACCCCGGCCTGATCCAAACGACACCCCCGAGGAGCGAGGGCCGCGGAACGGCCGGCCGGCGGGTCCGCCGCTCAGGCGGTCTGCCGTGCCGCGGCCCGGCCCGCCGCCCGTCCGGAGAACAGGCAGCCGCCGAGGAAGGTGCCCTCCAGGGCGTTGTACCCGTGCACCCCTCCCCCGCCGAAGCCGGCCACCTCACCGGCGGCGTACAGGCCCTCGACGGGGGTGCCGTCGGCGTCCAGGGCGCGGGAGTCGAGGTCGGTCTGGATGCCGCCGAGGGTCTTGCGGGTGAGGATGTGCAGCTTGACGCCGATCAGCGGGCCGGCCGCCGGGTCGAGGAGACGGTGCGGGGTGGCGACCCGGCCGAGCCGGTCGCCGATGTAGCGGCGGGCGTTGCGGATGCCCTGCACCTGGGCGTCCTTGGCGTACGGGTTGGCCAGCTGGAGGTCGCGGGCCTCGATCTGGCGCCGGAGCGCGGCGGCGTCCAGGAGGGGTTTGCCGGTCAACCGGTTCATCTTCTCCACCAGTTGCTCCAGGTTCGGCGCGGTCACGAAGTCTGCGCCGTGGCGCAGGAACGCGTCCACCGGGGCCGGGGCACCCTTGCCGAGCAGGCGTTCGCGCAGGAAGCCTGCGCGGTCCTTGGCGGTGATGTCGGGGTTCTGCTCGGAGCCGGAGAGCGCGAACTCCTTCTCGACGATCTTCTGGGTGAGGACGAACCAGGAGTGGTCGTGTTCCGCGAGGCCCTCGGCCGTGCGCAGGTGGCGCAGGGTGCCGAGGGTGTCGTAGCCGGGCAGGTACGGCTCCGGCAGCCGGCGGCCGAGCGCGTCGAACCACATCGAGGACGGTCCGGGCAGGATGCGGATGCCGTGGCCGGGCCAGATCGGGTCCCAGTTGCGCACGCCCTCCGTGTAGTGCCACATGCGGTCGCGGTTGACCAGGCGGGCGCCCGCCTCGGCGCTGATGTCGAGCATCCGTCCGTCGACGTAGGCGGGGACGCCGGTGACCATCTCGGCGGGCGGGGTGCCCAGGCGCTCGGGCCAGTGGCGGCGGACGATGTCGTGGTCGGCGCCGATGCCGCCGGAGGTGAGGACGACGGCCCGGGCGGTGAGTTCGAACTCTCCGGCCGCGTCGCGGTTGGAGGCGACGCCGCGCGGTGAGTCGTCCGGGGCGAGGACCGTGCCGCGCACTCCGCGCGCGGTGCCGTCCTCGACGACCAGGTGGTCGACGCGGTGGCGGTGGTGGAAGGTGAGCAGTCCGTCGCGCGCGGCCTGCTTCGCGTACCGCACGAAGGGCTCGACGACCCCCGTGCCGGTGCCCCAGGCGATGTGGAAGCGGGGCACGGAGTTGCCGTGCCCGCCCGCCCTGAGGTCGCCGCGCTCGGCCCAGCCGACGGTGGGCAGGAAGGTGATGCCGTGCCCGGCCAGCCAGGACCGCTTCTCCCCCGCCGCCCACTCGACGTACGCCCGTGCCCAGCGCACCGCCCAGGAGTCCTCGTCCTCGGTCCGGTCGAATCCGGCGCTGCCCTGCCAGTCGTTCCAGGCCAGGTCGAGGGAGTCCTTGACGCCGAGCCGCCGCTGCTCCGGGGAGTCGACGAGGAAGAGGCCGCCGAAGGACCAGAAGGCCTGCCCGCCGAGGTTGGCCGCGTTCTCCTGGTCGACCAGGGCGACCCTCCTGCCCCGGCTGGTCAGCTCGTGGGCCGCGACCAGGCCCGCCAGACCCGCTCCGACCACGATGACGTCGGCATCCATGGCGACCGTCCCTTCCTGTTGTGTCGGTGACCCTGTGGTCAGTGACGCGTGCTGCCGTCGGTGAGCAGCGCGGTGAGCAGCTGTCCCAGCCAGACCCGGGCGCCCGCGACGTCCCGGTCCAGGAGCAGTTGGGTGGTGACCCCGTCGTACGCGGCGACCACGGCGTGCGCGGCCTCCTCGGCGTCGCCGGGCAGTGCGGTGTGTCCGCGGGCCCGGGCTAGCCGGTCGGCGATGGCCCGCCTGAGCCGGGCCCGGTGCTCCAGCAGGGTCCGGGCGACCTCCGGGTCGCGGGCGGCGTGCACCAGGAAGTCCGTCTTCACCAGGAGCCAGTCCCGGTCCAGGAGCAGCACCTCGGTGACGCGTTCCACGGCGGCGGGCACGTCCAGGCCGGGGCCGTCGGCGGCGAGGGCGGTGGTCACCTGCTCGGCGATCAGATCGGCCCGTTGCTCGTAGAGGGCGAAGAACAGCTCGTCGAGACTGTCGAAGTTGGAGTAGAAGGCGCCCCGGCTGTACCCGGCGGTCTCGCAGACCTCCTCGATCGACACCCGTCCGAAGCCCTTGGCGGCGAACACCGCGAACGCGGCGTCCAGGAGGTTCGCGCGGGTGCGCACGCGCCGCCTGGTCACCCGCCCGGTGGTCGCCTTCGCCGTCATGTCCGGACCCTTCGCTCGGTTCGATACGGGAATGTATCGGATACACCGGCGTATCGAAAGGGACGGTCGCGGGCCGGGGACCGCGCCATCGATAGAACGCATTTTCGAATAAGGAGTACGCTGGTCCCATGACCACGCACCACCTCCAGGGCTCGCTCTTCGACCAGACCGACGAGGTCCGGCTGGGCCCCCTCGACGGTCTGCGCCGCACCCACCTCGACCCGGGCGCCTGGATCGACCTGCTCCCCGGGTGGCTGAGCGGCGCCGACGCGCTGTTCGAGCGGCTGGCCGCCGAGGTCCCCTGGCGCGCGGAACGGCGCGAGATGTACGAGCGCGTCGTCGACGTACCCCGGCTGCTGGCGTTCTACGGCGCGGGCGACGCCCTCCCGCACCCGCTGCTGGCAGAGGCGCGCGACGCCCTGTCGGCCCACTACGCCGAGGAACTGGGCGAGCCGTTCACGACCGCGGGCCTGTGCCACTACCGCGACGGCCGGGACAGCGTCGCCTGGCACGGCGACCGGATCGGGCGCGGCGCGCGCCAGGACACCATGGTCGCGATCCTCTCCGTCGGCGCACCCCGGGACCTGCTGCTGCGCCCGGTGGGCGGGGGCGGCGAGACCGTGCGCCGCCCGCTGGGCCACGGCGACCTGATCGTGATGGGCGGCTCCTGCCAGCGCACCTGGGAGCACTGCGTCCCCAAGAGCACCCGCGCCGCCGGGCCCCGCATCAGCGTCCAGTTCCGCCCGCACGGCGTGCGCTGACGCCGGGCAACCGCCCGCGCCCGGTTTCTGGTTGGCTGTCCCGCGCGGGGACCACCGAACTGGAACGCGGGAGACCATGAGCACGGACGTACGGCAAGTGGCCGACGGCACCTACCTGGTGCACGGCGGCAACACCAACTGGGTCGTCCTCACCGACGGCGACGCGGTGACCCTCGTCGACACCGGATACCCCGGCGACCGCCGGGCCCTGCTCGACTCCCTGGCCGCCGTCGGGAGTTCGCCCGAGGCCGTGGCGGCCGTGCTGATCACCCACGCCCACAACGACCACCTGGGCTCGGCCGAGTACCTGCGTGCCACCCACGGCACCCCGGTCCTGCTGCACGAGGCCGAGGTGCCGCACGCGCGGCGCGACTTCCTCCAGCAGGTGTCGGTGGGCACGGTGCTGCGCAACGCCTGGCGGCCGGGCGTGCTGCCGTGGATGGTGCACGTGCTGCGCACCGGCGGCACCGAGCAGCACCCGGTGACCGCGCCCGCGGCCTTCCCGGCGGACGGCGCCCTCGATCTGCCCGGCCGGCCCGTGCCGGTGCACACCCCCGGGCACACCGACGGCCACTGCGTCTACCACCTCCCCGACGCCGGGGTGGTGATCTCCGGCGACGCGCTGGTCAGCGGGCATGCCATCTCCCGGATCGAGGGACCGCAGCTGCTGCCCGACCTGTTCCACCACGACCGGACGCGCGCGATCGCCTCGCTCGACGTCATCGCAGGTCTGGAGGGCGACGTGCTGCTGCCGGGCCACGGTCCGGTCCACCGCGGGCCGGTGAAGGACGCCGCGGCACGGGCCCGGGAACGGGCGTTCTAGAGTCGGGGCATGGCCTTGCAGATCAGCGCCACCAATCCGGAGCACCCCGCGCTCCTGCTCGAACTGCCCTGGCAGCTGCCGCTGGAGCAGTGGCCCGAGGAGTACCTCGTGCCGCTGCCCCGCGGCATCTCCCGGCACGTGGTCCGCTACGCGCGCGCCGGGGACGAGGTGATCGCCGTCAAGGAGCTGGCCGAGCGGCCCGCGCTGCGCGAGTACCAGCTGCTGCGCGACCTGGACCGGCTCGCCATCCCGGCGGTGGACGCGCTGGCCGTGGTCACCGGCCGCTCCGACGCCGCCGGTGAGGCGTTGGAACCGGTGCTGGTCACCCGGCACCTGGGCGGCTCGCTGCCGTACCGGTCGATGTTCGAGACGACGCTGCGCCCGGCGACCATGCACCGTCTGATGGACGCCCTCGCGGTGCTGCTGGTCCGGCTGCACCTGGCCGGGTTCGCGTGGGGGGACTGCTCGCTGTCCAACACGCTCTTCCGGCGCGACGCGGGCGCCTACGCCGCCTACCTGGTCGATGCCGAGACCGGCGACCTGCACCCGCGGCTCAGCGACGGGCAGCGCGACTACGACCTCGACCTCGCCCGGGTGAACATCAGCGGTGAACTGCTCGACCTGGAGGCCTCGGGGGCGCTGCACCCCTCGGTCGACCCGGTCGAGTTCGGCACCGAGATCTGCGCCCGCTACCGGAGCCTGTGGCAGGAGCTGACCCGTACCTCCGTGTATCCGGCGGGCAAGTACCACTACATCGAGCGCCGCATCCGGCGCCTGAACGACCTCGGTTTCGACGTGGCCGAGATGCAGATCGAGCATGCCTCCAACGGCGACACGGTCACCTTCGTGCCCAAGGTCGTCGACGCCGGCCACCACCAGCGCCAGCTGCTGCGCCTGACCGGCCTGGACGCCGAGGAGAACCAGGCCAGGCGGCTGCTGAACGACCTGGAGAGCTGGATGGCCACCCAGGACGACTACGCCCCGGGCGACCCCCTCGGCGCCCGTCCTGAGGTCCTCGCGCACCGCTGGGTGCGCGAGGTCTTCAGGCCCACCGTGCGCGCCGTGCCGGTGGAGCTGCGCGGTGCGATGGACCCGGCGGAGATCTACCACGAGCTGCTGGAGCACCGCTGGTACCTCTCCGAGCGGGCCCAGCACGACATCGGCCTGGACACGGCCGTCGAGGACTACCTGGTCAACATCCTGCCCAGGGCCCGGGAGACCCTGCAGCCCACGGCGGACTGAGCGGCGCGGCGGCCGCCGCTCACGTGTGCGGGACCACCGCCACCGGGCACTCCGCGTGGTGCAGCACTCCGTGCGCCACCGAGCCGATCCGGGCACCGACGGCCGTACGGCGGGCGCGGCGCCCGACCACCATCAGCTGGGCGTTCGCGGACACCGACAGCAGGACCTGGCCGGCGCTGCCCATCTCCACGTGCTCCACCACCGGAACGTCGGGGAAGCGCTCTCGCCACGGTGCGAGTGCCTCGCCGAGCGCCTTGCGCTCGTACTGCTCCAGGCCCCCGGCCTCGTCCGCGAGGGCCATCGAGCCGGGGCTGTAGGTGAAGACCGTCGGCAGGGCCCAGGCCCGCACGGCGCGCACGGTGGCACCCCGGGCGGCGGCCGCCTCGAACGCGAACCCGATGACGTCGGCGCTGTCCTCCGGCTCGCCCTGCTGGCCCACGACCACCTCGCGGCCCCCGGCCTCGGCGGCGGCCTCGTCACCGGCCCGTACGAGGACGACGGGCCGGGTCGCCTCGGCGATCACCTGCTGGCCGACCGAGCCGAGCAGGAAGCCGACCACCGCGCCGTGGCCGCGCGAGCCGAGGACCAGCGTCTCGGCGTCGGCCGCGGCGGCGAGCAGGGCCGCGACGGCGTCGCCCTCGCGGACGTCGGTGGTCACGGTGAGGCCGGGGTGCCGTTCGGTGACCGTCCCGACCGCCTGGGCGAGGGCGTCGCGCGCCCAGCCCTCCTGCGTCTCCCGGTCCACCGCCCCGGCCACGCCCTGCCCCTGGAAACGCCAGGCGTGCACGACGTGCAGCGGCGCGCCGCGGCGCACCGCTTCCCTCGCCGCCCAGGCCAGTGCGGCCAGGCTCTCCTCCGAACCGTCCGAGCCTGCCGTGATCGGGCGCGTCATGCGGGTCCCTCCCTGGGTCGCGGGAACGTCGTTCTCGCAGCCCAGTCTTCCCCAAGCCGTCCGCACGTCCGCGCGGGGGGAGGGGACGGACGCCGACGGCCTGCCCCCGCCGCCCGAGCGAGGACCCGCGATCGAACATACGATGGCCGCAGGCCGGTGCGGTGACGGGGACGCCGTGCCGTGAATCCGGCCGCTCGACGTGGGGGACGTATGGCACAGGCCGACGGGGAGACACGGACCGTCATCATGACCGTGGACGACGATCCGGGGGTCTCCCGCGCCGTCGCCCGCGACCTGCGGCGGCGCTACGGCGCCACGTACCGGATCGTGCGCGCGGAGTCCGGCGAGTCGGCGCTCGACGCACTGCGTGAACTGAAACTGCGCGGCGACCTGGTGGCCGTGATCCTGGCCGACTACCGGATGCCGCAGATGAACGGCATCGAGTTCCTGGAACAGGCCCTGGACGTGTATCCGGGCGCCCGGCGGGTGCTGCTGACGGCGTACGCGGACACCAACGCGGCGATCGACGCGATCAACGTCGTCGACCTGGACCACTACCTGCTCAAGCCCTGGGACCCGCCCGAGGAGAAGCTCTATCCGGTCCTGGACGACCTGCTCCAGGCCTGGCGCACCGGTGACCACCGTCCGGTGCCCAGCACCAAGGTCGTCGGGCACCGCTGGTCGGCGCGGTCCTCGGAGGTGCGGGAGTTCCTGGCCCGCAACCAGGTGCCGTACCGCTGGTACTCCTCGGACGAGCCGGAGGGGCGGCGGCTGCTGTCGGCGGCCGGGCAGGACGGGCAGCGGCTGCCGGTGGTGATCACGCCGGACGGGACTCCGCTGGTCGAGCCGGAGGCGCCCGAGCTGGCCGCCCGGGTGGGCCTGGCGACCACGCCGACGGCGGACTTCTACGACCTGGTGGTGATCGGCGGCGGCCCTGCCGGGCTCGGCGCGGCCGTGTACGGGGCCTCGGAGGGGCTGCGTACGGTGCTGGTGGAGCGGTCGGCGACCGGCGGGCAGGCCGGGCAGAGCTCCCGCATCGAGAACTACCTGGGCTTCCCCGACGGCGTGTCCGGCGGGCAGCTGACCGAGCGGGCCCGGCGGCAGGCGGCGAAGTTCGGCGCCGAGATCCTCACCGCCCGCGAGGTGACCGGCCTGGAGGCGAACGGCGGGGCGCGCGTCGTCCGGTTCTCGGACGGCTCGGCGATCGCCGCGCACAGCGTCATCCTGGCGACCGGCGTGTCCTACCGGCAGCTGACCGCGCCGGGCACCGAGGACCTGGCCGGCTGCGGGGTGTTCTACGGCTCGGCGCTGACCGAGGCGGCCTCCTGCCAGGGCCACGACGTGTACATCGTGGGCGGCGCCAACTCGGCCGGGCAGGCGGCGATGTACCTGGCCCGGGGCGCCAAGTCGGTGACCCTGCTGGTGCGCGGCGGCTCCCTGGAGGCGTCGATGTCGTACTACCTGATCCAGCAGATCGAGGAGACTCCCAACATCCGGGTGCGCTGCGGCACCCTCGTCGAGGGCGCGCACGGCGACGGCCACCTGGAGCGGCTGACGCTGCGCGACGCGGTCAGCGGCGCCACGGAACTCGTCGACGCGCAGTGGCTGTTCGTGTTCATCGGCGCGGCGCCGCTCACCGACTGGCTGGACGGCACGGTGCTGCGGGACGAGCGCGGTTTCATCCTCGCCGGGCCCGACCTCACCCCCGACGGGCGGCCACCGGCCGACTGGGAGCTGGACCGGCCGCCGTACCACCTGGAGACCAGCGTCCCGGGCGTCTTCGTGGCGGGCGACGCCCGTGCGGAGTCCGCCAAGCGGGTCGCGTCCGCCGTAGGAGAGGGAGCCATGGCCGTGATGCTCGTCCACCGGTACCTGGAGCAGTCGTGAGCGGGCGGCCGATGCCGTGCAGCCCCGACGAGATCGGGAAGCTGTTCCTGTTCGAGAAGCTGACGCCCGGGCAGCTGGGCCGGCTGTGCGCCGAGGGCCGGGTGGAGCTGTTCGGCCCCGGTCCGGTGTACACCGAGGGCGAGGACGCCACCTGCTTCTACGTGATGCTGGAGGGGACGGTCGTGCTGACCCGCCGGGTCGGCGCGGACGACGTGGAGACCAACCGCACCTCGCAGCCGGGGGTGTACGCGGGCGCGATGCAGGCGTACGTCGGCGACCGGGTGCCGCAGGTCTACAACAACTCCATGCGGGTCACCGAGCCGACGCGGTTCTTCGTGCTTCCGGCGGACACGTTCGCGGCCGTCATGCGGGAGTGGTTCCCGATGGCGGTGCACCTGCTGGAGGGGCTGTTCTTCGGCTCCAAGAACACCCAGCGCACCATCGGGCAGCGCGAACGGCTGCTGGCGCTTGGCTCGCTGTCCGCCGGTCTCACGCACGAGCTGAACAACCCGGC
This sequence comes from Streptomyces sp. NPDC001599, assembly GCF_042893535.1. Taxonomy (NCBI): domain Bacteria; kingdom Bacillati; phylum Actinomycetota; class Actinomycetes; order Kitasatosporales; family Streptomycetaceae; genus Streptomyces; species Streptomyces sp. NPDC001599. The sequence continues at coordinate 43,269 of NZ_JBIAVA010000024.1, forward strand.
GGCGGCCGCGGTGCGGGCCACCTCGACCCTGCGGGAGCGGGTGGCGAAGATGCGGCACAAGCTCGCCGTGATCGCCGAGGGCCCGTTCTCCCGCGAGGCGCTCGCGGGGCTCATCGAGATACAGGAGCGGACGGCGGAACGGGTGGCCAAGGCCCCCTCCCTCAGCCCGCTGGAGGCCGCCGACCGGGAGGACGACCTCGGCGACTGGCTGGAGGACCACGGCATCGAGCACGGCTGGCAGCTCGCGCCGACCTTCGTGCAGGCCGGTCTGGACACCGAGTGGCTGGAGCAGGTCGCGGCGGCCGTGGACGAGGAGATCCTGCCGGGAGCGGTCGGCTGGCTCAACTACACGGTCGAGACCGAGCTGCTGATGAACGAGATCGCGGACTCCACCGCCCGCATCTCCCACCTGGTGGACGCCGCCAAGCAGTACGCGCAGCTGGACCGGGCGCCCTACCGGACGGTCGACGTGCACGAACTGCTCGACAGCACGCTGCTGATGCTCTCCGGGAAGATCGGCCCGCGGATCGAGGTCGTCAAGGAGTACGAACGCACGGTGCCGCGGGTCCCGGCCTATCCGGCGGAGCTGAACCAGGTGTGGACCAACCTGATCGACAACGCCGTCGCCGCGGTGAACGACGCGGGCGGCGAGGGGACGCTGACCGTGCGGACGGCCCTGCACCACGACCGGCTGCTGGTGGAGTTCCGCGACACCGGCACCGGGATCGCGCCGGAGATCAGGGAGCGCATCTTCGACCCGTTCTTCACCACCAAGCCGGTGGGCGAGGGCACCGGGCTGGGGCTGGACATCTCCTGGCGCATCGTGGTCGACAAGCACCACGGCAGCCTCCAGGTCGAGTCCGTGCCGGGCGACACCCGGTTCCAGGTCCTCCTGCCGCTCACCGCCGCGGAACCCGCCCAGACCGATCCGACGGATCCGACCGACCCGACCGATCCAACGGACCCGACCGATCCGACCGATCCGACCGATCCGACCGAGGAGCCGGTATGACCAGCGACACCGGAATCGATCCCACCGTCCCGCCGAGCGGCACCGGGTGCACCGAGTGCGACGCGGACGGCGGCTGGTGGTTCCACCTGCGGCGCTGTGCGAGCTGCGGCCACGTCGGCTGCTGCGACAGCTCGCCGGGACAGCACGCGACCGGCCACTACCGGTCCACCGGGCACCCGGTGGTGCAGAGCTTCGAGCCGGGCGAGGAGTGGTTCTGGGACTACGCGACCAACGAGGTGCGCGAGTCGGGCCCGGACCTCGCCCCGCCCGGCAGCCACCCGGCCGACCAGCCGTCCCCCGGCCCGGCGGGCCGGGTCCCGGCCGACTGGGCGAGCACGCTCCACCGCTGACCCGGCGGCGGGCCCGGCGGCCGGGCCCCGAAACCAGGAAGCCCGCTGTCCGGCCCGCGTGTCAGGATGGGCGGCGTGCCGCACACCTCACTCACCAGTCCGCTCGTCGGCCGCGAGGACGAACTTGCGCGTCTCACCGGCGTACTGGAACGCGCCCGCGCCGGTGAGGGACGCGCGGTCCTCGTCGCCGGGGACGCCGGAGTCGGCAAGACCCGGACCCTGGACGAGGTCGCCGGGCGGGCCGCCGCGGCCGGGACGACCGTGCTCACCGGTCACTGCGTGGACCTGGGCGACGTGGGCCTGCCGTATCTGCCGTTCACCGAGATCGTGGGCCTGCTCGCCGCCGACGAGCGCTTCGCCGCCGTGCTGGCCGGGCATCCGGTGGCCGACCGGCTGCTCGGCGGCGGCCCGGACGACGGGACCGACGCCGCGCCCTCACGGCTCAGGCTCTTCGAGGGCGTGGCCGCCCTGCTGACCGACCTGGCGGACGTCGCACCGCTGCTGGTGGTCCTGGAGGACCTGCACTGGGCCGACCAGTCCTCCCGGGACCTGCTCAGGTTCCTGCTCGGCCGGGGCGTCCTCCAGCGCCCGGCGGGCGGGGCGCCCGGCCACCGGCTCGCGCTGTTCGCCTCCTATCGGGCGGACGACCTGCACCGCCGCCATCCACTGCGCCCGCTGCTGGCCGAGCTGGTGCGCCTGCCCGGCGTTGAGCGGCTGGAGCTGCGGCCGCTGCCGGACGCCGACGTGGCCCGGCTGGTGCGCTCGCTGCGGGAGCGGCGGCTGCCGGACAGCACCGTGCGCCGGATCGTGGAGCGGGCCGAGGGCAACGCCTTCTACGCCGAGGAGCTGGTCGCCGCCACGGACGCGCCGGCCGGGGGCGTCCCCAGCGGGCTGGCCGACGTCCTGCTCATCCGGTTCGAGCAGCTGTCCGAGACCGCCCAGCAGGTGCTGCGCACCGCCGCCGTGGCGGGCCGCCGGGTGGGGCACGACCTGCTGCGGGACGCCGTCGCGCTGCCCGAGGAGGAGCTGGAGTCGGCGTTGCGCGAGGCGGTGGAGCGGCAGTTGCTGGTCTCCGGCGACGGGGACACCTGCTCCTTCCGGCACGCCCTCGCCCGGGAGGCGGTCTACGCCGATCTGCTGCCCGGTGAACGGGCCCGGCTGCACGGCGCGTTCGCCCGGCTCCTCGCCGGTCCCGACCGCCGGTCCGACAGCGCGGCCGAGCGTGCGCACCACTACCGCGAGAGCCACGACCTGCCCGAGGCGCTCGCCGCCTCCCTGGAGGCCGCCGACCACGCCCAGCGGGTCGGCGCGCCCGCCGAGGAACTGCGGCACGTCGAGGCGGCGCTCGACCTGTGGACCGCGGTCGACGCCACCGCGCGGCCCACCGGTCCGGACGCGGTGACGCTCACCCTGCGCGCCTCCGCGGCCGCCGTGCACGCCGGTGAGCTGCACCGCGCGGTCTCCCTCACCCGCTCCGCGCTGGCCGGTCTCGGCCAGGACGCGGACCTGGAGCTGGCCGCCCGCGTCCGCTACACCCTGGCCGACAATCTGCTGAGCGTCGACAACCTGGAGTCCGCCTACGCCTACAGCAGCGAGGCGCTGGGCCTGATCCCCGCCGAACCCCCCTCGTCGACGTGGGTGTGGGCGGCCGCCACGCATGTGACGGCGGCCCGCCAGGTCGGGGAGAACGAGACGGCGCTGCGCGTGGCCCGCCGGGCGCTGGGGGTCGCCGAGGAGCTGGAGGTCACCGACGCCCGTGCCGATCTGCTGATCTCCCTGACGAGTCTGGAGGGCCGCAACCGCGCCACCCCCGAGGGCCGGGAGCGGCTCCTGGAGGCACGCCGGCTGGCGCGGCGTGCGGGCAACGCGCCCGTGGAGCTGCGGGCGCTGTTCAACCTCGCCATCGGCTGCTTCGAGTCCGGCGACCTGGAGGAGTGCCTGCCCTGGGCGTCGGAGGGTCTGGACCGGGCCCGTCGTTCCGGGCTGCTGTCGTCGCCCTATCCGCGGGAGATGCGGTATCTGCGGCTGCTGGCGCGGTACACGCTGGGCCACTGGGACGAGGTGCTGCGCGAGTCCGCCGAGGATGCCGGGGAGCGGTCGGCCCTGGACGGTCACGCCCTCGGGCCGGTGTTGTACGTGGCGCTGGCGCGCGGCGACTCGGGGGTGACCGACCGGGCCCGCGCCCTGCTGAACGGGCCGTTCGACTGGATGGCGCGGATGGTCGCGGGGATCGTGCTGACCGACGCGGCGGCGCTGCGCGGGGACGCGGAGGACGCCGTGCGCTGGATGCGCTCCAGCGTCGAGGCGCTCACCGAGGCGGGGACCCGGCCCACCGTGACCCTGCGCCTTGCCACCCTCGCGCTGTCGGCGGTCGCCGACACCGTGACCGAGCTGCGCCGGGCCGGGGACGACGCCGGGGTGGCCCGCTGGTCGGACACGGCGGCCGAGCTGCTGGCCGACGCCCGCTGGTCCGCCGGGCACGGGTACGACGACGTTCCGCAGGGCCCGGAGGGCCAGGCGTGGCTGGCGCGCGCCGAGGCGGAGTGGTCCCGGGTCGCCGGCGCCGCGCCGGACCCGGCCGCCTGGGAGCGGGCGGTGGCCGCCTTCACGTACGGCGACGCCTACGAACGCGCCCGGTGCAGGCTGCGGCTGGCCGACGCCCTGCTGGCGGTTGACCGCCGCGAGGAGGCGGCCGCCGAGACCGACACCGTACGCCGGGAGGCCGACCGGCTCGGCGCGACGGTGCTGCGCGAACGCGTCGACGACCTGGCCCGCCGCGGCCGGCTCGCGGGCCCGGCACGGGCCGGGGCGGGCGCCGCGGTGCTGACCGCCCGCGAGCAGGACGTCCTGCGGCTGCTCGCGCTGGGGCACAGCAACCGCCGGATCGGGGAGGAGTTGTTCATCAGCGCCAAGACGGCGAGCGTCCACGTGTCCAACATCCTCGCCAAGCTGAACGCGGCAAGCCGTACGGAGGCGGTCGCGGTCGCGCACCGGCAGGGCCTGATCGCCCCGGAGCCGACGTCGCCGCACTGAGGCGGTCCCGGGAACCCCGGCCGTCCGGCGGACGTTGACCCGGCACCGACAGCCACGCCCGGAGCGCGCACCACGACACAGGACGGCACGATGAGCGACTTGGTTCCCGGGGGCAACGTCCCTCTGCCGGGCGGCCCCGTGAGCGTACGGGTGCCCGGCGGCTTCGACGTGTCGGCGCTCGTCACGGACGAGGGCGGCAAGGTCGGCGGCGACGAGGACTTCGTCTTCTACAACCAGCCCGAGGCACCCGGCGCGCGGCTGCGGGGCGACACGCTCACCGTCGATCCGGCGCGGCTGCGGCCGGGCGCCGCCCGGGTGACGGTGGCGGTCAGTCCGTCGGATCCCGGCACTGTGCTGAGCGCGCTCCCCTCCCCCACGGTCCGTGTCGCCGACGCCCGCGGCCGGGCGGTCGCCCGGTTCACCCCCGCGCGTCCCGGGCAGGAGACGGTGCTGCTGCTCGTGGAGTTCTACCGGCGCGGCGAGGGCTGGAAGGTGCGCGCCCTGGGCCAGGGGTACGCGGACGGACTCGCAGGTCTGGCCCGGGACTTCGGCGTGGAGGTGACCGACGACGCGCCGCCGGCGCCGGACACGGCACCAAAACCGCCCACGCCCGATGCCGACCCCGACGGGTTTCTGGACCTGGTCAACTCCGCCCGTGCCGCCGTCGGTTCGCCCGCCGTACGGACCGACCCCCGGCTCCGCTCGGCGGCCCGCGCGCACGCCGCCGCCATGGCCGCCGCGGGCACGCTGAGCGTCGAGACGCGGGACGGCGTCTCGGTCCACCAGCGCGTCGTCTCGGCCGGGTTCGCGTATCTCACCGTCGGCGAGCACCTGGTCTCGGGCCCGCGCACGCCCGCCGAGTTCGTCGCGTACTGCCTCGGCGCCGAGCGCACCCGGCGCACGCTGCACGACACCGTCTTCACGCACGCCGGGTGGGCGTACGTCACCGGCGGGCCCTCGGGCGACACGTACTGGACGGCGCTGTGGGCCGTGCCGCTCACCCCGGACGGCCTGGCCCGCACGACGGCGGAGGTCGTCGGCCTCACCAACCGGGAGCGGGCCGGGGCAGGGCTGCCCGCCCTGGCCGTCGACGCCCGGCTGACCGCCGCGGCACAGGCACACAGCGCGGACATGGTGACCCGCGACTTCTACTCGCACACCGACCCCGACGGCGGCAAGCCGTGGGACCGGGCGGCCGCCGCGGGCGCGGACCGGCGCACGGTCGGCGAGAACATCGCCTGTGGTCAGCGCTCCCCCGCCGAGGTGGTGGAGGGCTGGATGAACAGCCCCGGACACCGTGCCAACATCCTCAAGGCCGACTTCACCCACATCGGCGTCGGTCTGGCGGGCGGCGGCCGGGCGGGCACGTACTGGACGCAGCTCTTCGGCGGTTGAAGGATGACCCCATGAAGGGTGACCTCTTTTCCAGCGAGCACATGGTGCAGCCCGCCACGGCGCCGGGCATGACCGTCGAGAACTCCAAGTGCATCCGTTACGCCGTGAACGGCGAGATGCTCGCCCGGCAGGGCGCGATGATCGCCTACCGCGGCAGTCTCCAGTTCGAGCGCAAGGGCCAGGGCGTGGGCGGCATGCTCAAGCGCGCGGTCACCGGGGAGGGACTGCCGCTGATGGCGGTGCGCGGACAGGGCGAGGCCTGGTTCGCGAACGAGGCCCAGAACTGCTTCGTCGTCGAGGTGGAGCCGGGCGACGAGTTCACGGTCAACGGCCGCAACGTCCTGTGCTTCGACGCGTCGTTGTCGTACCGCATCTCCACCGTGAAGGGCTCGGGGATCGCCGGGGGCGGACTGTTCAACAGCGTCTTCACGGGACACGGCAGGCTGGGCCTGGTGTGCGAGGGCAATCCGCTGGTCATCCCGGTCTCGCACCAGTACCCGGTCCACGTCGACACGGACGCGATCGTCGGCTGGTCCGCGGGACTCGCGACCTCCCTGCACCGTTCGCAGTCGATCGGCTCGATGCTGCGCGGCGGTTCGGGCGAGGCCGTGCAGCTGGTGCTCCAGGGCGAGGGCTTCGTCGTGGTACGGCCGAGCGAGGCGACCCCGCAGAAGCCGCAGCAGCACTGAGCCCTCCCCGGAAGGAAGACTGCCTTGATCGCGATCACGGAGATCGAAGCCGCCGCCGAGCGGATCGCCGGACATGTCGTACGTACCCCGACCGTGCCGAGCCCGGGTCTGTCCGCCCTGCTCGGCGTGCCGGTCACCGCGAAGCTGGAGCTGCTCCAGCGCACCGGCTCCTTCAAGGCGCGCGGGGCCACGGCGAAACTGCTGTCCCTGACCGAGGCCGAGCGGGCCGCGGGCGTCGTCGCGGTCAGCGGCGGCAACCACGGCATCGCGGTGGCGGTGATGGCCGCCGCCCTGGACGTGAAGGCCACGGTGGTCATGCCGCGTACGGCGCCGGCCCGTTCCGTGGAGATCGCCGAGGAGGCGGGCGCGCTGGTGCGGCTCACCGACGGCATGGACAGTGCCTTCGCGCTGGTCACCCGGCTCCGGGAGGAGGGGCTGACCCTGGTCCACCCCTTCGACGACCCCGTGGTGGTCGCGGGGCAGGGCACCGTGGGACTGGAGTTCGCCGAGGACGCCTCCGACCTCACCGACGTGCTGGTCAGCATCGGCGGCGGGGGGCTCGTCGCGGGCGTGGCGGCGGCGCTGCGGGCGCTGCGGCCCGGGGTGCGGGTGTGGGGTGTGGAGACCGAGGGCGCCGAGGCCATGTCGCGGGCGCTCGCGGCGGGCGGGCCGCTCACGGTGCCCCTGTCGTCGGTCGTCACCACGCTCAGCGCGCCGTCCGTCTCGCAGCTGACGTACGACCATGTGGCGGAGCTGGTCAGCGAGGTGCTCGTGGTGCCGGACCGGGAGGCCGTCGAGGGTTCCCTCGCGCTCGCCGAGCACGCCAAGGTGTGGACCGAGCCGGCCGCCGGCTGTCTGCTCCCGGCGGCCCGGCGGGTGGTGGAGCGCGTGGGGGACGGAGCCCGGATCGGGCTCGTGGTGTGCGGTGGCAATGCCACGGTGGGCGACATGGCGGTGTGGGCGGACCGTTTCGGCCTGCGCTGACGTCGGGCCGGGCCCGGACCCGGCGGGCCGCGGTTCTTGGAGAAGGGTCAGAAACGGGGCCGGGACGCGCGATCGCTGAACACACCCCGGTGCCCCCGACGTACCTCTGGTCGAGCGAGGAACCGGCGGTGCGAGCGAGGGATGGCCATGGGCAGGGCGCACGTCTCCACACACGAGCTGGTCGCCGGACGCTACCGCCTGTTCGAGGTCGTCCAGCGCGAGACGAACCGGGTCTGCTGGTCCGGGGAGGACGCCACGACGGGCCACCCGTGCCTGGTCACGCGGATCGAGCTGCCGGAGGGCCGGGCGGGCGAGGCGGCCCGCAGGGCCCCGGGCCGGGTGATCCGCACCGGCGAGATCATGACGTCGCTGTGCCCCGGGCGGATCGCCCCGGTACTGGACGCGGTGGTCGAGGACGGCATGCTGTGGACGGTCACCGAATGGGTCGCCGGTGTGCCGCTCGGCGACCTCCTGGACCGTCGGGGCGCGTTCAGCTACGCCCGGGCCGCACGCGTCGGTCTGGAACTGCTCGCGGTGCTGGAGGCGGCCCACACCCACGGGGTCACGCACGGCGAGCTGAGCCCTGGGCAGGTGTTCGTGCGCGAGGAGGGGTCCGTCCTCGTCACCGGCTTCGGGCTGGCCGGCGCCACCCTCGCCCCACGGCTGACCGCCCCCGCGTACGCCTCGCCCGAGCAGGCCCGCGACGAGCGGATCGGGCCCGCGGCCGACCTGTGGACGCTGGGCGCGATCCTCTACACGATGGTCGAGGGCCGTCCGCCGTTCCGTGACCGGGGCCGGCCCGAGGCGACGCTGAAGGGAGTGGACCGGCTGCCGCTGCGCACCCCGGCGCGCGCCGGTCCGCTCGCCCAGGCCGTGCAGGGACTGCTGCGCAAGGACTCCCGGGAACGGCTGACCCGCCCGGTGGTGCGCGCTGCCCTCGCGCGGGCGCTGACCGAGGACCCCGGCACCACCGTGGCCGAGGTGACCACCAGGCCCGGGCTGCGCGGCGTGTACGCGGCCGCCCGGAAGTCGGGCCGCGACCGGTCGCGGCGGACCGTGGCCGCCGGGACCGCGCTGGCCGTCGTGACGGTCGCGGTCGCCGTCCTCGCGGTCCTCGCCGTCACCGACGGGCTCCCCGGTACGGGCGACGGCGCCGCCACGGGCGCCCGGCAGCGGCCCTCGCCGACCGCCGCCCCGCCCACCGGCTCCGCGCCCGCCGCCGCCTCCCCCGCGCTCCCCTCTTCCCCTGCCTCCCCGGCCTCTCCCTCCTCCCCCGCCGACCCGCCCGGCGCGAGCGCCTCTCCGTCGGAGGCGGGCGTCCCCGCTCCGGCCGGGTTCCGCCGCTACGACGCGCCGGAGGGCTTCTCCGTCGCCCTTCCCGGGGGCTGGCGGCGCCTGGACACCTCGGGCGCGCCCGGTGGCGCGTACCGGGTGGTCTTCGGCGCGACCGGCGACCCCCGTACGCTCGCCGTCACCTACAGCAGGCGCGCGGGCGCGGACCCGGTGGCCGTCTGGCGCGACGACGTCGAGCCGGGCCTCGCACGCGCGGACGGCTACCGGCGGATCGGCGAGATCCGCGCGACCACCTACCGGGGGCGCGCGGCGGCCGACATGGAGTGGCTGGTCCGGGACGACGGCACCCGGGTCCGCACCTTCGGCCGCGGCTTCCTGCTCGGCGGCGGACGCAGCTTCTCGCTGCGCTGGACGACGCCGGCCGGCGACTGGGACGACAGCGCCAACGAGCGGGCGCTCGCCGCGTTCCTCGGCACCTTCCGGGAGGATACGGCCTGACCCCTTCCGGCCCGTTTACACCTGTTTTTCCTCGGGCCGGGCGGGGACCCGGCCGCCATGGCACACATCGGATACACGATGATGACCGAGCAGGCCGGCCCGCGGGAACTCGTCGGCCATCTGGTGCGGGCCGAGGAGGTGGGCTTCGACTTCTCGGTGACCTCGGACCACTACTTCCCCTGGCTGCGCGCGCAGGGCCACTCGCCCTACGCCTGGAGCGTGCTGGGAGCCGCGGCACAGGCGACCTCGCGCATCCCGCTGATGACGTACGTGACGTGTCCGACGTTCCGCTACCACCCGGCGGTGGTGGCGCAGAAGGCGGCGACGCTCCAGTTGCTGTCCGAGGGCCGCTTCCGGCTGGGTCTCGGCTCGGGCGAGAACCTCAACGAGCACGTGGTGGGCGGCGGCTGGCCGTCCGTCGACGTGCGGCACGAGATGCTCCGGGAGGCCGTGGAGATCATCCGGGGACTGTTCGCTGGCGGCCACGTCAACCACCGCGGCACGCACTTCGACGTGGAGTCGGCCCGGCTGTGGGACCTGCCCGAGAGCGCGCCCCCCATCGGCATCGCGGTCTCCGGCGAGCGTTCCTGCGAGCTGGCGGGCGAGTTCGCCGACCTGGTGATCGCCACCGAGCCGAAGGCCGGGCTGCTGGAGTCCTTCGACCGGCACGGCGGCACAGGCAAGCCGCGCGTGGGCCAACTGCCCGTCTCCTACGACCCCGACCGGAACACGGCGATCGAGCGGGCCCACGCGCAGTTCCGCTGGTTCGGCAGCGGCTGGAAGGTCAACTCCGAACTGCCGCATCCCGACGCCTTCGAGGCGGCCACCCAGTTCGTGACGCCCGACGACGTCGCCCGGTCCATCCCCTGCGGCGACGACCCGGACGCCTTCGTGGCGGCCGTACGCCCGTACGTCGAGGCCGGGTTCACCGACGTCGCCCTGGTGCAGATCGGCGGCGAGTCGCAACCCGCCTTCCTGGACTGGTCGGAGAAGACCCTGCTGCCCGCCCTGCGGGAGGCGTTCGGGCGCGACTGAAACCCGGGGACGGGCGAATCACCCGGATGACTGAGCATCTTGCCGGTGGGCGGGGTACTAGAGGGCTCTACGTCCGTCCTCCTGGAGGCCCCCGTGAACACCGTCGTGCACAAGACCCTGGTCGTGCAGCTCCAGGCGGGCGCCACCGCCGACCGGTTCCCGGTGCTCGCGCACCTCGCGTACGACGCGGCGGAGCCGTTCGCCCTCACGGCGGTCTTCAGCCACGACGGCCGGGTGCTCGCCCGCTGGACGCTGGACCGGGAGATGGTCGCCGAGGGGCTCACCCGTCCGGTGGGCGTGGGCGACGTGCGGCTGCGGCCGGAGTCGCGCGGCATGTGGGACGAGCTGCGCATCGAGCTGCTGGGCGACGACCGGGCCGACGGGGAGCGCCACCGCGCGGTGGTGTTCGTGTGGGCCGCGGCCGTCGAGGCCTTCCTGCGCGAGACGCACGAGGTGGTCCGGCCGGGGCGTGAACAGGTGCGCGTCGACGACTTCCTCGCCGAGCTGACCGCCGAGGGCTGAGCCGCCCGGGTCGGCCGGGCCTCGGGTCCGCCGGGCGGGGGCTCGGCCGCCCCGGGGTCCGACCGTCTCAGCGTGCCGTGTGGCGGTGCCGGGTCCACAGCGGGATCCCGAACCAGCACAGCAGGTACCAGAGCACCACACCGGTGACGAGGTAGGGCACGAAGCCGTCGTGGGTCGCGACCCGCAGGATCAGCAGGAGCGAGCAGGCCGTCGTGGCGAGCAGCAGCACGAGGCCGAGCACGGTCAGCCGGGAGGCCCACCGCACCGCCTGGGGTTTCACCCGGCGCCCGGAGACGAGCCGGTGCAGGGAGACCGGGCCGATCAGGGCGCCGGTCGTCACGGCGCCGAGGACCACCGTGATCAGGTAGATCATCTGATCGGTGTCCGAGAGACTCTCGTACTTCGGCTGGAAGACGACCGTGAGCAGGAAGCCGAACAGGATCTGCACGCCCATCTGCGCGACGCGGACCTCCTGGATCAGCTCGGTCCACATCCGGTCGGCCCGCTCTTCCTCGGTCTCGTTGCGGCCCCTGCGCCGTCCCGAGCCCTCAGCCGCTTCCGCGTCCCTCACGTCGTCCTCCCGGTGCCCGTCGCCTGCGTCCTCTTCCCTGTTCCCGGGATCCCGGCACTCAGGCGCCGGGCCGGGGCGGTGACGCCCGGTTTGGGTGATCGGGGGGCGGTTACACGGGCCGGGACCGACCCAAGCCCGGCAAGGAAGGCGAAGGATGTCCGACACTCGGCTCACCGTGACGCTCGACGGCGGCGGCATCGACGACGCGCGGGCGATCGTCCGCGCACTGGAGGGCGTCTTCGGGGCTCCCGACGGCCGGCCCGCGGACGAGGGGGCGACGGTGCGCACCGCGACCTTCGACGCCTCGGGCGCCCCGCACGTCCCGGACGCGTCCTCGGCGGCGCGCACGACGGGCGGCGCGCTGTCCGCACCCGTGACGGTCACCGTTCAGGGCACGCCGCAGGCCGTGGAGGCGGCGAGCGAGACGCTGTCCCGCGCCTTCACCGCGCGGAACGAGGGAGCGGCCTCGGGCGACCAGGAACGGGAGCGGGAGTTGCTCCTGGTGCCGTGAGGCCGGGACCGCTCACCCGTCGGCCGCCTACCAGCGGCCCTCGATCTGGTCCTTGACGCGCCGGTCGTAGAGGTCGCCGATCGCGGCCAGGGTGTCCTCGGACAGCTCCGGCAGCCGGGCGGCGTCCGTGTTGGCGCGGGCCTGCTCGGGCGAACGGGCGCCCGGGATCACACTCGTCACGCCGGGCTGCTGGACGATCCAGCGCAGCGCCAGCTGGGCCGGGGTGTACCCCTCGGGCGCGAGCGCGGCGAACTCGGCGGCGGCCTCCACCCCGGTGGCGTAGTCCACGCCGGAGAAGGTCTCGCCCTGGTCGAAGGCCTCGCCGTGCCGGTTGAAGTTCCGGTGGTCGTTGGCCGCGAAGACGGTGTCCTTGGTGTACTTGCCGGTCAGCAGGCCGGACGCCAGCGGCACCCGGGCGATGATGCCGACGCCGGCCTCGCGGGCCGCGGGCAGGACCTCGCGCAGGGGCTTCATCCGGAACGGGTTGAGGATGATCTGGACGCTCGCCACGTTCGGCCGGGCGATCGCGGTCAGCGCCTCCGCGCAGGTCTCGACGCTCACGCCGTACGCGGCGACGCGCTCCTCCTCGACGAGGGTGTCGAGCGCGTCGAACACCTCGTCGCTGGAGTAGACGGGCGTCGGCGGGCAGTGCAGCTGCACCAGGTCGAGGCGGTCGACGCCCAGGTTGCGGCGGGAACGGTCGTTCCACTCCCGGAAGTTGTCCAGGACGTAGTTCTGCGGGATCTGGTCGACCCGGCGGCCCATCTTGGTGGCGACCAGCACGTGCAGGTCGGGCCTGCTCGCCAGGAAGGTGGCGATGGTCTGCTCGCTGCGGCCGTCGCCGTAGACGTCCGCCGTGTCGAAGAAGGTCACCCCCGACTCGGCCGCCGCCTCCAGTACCGCGAGGGCTTCCTTGTCGTCGACGTCTCCCCAGTCGGCGCCCAGTTGCCAGGTGCCGAGGCCGACCACCGACGCGTGCTGATCCGACCTGCCGAAAGTGCGCTCGTCCATGGCGTCAGTCTGTCACCCGCGGTGCGCGGGCACCGCGTCGGGATGCCCGGAGCGGCCCCGCCCGGCTCCGGTGGCGAGCCTGCGTGCCTGGACCGTGCGCGCGATCACGGGCCCCAGCCGGCGCTTGACCCTGCGCAGGGTCTCCAGCCGGCCCGCCGCCCGGTCGATCCGGTAGTACAGCCGGGGCGGGAGGTGCGGCAGCAGCGGCGAGTGCCGCTGGCCGAGCAGGGCGAACATCTGCTCCGGCGGCAGGTGGATGTAGCGGGGCAGGTTCTCGTACCACTGGGCGCTGAGCCGGGCCGCGCTCTGCACCGGCAGCAGGGCCGTCCGGCGTTCGCGTTCGTAGTGGGCGAGGGCGTCCGGGAGGCTGTCCCGCTCGCGCAGGGCGGTGGCCAGGGCCATGGCGTCCTCCAGGGCGAGCGTGGTGCCGGCGCCGATGGAGTAGTGCGTGGTGTGGGCGGCGTCGCCGAGCAGCACGAGGTTGTCCCGGGACCAGGTGCGGTTGGTGAGGGTGCGGAAGACGGGCCAGGCGGCACCGGCCCGGCCGGAGGACCGCGCGGTGAGCGGGTGTCCCTCCAGGACGTCGGCGAAGAGCTTCTCCAGCAGGACGAGCCCCTCGGCCTCGTCCGCGCGGTCCAGGCCGAGGCCGGTCCGGGTCTCGGGCGCGCACTCGACGACGCAGGTACTGCCCTCGGGGCCGTAGCCGTAACCGTACGCCCAGATCCAGCCGTGGTCGGTCTCGACGAAGGCGAAGGTGAAGGCGTCGAAGACCTTGGTGGTGCCGAGCCACACGTAGTGGTCGCGGCCGCCGGTGATCTCGGTGCCGAAGTGGTCGGCGTGGTGGGTGCGCAGGGCGCTGCCCGCCCCGTCGGCCGCGACCACGAGGTCGGCGGCGGGCGGGTTCGCGCCGGTGACCGGGTGCTCGAACTCCAGGCGTACGCCCAGCTCGCGGGCGCGGGCGGCGAGGATCGCGAGGAGCCGGTGGCGGCCGATGCCGAAGCCCTCGTCGCCGTGGTGCCGGGTGGCCAGGTCGCCGACGTGGGCGACGCCGTCCCGCCAGCGCACGGAGTGCTCCTCGACGGCGCGCGCGGAGGCGGGGTCGTGGTCGCGGAGCCGGTCGAGCAGTCCCCGCCAGTAGGTCACTCCCCAGCCATAGGTGGAGCCCTCCGGGTCGCGTTCGTACACGGTGACGTCATGGGTCGGGTCCTGCCGCTTCAGCAGGATCGACAGGTACAGTCCGGCGGGCCCACCGCCGACGCAGGCGACCTTCACACACACCCCTGGTATGCACTCATAACGGTCATTACGGCTATTCGGGACCGCAGAGTAGCAAGGGCGGGGTCGCCGGCCGGTGCCGCGCGGCCGTGCGCGGGCGCGGTTTATCCGGCGACCGCCGTGCGGCACTCCGGGTGGCCCCAGCCCTGGTCGTTCTTGGCGATGGGCTCACCGGCCGCGTACGCGCGGCCGCACAGGCAGCGCCCGGGGAACTTCGCCTTGATGGTGCGGGCCGAGGAGCCGCCGCCGCTCTTGCGGGCCGCGCCGGAGGACCCCCGGCGCGGTGCCTTGCGAGCCGCCGGGACGTCCGGCGCGGGCGGTGGCTCCGGCGAGCCGAGGGCGCTGCCCGCGGCTTCCTGGACGACGGCCGACTGGCTGGCGGCGCGGTCGGCGAAGTCGTTGAGCCGGTCGCCGTCGACCTGGTGCGCGGGCACGTAGCGGAACTCGACCGAACGGCCGTCGAGCAGCTCGTCGATGCGCACCACCAGCTCCTGGTTGGCCACGGGCTTGCCCGCGGCCGTCTTCCAGCCGTTGCGCTTCCAGCCGGGCAGCCAGGTGGTGACGGCCTTCATGGCGTACTGCGAGTCCATGCGGACCTCGAGCGGCACCTCGGGGTCCGTCGATGCCAGCAGCCGCTCCAGCGCCGTGAGTTCGGCGACGTTGTTGGTGGTCCGGCCGAGCGGACCCGCCTCCCAGCGGACGGGGTTCTCCGAGGCGTCGGCGATCACCCAGGCCCAGCCGGCCGGACCCGGGTTCCCCTTCGAAGCCCCGTCGCACGCGGCCACTACACGTTCACGCATGCGCTCGATCATGCCATGGCCCGGCGGGGTGTCCGGACAGGGTTCAGGAGACGTCGGTGACCTTGGGCATCTCCCCTTCGGCGGTCGTGATGTCGATCACCGAGAAGCTCGCGCCCTGCGGGTCGCTGAGCGCCGCGAACCGGCCGAAGGGGGTCGTGACCGGACCGAACCGCAGGACGCCGCCCCGCTCGGTGGCGCGGGTCACGGCGGCGTCGCAGTCGTCGACGGTGAAGTAGACGTTGATGTAGGGCGGGACCTCGGGCGGGAAGTCGTCCGTCATGGCCATGCGGCCCAGGACGGGGTCGTCGCCGAGGTCGAAGAGGCGGAAGTCCACCTGGTCGTCCTGCATCTGCTGGGCCCGGTAGGAGAAGACCGCGGGAAAGAAGGCGTCCGACTTCGCGGGCTCGCGGGTGAAGACCTCGGCCCAGCAGTACGCGCCGGGCACGGCCGTCGCCTCGAAGCCCTCGTGCCGGTCGCCCTGCCAGACGCCGAAGACCACTCCGCCCGGGTCGCGGGCCAGACACATGGTGCCGAAGTCGCCGACCTTCATCGGTTCGAGGAGCAACTCCCCGCCGGCCTCGCGGATCCGGCCGGCGGTCGCCGCCGCGTCGGGCGAGGCGAAGTAGAGGCACCACTGGGACTGGTCCTCGTGACCGGGCGCGGGCGGTACCACGGCGGCCACCGCCTTGCCGTCCGCGTAGCACTGGGTGTAGTTGCCGAACTCCGACGACGTTTCGCCGAAGGTCCAGCCGAGAACGTCGCCGTAGAAGCGCTTGGCTCCCTCGACGTCGGTGAACATCGCGTCGGCCCAGCAAGGGGCCCCTTCGGGTTGCACGGCCATGACTGCCGCCTCCTGTGCGAACGTGCGTGTGAATCGGGGTGGGGATGGGGTCGGTGCGGGTCACTCCCCGGCGTACGCCCGCTCCAGCTCGGCGATGTCGAGCTTGCGCATCGACATCATGGCCTTGTTGGCCCGCGCCACCCTGGCGGGGTCGGGGTCGCGGAACATCTCCTCGAGCCGGCTCGGCACGACCTGCCAGGACACGCCGAACCGGTCCTTGAGCCAGCCGCAGGGCCCGTCCTCGCCGCCGCCCTCGGTGAGCCTGGTCCAGTAGTGGTCGACCTCGTCCTGGTCCTCGCAGGTGATCTGGAAGGAGACCGCCTCGTTGAACTTGAACTGCGGGCCGCCGTTGAGGGCGACGAACCTCTGCCCGTTGGCCGTGAACTCGACGGTGAGCACCGAGCCGGCCGGCTGGGGCGCTCCCTCGGGATAGCGGGCGACGGCGCCGATGCCGGAGTTCTTGAAGACGGAGACGTAGAAGTGGGCGGCGTCCTCGGCCTCGCCGTCGAACCACAGGCACGTGGTGAACCCGTCAGTGCTCATGAGTACCTCCTGGGAGCGGAACACGGTCACCACTGTCGACCGGCACGGGCCGCGGAACTCATCGCTCTGCCGGTGGCGAATCTGCCGCGGGCAGAGAAACCCTCTGCGGGGCCCGCGGCGGGCCGAGAGTGGAGGAATCGCGGCACGTTCGGCCGCGCACCACTCCCACCAGCCCTTCAGGACTGGTTCCGACTCGACAAGGAGCGCCGATGTCTCCACTCTTCACCGGCCCGGCGCCGGCCGCATCCCCCAGGGCCGAGGAGGGCGACACCCCCGCGACCCGGTTCGACGACCGGCTCGCCGAGCAGTTGCTCGACCAGCGGATCGTGCTGCTCGGCACGCAGGTCGACGAGGTCTCCGCGAACCGGGTCTGCGCGCAGCTGCTGATCCTTTCCGCACAGGACCCGCGCACCGACATCAGCCTGTACGTCAACAGTCCCGGCGGCTCCGTGCACGCGGGGCTCGCCATCTACGACACCATGCGGCTGATCCCCAACGACGTCTCGACGCTCGCCATGGGCTTCGCCGCCAGCATGGGGCAGTTCCTGCTGAGCGTCGGCACGGCGGGCAAGCGCTACGCGCTGCCGAACGCGCGGATCATGATGCACCAGCCTTCGGCGGGCATCGGCGGCACCACCGCCGACATCGAGATCCAGGCGGACAACCTGGACTTCACCAAGCGGACCATCGAGCGGATCACCGCCGAGCACACCGGTCAGAGCCCCGAGACCATCTCCCGGGACGGCGACCGCGACCGCTGGTTCACGGCCGAGGAGGCCAGGGAGTACGGAATGGTGGACCGGGTCGTGCAGTCCCTCGCGGATGTGCGCCCGGCCGCCACCAGGCGACGGATGGGGCTGTGACATGGGGAGCTACACGATTCCGAACGTCGTCGAGCGGACCCCGCAGGGCGAACGGTCCTACGACGTGTTCAGCCGGCTGCTGTCGGAGCGGATCATCTTCCTGGGGACCGAGATCGACGACGGCGTGGCCAACGTCGTGATCGCACAGCTCCTGCACCTGGAGTCGTCGGCCCCGGAGAGCGAGATCGCGATCTACATCAACTCTCCCGGCGGCTCGTTCACGTCGCTGATGGCGATCTACGACACGATGACCTTCGTACAGGCGCCGATCTCGACGTTCTGTGTCGGGCAGGCGGCGTCCACGGCGGCCGTGCTGCTGGCGGGCGGGGACCCCGGGCGGCGGTTCGTGCTGGAGCACGCGCGGGTCCTGCTGGGGCAGCCGGCCAGCGGCGGCCGGCAGGGCACGGTGTCCGACCTGGCGCTCCAGGCCAAGGAAATGGTGCGCATCCGCTCCCAGGTGGAGGAGGTGCTGGCCCGCCACACGCACCACGACGCCGGGACACTGCGCGCGGACATGGACCGCGACAAGGTGTTCACCGCACAGGAGGCGGTGGCCTACGGGCTGGCCGACGAGGTGCTCGCCCGGCGCCTGGCGAGGGTCTGAGCCGCCGGGCCGGCGTCCCCGCGGTGCGGGGGCGCCGGCCCGTACGCGTCCTCAGGCGGCCAGGCACATCCCGTCGAACCGCGCGCCGGACGTCCCCCGGCCGGCTCCCGCGCCGGTGTGCCGGGAGGTGAGCCGGATCAGCTCGCCCTGCGCGCGGGCCAGCAGGTCGCCCAGGCCAAGGCCGAGGGCGCCCGCGGCGGCGGCCAGTACTTCGGAGGACGCCTCCTTGCGGCCGCGCTCCACCTCCGAGAGGTAGGGCATGGAGATCCGGGCGGACTCGGCGACCTCCTTCAGCGTGCGCTCCTGCTCCAGGCGTTCACGCCGCAGGACGTCTCCGACGAGGTCGCGCCACAGGGGCTCTCGCACGGTGGGCGGCCTTCGCTCCGGGGGAACCGGTGAGGCGGCGGGCCGCGCCTCCGGGCGCGTGGCCTGCGGGCGCAGCGGAATGACGCGGGCTTCGTTCGGCACGTGGCTGGTCACCTCCTCAGCCTAGGGTTCCGGCCGCGCCTGGGAAGGGCGCGGCGTTCCGCCCTCAGGAGAATCCGCGGCGCTCGCCGGAGCGGCCCGGATGCCGTGGACCGTCGGCGGGACTACGCTTGTTGGGAATGGAAGGCATGCGCCGTCGCGACCCGGGTACCCGCAAGCGCGAAAAGCCTAGGGAGAGCCGTGACTTTCGTGGGAGAGGCAATGCAGACCGCCGTGGTCCGTCCGCAAGCGCAGGTTGTCGAGAAGACCGCCGGGAGCGAAACGGGTGAGGGATCACCGCGGGACGTCGTGGACCCCCGCAGCGTGGCACCGCGCGACGCGCGCCAGCTGTCCCGCCAGTTCTTCCGGCGTCTGACGGAACTCGAAGAGGGCACGGCCGAGTACCAGTTCGCGCGCAACACGCTGATCGAGATGAACATGTCGCTCGTGCGGTTCGCCGCGGGCCGCTTCCGCGGTCGCGGGGACGACATGGAGGACATCGTCCAGACCGGCATGATCGGTCTGATCAAGGCCATCGACCGCTTCGAGCTGTCGCGCGAGGTCGAGTTCACGTCCTTCGCCCTGCCCTACATCGTCGGCGAGATCAAGCGCTTCTTCAGGGACACCACCTGGGCGGTGCACGTCCCGCGCCGGCTCCAGGAGCTGCGTGTGGAGCTGGCCAGGGCCCGCGAGGAGCTCTCCACCCGCCTGGACCGCGAGCCCACGGTCGCCGAACTCGCCACGCTGATGAACATCGGCGAGGACCAGGTGATCGAGGGCCAGATCGCGTCCAACGGCTACAACTCCTCCTCGCTGGACGCCGCGCTGACCGGTGACGGACCCGAGCACGGCGAGTCGGTGCTGGCCGACTTCATCGGGGTGGAGGAGGACGGGCTGCGGCTCGTCGAGGACTTCCACTCGCTGGCCCCGCTGATGGCCGAGCTGAGCGAGCGCGACCGGCAGATCATCCACCTGCGGTTCGTGGAGGAGGCCACCCAGGCGGAGATCGGCGAACGGCTCGGCTGCTCGCAGATGCACGTGTCCCGACTGATCAAGCGGATCATCACCCGGCTGCGCGAGGGCATGCTGGGCGAGCTCGGCTGCGCCTGAGTCCAAGCCCCGCGGTGGCGACGGTGCCCTTCACCCGTCGGTGAGGGGCACCACCGCGCGTACCCGCTTGCCGACCGGGACGAGTTCGACGACGACCGTCTCCACCAGGGCGTGCACGATCTCCAGGCCGTGGCCGCCGACGCGCTCGGGATCCCTGGCGAAGCGCTCCGGCACCGCGCCGCTGCTGTCGTAGACGGTCACCGCCACCGAGCTGCCCGTGCCCTCCAGCTCCAGGATGTACGGCCCTCTGCTGTGCCGGTCCGCGTTGGTGACCAGCTCGCTCACCACGAGGAGCACCGCCCCGTCGGCGCGGGGGCCGATGGTGGCGCACCACTCGGTCCTCAGCTGGTCGAGGAAGAGCGAGGCGAAGGAGCGCGCCTGCGCTATGCATCCCGGCTCGCCGGAGTAGTGTGCCGCCCGCCTCAGCGGTTCAACGGGTACGTCGAAACCAGTCGGTATCACTGCCCCGTCCAGGTACTCGGTCATGCGTTTCTCTCTCGGAAGCCGGACTGGCCGGACGCTGCTGCACCTGTCCTCGTACCCCGAGCCGCGCGTCGCAGTCCATGTCTCTTCGCAGTGCGGGCATCGTCACAGTGGTCCGGGGAACCCGTGGGGTCGAGAAGGTGTGCGATCGGGACGGGGGAAGGGTGTGCGATGGACGAACTGATGGCCGCGCGAAGCCTCACCACCCGGCCGGTGGTCACCCTCGGCGGCGATGCCGTCGCCCATGTGAAGGACACCGTATGCGACGCCGCCGCGGAGCGGATCACCGGTTTCACCCTGACGGGACGGGGCCTGCTGTCCGGTCCGCTCAAGGAGGGCCTGCCGTGGTCGGCCGTGTACGCGCTGGGCCATGACGCGGTCATGATCCGGGACCGGCGGGGCCTGGTGAACGCGGCGGCGATGACGGCGCACCAGCAGAACCTCCGGGCCCGGTTGCGGGGGGCGAGGGTGCTGACCGAGGCGGGGGCGGAGATCGGCACGGTGCTCGACGTCGTGGTGGAGGGCGGCACCGGCGGCCGGGTGGTCGGCTTCCGGGTGGCGGCGAGCCGGCGGTTCGTGCCGGGCCCCACCCGGCACCGGCGCCGGGTGTACGTGCCGCGCGGCCGGACGCTCACCGTCACCGGCCGGGCCCTGGTGCTTCCCGACGGCGTGGTCCGGCACGTCGCGGACGACCTGCCCGGCTTCACCGCCCTGGTCGGCGGTGTGCCCGGCCCGTGGCAGGGGTCGCTGCCGTGATGCTGTTCACCGAGGTGTGCGGGCTGCCGGTGGTACCGCAGGAGGGCACCGCGCCGCTCGGCACCGTGACGTCCCTGGACGTCGACGTCGTCTCCGGCTCCGTCAGCCATGTCCGGTGGCGCGGGGGCCGGTTCCGGAGGGAGTCGGTGCTGCCCTGGGACGCCGTGCACACCGTCGGACCTGGCGCGGTGCGGGTACGGTCCGCCGCCCTCGAAGCGATGCCGCCCCACCAGGACCACGAGCTGCTGGGCCGCCGGATCCTCACCGAGACGGGTACCGAGCGGGGCACGGTGCTGGACGTCGCGTTCGACACCCTGAGCGCCCGCCTCCTCGCGCTCTTCACCACCCGCGGCGAGCTGCCGCCCGACCGTCTGCTGGGTCTCGGCGACTACGCCCTGGTCGTGCGGGCGGTCTGAACGCCGCCCGGTCCGGGGCGTGAGCCGGGCCCGCCGTCCGACGCGTACGGCCCTGTCGGCGGGCGTGCCCGGCAGGGGCTGCTTAGCGTGGCAGCGTGAGTCCGCAAACCCCCGCAGTACCTCCCCTACCCCCCGGGCCTCCCGGATCCCCCGGGCCTCCGGGGTCTCCCGGATCCCCCGGCCGGGCCGTCGCCCGGCACGGCTGGGCGCAGGCCCTGGGTACGGTGCTGGCCGGGCTGGTCGCCATGGGGGGCGTGGCGGCGCTCGGGCTGTGGGCGGCCGGTGCCGCGGACCTGCCCGACCGCGCCTTTCCCCGGGTCGTCGTGGCGACCGTCGTCACCTCCGTGGGCGGTGCGGTCGAGATGTCCGGCGACGCGGGTGAGCTGGCGGCCACCGACGCGGGTCTGACCGTGATGCCGCTGTCCGTCACCCTGACCGGTGCACTGGTGATCGCCCGGGGCTTCCTGCGGCCGCTGCGCCACCGGGCCGTCGCCGGTGCGCCGGAACTGGCCGGCTGGGCGGGGCGGATCGCGGTCCTGTGGCTGCTCGCCCTCCTCGGGGCGGGGTTCGCGGCCCGGCAGACGTTCGAGGTCTCCCTCGGCGAAGGTCTGCTGAGTGACCTCGGCGACCTGTTCGGTGTGCGTCCGACGGTCGGTTTCACCACGGACGTGCCGCTGACCGTCCTCTTCGGTCTGCTGTGGCTGGCGGGGGTGCTCGTCCTCGCCCTGCTGGTCTCGCACCGGGCGCCGCTGCCCGGGCGGCTGCTGCGGCTGCGGACGTCGGTGCGGCCGGCCGCGTACGCGATGGTCGCGCTGCTGCTGGCGTACGTGGTGGTCGGCGTCGTCGTCGCGCTGGTCGTCGCCGCGACGCGGGACCGTCCTGCGGACACCTTCGCCGTGCTGCTGCTCGGGCTGCCGAACCTGGCCTGGCCCGCGCTCACGATCGGCCTCGGCGCCACCTGGAACGGGCGGGTGGAGGGGCCGTTCGGGCTGCCGATGCCCCGGGTGCTCGACGAGGTGCTGCGCACTCCGGACGTCTCGACCGTGAACGTGGGCACGCTCGCCGAGCGCGACGGGCGGATGTGGTGGCTCCTGGTCGCCGCGGCGGTCCTGGTCCTGTCGGCCGGTTTCCTCATGGCGTCCCGCTGTCCGGCCCGGCTGCCCGCCTGGCTGCACGCCGTGCGCCTGGCCGTCGCCCTGGCGCTCACCGTCCTCATGATCGGCCTGGTCGGCCGGGTCTCCGCCCACTACGGGCTGTCGGTGCTCGGCATCGGCGACCTGGGCGGCGGACTGGCCGGGCAGGTGTTCCTGCGGCCGCGTCTGTGGGGTGCGGTGGGTCTCGCGCTGCTGTGGGGGCTGGTCGCCGGGTTCCTGGGCGCGTTGCTCGCACGGCGGGTGGGCGGACGGCCTCGCCGGGTCCGGGTCTGACGGGTCCGGCTCTGACGGGTCCGGCTCTGACGGGTGCCGGTCCACGGTCTGGGGTTCAGGCGACCGGGACGACCAGGGGCGGCGCGGCCCGCTGCATCCGCAGCGCGTCCACGGACTCGGCCATCAGTTCGTACTCGGTGGTCTCGTCACTGGTCGCGAGGCGCACCAGATTCCCCGCGGCCAACTCGTCGGCGACCAGCTCCTGCTGTACGTCGTCGGCGCACCAGGCGCGCAGCCTGAGCGGTACGTCGGGCGCGTCGTCGGCGACGGGAGTCAGGGCGCCGCGCGGTAAGTGGGGGGTGTCGGGCTGCGGGTCCAGCCGCTCGGCGATCCACATCGCCCGGTCGCGCAGCCACCACAGGGCGAGCGCGAGGGTGGGCGCCCGGTAGGTGCCCAGGGGGACGCCGATGCGCCGGCCGTCACAGACACCGTAGGCGGTGACATGGCACAGGAACTCGTCGTGCACTGCTACCCTCCCCCGTCACTCAGCCCGCCTGCCGGTCCGGCATGACGTCCGTGCGGCTCGTGTGCTGTGCGTGAGGGCGCTGTCGCATGGTGTGAAAGGCCCTAGTGGTGAGTATGTTCACTACTGAACCACTGTCACCATGAATTTCCGGCCAGTCTCCTGGCATATTCGCGGCGCCTCTTGGCCGAAATGCCGCGCCGCCTCCGCGCCGGGTGCCATGACCCCGGGGGTAATCGACGGTGCCGCCGGGCGCGGGCAGGGTGGTCGTACCGGGTCACCGAGACCGGGGACCGGTCCCTGACCAGCACACCCACCTCATTGGAGGCTGATCGCCATGTCCGCACCCACCCGCCGTTACGAGGACGCCGTCGCCCGCTACTTCGAGGCCTGGAACGCGGGCCCGGACGCGGTGGCCAAAGCGGTCGCCGCGGCCTGGACGGAGGACGGCGGCTACACCGACCCCCTGGCCGACGTGCGCGGACACGAGCAGATCGCCGCCGTGATCGTGGCGGCGCACGAGCAGTTCCCCGGCTTCTCCTTCCGGTTGTCGGGCGCCGTCGACGGGCACCACGACACGGCGCGCTTCTCCTGGGAGCTGGTGAGCGACGCCGAGCACGGCCGGGCGCCGGTGGCCGGGTTCGACGTGATCACCCTGGACGGCGAGGACCGCATCCGCTCGGTCCTCGGCTTCCTGGACCGGGTGCCCGCGGGGGCGTGAGCACCGGGGACGCACACACACGACGGCGGTTCCGGAGGCGCCGTACGCCTCCGGAACCGCCGTGCACGTGCCGGCCGGTGGCCGACTAGCCCAGGACGATCTTGTCGATGCGGGCCAGTTCGTCGGCGTCGAAGTCCAGGTTCCCGATGGCCGCGACGCTGTCCTCCAGCTGCCGCGGGCTGCTCGCGCCGACCAGCGCCGAGGTCACCCTGCCCTGCCGCAGCACCCAGGCGAGCGCCGTCTGGGCCAGCGACTGGCCGCGGGATCCGGCGATCTCGTTGAGGGCGCGCAGCTTGCCGACCAGTTCCTCGGTGACCGCGTCGGAGTTCAGGAAGGGGCTGTCGCTCGCGGCCCGCGAATCCTCCGGGATGCCGTTCAGGTAGCGGCCGGTCAGCAGGCCCTGCTCCAGCGGGGAGTAGGCGATGGAGCCGACTTCCAGCTCGTCGAGGGCGTCCAGCAGGCCGCTGGTCTCGGGGCGCCGGTCGAGCATGGAGTAGCGCGGCTGGTGGATCAGCAGCGGGGTGCCCAGCCCGGCGAGGATGCGGGCGGCCTCGCGGGTCTGCTCCGGCGAGTAGTTGGAGACGCCGACGTAGAGCGCCTTGCCCTGCTGCACCGCCGTGTGCAGCGCGCCCATCGTCTCCTCCAGGGGAGTGTCCGGGTCGGGGCGGTGCGAGTAGAAGATGTCGACGTACTCCAGGCCCATCCGGGACAGGCTCTGGTCCAGGGACGACAGCAAGGACTTGCGCGAGCCCCACTCGCCGTACGGTCCGGGCCACATCAGGTAGCCGGCCTTGGTGGAGATCACCAGCTCGTCGCGGTACGGCGCGAAGTCGGTCTTGAGGGCCTCGCCGAGCGCGGACTCGGCCGAGCCGGGCGGCGGGCCGTAGTTGTTGGCGAGGTCGAAGTGGGTGACGCCGAGGTCGAAGGCGCGGCGCAGGATGGCGCGCTGGGTCTCGACGGGGCGGTCCGGGCCGAAGTTGTGCCACAGGCCGAGCGAGAGCGCGGGGAGCTTCAGGCCGCTGCGTCCGGTGCGCCGGTAGGGCATCTCCGCGTAGCGGTCGGGGTGTGCGGTGTACAACGCGACTCCAGAGGGGTTGGCCCCCAGGTACGGGGCTTGGGTGGAACCGTCCTCCACTCTCGCGTGACCTGCGGGCAGTGGTCCAACAGAAGAATCCGATGGGATTGCGCGGTTAGGCTTCTGAGTCATGGAACTGCGTCATCTCCAGCATTTCGTGGCGGTCGCCGAGGACCAGCACTTCACCCGCGCGGCGGAACGCCTGCTGGTGTCCCAGTCCGGGCTGTCGGCGTCGATCCGGGCGCTGGAGCGGGAGCTGCGGGCACCGCTGTTCGTGCGCACCACCCGCCGGGTGACGCTGACGGAGGCCGGGCGGGCACTGCTGGAGGAGGCCCGGCGGATCCTCGCCCAGGTGCGCTCGGCGCACGAGGCGGTCGCCGCGGTGCAGGGGGTGCTGCGCGGGACGCTGTCGCTGGGCGCCGAGCAGTGCATCGCCGGGGTGCCGGTGGCCCGGCTGCTGGCCGCGTTCCGGCGCAGCCACCCGGACGTGGAGATCCGGCTGCGTCAGGCGGGCTCCGGGGAGCTGGCCGAGGAGGTCGCGGCGGGGCGGCTCGACCTGGCCTTCGCCTACCGCACCGAGGCGGACACGGACCAGTTGCGTTCGGTCTCGCTGGCGGGCGAGCCGATGACGGTGCTGTGTCACCCGGACCACCGGCTGGCGGCGGACGGCGCGGTGCTCACCCCGCACGACCTGGCCGAGGAGGTGTTCGTCGACTTCCACCCGGACTGGGGTCCGCGCCGCGTCACCGACGCCGTCTTCGCCGCGGCGGGCGTGCGGCGGACCGTGCCGCTGGAGGTGAACGACGTGCACGGGCTGCTCGACCTGATCGACGAGAACCTCGGCATCGCGGTGGTGCCGCGGCACTTCCGCCACAAGCGGGCCGCCCTCACCTCTCTGCCGCTCAAGGACACGGACGGCACGGAGTACGAGACCATCGCGCTGCTCCCGTCCGCACAGGCGACCAGCCCGGCGGCGCGGGCGCTGATGGGGTTGCTGGAGACGGGAAGCGCGTGAACGGGGGGCGCGGGCGGGCGGACTGCGCGATGGTGGACGCATGCATGCGAAGGACATCCTCATCGAGGGCTACGGCCGCATCCAGGAAGAAGTCCACGCCGCCGTCGAGGGCCTGGACCCCGACGGCCTGAACGCCCGCCCCGCCGCCGACGCCAACTCCGTCGCCTGGCTGGTCTGGCACCTCACCCGCGTCCAGGACGACCACGTCGCCGGTGCCTTCGGGCTCGACCAGGTGTGGCTCACCGGGGAGTGGGAGAAACGCTTCGGCCTGGGGCTGCCCCGCCGCGACACCGGCTACGGCCACAGCCCCGCCGAGGTCGCGAAGGTGCGGGTCGACTCGGGCGAGCTGCTGACCGGCTACTACGACGCGGTGCACGAGCAGACGCTCACGGCACTGCGGTCCCTGACCGCGAAAGACCTGGAGCGGGTCGTCGACGAGAACTGGGATCCGCCGGTCACGCTCGCCGTGCGGCTGGTCAGCGTCCTGTCCGACGATCTCCAGCACGTCGGACAGGCCGCCTATGTGCGCGGGCTCGTTCAGAGCGCGGACGCGTAGCCCGGCAGGACGACGTCCCGGATGAGGGCGTTGCGCTCGTCGAAGGGGAGGAAGGCGCTCTTGAGGGCGTTCACGGTGACCGTGCGCAGGTCCTCGACGCTCCAGCCCGCCTGCTCGACCAGCAGGGACATCTCGCGCGTCATCGTCGTGCCGGACACGAGGCGGTTGTCGGTGTTGAGGGTGACGCGGAAGCCGAGGTCCTTCAGCGCGGTGATCGGGTGCCCGGCGATGGAGGTGGCGGCACCGGTCTGGAGATTGGAGGTCGGGCACATCTCCAGGGCGATGCGGCGGTCGCGCACCCAGGCGGCGAGCCGGCCGAGCTTTCCGGCCGCGAGGTCGGGGATGTCGTCGGTGATGCGCACGCCGTGGCCGATGCGCTGGGCGCCGCACACCTGGAGGGCCTGGTGGATGCTGGGCAGTCCGTGCGCCTCCCCGGCGTGGATCGTGAAGGGCACGTTCTCGCGGCGCAGGTGCGCGAAGGCGTCCAGGTGGTCGGCGGGCGGGAAGCCGTCCTCGGCGCCGGCGATGTCGAAGCCGACGACACCGGCGTCCCGGAAGGCGACCGCGAGGTCGGCGGCCTCGCGGACCCGGTCGAACATCCGCATGCCGCACAGCAGGGTGCCGACCCGGACGGGCGTCCCGGCGGCGGCCGCCTTGGCCATGCCGGCGGCGAGCCCCTCCTGGACGGTCTCCACGACCTCCCTCATCGACAGCCCGCCCCTGGTGTTCAACTCGGGGGCGTAGCGGACCTCGCCGTAGACGACACCGTCGGCGGCGAGGTCGAGGACGTACTCCTCGGCGGTGCGCAGCAGCCCCTCGCGGTTCTGCATCACGGCGAGGGTGTGCTCGAAGGTGGCGATGTAGCGCACCAGGTCGCCGGAGTTGGCGGCCTCGTAGTACCAGGCGGCCAGTTCGTCGGGGTCGGTGGTGGGCAGCGCGTGGCCGACGCTCTCCGCCAGCTCCACGACGGTCGCCGGGCGCAGGCCGCCGTCGAGGTGGTCGTGCAGGACCGCCTTGGGGAGGCGGCGGAGGGTCTCGGTGTCTATGCGCGTAGATGACATGTGCGGCGGTTCCTCGGCGATTCTGGCGGGACGATCAGGAAGCGGCGGGCTGGAGCAGGTCCCAGCGGTTGCCGTACAGGTCCTGGAAGACGGCGACCGAGCCGTAGGGCTCGTGCCGGGGCTCCTCCAGGAAGGTCACGCCCGCCGCGGTCATGCGGGCGTGGTCGCGGACGAAGTCGTCGGTGTACAGGAAGAACCCGACGCGCCCGCCCGTCTGGTCGCCGACCCGGGCCCGCTGGGCCTCGCCCTTGGCGCGGGCCAGCAGCAGGGCGGTGCCCCGGCCCGGATCGCCGGGCTCGACGACGACCCAGCGGGAGCCGTCGGGCCGGGGCGTGTCCTCGGCGAGGCGGAAGCCGAGGGCCTCGGTGTAGAAGCGGATCGCCTCGTCGTAGTCGTCGACGACGAGGGCGACCAGGGCGATGCGTGTCATCGGCACCTTCCGGGACGGGCGATTGACGGGAGAGGTTATACGTAAAACCCTCCGGACGCCAAGTTCGGTTGCGCTTTGAGTGCGGCACGGGAAGCGCCGTTGCGATTGATCATGGCCGGTCGGCGCACGGGGTGCGGCCGTCGTCCGTATCGCACGGCGAAAGCCGTCGATCGGAGGCAGCGGCATCGGTAGGTTCGAGATCCGACGTGATCTCCTCTCCGACATGGAGGAACAGTGCTCGAAGACATGACTGCCGTGGTGACGGGCGGGTCCCGAGGGATCGGCCGGGCGATCGTCGAACGCCTGTGCAGCGAGGGGGCGGACGTGGTCTTCAACTACTCCACCGGCGAGGAAGCCGCAGCCGACGTCGTCCGCACGGTCCGGGCGAACGGCGGCGAGGTCCGAGCGATGCGGCTCGACCTGAGGGAACCGGATGCGGCCGAGCGGCTGATGGAGGACGCCGAAGCGCATCTCGGCAGCGTGGACATCCTGGTCAACAACGCGGCGACGTCCTTCACCCCGGCCCCCATCGCCGAGACCGAGGCGGAGGTGTTCGACGGCGTGCTGGCGGCCAACACCAGGTCGGTCTTCTTGACGATGCGCTACGCGGCCAGGCGGATGCG
Organism: Streptomyces sp. NPDC001599; assembly: GCF_042893535.1. Classification (NCBI taxonomy): domain Bacteria; kingdom Bacillati; phylum Actinomycetota; class Actinomycetes; order Kitasatosporales; family Streptomycetaceae; genus Streptomyces; species Streptomyces sp. NPDC001599. The sequence continues at coordinate 71,700 of NZ_JBIAVA010000024.1, forward strand.
CGACGGCGGGCGGATCGTGAACATCTCCACCCTCAACACCGTACGGCCCGTGCCGGGCATCGGGCCGTACGCCGCCAGCAAGGGCGCGATCGAGCAACTGACCGCGGTCGCCGCCCGGGAACTCGGGCCGCGGGGCATCACGGTCAACACCGTCTCTCCCGGCGCGACCGATACCGACCTGCTCCGTGGAACCAACCCCCCGGAGGCTCTCCAAGCGGTCGTCGGCATGACGCCGCTCGGCCGGCTGGGGCAACCGTCCGACGTGGCCGATGTCGTCGCGTTCCTCGTGGGTCCGGGCGGCGGGTGGATCACGGGCCAGAACCTGCGGGCGACTGGCGGACTGGCATGACGCCCAACCGTCTCTCCCGTCTCTGGTGCGGAGGTCCGACGGGAAAATCCGGGGACCGGACGGCCGCGCACTGCTACCGTCGGGCCGCGTGAGCTGGCTACCCGATGACTTCGTCCATCCCGTCCTGGTACCGCTGCCGGGCGGTGATCACCACCTGCGGCCGATCCGGGAGACGGACACCCCGCTCGACTATCCGGCGGTGATGGGTTCGCGCGAGCGGCTGTGGACCATCTACGGCCCGGCCTGGGGCTGGCCCGCGGCCACCATGACCTACGAGGCCGACCAGGCCGACCTGTTGCGGCACGAGAAGGAGATCGCCGCACACCAGTCCTTCAATTACGCGCTGTTCGACACGGCGGAGACGGCTCTGCTCGGCTGCGTCTACATCGACCCACCGGAGAGGGCCGGCGCGGACGGCGACGTCTCCTGGTGGGTGGTGGACGAGCTGGTGGACAGCACGGTCGAGCGGGCCCTCGACGCGCTGGTGCCGCAGTGGATCGCCGCCGACTGGCCCTTCGAGCGGCCGCGCTTCATCGGCCGCGAGATCTCCTGGTCGGACTACCTCGCCCTGCCGGGCATCCCGACGGTTCAGTAGCTTCTGCCGTACCGCTGCGGGACTTGGTGACCGATTGCCTCCTCCTCGCCTTCGCGGGAAGGCTGCCCGAGAGGGGCGGTCCGGTGACGTGATCGCCCGATGGCCGATGCCGAGGGATCGCGCCCCTGTGTCCGGCGTCATCGTGACTTCCTGCTGCTGTGGGGTAGTTGGACGGTCGGCGAGGTGGGGTCGCAGATCCGTGAGGGGCTCGGCTACGTCACCCGTGATCCCGTACTGCGCGACTCCGTCGCGTTCGACGGCACGGCCAACTCCTCAGTGATCCATGGTGGAGAGCCTCGGTCCGGTGTTCCTCATCCGCACGCCGCGCCTGGAGGAGGGCCCCCGGGCTCTCGCTGTCACGGCGTCGCAGTGCGTCGGTCAGCCCGTGCGCGCTCCGTCGAGCCGCGCCAGGTCCGCGTCGGTGAGGCGCAGGGCGCCCGCGGCGACGTTCTCGGCGAGGTGCTCGGGATCGCCGGTGCCGGGGACGGCCAGCACGTGCGGGCCCTGGTGCAGGGTCCAGGCGATCCTGACCTGCGCGGGGCTCGCCCCGTGTGTTCGGGCCACCGCGCGCACCTCCTCCTCGTGGGCGGTCCCGGCACCCCGCGGCCCGGCCTCGCCCGCGATGGCGTAGAACGGCACGAAGGCGATGCCCTGGGCGCGGCACTGGGCGAGGAGCGCGTCGGTGGCGGGGTCGTGGAAGCCGAGTCCGTAACGGTTCTGGACGCTCACCACCGGGGCGACGGCCTGCGCCTCGGCGAGGTGCCGGGGCTCCACGTCGGAGAGGCCGAGGTGGCGGATCAGTCCCGCCTCGCGCAGTTCGGCCAGGGCGCCGAAGTGCTCGGCGACCGAGTCCTGGCGCATGCGGCGCAGGTAGACGACGTCGAGGTGGTCGCGGCCGAGCTGGCGCAGGTTCTCCTCGACGTGGGCGCGCAGGTCCTCGGGGCGGGCGGAGGTGCCCCACTCCCCCGACCAGTCGCGGTACGGGCCGACCTTGGTGGCGAGCACCAGGTCGTCGGCGTAGGGGGCGAGCGCGCTGTTGATCAGTTCGTTGGCGGAGCGCAGGGAGGAGAAGTAGAAGGCGGCGGTGTCGATGTGGTTGACGCCGAGTTCGACGGCCCGGCGCAGTACGGCCAGGGAGCGTTCGCGGTCGCTCGGGGTGCCGAGATGGAAGGCGGCGCTGCCCGTCAGCCGCATCGCGCCGAAGCCGACGCGGCGGACGGGCAGATCGCCCAGGTGCCAGGTGCCGGAGGACTCCGCGGTGATCGTTTCCGAGGTCATCCGCGGAGTTTCGCACACCCGGGCAGCGTCAGCAGTACAGGTTGCCGCCCGGGGAGACGCCGAGGATCTGGCTGAACTGCTGGTACTTGGTGACGCGGCTCTGGACCTGGGCGGGGTTTCTGCCGTCGCACTCCAGCGAGCCGTTGATGGAGCGGATGGTCTGGCCGAAACCGGCGCCGTTGACCATCGCGTTGTGCGGGGTCATGGTGCCGGGCCCGGACTGGGTGTTCCAGTACCACAGGCCGGTCTTCCAGGCGACGGCCGCGTCGTTCTGGACCAGCCAGGGGTTGCCCAGCAGGTCGATGCCGAGGGCGTCGCCCGCGGCCTTGTAGTTGAAGTTCCAGCTGAGCTGGATCGGTCCGCGCCCGTAGTAGGCGGCCTGGCCCGCCGGGCAGCCGTAGGGCTGGTTCCAGTCGCAGTAGTGGGGGTAGTTGGCGGTGTTCTGCTCGACGATGTGCACCAGGCCGCCGGTCTCGTGGCTGACGTTGGCGAGGAAGGCGGCGGCCTCCTGCTTCTTGGTGGTGTCGCTGCCGGTGTTGGCGAAGCCGGGGTAGGCGCTGAGCGCGGCGGTGAGGCCGCTGTAGGTGTAGAAGGAGTTCCGGCCCGGGAACATCTGGTTGAACTGGGCCTCGCTGACCACGAAGTTGCCGACCGGCGTCTGCGAACCGCCGTCACAGGCGTACGGGTTCCAGTACCAGGTGCTGATGAGCGGGTCGTAGCCCGGGTTGGCGTGCTCGGCGATGTAGGCCTTGCCGTCGGTGTAGCGGACGATGTCGCCGGTGTTGTAGTTCGCGTCGGCCGACCAGGCGGGATAGCTCGAACACGAGGCTGCGGACGCCTCGTTGGCGGGCATGAGCAACGGCACTGCGCCGGCGAGGGCGAGAGCGGTCACCACGGCGGATATACGGCGCCTCGACACAGGTCTGTCTCCTTCTGCGGAGCACGGCCGCTCCCGTACAGGGGCAGGGTGGGGCGCGGAACCTGTGCGCACGTGCCGGTCGGACCGGCCACGGCGTGGGGGCGGCCGTGGAGGGGGGTGTGGAGGCACACTCAACCGCTTTGGTCTGTACCAGTCAAGGGTGTAGACCAGTTCAACTTGCCGCGGCCAGCGCTGGGGTGGCCGGCAGGGGGGCGGCCGGACGGGCGGCCAGGGCGGCCGAGAACTGGTCGACCACGCGGGCGAGGGCCTCCGCGGCGCCCGGGGCGACGGCGACCGCGCCGTCCTCGTGCGTCGTGATGTCGCGGTCCAGGGTGAACCAGCCCTGCACGACGTGCGCCGCGCCCATGGAGTTCAGCACCGGGCGCAACGCGTAGTCGATCGCCAGGACATGGGCGGTAGAGCCCCCGGTGGCGAGCGGCAGCACCGTCTTGCCGGTGAGCGCGTACTGCGGGAGGAGGTCGAGCAGGGCCTTCAGAACGCCGGAGTACGACGCCTTGTAGACGGGCGTGCCGACGACGACTCCGTCGGCACGGGCGAACAGTTCGGCGGCCTCGGCGATCGCGGGGTGCCCCGGGTCCGCGCCGAGCAGCGCCTGTGCGGGGAGGGCGCGGACGTCGAGCGGGACCACCTCGTGGCCCTGGGCGGTCAGCCGGTCGTCGAGGTGGCGCAGCAGCCGGTTGGTGCGCGAGGAGGCGGAGGGACTGCCGGAGACGGACAGGACGGTGGCCATGGGTTCTCTTTCCGGGAAGGCGGACGCGGCGGAACGCCCGGCCACGGGCGGGCGCCGCGGCCGGGTCGGGGCGCTGTGGAGCGTCACGTTCGGGCGGTGTGGAGCGTCACGCGCAGGGTGGCACCGACCGGTACGGCGGCGTGCGGACGACGCGACGGATGAACAGATCGACAGATCGACAGACCAGCAGATCGACAGACCGGCGGGTTCAGGCCGCGGTGCGACAGGAGGCGCTGGAGACGCGCGCGAGGTCGACGTGGCGTCGCCGCGTGAGTTCCGGTCGCATTGTCATGCCTCGGATCGTGGCAGCCGCCGTCGAGAACGGTCAAGGAGGACCGGCCCGGTCTCACCACCCGGCCCCGGATTTCACATGCGCGTGACACTGCGGACCGGCAGCTCCCGGCCCACATGCGGCGCTCGCACAATCAAAAGATCCCTGTCGCCCCACCACTACACATAAGGGCGAAATAAGAGCAGAATGCACTTATGCGGCGCTACCGCACACCGCATCCGAAGCGGTCGGCCCTGCAAGTCAAAGGAGACGACTCATGGCCAACGTCTCGCACCCCCGAGGTGACATCACCAGCCACCCGGACGCCCCGGAAATGCAGGCGCGCTACGCGCGTGTGCTCGGTGGTCGCGACGTGGCACTCGTGGACGGGCCGGTGTTCCTGCTCGGCCTCTACTGTGCCGTGTCCCCGTGGATACTCCACTTCACCACCAGCCAGCCCTCACTGGTGGCCCACAACCTGATCGTGGGCATCGCCATCGGTCTGCTGGCCCTCGGGTTCACCCGCGCCCCGGAGCGCATGTACGGCCTCAGCTGGGCCATGTGCGCGATCGGAGTCTGGATGATCATTTCGCCCTGGATCGTGGGCTCGAGTCCGGACGCCGGTGTCATCTGGAACAACATCGTCATCGGCGCCCTGGCCCTGCTCCTGGGCATGGTCTGCGCCGGTACGGCGGCGCGGAGCGCCCCACGCAGGCCCTAGACGCACCGGAAGGAAACGGCACGGGCCGGTCCCGCACCCGCGGGCCGGCCCGTCGCCCGTGCCACCGCCGCCGGGCCCGACGGACTGCACCCGCCCGCAGCGGGCAGACGCATCACTGCGGGGGTCTCGGCGAAGAGGGGTGGAGATGGAGATCGACGGCATTGTCAGCGCCATCGTCATCGGCGTCGTCATCGGCGTGCTGGGCCGGCTGGTCGTCCCCGGGCGGCAGCGCATCGGCGTCGTGTGGACGATCCTCGTCGGCATCGTGGCCGCGCTCGTCGGTTCGTGGGTCGCCTCGGCGTTCGACGTGGCCGACACGGACGGCGTCGACTGGGTCGAGTGGCTCATCCAGATCGCACTGGCCGCGGTCGGCGTGGCCGCACTGGACCGGTCCCGGTCGCGCCCGGGCCGTTGAGGGCCTGACCGTCACCGGCTGCGGAGCCACGCCTCGTACCAGGTGACGGTCGCGTCCACGGCGTCCACCGGCGGCGTCGGAGCCGCCCCGAAGAACCGCTCGAAGGCACCGGAGTCCATGATCTGCGGCTCCGTGTGCTGGTAGAACATCTCCTCGTACTCGGCCATCAGCAGTTCGTCGAAGGGGCCGTAGGGGCGGGGCCGTTCCAGTACCACGACGTTCAGCGGGCGGCCCACCCGCTTCTCGATCAGCGCGTGGATCTCGCGCGTACTGAGGGCGGGCGCGGTCGGCAGGTGCCAGACGCGGCCGTCCCCGTCGGGACGCTCGCCGAGGGTGGCGAGAGCGGCCGCCACGTCGTCGATGGCGGTGTAGCTGTGCGGCAGATCGATGTCCCCCATGGCCACGACGTCCCCGCCGGTGAGGGCGCCGGGGAAGACGGCCGCACCCAGGGACGAGTTCAGCACGCCGGGCCCGAAGAAGTCGGCGCTGCGGCCGAGGACGACGCGGGCCCGGCCGGACCGGTGGGCGGCGAGGTACCGCTCGTCCAGTTCGGCACGCATCCGCCCCTTGCGACTGGTGGCCTTCCAGGGGCTGTCCTCGGTCATCACCGCTCCCCCGGTCTCGCCGTACGGGTAGAGCGTGTCGAGGACCACCAGACGGGCGCCGCTCGCCTCGACGGCGGCCAGGACGGCCTCCTGGACCCGGGGCATCACCTCGACCTGGAGGTGGTAGGCGACATTGACGCAGTGGTACACGACGGCCGCGTCGCGTATGGCGGCGCGGGCTCCGTCTGCCGTGCTCACGTCGGCGGGGATCCGCTCGACGCCCTCGATGGCGGGACCGGCGGCCCTGCGGTCCACCAGGCGGACGGGGTGCCCCCTGCGCACCAGCTCACGAGCGAGCGCGGTGCCTGCGGGACCGGATCCCAGAACGACGTGCGGGGCGGGCTGCTGCGGGGTGACGGCGGACATGGCGCTCCTCTTGCCTCGAATCGCTATGGTCACTTGCTTCTGTTAGAGACTCTAACTCCAGCGATGACGGATAGCAAGATGGTCGGGCCGAGGGCACATAGGCTGTCCGGGAAGGATCACGTCACGAGGAGGGCGGTACGCCATGGTCGTGAAGGACGCCGAACTGCCACACCTGCGCCGTTGTGTGGAGCTGGCGGCCGAGGCACTGGAGGCCGGCGACGAGCCGTTCGGGTCGGTGCTGGTGGGCGGGGACGGCAAGGTACTGGCCGAGGACCACAACCGGGTGGCCTCCGGCGACCGGACCCGTCACCCGGAGTTCGAGCTCGCCCGCTGGTCCGCCGCCCGCCTGACCCCCGGGGAGCGGGCCGCGGCCACCGTGTACACGTCCGGCGAGCACTGCCCGATGTGCGCGGCCGCACACGCGTGGGTGGGCCTGGGGCGCATCGTGTACGTCGCCTCGTCGGAGCAACTGGTGGGCTGGCTGGAGGAGTTGGGCGTACCGGCGGCGCCGGTACGGCCGCTCCCGGTGCAGGAGGTGGCGCCCGGCGTGACCGTGGAGGGCCCGGTGCCGCAACTCACCCGGGAGATCCACGCCTTGCACCGGCGCTTCCACGCCGGGCGCGCCTGAGCCGGGGCACCCGCCCTGACGGCGGATGCCCCGGTCGACACGGTCAGTGCCCGGAGCCCGGCCGGAAGCGCCGGTAGAGGACGGTTCCGCCCAGCACGAGCACGGCGCCGCCCGCGAGGGTGGGCAGGGTGCGGTCCGTCCCGGTGTGGGCGAGGGACACCTCTTCCCGGGGCGGGTCGGCGTGCGGGGCCGGTCCGGGCCCGGCGCGCTCGTCCTCGGGGGCGGACGGCTCCGGCTCCGCCGGCGGCCGTACGGGCTCCGGGCGGTCACCGGAGCCGTTCGTCGACTCGTTGCCTACGGCCGGGTTGCCGATGCCGACCACGTTGACGCTGTTGCCGCTCACGTTCACCGGGAGGTGCACCGGCAGCTGCACCCCGTTGCCGGAGAGCAAGCCGGGCGAATCCTTTCCGCTCCCCTCGGCGCCCGCGCCGCCGGACGTACCGCCCGAGGCTCCCGACCCGTGGTGCGACGCCCCTGTGTGCGGCGTCCCTGTGTGGGACCCGCCCGTGTGGGACGCACCCGTGTGGGACGCACCCGTCTCCCCGGTGTTGGCGCAGCCGTTGCCCGCGGCCGGGTTGAGGAGCCCCACCACGTTCACGGTGTTGCCGCACACGTCGACCGGCACGTGCACCGGGAGCTGGACGGTGTTGCCGGAGATCAGCCCGGGCGAACCGGCCGCGGATCCCTCGGCGCCCGCCCCGTCGGACGCGAACGCCGCGTACGCCGGCATCGTCACGGCCAGCGCGCCTGAGGCTGCGACGGCGAGCACACCGTTTCGGGTAACCCTTCTCATGAGGCTCCCTGCCTTCCAGACATGGTCGCGGGCAGTCGCCCGCACCGTCTAAAACGCGGGCGCACCATCCGAGTTATGGCTTATCGGTCTTTCACCCCATCGAGTGGGCGGTTCATCGAACAAGCGGCGCACCGGCCGGTGCGATGCCGCCCGGAGGCGCCGGGTGCGCGGCCCGCTTATGGTGAGCGAGGGCGCCGACCACCGGTCCGCGACGGGGCGCCCGGGAGGCATCGATGCAGGCCAAGCTGGAGACTCGGCCCTCGGTCCGGCGCTGCGCGGTCACCGGAGCGCTCGGCCTGGCCCTGCTGGGTGCGGGACTCCCCGCCGCCGCGAACGGCGCGGCCACCGCGAACGCGCGGGACGCCGGATCCGGGCTGTCCCGGTTCTACGACCAGCGGATCAAGTGGACGGCGTGCGAGGGCACGGACATGCCGAAGGATCTGCAGTGCGGCAAGGTCACCGTCCCCCTCGACTACGCGCGGCCCCGGGGCGGGACCCTCGACGTGGCCCTCGCCCGGTACCGGGCGACCGGCGACTCACGGGGCTCGGTCCTGCTGAACTTCGGCGGACCCGGCGGCTCCGGCATCAATGAACTCGCCGCGGGCGGCAAGGAGTTCATGCACCTCACCAACGGCTACGACGTGGTGACCTTCGACCCCCGCGGCGTCGGCCGGTCCTCCCCGGTCTCCTGCGGACCGGCCACCCTGAAGATCATGGAGGCGACGGACGGGGACGGGGGGATGAGCGACCCCGAGGACGTGCTGAAGCGGCTGCGGGACGCGGCGTCCGAGTGCGCCAGGTACTCCGGCCCCGTGCTGACCCACATAGGCACGGTCGACGCGGCACGCGACATGGACGTGATGCGCCGGGCACTCGGCGACGACCGGCTCAACTACCTGGGCTTCTCGTACGGGACCCGGCTTGGAGCGGTCTACGCGGCGCGGTTCCCGGACAAGGTCGGGCGGATGGTCCTGGACGGCGTGGACACGCTGACGGAACCGCTGGCCGAACAGGGGCTGGCCGGGGCGCGGGGGCAGCAGACCGCGCTGGAGAACTTCCTCGACTGGTGCGTCGAGGACATCGCCTGCCCGTTCGGCCAGGACGCCCGGGACGCCCGGGACCAGGTCGAGCGGCTCGTCACCTCCCTCGACTCCGACCCGGTGCCGTCGGCGTTCGGCGAGCCCTTCACCGGGCAGGACATGGTCGGCGCGATCGGCCAGGCCCTGTACAGCCGGGAGTTGTGGCCCTCCCTGGAGCGGGCGCTCGCGCAGTTGCTCGAGGACGGCGACACCCGCGGCCTGGAGGGCTTCTCGTCGGGCGGCGTCACCTTCCCGGTCCGGGCATCGGTCCAGGCACCGGTGCGGGGCGACAGGACGGCCGGCCTCACCGACGAGGAGGACGTCCCCATGGACAACCTTCCGGCCGCCCTGATGGCGATCAACTGCGCCGACGACCCCGACCGCCCCTCCGCCGCCCAGGTCACCGCGTCCCTCGATCGGCTGCGCGCACGGTACGAGGACGTCTCGCCGGTCTTCGGCCGGTACCGGCTCACCCAGGTGCTCATGTGCTACGGCCGGCCCAAGGGAACGGACTACATCCGGGACGACGTGAAGGACCTCAACACCGCGAGGATGCTCCTGGTCGGCACCCGCGGCGACCCGGCCACGCCGTACCGCTGGACGACGGAGACGGCCGACCGGCTCGGCCCGTCCGCCGTGGTCCTGGACAACCGCGGCGAGGGACACACCGGCTACGCGTCGTCCAAGTGCGTGCACCGCAAGGTCGACGACTTCCTGCTGTACGGCTCCCTGCCGCCCGACGGCAGCTCCTGCGGTCCCGAGTCCACCGGCACCGGGTCCGACTGAGCGGCGACGCGTCCGGCCGACGGCACCCCACTCCGAATGCCCGATATGCCTTATATACCCGTGGAGCATATCGTGCTGACATGGAGCACGATCTGAGTCCCGCCACCCTCGCCGGACTGCGGCGCCCCCGCCCGTATCCGGCCGTGTCCGTACTGACGCCGACGCACCGCCGCGAGCCGGACAACGCCCAGGACCGGGTCCGGCTGCGCAACGCGGTCGCCGCGGCCAAGAAACAGCTGGAGGAGGATCCGGCGGTCAGCCGCGACCGGCGCGCGGAGGTGTCCCGCGAACTGGACCGGGCGCTGGCCGAGATCGACCTGACGTACGCCGAGGACGGTCTGGCGATCTTCGCCGCACCCGGTGAGCACCAGGTCTGGACGCTCAGCCGTTCCGTGCCCGAGCGCGTGGTTCTCTCGGACACCTTCCTGACGCGCAACCTCGTCGCCGCGCAGGCGGCCGAGCGGCCGTTCTGGGTCCTGTCGGTCGCCGCCGACCGCGTCAAGCTCTGGAGCGGCGGCGCGGACCGCGTCGTGGAGGAACACCTCGGCGGCTTCCCGCTCGACCGGCCCGCGGAGGACTTCGACCCCGAGCGCCAGGAGCGGATCGGCGACGCGCCGAGCACCTTCCGGGACGAGGGAACCCGCAAGTTCCTGCGCGACGCCGACACCGCGATGGGCAAGATCCTGCGCGCCCGTCCCCGGCCGCTGTACGTCACCGGCCCCGAGCCGGCCCTGTCCCTGTTCGAGGAGGCGGGCGCGCTCGCCGCGGACGCGGTGCTCGTCCCGCACGGCGGGCTCGCGCACGGCACCGCCGAGGCGGTGTGGCAGGCGGTGCGGCCCGTGCTCGAGAAGGAGGCGCGCGGGTCGGTCGAGGCGGTGGCCAGGGAACTGGACGCGGCCCGCGGCCGCAAGGACTTCGCGGCCGGGGTCGACGAGCTGTGGGAGAGCGCCCACACGGGACGGGTCCGGCTGCTGGCCGTCGAGGAGAACTTCAAGGTGACGATGCGCGACGACGGCGAGCACCTGCTCCCGGCCCACGACGGCGACCTCGACGCCCGGGAGGACATCGTGGACGAGATCGTCGAACAGTGCCTGGAGACCGGCGCCGACGTCCGTTTCGTACCGGACGGCGCTCTCGCGGACGCGGACGGCATCGCGGGAGTACTGCGCTACTGACGCCGGCCGACGCCCCCGCGGACCGGCCCTCCCCTGCCTCTTGACGCGCGTGAAAGCCTGTTCGCCGTACACGTACCCGCTGCCGGCGGGTGCGCGGCGGACGACGAAGGAGCGGGCGCGGCGTGAGTGAACTTCTGGGTGTGGCGGTCCTGGGTGCGGGGCACATGGGTGCCGACCACATACGACGCGTCGACCGGGTGGTGAGCGGCGCCCGGGTCGCCGCGGTGGCGGACCCCGACGCCGAGCGGGCCAAGGAGGCCGTGGGCGGTATCGGCGGACTCGGCAGGATCACGGTGCACACGGACGTCGAGGCCGCGCTGGACGCGCCGGGCGTCGAGGCCGTCCTGATCGCCTCGCCCGGCGAGGCACACGAGGAGGCACTGCTGGCCGCCTTCGCGCGGGGGCTGCCGGTGCTGTGCGAGAAGCCGATGGTGCCGGACTCCGCGGGCGCGCTGCGCGTGGTGGAGGCCGAGGCACGCCTGGGCAGGAGGCTGGCGCAGATCGGGTTCATGCGGCGGTACGACGCCGAGTACCGGCAGTTGAAGTCCCTCCTGGACGGCGGGCGGCTGGGCCGGCCGCTGATGCTGCACTGCGTGCACCGCAACGTCTCCTCGCCCCCGCACTTCACCTCCGCGATGCTGATCAACAGTTCCGTCTCGCACGAGATCGACGCGGCCCGCTGGCTGCTGGGCCAGGAGCTGAGTGCGGTGACCGTGCTGCGTCCGCGCCCGTCGGCGGGTGCGCCCGAGGGCCTGCTCGATCCGCAGCTCGTGCTCTTCGAGACCGAGGGCGGCGCCGTGGTGGACGTGGAGGTCTTCGTCAACTGCGGCTTCGGCTACGAGGTGCGCTGCGAGGCCGTCTGCGAGGCGGGCAGCGCCCGGATCGGCGCGGCGCACACCATGGTGGTCACGGCGGCGGGCGGCGCGCGGGAGGAGGTGCCGCAGGACTACCTGGTGCGGTTCGCGGACGCCTACGACCGCGAGGTGCAGAGCTGGGTCGACGCCACCCGACGCGGCCTGGTCACCGGACCGGGCACCTGGGACGGGTACGCGGCCGCGGCGGTCGCCGAGGCCGGGGTGCGGGCGCTGGAGACGGGCGCGCGCACACCCGTCGACCTGGCACCCCGTCCGGCCCTGCACGACCGGGCATAGAACAAGGGTCCACCGAACACCAGGGCGACGACGCATTCGGACTCTCATCCACTTCAAGTCCCGTAGGAGACCTACGACTTGCCTCCCACCCCGGGTACGCCGAACACGTACCCGAGTCACCCGGGGAAGACTGTGGCATATGCCGGAAGCACCACCGTATCGTGTGTTGCCGAATCCCTTACGAGCCATGGCGGGCTGTGCAACAGTCGTAACGGTCCTTCCGCCGGCCCCGGTTCCACCTCGGTCGTACCGTCAGCACATCGGAGTGCGTCATGTCGTCCCATCTCTCCGCGGACCACCCGGCCGCCCAGCCACCGGGACACGGCTCGGTCGAGGCGCTCATATCGCAGACCCGGCGGCTGCGGGGCGACGTGGACGCGGTACGACGGGACAGCCAGGACGACACGACGGACCCCCGGGGCCGCTGGCAGCGTGCCCTGTACGACCTGGCACTGCACCAGCTCACCGACCTCGACGCGCATCTGGCCCAGCTCCGGGACGGTCCGGCACCCGCGCCGCGCGCCGGTTCGCTGCTCAGCCGGGTCGGCAGCGCGGAGTGGAACCTGCTGACCGACGAGGCCGAGTGGTCCGCGGAACTCTTCCACATCCTGGGCCGCGACCCGGCGGCCGTCCCGCTCAGCCTCGACGAACTCCCGTCCCTGGTACTCACCGAGGACCGCCCGAAGCTCACCGCCATGGTCACGGACTGCCTCGTCGACGGCCGGCCCATCGACGGCGAGTTCCGCGTGGTGCGCCCCGACGGGAGCGTACGCACCGTGCACATGATGGGCGAACCCGTCCTCGACGCCGACGGCAGCACCGCATCGATGTGGGCGGTGCTGCGGGACGTCGGCGAACTGCGCCGCAGTCAGCGGGCGGTGAGCGAGACCCGCGACTCCCTCCGGCACCGTCCGTCGCCGCCCTGGCACGGTCTCCTGCGCTTCCCGGACGAGGGCCGGCCCGGCCTGGACCTGGCCGCCGCGGACCTTCCGCCGACGTCCGCGACGGGCCGGCGGTCCCGGTACGGCGGGTGGTACGACGCGTGTCCGCTCGGCGCCGACGGCGAAACCCTGCTCACCGTCGGCGACTTCGGACGCCCGGAGACCGAGGGGCACGGCCCGGCGGTGCTGATCGGCGCCCTGCGCGGCCTGGCACTGGCCGGCGCCCTGCGCGGCCTGGCACTGGCCGGCACCCGGCCGGCAGGACTGCGGGACCGGCTCGCCGAACTCCTCGGGGCCACCGCCCTGCCGCCGGTGGACTCCGCCGTGTACTGCGGCTACCGGCCGGACACCCACACCCTGACGTGGGCGCACGCCTCGGGCCCCGTCCCGCTGCTCTTCCGCGGCGGAACGGGGCGTGCGCTGCCCGGACAGGACGGACCGTCGGGACAGGCCGAGGCGACCCTCGCAGCGGGCGACCTGCTCCTCCTGCACACCGGGGCACTCGAACCGGCGGCCGTGGAGCACCTCCTCTCCCTGGCCCCCCGCCTGACCACGGCGGGTTCCGCCGGGGACGGCGTACGGCTCGTGGCACGGGAGCTGGACGGGTTTCCGGGTCGTCAGGACGCCTGTGTGCTGATGGCCCGGGTGACGTCCTAGGTCTGCGGAGCGCGTCGCGCACCCTACGCCGGCGCGACGGTGCCGCCCGGTCCCTTCCCCCTGGGTGACTTGCCCCTGGGCAGCGCCAGCTTGATCTCCTCCCGCAGCTCCTGGATCTTCGGGTAACCGGCGTACTCGGCGGTGAGCCGGTACATCTGGCGCAGCCGGTCCCAGGTCCGCTGGGAGGAGTTGGAACCCATCGACACCAGGGCCAGGCGCGCGTACCGGTCCGCCTGTTCGGGGTCGTCGGCGATGAAACAGGCGGAGGCCATCGACAGGTAGTCGAAGATCTTCGACCGCTGCCGGCCGTCGATCCTGAGGGCCAGGGCCTTGTCCGCGTAGTGCTGGGCGTGCGCGGCGGCCCCCGGTTCGAACTCGGCGAGCGTCCGGTAGGCGAGGGCCTGCATGCCGTACAGGTCCTCCTCCTTGAACGTCTGCATCCAGTCCGGGGGCGGCACGTCCGCCTTGTCGGAGACGAAGAGGTCCTCGGCCCGCCCCAGGGTGCGGCGCATCGCCTGGCCCTTGCCCATGGAGGCCTGAGCCCAGGCCTCGATGGTGTACAGCATGGCCTTGGTGCGCGGCAGTACCTGCTCGCCGGAGCCGGACTGGGCGAGCTTCATGAGGTCGAGGGCCTCGTCGGGCTTGCCCAGGTGCACCATCTGGCGGGCTGCCCGGGAGAGCGCCTCGCCCGCCCGGGGCCGGTCGCCGCCCTCGCGGGCGGCGTGGGCGGCGATCACGAAGTACTTCTGGGCGGTCGGTTCCAGGCCGACGTCGTGCGACATCCAGCCCGCGAGGACGGCGAGGTTGGCCGCGACGCCCCACAGGCGCCGCTGGAGATGGGGTGGGTGGTGGTAGGCGAGCATGCCGCCCACTTCGTTGAGCTGGCCCACCACGGCCTTGCGCTGGAGGCCGCCGCCCCTGGCGGCGTCCCAGGCACGGAACACCTCGACCGAGCGCTCCAGTTCCTCCACTTCCTGCGACCCGATGGGGGCGGCCTCGTAGCGGTCGAACCCGGCGGGGTCGGCGTGCAGGGGTGGGTGGGGGTCGGGGGCGTCGGCCGCCAGGGCCGGGTCGGTGTGCAGCCAGTCGTGCATGGCGCTGCTGAGTGCGGAGCCCGCGGCGAGCGCGGCGCCCGCGCCCACCAAGCCGCGTCGGTTGAGCATGAGGTCCATTCCCGTGAATTCGGTGAGGACCGCCGCAGTCCGCTCGGGCGCCCACGGCACGCCGTCGGGATGCTCTTCGCTCCCGTCGTGTGGCCGTTTCCCCGCACGCCCGTGCCGGACCAGACCGAGGTCCTCGATGGTCACGACACGGCCGAGACGCTCGGTGAACAGAGCCGCCAGCACCCGCGGCACCGGATCGCGCGGGATCTCTCCCATGTCGATCCACCGCCGCACCCGCGAGGTGTCGGTCGCCAGCTGGGGGTGGCCCATGGCCGCCGCCTGCCGGTTGACCAGCCTCGCGAGTTCGCCCTTGGACCAGCCGGCCAGGCCGAACAGGTCCGACAGACGGGTGTTGGGTTCTTTGCTCACTACAAGCCCCCAGGTTCTCGGCTGAGTTGACAGTAGCCCCGTGCGGGTTGCCGGGCGACTATTCGCCACCGTTCGCCAGGGTGCGCCAGATGGTGTGCCACGGGCGGCCGGGTGTCAGGTAGGAATGCGCCACCCCGACCCGGTCGCCGCGGGGGTACTCCCCAGGGTGGCCCCCGGCGGCCGGTCGGGCGGCGCGACGGCTTTCGGAAGACGTGCCGCCCCCGGTACCGAACGGACTGGACCGGACCGGCACCCCTCTTCAGGCAGGCACAGCAGGCACACGAAGGGATCTGTCTCGCCCATGTACGCAGCATCGTCCTCCGTGTCCGCCCCGCAGCGCTCGCTGCACCCCCGCCCGGCGGCGGGCGGCGGCCCCTATCTCGCCCCAGCGCGTCCGGCGGCCCCGGTGCTCGGGGCCGGCAGGGCGCGGCTCGGCGCGGGGCCCGGCACCCAGCCGCTCAGCGGGAGAATCGACCTGTCCGGCCCCCAGGGGGCCCAACTGCGCACGGCGATCGCCGCCGTGCACCGGATCTGCCCGGAGTTCTCCCCCGTGCAGGTACTGCGGCGCAGCGGGCGCTCCGTGCTCCTGGTCGGAACGACCGGGCGCAGCACGGCGGTGGCCAAGTGCTTAGTGGACCACTCCCCCGCATGGGCCGAACGCAGCCGGCACGAGATAGGGGCATACCGCTCGTTCGTCCGGCAGCGCCCTCCGGTGCGGGTGCCGAGACTGATCGCGGCGGATCCGGACAACGGCACGCTGGTCATCGAGCGGATGCCCGGAAGGGTGGCGGCGCTGCAACGGCATCCTCTGGAGGCCCCGCCGCGGGCGGACATCAGGGCGGCGATCGGAGCGGTCTGCCGGCTGAACGCCTGGCGGCCGCCGGCCGGCACCTTCGACGCCCCACTGGACTACGCGGCCCGGATCTCCCGCTACCACGAGCTGGGGCTGCTCACCGACCGGGACCTGGGCGACCTGCAGAAGCTGCTGCACGGCATCGCCCACGCGGGCGGACGCCAGGGCATGGGCCAGTTCTGTCACGGTGACGCGCTGCTGTCCAACGTCCTCATGTCCCCGGCCGGTCCGGTGCTGGTGGACTGGGAGCACGCCGGCTGGTACCTGCCGGGCTACGACCTGGCCACGCTGTGGGCGGTCCTCGGGGACGCTCCGGCGGCCCGCCGTCAGATCAGCCAGATCGCCCAGTCGACGGGCACGGCGGCGCGCGACGCGTTCCTGGTCAACCTGATGCTCGTACTGACCAGGGAGATCCGCACGTACGAGACGGCCGTGCAGCGTTCGATGCACGACCAGGTCGGGGCGGCGCCGGGACCGGCCCATCCGGGTGCCGCGCCGACCGGCGAGGAACAGCGGCTGCTGCTGCGCCGGTTGCACGACGACTGCCAGATGGCCCGACGGGCCGTGCGGGCGGCGGTCGGCACACGCTGACGGTACGGCGCGAGAAGGACGACGGTGCGCGGTGGGCCCCCCCCCCCGCGGGGGCCCCCCCCCTTTAGGGGGCCGCCCCCCCCGGGGGGGGGGGGGGCCCCCGGGGTCGCCCCCCACCCCCCCCCCCCCCCGGGGCCCCCCCCCCCCCACAACCCGCA
>NZ_JBIAVA010000025.1:0-85180 GCF_042893535.1 Streptomyces sp. NPDC001599
CAGGGGGAGCGGGTCGGAGGAGGTGACCAGGTCCCGCAGGGGGTGGCGGGCCAGGACCGCGTCCACCTGGGGCGTCAACGCCGCCGCCAGCCGGGACGCGGCCGGCCTGCTCTCGTCCCGCAGCGCGTCGACGGCGGCCAGCAGTTCACGCCGGTCCTCGCGTCCCGGCACGTCGGCGGCGGCCCGCTCGTACAGCCGGGCGCCCTCCTCCAGGACCAGGTCGGTGTCCATGCCCGCCGGGATCTTGATCCGGGCGTGGTGCCGCCAGGTGGTGACCGGATCGCCCCACGCCTCCACGGTGTACGACCACATCCCGGTCTCGCCCGCGGTGACGGTGGCGCCCCAGCGGTCGGTGCCCGGGGCCAGCTCCCGCATCGGCGTCCAGGGGCCCGGCCGGCCCCGCGGATCTCTCAGGACGACGTTGGCCCCCACCGCGTCGTGCCCTTCCCGGAACACGGTGGCGGAGATTTCGAACGACTCACCGGTGACGGCCTTGGCCGGCCTGCGCCCCCGCTGGACGACCGGACGGACGTCCAGCACGGGGATGCGCCCGACGACCGGGGCGCGCTCCGCGGAGGCGGCTGACGAGTGGTGCGTGGCGGGCATGACCGCTCCTGTCCGCGTCAACTGGGTGGGCGGATGACTGCTGGGGAGGTGGGTCCTGCGAGGTGCGTGCGGGGCGTACCGCAGGAGCCTTCCCACACTCTTCCGGTGGGCAATCCGGCACTTTGTTAACTACTCGCGCGTATGTCGACATCCCGACACACAGCGCGATCTGACCGTCGCTTTCCCGGATGCCGCTCCCGCAATCAGCGTTCGTCGCGACATGTGCAGCTTTCCTTGCGGGCCGAAGCGCCACAAGAAGGCCGACGGGGAAAGATCCGGCCATATCGACACGCCGTGCGCGTCAGTTCCTGTCCGGCGCATCAGGGCGAAGGCCCCAACAAGGGACACATCGCGCGGTAACGTCGTGAGGGTGAAGGCGATCCGTCGACTGACCGTCCGTCCCGTTCTCCCCGACCCCCTCCGGCCGCTCAGTGATCTGGCCCGCAATCTGCGCTGGTCCTGGCACCCGGAGACCCGCGACCTCTTCCAGTCCGTCGACCCCGAGTGCTGGACCGCGTCCGGCCGTGATCCGGTACGGCTGCTCGGCACCGTCCGGCCCGCGCGTCTCGCGGAGCTGGCCGAGGACCGGCGCTTCCTGCGCCGGCTCACCGCGGTGGCCGACGACCTCGACCACTACATGACCGGCGACCGCTGGTACCAGGCCCAGTCCGGCCGACTCCCCGCCGCCGTGGCCTACTTCTCGCCCGAGTTCGGCATCACCGCCGCTCTGCCCCAGTACTCCGGCGGCCTCGGCATCCTGGCCGGCGACCACCTCAAGGCGGCCAGCGACCTGGGGGTGCCGCTCGTCGGCGTGGGCCTGCTCTACCGGCACGGCTACTTCCGCCAGTCCCTCTCCCGGGACGGCTGGCAGCAGGAGCACTATCCCGTCCTCGACCCCCACGAGCTGCCCCTCGCGCCCCTGAAGGAGCGCGACGGCACCCCGGCGCACGTCGCCCTCGCGCTGCCCGGCGGCCGGGAGCTGCGGGCCCGCGTCTGGCTGGCCCAGGTCGGCCGGGTGCCGCTGCTGCTGCTCGACTCCGACGTCGAGGAGAACGACCCCGGCGAACGCGGCGTCACCGACCGGCTCTACGGCGGCGGCAGCGAGCACCGGCTCCTCCAGGAGATGCTGCTCGGCATAGGAGGTGTCCGGGCGGTACGGACGTACTGCCGGCTCGCCGGGCACGCCGCACCGGAGGTGTTCCACACCAACGAGGGCCACGCCGGCTTCCTCGGCCTGGAACGCATCGCGGAACTGTGCGACGAGGGCCTGGAGTTCGGTCCGGCCCTGGAGGCGGTCCGGGCCGGTACCGTCTTCACCACCCACACCCCGGTCCCGGCCGGCATCGACCGCTTCGACCGCGAGCTGGTCGCCCGCCACTTCGGCCCCGACGCCGAACTCCCGCGCATCGACGTCGAACGCGTCCTCAGGCTCGGCATGGAGACCTACCCCGGCGGCGAGCCGAACCTGTTCAACATGGCCGTGATGGGCCTCAGGCTCGCCCAGCGCGCCAACGGCGTCTCCCTGCTGCACGGCGGGGTCAGCCGGGGGATGTTCGCCGGACTGTGGCCCGGCTTCGACGCCGACGAGGTGCCCATCACCTCCGTCACCAACGGCGTGCACGCCCCGACCTGGGTGGCCCCCGAGGTGTTCCGGCTCGGCGCCCGGCAGATCGGTGTGCAGCGGGCCGAGGACGCGCTGGCCGTGGGTGGTTCGGACCGCTGGGACTCGGTGGCCGACATCCCCGACCAGGACATCTGGGAGCTGCGTCGCACGCTGCGCGCCCAGCTCGTGGAGGAGGTGCGCGAGCGGCTGCGCGCCTCCTGGCGGCAGCGCGGCGCCGGGACGGCCGAACTGGGCTGGATCGACGACGCCCTCGACCCGGACGTGCTCACCATCGGCTTCGCCCGGCGCGTCCCCTCGTACAAGCGCCTCACGCTGATGCTGCGCGACCGGGAGCGGCTCACCGAGCTGCTGCTGCATCCCGAGCGGCCGATCCAGATCGTCGTCGCGGGCAAGGCGCACCCGGCGGACGACGGCGGCAAGCGGCTGGTGCAGGAGCTGGTGCGGTTCGCCGACGACCCTCGGGTGCGGCACCGCATCGTGTTCCTGCCGGACTACGGCATGGCGATGGCGCAGAAGCTCTACCCGGGCTGCGACATCTGGCTGAACAACCCGCTGCGGCCGCTGGAGGCCTGTGGCACCTCCGGCATGAAGGCGGCGCTCAACGGCTGCCTCAACCTGTCGGTCCTCGACGGCTGGTGGGACGAGTGGTACCAGCCCGACTTCGGCTGGGCGATCCCCACCGCCGACGGTGTGGGCACCGACCCGGACCGGCGCGACGCCATAGAGGCCAACGCCCTCTACGACCTGCTGGAGCAGCGGATCACCCCGCGCTTCTACGAGCGGGGCGCGAGCGGGCTGCCCGACCGGTGGCTGGAGATGGTCCGCAGGACCCTCTCCCTGCTCGGCCCGAAGGTGCTGGCCGGCCGCATGGTCCGCGAGTACGTCGAGCGGCTCTACGCCCCCGCCGCCGATGCGCACCGTGCGATGGACCCGGACTCCGCGCGCGGGCTCGCCGAGTGGAAGGCGCGGGTGCGGGCGGCCTGGCCCGGCGTGAGCGTCGACCACGTGGAGACCTCCGCCGCCACCGCCAGCGCCGAACTGGGCACCACGCTCGCGCTGCGGGTCCGGGTGAAGCTCGGCGACCTCGCGCCTCAGGACGTGGAGGTGCAGGCGGTCTCCGGCCGGGTGGACTCCGAGGACCGGATCACCGATGCGGCGAAGACGCCGCTGAAACCGGTGGGCGGGCCCGACCTGGAGGGCCGCTGGGCCTACGAGGGCCCGCTCGCCCTGGACCGCACCGGCCCCTTCGGCTACACGGTCCGGGTCCTGCCCGCGCACCGGCTGCTGGCCTCCGGCGTGGAGACCGGTCTGGTCGCGGTGCCCTCGGGCGACCTGGTGGAGGCGGCGGGGCTGCTGATGCGGTGACCCCCGGAGCAGCCGGGCGGCGGCGGGCGGTGGCGGTGAGGCGGGGCTCAGTCCTCCTCGTCGCCACCGCTCAGCCGCCTGAGGACGGTGCCGCACCGGCGGGCGTAGGCGTGCTGGAAGGCGCGGGCCGCCGGTCCGCCGGCCTTGGCGTACCACTTGGCCGGGCGGCTGAAGGCGTGCACGGTCAGCCACACCGTCCCGTCACCCGTGCGGTCCACCACGAAGGCCTCCTCGCCGGACTCCGGGTGGCCGGGCAGCGTGCCGTAGGCCCAGCCGGCCCGGCGCGGCTCCTCCAGGGTCCACACCACCCGGCAGGGCGCCTTGATCATGCCGGCGAGCGTGACGGTGACGTCGACGCCGGGCGCGGCGCGCTCCGCGCTCGCCTCGATGCCGACGCCCATCTCCCGGTGCATCTCCCAGGTGAGCACGGCCTCGACCGCCCGCCGGAACACCGGTTCGCCCTCCCCGAGGCGGGTGCGTACGTGCATGGGGCGGAAGCCGGGCGGGCAGGCGCCCTGCTCGCGGGTGGCGCCGACGTCGTCGTACGTGAAGGACATGGGTACCAAGACTAGGGCGACACCCGGGAACCGCTGGTTCCGGGTGCCGCCCCGCCGTGTTGTGCCGGTGCGTCGCGCGGTCAGCTCACGTTGATCGCGGTCCAGGCCGCGCCCACCGTCTTGTACTCCGTGCTGTCGGCGCCGTACAGGTCGGACGCCGCGCTCAGGGTCGCCGTGCGGGCGTCGGCGTAGTCGGTCGTCGACGTCATGTACTCCGTCAGCGCCTTGTACCAGATCTGCAGGGCCTTGTCGCGGCCGATGCCGGTGACGGTGGAGCCGTCGTGGGTCGGGGAGTCGTAGTCCACGCCGTCGACCGTCCGCGCCCCGCTGCCCTCCGACAGCAGGAAGAAGAAGTGGTTGGCCGGACCGGACGAGTAGTGCACGTCCACGCCGCCGAGACCGGAGTCCCAGTAGTCCTTGGACGCGCCGTCCTTGCTGGGCTTGTCCATGTAGCGCAGCGGGGTGCCGTCGCCGTTGATGTCGATCCGCTCGCCGATGAGGTAGTCGCCCTTGTCGGCGGAGCTGTTCGCGAAGTACTCGACGCCGGTGCCGAAGATGTCGGACGTCGCCTCGTTGAGGCCGCCGGACTCCCCGCTGTACTCGAGGCCCGCGGTGTTGGAGGTGACGCCGTGGCTCATCTCGTGACCGGCCACGTCCAGCGAGGTCAGCGGGTTGGTGTTGCCCGTGCCGTCACCGTAGGTCATGCAGAAGCACTGGTCCGACCAGAAGGCGTTGACGTAGTTGCTGCCGTAGTGGACGCGGGAGTAGGCCGCCTTGCCGTCGTTCTTGATGCCGCTGCGGCCGAAGCTCTCCTTGTAGAAGTCCCAGGTGACCTGGGCGCCGTAGGCGGCGTCGACGGCGGCGGTCTGGTCCTGCGGGTCGCTGGAGGCGGCGCCGGTGCCCCAGGTGTCGTCGGCGTCGGTGAACAGCGTGCCGGTGCCGGAGGTCTTGCGGGCCAGGTTGTACGTCTTGTGGCCGCCGCGCCCGCTGTCGAGGAGCTGGTAGGACGAGCCCGACTTGGTGGTGCCGAGTTCGACCGTGCCCGAGTAGAGGCTCTTGCCGGAGCCGGTCTCGATGCCCTGGTACTCGTACAGCTTGGCGCCGGTGGCGGCGTCGGTGATGACGTGCAGCTCGTTCGGGGTGCCGTCGTCCTGGAGGCCGCCGACCACGGTCTCGTAGGCGAGCACGGGCTTGCCCTCGGCGGCCCAGATCACCTTGCGGGGCGCGGAGTCGGCCGCGGTCTTCGACGACCCGGCGTCCTCGGCGGCGGACAGCGCCTGCTGCTCGGCCTTGGCCGCCTCGACCCTCGGGGTCACGGTGGCGACCTTGATGGCGGCCTTCGTCGCCTTGGTGACGCCTCTGGTGGCACCGGACTTCGACCGGTGCACGACGAGGTCGCCGCCGAGGACGGGCAGGCCGTCGTAGGTGCGCTCGTAGCGGGTGTGCACGGAGCCGTCGCGGTCCTTGACGACGTCCTTGACGACCAGTTTCTCCTTGGCGCCGAGGCCCATCTCCCGGGCGGTGCCGGCCGCGTCGGCCTGCTGCTCCTGTATGAGCGCGCTGCGGGCGGAGGCCGAGAGCAGGACGGGTGCGCCGGGGAGCGCCGACGGCGCGGTGCTGTCGGCGGCGGCGTTGCCCGCGGTCAGGCCGGTGGTGAGCATCGCTCCGGCGGCGACCGCGGTGGCGAGGGCCAGGGTGGTGCGCTTGTGGCGCGCGAAGAGGGAAGACACACAAGCTCCTTCGGTGGGGGGTACCGGACGGCGTGGGGTGTCCGGCCGGTTACTGCGAAGTTGTGCTGTGGGTGACGGAAGACTGACACCGAAGGCGCGTACATGTCAGGAGGGTGCGATGATGTTGGCCGAAAATCGCTGCCCGGGTGTGTGTTGCGGGAATGTGAAGGCCGTGTGACCTCGGTCAAGTGGCAACAAGGCACGTGTAAGTGCTTGGCAAAAACCGTCAGTCGGGGCGGACATGGAGAGGGCGCCGCCCCGGAGGAGTCGAACCTCCGGGGCGGCGCCCTGCCTTGGGTGTGGTGCGTCCGCGGGCCGGTCGGCCTACGGGAAGGTGAGCCGCCAGGCATCGATGTAGCCGGTGTCCGCCGGGCCCTGGTCCTGGACCCGCAGCTTCCAGGTGCCGTTGGCCGATTCGGAGGAGGCGTTCACCGTGTAGGTCTCGTGCACGTCCTCCGCCGGGTCGTAGCCGCTGTTCTTCAGGCGGTACGTCGACCCGTCGGGCGCGACCAGGTCGATCTGGAGGTCACCGCGCCAGGTGTGCTCGATGTCCACGCCCACCTGGAGGTTGCTCGGCGCCTTGCCGGTGCGTCCGGAGACGGTGAGGGACGAGGTCACCGCGGACCCGTAGTCGGGGATGTTCACGTTCGTCGTGCTCTCGAACGTGGTGCCGTCCCCGGGGTCGCCGCCACCGGGCCGCGATCCGACGTTGATGCCCGCCCACGCGTTCGCCACCGCGGTGTACTCGGCGCTGTCGGTGCCGTACAGCTCACCGGCCGCCGCGAGGGTGCCGGTGCGGGCGCCCGCGTAGTTGGTGGTCGACGTGAACTTGGTGGTCAGCGCGCGGAACCAGATCTTCTCCGCCTTGGCGCGGCCTATGCCGGTCACCGGGAGGCCGTCCGAGGTGGGCGAGTTGTACGTGACACCGTTGATGGTCTTGGTGCCGCTGCCCTCGCTCAGCAGGTAGAAGAAGTGGTTGGCCGGGCCCGACGAGTAGTGCACGTCGGAGTTGCCGATGCCCGAGAACCAGTCGTCGTAGGACGCGCCGTCCTTGCTGGGCTTGTCCATGTAGCGCAGCGGGGTGCCGTCGCCGTTGATGTCGATCTCCTCGCCGATGAGGTAGTCACCGACGTCCTCGGAGTTGTTGGCGTAGAACTCGACCGACGTGCCGAAGATGTCGGACGTGGCCTCGTTCAGACCGCCGGACTCGCCGCTGTAGTTGAGTCCCGCGGTGTTGGACGTGACGCCGTGGGTCATCTCGTGCCCGGCCACGTCGATGGCGGTCAGCGGGTTGGCGTTGCCCGAGCCGTCGCCGTAGGTCATGCAGAAGCAGCTGTCGGACCAGAAGGCGTTGACGTAGTTGTTGCCGTAGTGGACCCGGCTGTACGCGCCCACGCCGTCGCCGCGGATGCCCGAGCGGCCGTGCACGTTCTTGTAGTAGTCCCAGGTCAGCGCGGCCCCGTAGTGCGCGTCGGCACCGGCGGTCTCCGGGTCGGAGGAGCTGCCGTTGCCCCACACGTCGTCGGAGTTGGTGAACAGCGAACCGGTGCCCGAGGTCCGGCCGTTCAGGTTGTACGTCTTGTGGTTGCCGCGCGCGCTGTCGGTCAGCGTGTACGACGACCCGGACTGCGCGGTGCCCAGCGTCACGGTGCCGCTGTACGTGGTGTGGCCGGTGCCGTTCTCGATGCCCTGGTACTCGTACAGCTTGGCGCCGGTGGCGGCGTCGGTGATGACGTGCAGCTCGTTCGGGGTGCCGTCCTCCTGGAGGCCGCCCACGACCGTCTCGTACGCCAGGACCGGCGTGCCGTTCGCCGCCCAGATCACCTTGCGCGGGGCGCGGTCGGCGTCCGGCTGCTCGGCACCGGCGGCCTTCGCGGCGGACACCGCCTGGGACTCCGCCTTGGCGGCGGAGATCTTCGGCGTCACGGTGGCCGGCCTGAGCGCCTTCGCCGTGGCCTTCACGACCTGCTCGGTCTTCCCCGCGTCGGAGGCCACCACGAGGTCGCCGCCGAGGACGGGCAGACCGTCGTAGGTGCGCTCGTAGCGGGTGTGCAGGGTGCCGTCGCGGTCCTTGGCCACGTCCCGGACGACCAGCTTCTCCTTGGCGCCCAGGCCCAGCTCGTCGGCGGTCCTCGCCTTGGTGGCGTTGGCGTCGCGGATCAGCTCGGCGCGCTGGGCGGGGCTGAGCCTGACCAGCTCGTTGCCCTTCGCGGGGGTCGGCTCGGGGGCCGCGGTGGCGGTGCCGGACTGGACCGCCGTGGCGATCAGCGCGGCGACACCGGCCAGCGCGACGGCCGCGGCGCGCCGGTGCGTGGTACGGCGAGAGGTGTGGGAGGTGGTGTGGGAGGTGCGTCTGTGGGGAGTACTGCTGCTCAACACTGACTCCTTCTGCGTGGCCGCGGATTGCGCGGCCAGGGGAGACCGGTCGGCGGGTGGCCGGCCGGGCGGAACTGTGCGGTACGCAGAAACCTGGTGCTGTGAGCCGGCCGCGGCACAGCGCTCGTGAGGAAGCTGTGGGGGCGCTGTGAAGGGGCCGACGGAAGAGTGGCAGGAGAAAGCGCTACTTGTCAGGAGCGCGTCAGTAAGTTGGCTGGAAATGGTTCGTTGACCGGGCGTTCACGTTCGATAAACGGAATCGTTGCTGGCCCGGTCCGGTTACTGTCCCGTCGGTCAGTAACCGGCGGACGGCTCCCCGTGCCAGGAGCCCCACAGGGCCGCGTACGCCCCGCCCGCCGCCACCAGCTCGTCGTGCGTGCCCAGCTCCGTCAGCAGACCGTCCTCCATCACCGCCACCCGGTCGGCGTCGTGCGCGGTGTGCAGGCGGTGCGCGATGGCGATCACCGTACGGCCCTTCAGCACGGCGGCCAGCGCCTGCTCCGTGTGCCGGGCCGTCGTCGGGTCCAGCAGGGCCGTGGCCTCGTCCAGGATCAGGGTGTGCGGGTCGGCCAGCACCACCCGGGCCAGGGCGAGTTGCTGGGCCTGCGAACCGTCCGTGGAGTGTCCCTTCGCGCCCAGCTCGGCGCCGAGGCCCGCGGGCAGCTCCCGCACCCAGCCCTCGGCGCCCACCGCGGCGAGCGCGGCCCACAACTCCTCGTCCGAGGCCGCCGGTTCGGCGATCAGGAGATTGTCGCGGACCGTCCCAAGGAACACATGGTGCTCCTGGGTGACCAGTACCACCTGACGGCGCAGCCGCTCCGGACCCAGGGCGACCACGGGCACCCCGCCCACCGTCACCGAACCCTCCGTCGGCGCGTCCACGCCCGCGAGGAGCCGGCTCAGCGTCGTCTTGCCCGCCCCCGAAGGACCGACGACCGCCAGCCGCTCACCCGGCCGCACCGTCAGGTCCACCCCGCGCAGCACCTCCCCGCCCCGGTCGTAGGCGTACCGCACCCCGGACACGTCGATACGGTCGCCGTCCGGAACCGCCGACTCGTCCGCCGTCGCCCGCGGGGCCCGCGCCAGCCCCTCCACCCGGGCGAACGAGGCAGCACCGGCCTGTAGTTGCTCGACCCGCATCAGCACCTCGTCGAGCGGTCCCGCCAACTGCTGGAGATACACGGCACAGGACACCACCGCGCCGAGGCTCGCCGACCCGTGCATGTGCAGGACCCCGCCGAGCAGCAGCACCCCCGCCACCGGAAGGACGTAGGAGATGTCCACCGCCGGGAAGAACACACTGCGCAGGAACAGCGTCCGGAACCGGGCGCGCAGCGAAACCTCCAGCGCCCGGCGGTTCGTCGCCACGCGCCGCTCGGCCAGCCCGAACGCCTCGACCGTGCGGGCCCCCGCCACCGTGGCCGCCAGACTCTCCGCGACGTCCGAGTTGGCCGCGCCCTCGGCGAGGTAGGCCGTCCGCGCCCGGCGCAGGTACCAGCGCAGCGCCAGCCAGGCCGGCGTCAGCCCCAGCACCCCGACCAGGCCGAGCAGCGGGTCGAGCACGAACACCGCGGCGGTGAGGAACAGCGCCTGCACCGCGTTGACCAGCAGCTCGGGACCGGCGTCGCGCAGCGTCGTGCCGACGGCGGTGACGTCGGCGGTGCCGCGCGTCGTCAGATCCCCGGACCCGGCCCGCTCCACGACCGACGCGGGCAGCGCGAGCGCCCGCTCCACGTACCGCTCCCGCACCCGGGCGAGCGTCCGCTCCCCGAACCGGTGCCCCACGTACCGCGCCCAGCGGGCCAGCAGCAACTGCGCCAGCGAGCACAGCAGGATGGCGAGGGCCATCCGGTCCACGGCGCCGACCCCGCCCCCGCCGCGCACCTCGTCGACGATCCGGCCCAGCAGCCACGGACCCGCGAGACCGGCCAGCGCGGCCAGCGCGTTGAGACCCAGGACGACGGCGAAGGACCTCCGGTCGGTGCGCACGAGGCCGGCCGCCGCGCGGCGGACGTCGGTGCGCTCGGCTACGGGCAGCTGTGTCATCGGGCCGGGTCCCCTTCTTCGGCGGCTTCGCCGTCCCGCGCGACCAGGGCGCGGTACCCGGGCTCGGAGTCCAGGAGTTCGCGGTGCGTGCCGGTGGCGGTGACCTTGCCGTCGACCAGGTGGTGCACGACGTCCGCGCGGTCGAGGAGGAGCGGCGAGGTGGCGGCCAGCACGGTGGTTCGGCCCCGGCGGGCGTGCTTGAGGCGGTCGGCCACGGTGGCCTCCGTGTGGGCGTCCAGGGCGGAGGTGGGTTCCGCGGCGAGGAGGACTTCCGGGTCGGTCAGGAGGGCTCTGGCCAGGCGGATGCGTTGGCGTTGTCCTCCGGACAGGTCTCGGGCCTGGGCCGCGACCTGGGTTTCGAGGCCGTCGGGGAGGGCGCGGACTATGTCGTCGGCTGCGGCGGCGCGGAGGGCTGCGGTGAGATGCGCCTTCTCGTCTGCCCCGGGCCGCTGTCGTGCGTCTGCGGACGCGTCGGGGCTGGTCGCGCCCACGCGGCGGAGCCGACCATCGACACTGCCCGCGCCCCTGAGGTCGGTGTCCGGAGCGCCTACTACATCGCTCAGGGCGCCTGCGAAGAGGTCGGCCTCCGGGGTCGCCACCAGGATGCGGGCGCGGATCTGGGGGAGGGGGATCTCCGTCAGCGGGACGTCTCCCCAGGTCGCGTCGGACGGGCTGTAGCGGCCCAGGCGGTCCAGGATGTCGGTGGCGTCGGACGGGCGGGACGTGGCCAGGGCGGTCAGGCGGCCGGGGGTGATCCGTACGCCCGAGGCCGGGTCGTAGAGCGCCGACGGTTCGGCGGGGGCGTCCCGGGTGCCCGTGTCCGGTACCGGCTCCAGGCGCAGGAAGGCGACGACCCGGCGGGCGGCCACCACGCCGCGGCTGAGCTGGTGGCCCATCTCGATGAGGAACGCCACCGGCCAGCCCAGCGCGACGACATAGCCGTACACCGACACCAGTTCGCCCACACTGATGTGACCCTGCGCGGCCTGCCGGGCGCCCAGGCAGGTCACCAGGGCCAGGAACAGCATCGGCAGCCCCACCCCGAGGGCCTGGATCCAGCTGGTCACCGCGCCGACCCGGTAGCCCTGCTCGCGCAGCCGGCCCGAGTCCCGGCGGAAGGCGTCCGCGACCAGGCCCTTGCCGCCCAGCCCGTTCAGCACCCGCAGCCCGCCCGCGAGGTCGCCGATCCGCGCGGTCAGCACGGACTGCCGCTCCCGGTACTCCGCCTCCCTGCCCTGGAGCCGCCCCATGAGCGGGCCGAGGAGCACCCCGAGCGCCGGGACCCCGAGCAGCACCACCAGGGCGAGCCGGGCCGACACCGACAGCATCAGTCCGCCGACCGCCGCATAGGCGACGACCGCGCCGACGCCCGGGCCCACGGCCGTCAGGGACGTGCTGATGGTCTGCACGTCGCCCACCCCGATGGTGACGACCTCCCCGGTCCCCACCTGCCCGCGCAGCGCCGCGCCGAGCCGCGTGGCGTGCCCGACGACCACCTTGACCGTGCGGAAGTTGGCGTCCATCCGCACCTTCGTCATCGTGCGGTGCCGCATCATGCCCAGCCACGCGTTGACCCCGCCGACGGCGACCATGGCGCCCGTCCAGAGCGCCAGCGCACCCATGTCACCCGGCTCCAGGCCATGGTCGACGGCCCGGGCCATCAGGTACGGCGTCGCCGCCAGCAGCACCATCCAGACACTGGCGAGCACCGCCCCCGCCAGGCACCGGGGCCACTGCCGCCGGACCAGCCAGCCCAGGTACCGCCAGCCGCCCCCGCGGCCCGGGGTGCCCGGGTCCTCGTACGCGTCGATCCTCACGCCAGACTGTCCCGCCAGGCGCGATGCAGATCCGCGAACCGGCCCGTACCGGCGATGAGTTCGTCCGGCGTGCCGTCCTCGACGATCCGGCCGTGCTCCATCACCAGCACCCGGTCGGCGATCTCCACGGTGGAGAGCCGGTGCGCGATCACGACCGCCGTACGGCCCTTCAGCACCGTCGCCATCGCCCGCTGCACCGCGCGCTCCCCGGGGATGTCCAGCGAACTGGTCGCCTCGTCCAGGATCAGCACCGCCGGGTCGGCGAGCAGCGCCCGCGCGAACGCCACGAGCTGCCGCTGACCGGCGGAGATACGGCCGCCCCGCTTGCGCACGTCGGTGTCGTAGCCGTCCGGCAGCGCGGCGATGAAGTCGTGGGCGCCGATCGCCTTCGCGGCCCGCTCGATCTCCTCCCGCGTCGCCTCCGGACGGCCGATGGCGATGTTGTCGGCGACCGTGCCGGAGAACAGGAACGCCTCCTGCGTCACCATCACCACCCCGCGCCGCAGTTCGGGCACGGCCAGGTCGCGCAGGTCGGTGCCGTCCAGCAGGACCCGCCCGGCGGAGGGGTCGTAGAACCGGGCGAGCAGCTTGGCCAGCGTCGACTTGCCCGCACCGGTCGAGCCCACGACGGCGACCGTCTGCCCGGCCGGGAGCGTCAGCCCGAAGCGCGGCAGCACCTCGCCGCCGGTGCGGTAGCCGAAGCTCACCGAGTCGAAGACGACCTCGCGGCCGGGGTGCTCCGACTCCAGCGGCGGCAGCTCCTTCGGCGCGGCCGGCTCCGGCACCGACGGCGTCTGGGCCAGCAGCCCGGCGATCTTCTCCAGCGAGGCCGCCGCCGACTGGTAGGAGTTCAGGAACATGCCCAGCCGGTCGATCGGGTCGTACAGGCGGCGCAGGTACAGCACCGCCGCGGCCAGCACACCGAGCGCCAGCGTGCCGTCCGCGACCCGGTAGGCGCCCCACAGCACGATGCCCGCGACGGCCGTGTTCGCGACCAGGCGGGAACCCACCACGTAACGGGCCATCTCCAGCAGCGCGTTGCCGTTGGTCCGCTCGTGGCGGTGGTTCAGGACCGCGAAGTCCGCGTCGTTAACGGCCTCACGGCGAAAGGCGCGCACCGGCCGGATGCCGTTCATCGTCTCCACGAACTTCACGATCACCGCCGCGATCGCCGTCGACCGCTGCCGGTACACCCGTCCCGCGCGCCGCTGGTAGAGCCGCACCAGCGCGTACAGCGGCACGAACGACGCCACCGCCACGGCGCCGAGACCGAGGTCCAGCCAGAGCAGCAGCGCGGCGATGTAGACGAAGGACAGGATGACCGTCACCAGCTCCTGGAGCCCCTCGTCGAGCAGTTCGCGCAGGGACTCCACGTCCGTGGTGGAGCGCGAGATGAGGCGGCCCGAGGTGTAGCGCTCGTGGAAGTCGACGCTCAGCGCCT
Source organism: Streptomyces sp. NPDC001599 (assembly GCF_042893535.1). Taxonomy (NCBI): domain Bacteria; kingdom Bacillati; phylum Actinomycetota; class Actinomycetes; order Kitasatosporales; family Streptomycetaceae; genus Streptomyces; species Streptomyces sp. NPDC001599. The sequence continues at coordinate 13,563 of NZ_JBIAVA010000025.1, forward strand.
GCGCGTGCCGGAAGATGCGCCCGCGCAGGTCGAGCAGCACGTCCTGGCTGACACGGGCCGCCGCCGCGATGAAGGCGTACTGGAGTCCGCCCGCCGCCAGCGAGCACAGCAGGTAGCCGGCGCCCACCGCCATCAGCGGGCCGTGGTCGTCGTCCCGCAGGGCCGGCACGGCGTGGTCGATGGCGTACGCCACCAGCAGCGGGCCCGCCTGCACGGCCGCCTGCTGGAGCAGCAGCAGGAGGACGGTGAGGGCGACCCGGGCCCTCATGGGCACCAGCAGGGAGCGCAGCAGGGCACCGGTCGCACCCGGCGGGCTGGGCAGGACGTCCCGGTCGAAGGCGTCGTCGGCGGCGGTGGAGCCGGTCCCCGACCCGGCCGGGTCCCCGGGCTCGGGGCCCTCCGGCTGTTCCCTGTCCGGCGCGGTGGCCGTGGGCGCGGTCATCGGCCGTCCCCTCCCTGGGGTCCCTCGTCGTTCTCGTGCCCGTCGAGCCCGGACATCAGATGGGCGTACTCGGGGCTGGTGCGCAGCAGTTCGTGATGGGTGCCGACGGCGGTGATGCGGCCCCCGGAGAGCAGGGCGACGCGGTCGGCGAGCAGGACGGTGGAGGGGCGGTGGGCCACGATCAGCGCGGTGGTGTCCGCGAGGACCTGCCGCAGGGCGGCCTCCACGGCGGCCTCCGTGTGCACGTCCAGCGCGGACAGCGGGTCGTCCAGGACGAGGAACCTCGGTCTGCCCACCACGGCCCGCGCGAGCGCGAGGCGCTGACGCTGGCCGCCGGAGAGGCTGAGACCCTGCTCGCCGACCTGGGTGCCGGTGCCCCGGGGGAGCGCGTGCACGAAGTCGGCCTGCGCGACGGCGAGCGCGCGGTCCAGTGCCTCGCCGCCGGCGCCCTCTCCGGCACCCATCAGCACGTTCTCACCGACGGTGGCGGAGAAGAGGGTGGGCTCCTCGAAGGCCACGGCGACCATCGAGCGCAGCTCCTCGCGGGACAGGGCGGTGATGTCCTCGCCGTCCAGCGTGATCCGGCCCTCGGTCACCTCGTGCAGGCGCGGGACGAGCGCGGTCAGCGTCGTCTTGCCGCTGCCGGTGGCACCGACCAGGGCCATGGACTCGCCGGGGCGGATGTGCAGGTCGACGTCCGTCAGGAGGGGCGGGGAGTCGGGGGCGGCGTCGGGATACCGGAACCGCACGTGCTCGAACCTGAGCCCCCCAGCTGCGGGCAGTCGTGCCTCCCCCAGTGCCTGAACGGCCTGGGAGGTACCCCCAGGGGCGGCACGGGTGGGCGATGGGGGCCCCCCCGCTCGAGCGAAGCCGAGAGTGGGGGAGGCACCCCGCAACGCCGGGCCGCGCTCCCCACCCCCCGGCACCGACGCAGGGCCACCAACACCCCCCGGAGACTCAACTTCCGCGTCCATCACCTCGAAGTACCGGTCCGTCGCCGTCGCCGCCTCCTGGCTCATCGCCAGCAGGAAGCCGATGGACTCCACCGGCCACCGCAGCGCCAGCGCCGTCGACAGGAACGCCACCAGCGTCCCCGCCGACAGCGCCCCGTCCGCCACCTGGACCGCCCCGACCACCAACGCCGCCCCGATCGCCACCTCGGGCAGCGTCACGATCACCGCCCAGATGGCCGCCAGCAGCCGCGCCTTGCGCAGCTCCGTGCCCCGCAGCGTGTGCGACAGCTCGTGGAAGGCGCGGGCCTGGCTGCGGTGCCGCCCGAACCCCTTGATGATCCGGATGCCGAGCACGCTCTCCTCGACCACGGTCGTCAGATCCCCGACCTGGTCCTGCGCGCGCCGCGCCACCGCGGAGTACTTCTTCTCGAAGATCCCGCAGGTGATCATCACGGGGATGGCGGGTCCCAGGATCACCAGCCCCAGCATCCAGTCCTGGACCAGCATGATGCCCACGCCGACCAGGATCGTCACGCCGTTGACCAGCAGGAACGTCAGCGGGAAGGCGAGGAACATACGGAGCAGCATCAGGTCGGTCGTCCCGCGCGACAGCAACTGCCCCGAGGCCCAGCGGTCGTGGAAGGCCACCGGCAGGCGCTGCAGATGCCGGTAGAGATCCGCCCGCATGCCCGCCTCGACGCCCGCCAGCGGCCGGGCCACCAGCCACCGCCGCAGCCCGAACAGCAGCGCCTCCGCGAGCCCGAGGAGCAGCAGGTACAGCGCCCCGAGCCACACGCCCGCCGGATCACCGTCGGCGACCGGGCCGTCCACCATCCACTTCAGGACCAGCGGGATCACCAGACCCACGCAGGAGGCGAGGATCGCTATCACCGCGGCCGTCCCCAACCGTGCGCGCACCGGCCGCACATAGGGCCACAGCCGCAGCAGGGCACGTACGGTGGAACGTGTCTCGGGGGCGTCCGGGGCGGCGTCCGCGGCGAGATCCGTGGCGGGGGCAGGTTTCGTGGGCATCAGCAGCGAGCCTACGGTTTGGCACTGACACTGCCCACTGGGTTTTCGCGCCCACCGGGGTCGTACGGAGGTCCCGCCGGGGTCGTACGGAGGCCCGCCGGGGTCGTAGGGGAGCATCAACCGATCGGCTGATGCGCCTTCGAGCGCGTCGGCCGATGTGCCGGACCCCCGGCCGCCGGGAGGCTGGTGCCATGCCCGTCATCGAAGTCACCGACCTGCGCAAGTCCTACGGCGGCCGCCCCGTCGTCGACGGTGTGTCCTTCGCCGTCGAGGAGGGCGAGATCTTCGGCGTCCTCGGCCCCAACGGCGCCGGCAAGACCACCACCGTCGAGTGCGTCGAGGGACTGCGCGTCCCCGACGCGGGCCGGGTCCGGGTCACCGGGCTCGACCCCGTCGCCGACCACCGTCGGGTCGCCGAGGTCCTCGGCGCCCAGCTCCAGCAGAGCGAACTCCAGGCCAAGCTCACCGTCCGCGAGGCCCTGGAGCTGTACGCCGCCTTCTACCCGAAGCCCGCCGACTGGCGTCCGCTCGCCGAGCGGCTCGACCTGGTCCCGATGCTGGACACCCGGTTCGGCAAGCTCTCCGGCGGCCAGAAGCAGCGCCTGTTCATCGCCCTGGCCCTGGTCGGCGACCCCCGTGTCGTCGTCCTGGACGAGCTGACCACCGGTCTCGACCCGCGCGCCCGGCGGGAGACCTGGCAGCTCATCGAGGACATCCGCGCGGGCGGCGTCACCGTCCTGCTGGTCACCCACTTCATGGAGGAGGCCCAGCGGCTGTGCGACCGGATCGCGGTGATCGACCGGGGTCGTGTCGCCGCGCTGGACACCCCCGCCGGGCTGATCCGGCGCTCGGCGGGCGCCACCGTCATCAGCTTCACCCCGTCCGCGCCGCTGGACGAGGCGGACCTGCGCGCGCTGCCCGAACTGTCCTCCGCCGAGTTCAAGGACGGCCGCGTCACCCTGTCCGGCACGGACGAGACGGTCAACGCCGTCATCACGCTGCTCGCCCGCACCCGCGTCACCGCCCACCAGCTCCGGGTCACCGACACGACGCTGGACGACGCCTTCCTCGACCTCACGGAGGCCCCCGCATGACCACCGACGTCTTCGACACCGCCGTACTGAGGACCGAGCTGCGGCTGTTCCGGCGCGAACCGGGCGCCCTGTTCTGGATGCTGGTGTTCCCGACGCTGCTGCTGGTGGTCCTCGGTTCCATCCCGTCCTTCCGCGAGGCCGACGCCTCCTTCGGCGGGCTGCGCCCGGTCGACGCCTACGTGCCGGTGGCCGTGCTGCTCGGCCTGACCGTGGGCGGCCTCCAGGGCATGCCGCAGGTGCTCACCGGCTACCGCGAGCGGGGCATCCTGCGCCGGATGTCCGCCACGCCGGTGCGCCCGGCGGCGCTGCTGTCCGCCCAGATGGTGGTGTGCGGCGCGGCCGCCCTGGTCTCGGCGCTGCTCGCACTCGCGGTCGGGCGGCTCGCCTTCGACGTGGGCCTGCCCGAGCAGCCCCTCGGCTACCTCCTGGCACTGCTCCTCGCCGTGCTCGCCGCGCTCTCCCTGGGCGCCGTGCTCTCCGCGCTGTCCCGCACCACGAAGATCGCCGGTGCGATCGGGTCGGCGGCGCTGTTCCCGGCGATGTTCTGCGCGGGCGTGTGGCTGCCGGTGCAGGCCATGCCGGACCTGCTGGGCCGGATCGTGGGCTGGACCCCCTTCGGCGCCGCCGCGCAGGCCCTCAACGAGGCCGCGGCGGGCGACTGGCCGGGCTGGTCCCACCTGGCGGTGCTGGTGGGCTGGACGGTGCTGCTCACCGCGGCGGCCTCGCGCTGGTTCCGCTGGGAGTGACGGGAGTGACCGGAGTGACCGGAGCGAGGGGGAGTGTGCGGGGAAGGCGGCCGCGTGTCCGACAATGACGCCATGACGCGGACGGCGGCGGTCGACGAGCGGTGGGCGGCGTTCCACCGCTGGGGCCCGTACGCGCTGCTGGCCGTCGGGACGCTGGTCGCCTGGTCGGCCGCCGACGCCATCGGCATGACGACCGGCGAGCGGCGGGCGAGCGGCGCACTGATCGGCGCGGCCGTCGTGCTGCAACTGTGGTGGAACCGGGCGGCGCGCACCCGCCCCGAGCCGTCCCCGGCCGGCACCTGCTACTACGCCGTCCGCTGGGCCGTCGGCTTCGCCCTCACCTGGCTGAACCCGCTGTTCGCCTTCTACGCGGTAGTCGGCTACTTCGGCGCCCAGTACCTGCTGCCCCGCAGGCTGTGCCGGGCCGGGCTGTTCGCCACCGCCGTCACCCTCGCGGGTTCGCAGTCCGGCGGGCTGCCGCCGAACGGTGTCATGGGCTGGGTGCTCTTCGGCGCGATCCTGACCGTCAACAGCATGCTGGTGGCCCTCTTCGCGCACTTCGCCGCGCTGGAGGAGGCCCGCAGCCGCGCCCGCGTCGAGACCATCGCCGAACTGGAGCGCACCAACACCGCCCTCCAGCAGGCCCTCGACGAGAACGCCGCCCTCCACGCCCAGCTCCTCGTGCAGGCCCGCGAGGCCGGGGTCGCCGACGAGCGCAGGCGGCTGGCCGCCGAGATCCACGACACCCTGGCCCAGGGCCTGACCGGCATCATCGCCCAGCTCCAGGTCGTGGCGGCCGCCCCGGACCCGGCGCTGGGCCGGGAACACCTGGACCGGGCCCTCGCCCTGGCCCGGCACAGCCTCGGCGAGGCCCGCCGCTCCGTGCACAACCTCTCGCCGGTCGCGCTGGCCGACGACGGACTGCCGGACGCGCTGAAGAAGACGGTGACGGAGTGGGGCGGACGCACCGGCGTCCAGGCCCGGTTCACCGTCACCGGCACCGCCGAGCACCTCCACGACGAGGTCGCCGCCACGCTCCTGCGCATCGCCCAGGAGGCCCTGTCCAACACGGCCCGGCACGCCGCCGCCGACCGGGTCGGCGTCACCCTCTCCTACATGGGCGACGAGGTCACCCTCGACATCCGCGACGACGGCCGGGGCTTCGACCCGCTGACCGCGCGGGAGCGCACCCCCGGCGGCGGCTTCGGGCTCGACGGCATGCGGGCCCGCGCCGAGCGCATCGCCGGTTCGCTCACCGTCGAGGCGGAACCGGGGCACGGCACCGCCGTCTCGGCTCGCGTACCGTTGGTCCGCCATGACCGATGACGCCGCGCCCCACGACACCACGACCGCCGACGCCGCGATCTCCCTGCTCATCGTCGACGACCACCCCGTGGTCCGCGACGGCCTGCGCGGCATGTTCGAGTCCGCGTCCGGCTTCCGCGTCCTCGGCGAGGCGGCGGGCGGCGCCGAGGCGCTGGAACGGGCCGCCGCGCTCGACCCCGACGTGATCCTCATGGACCTGCGGATGCCGGGCGGTTCGGGCGTGGACGCCATCCGGGAGCTGACCAGGCGCGGTGCCCGCGCGAGGGTGCTCGTGCTCACCACGTACGACACCGACTCCGACACCCTGCCCGCGATCGAGGCCGGCGCGACCGGCTACCTCCTCAAGGACGCGCCCCGCGACGAGCTGTTCACCGCGGTCCGCGCGGCGGCCCAGGGGCGCACGGTCCTCTCCCCGGCGGTCGCCTCCCGCCTGGTATCCGCCGTCCGCGCCCCGAAGACCCCCGGCGCCGAACCCCTCTCCGCCCGCGAGCGCGAGGTGCTCGCGCTGGTGGCGCGCGGCACCTCCAACAAGGAGATCGCCCGGGAGCTGTTCATCAGCGAGGCGACCGTGAAGACCCACCTCACCCACCTGTACGCCAAGCTGGGCGTCAACGACCGCGCGGCGGCCGTCGCGACGGCGTACGACCGGGGCATCCTCGGCTGAACCGCCTCACCCCGCCCTCAGCAGCAGCACCGTCCGCGCCGGGACCGTGATCTCCGTTCCCGCGGGGTACACCGTGTCCGGTGCCTCGCCCTGCTCCTCCCGCCCGGTGTCGACGACCACCTCGTACCGCTCCGCCCACGGGGCGCCCGGCAGGACGAAGCCGGCCGGCTCCCCGCCCGCGTGCAGGACGGCCAGGAAGCTGTCGTCCACGACCTGGTCGCCGTGCTCGTCGCGGCCCGGGATGTCCCGCCCGGACAGGTACATGCCGAGGGTGGCGGCGGGGGCGTACCAGTCCCGCTCCGTCATCTCGGTGCCGCCCGCGGTGAACCAGGCCAGGTCGCGCAGGCCGTCCGCGGAGTGCGCGCGGCCGGAGAAGAAGGCCCGGCGGCGCAGCACCGGGTGCCGGTGGCGCAGGGCGATCAGCCGGGAGGCCAGCGCGAACAGGGGGGCCCACTCCGGGTCGTCCCGCAGGCTCCAGTCCACCCAGCCGGTCTCGTTGTCCTGGCAGTAGGCGTTGTTGCTGCCGCGCTGGGTGCGGCCCATCTCGTCGCCCGCGACCAGCATCGGCACCCCGGTCGACAGCAGCAGCGTGGTCAGCAGGTTGCGGAGCTGGCGGCGCCGCAGCGCGCGTACCTCCGCGTCGTCCGTCTCGCCCTCCGTGCCGCAGTTCCAGGACCGGTTGTCGTCCGTGCCGTCCCGGTTGCCCTCGCCGTTGGCCTCGTTGTGCTTGCGCTCGTACGACACGAGGTCGCGGAGCGTGAAACCGTCGTGCGCGGTGACGAAGTTGACCGAGGCGTACGGCCGCCGCCCGCCCCACGCGTACAGGTCGCTGGAGCCCGACAGGCGGTAGCCCATCTCCCGCACGTCCGGCAGCGCGTGCCGCCAGAAGTCCCGGACCGCGTTCCGGTAGCGGTCGTTCCACTCCGTCCACAGCGGCGGGAACGCGCCCACCTGGTAGCCGCCCGAGCCCACGTCCCACGGCTCGGCGATCAGCTTCACCCGGCGCAGCACCGGATCCTGCGCGATCACCGCGAGGAACGGCGAGAGCATGTCGACGTCGTGCATCGAGCGGGCCAGCGCCGCCGCCAGGTCGAAGCGGAAGCCGTCCACGCCCATCTCGGTGACCCAGTACCGCAGCGAGTCGGTGATCAGGCGCAGCACGTGCGGCTGGACCACGTGCAGGGTGTTGCCGCAGCCCGTGTAATCGGCGTACCGGCGGGCGTCGTGCTGGAGGCGGTAGTAGCCGCGGTTGTCGATGCCCTTCAGGGAGAGCGTCGGGCCCAGCTCGCCCGCCTCCGCCGTGTGGTTGTAGACCACGTCGAGGATCACCTCGATGCCGGCCGCGTGCAGCGCGCGCACCATCCGCTTGAACTCGCCGACCTGCTGACCGGTGGTGCCGGAGGCGGCGTAGGCGGCGTGCGGGGCGAAGTAGCCGACCGAGTTGTAGCCCCAGTAGTTGCGCAGACCGCGCTCCAGCAGATGGCTCTCGTGCGCGAACTGGTGCACCGGCAGCAGCTCCACCGCCGTCACGCCCAGCCGCGTCAGGTGCGCGATCGCCGCCGGGTGGGCGAGGCCCGCGTAGGTGCCGCGCAGCTCGGGCGGGATGTCCGGGTGGAGCTTGGTGAAGCCGCGCACGTGCAGCTCGTAGATGACCGAGTCCGCCCACGGCGTCTTGGGCCGCCGGTCGTCCGACCAGTCGTCGTCGTCATGGACCACGACGCCCTTCGGGACGTGCGGCGCCGAGTCACGGTCGTCGCGCACGGTGTCCGCGACCCGCTGCTCCGGCCAGTCCCGCACGTGACCGTACACCTCTGGCGGCAGGCCGAAGTCGCCGTCCACGGCACGGGCGTACGGGTCGAGAAGCAGCTTCGCCGGGTTCCAGCGGGCGCCGGTCCACGGGTCCCAGCGGCCGTGCACCCGGTAGCCGTAGCGCTGCCCGGGCCGGACGCCCGGCACGAAGCCGTGCCAGATCTCGTGCGTCAGCTCGGTCAGCCGCACCCGGCTCTCCCGCGCACCGGGACCCGGCCCGTCGAACAGGCACAGCTCCACCGCCTCCGCCCCGCCCGCCCACAGGGCGAAGTTGGTCCCCGCCACCTGGTCCGGGCCGGTCCGGAAACGGGCGCCCAGCGGCACCGGGGTGCCCGGCCGGGCCGGCACGGCGGGCGGCGGAGCGGCGCGCCGCGCGCCATTGACCACGACGGCGGGGCGCCCGTCCGCGGCGGCCCGCTCCCCGGGCACCGCCTCCCGCTCGGCTGCGCTGGACACCTGTCAGCCTCCCACGGCTCGTGGAACGACGTCCGGCAGGAGGGCGCGCGGCGTCCCGGCCGCTGCTCCCCGTCGCGTCGTCCTCCCCACAGTTCTGCCCACCGGGTGGCTCGCACTCACGTTTCCCCAGGGCCGACCGGTCGTTACGGGTGGATGTGAGGCACGTACACGAGCGCGCACGGCGCGCGGGCGCCGCTGTGGCCGCCCTACTGACATGGGCAGGACTGCTGGCCGGGGCCGCCGGATGCACCTCGGACGGCGGTGGCGTCGGTTCCGGCATCGGCTCGGGCATCGGTGAGATGTTCGGCAAGCAACCCGCCGCCGAGGACGTCATCCGCGTCACCCCGGACGACGGGAGCAAGGCCGTCGCGCCGGAGAAGAAGCTGTCGGTGCGGGTGCCCGACGGGCGCCTGGAGTCGGTGAAGGTCGTCCGGTCCCAGGACGCGCAGGAGACCCCGGTGCCCGGCCGGATCTCCGGGGACGGCCTGAGCTGGCGGCCCGACGACGACCGGCTCGCCCTCGCCGCCAAGTACACGGTCGACGCCGTCGCCCTGGACGGCGGCGGACACCGCTCGGCCCGGCACACCACGTTCACCACCAAGGTCCCCGAGGAACGCTTCATCGCCTACGTCGCTCCCGAGAACCGCTCGGTCGTCGGCACCGGCATGATCGTCTCGCTGGAGTTCAACCGCGAGATCACCGACCGCGCCGCCGTCGAACGCGCCGTCACGGTCACCGCGGAGCCCGCCACCGAGATCCGCCCCCACTGGTTCGGCAAGGACCGCCTCGACTTCCGCCCCAAGGAGTACTGGAAGCCCGGCACCGAGGTCACCGTCGACCTCGCCCTGCGGGACGTCGAGGGCGCCAAGGGGGTCTACGGGCTCCAGCACAAGAAGGTCTCCTTCACCGTCGGCCGCAGCCAGGTCTCCCGCGTAGACGCCGTCGAGCGGACCATGGAGGTGCGCCGCGACGGCACCCTGCTGGCCACCGTGCCGATCACCGCGGGGGCTCCGACGACGCCCACCTACAACGGCCGGATGGTGATCACCGAGATGCTCGAGGTCACCCGCATGAACAGCCGCACGGTCGGCTTCGGCGGCGAGTACGACATCCCCGACGTCCCGCACGCCATCCGCCTGACCAGCTCGGGCACCTTCCTGCACGGAAACTACTGGGCGCCCGCCGACACCTTCGGCCGGGCCAACGTCAGCCACGGCTGCGTCGGACTGCGCGACGACAAGGGCGGCGGTTCCGACACCCCGGCCGGCTGGTTCTTCGACCGCAGCCTCGTCGGCGACGTCGTCGAGGTGGTCCACAGCAAGGACAAGACCGTGGCCCCCGACAACGGCCTGGGTGGCTGGAACATGAAGTGGAAGGAATGGAAGGCGGGCAGCGCGGTGAAGTGACACCGGCCGCGCCACGCGGCACCCTCCCGCCAACTCGGTACGGAACGGTGACAATTCACCTGTCCCGCAACCCCCTGGCCTGCGGTTACGATGCGCCGGTGCGCGCCGGCGCACAGGGGTGCGGGCCGGACCGGGCCCGGCGAGGGGAGACAAGGGTGAACGTGCGTCCGATAGCGGGGGCGGTACTCGGGCTGCTGATGCTGACCGTCACCGCGTGCGGTGGCAGCGGCTCGGGTTCGGGGGCCGGGGACGGCAAGGGGGAGAAGGCCAAGGACGCCACCGCGGCACAGAGCGAGCAGTCCGAGGCCGTCGTCACCATCGCTCCCGCCAACGGGGCCAAGGCCGTCGACACCAGCGGCGCCCTGAAGGTCGGCGCCGCGAAGGGCAGGCTCACCGAGGTCGTCGTCAAGGACGGCAAGGGCACGAAGGTCGACGGGAAGATAACCGGGGACGGCGCCACCTGGACGCCGTCCACCCACCTGGCCGCCGCCACCACGTACAGCGTGCACGCGGTCGCCAAGGACTCCGAGGGCCGCACCGCCGCCGAGGACTCCCGCTTCACCACCCTGACGCCGAAGAACACCTTCATCGGCACCTTCACGCCCGAGGACGGCTCGAAGGTCGGCGTCGGCATGCCGTTCTCGATCCGCTTCACCCGGGGCATCACCAACCCGGAGGACGTCGAGAAGGCCATCACCGTCAAGACCGAGCCGGCCGTCGAGGTCGAGGGCCACTGGTTCGGCAACGACCGCCTCGACTTCCGGCCCGAGAAGTACTGGAAGGCCGGCACCAAGGTCACCGTCGACCTCAACCTCGACGGAGTCGAGGGCCGCGAGGACGTCTACGGCGAGCAGGCCAAGACCGTCTCCTTCACCGTCGGCCGCAGCCAGGTCTCCGTCGTGGACGCCAAGAAGCACACGATGCAGGTCGTGCGGGACGGCAAGACCGTCAAGACCATCCCCGTCACCACCGGCGCGCCCGGCTACGAGACCTGGAACGGCCAGATGGTCATCACCGAGCGGCTCGCGGTGACCCGCATGAACGGCGAGACCGTCGGCTACGGCGGCGAGTACGACATCAAGGACGTGCCGCACGCCATGCGCCTGTCCACCTCCGGCACCTTCATCCACGGCAACTACTGGGGCGGCGACGCCTTCGGCAACCGCAACTCCAGCCACGGCTGCATCGGCCTGCGCGACGTACGCGGCGGCTGGGACAAGGGGGCGCCGGCCCGCTGGTTCTTCGAGAACTCGATCATCGGCGACGTGGTCGTGGTCAAGAACTCCGAGGACGCCACCATCGCCCCCGACAACGGCCTCAACGGCTGGAACATGTCCTGGGAGAAGTGGAAGGCCTGAGGGGCGGCTGCCGCGGCGAGTGAACGCCCGCTAACCTGCGGAGCATGACCGTACATCTCGAAGTCGCCGAAGGCGTCGGAACGCTGCGCCTGGACCGTCCGCCGATGAACGCGCTGGACGTCGCCACCCAGGACCGGTTGAAGGAGCTGGCCGAGGAGATCACCCGGCGCGAGGACGTGCGCGCCGTGGTGATCCACGGCGGCGAGAAGGTGTTCGCGGCGGGCGCGGACATCAAGGAGATGCAGGTGATGGACCACGCGGCGATGATCGCGCGGTCCCGTGCCCTCCAGGACTCCTTCACGGCGGTGGCCCGCATCCCCAAGCCGGTGGTCGCGGCGGTGACCGGCTACGCGCTGGGCGGCGGCTGCGAACTCGCCCTGTGCGCCGACTTCCGCATCGCGGGGGAGAACGCCAAGCTGGGCCAGCCCGAGATCCTGCTCGGCCTGATCCCCGGCGCGGGCGGCACCCAGCGGCTGTCCCGGCTGATCGGCCCCTCCAAGGCCAAGGACCTGATCTTCACCGGCCGTCAGGTGAAGGCCGACGAGGCGCTGGCGCTCGGCCTGGTGGACCGGGTGGTCCCGGCCGCCGAGGTCTACGAACAGGCGCACGCCTGGGCCGCGCGGCTCGCCAAGGGCCCCGCCATCGCACTGCGCGCGGCGAAGGAGGCGATCGACACGGGACTCGAGACGGACATCGAGACCGGCCTCGCCGTCGAGCGCAACTGGTTCGCGGGCCTGTTCGCCACCGAGGACCGCGAGCGCGGGATGCGCAGCTTCGTGGAAGAGGGCCCCGGCAAGGCCAAGTTCCTCTGAACCCCCCGCAAGAAGTACAAGTTTCATCCGAAGTCGCGTCGTCCCCCTTGCAATTGACGCGATGTCTGATCCGGGTCCCTCGATGGGGCGGTTTATGGCAGCCTTAACGCACCATTAAGCGCGCCTTGTCGAGGGAGTCCGCCGCTTGTCTCCGGCCGAGCCGTTCGCGCAGGTCAACGGGGCTGTTTCCGGCCCCGAACTGCCTGTGGCATATGCCGATCGACCGCCGTCCGACCGGGCTCCCGCGGAGGCGTATTCCCCGGGAACGCCCCCGGAGGCCCCCGGGGGCGGCCATGATGGGGGCATGGCGGGGCTGGATGGTACGGAACAGCCGCGGGGAGCCGGACGTGCGACCGCGGCGCGCTGGTCGCCGGCGGTCGAGGACGAGCGCGCGCTCAAGGCGCTGGAGCTGTTCGGCAACCCGACGGAGCGCGAAGTTCCGTTACCCTCCCGGCCCGAGTCCGCCGCCGCCGCCCGCCGGCTGGCCCAGGTCGTCGCCCTGCGCCAGTGGCAGCTCGGCCCCAAGGTCACGGAGGACGCCGTCCTGCTCGTCTCCGAGCTGGTCGGCAACGCCGTACGCCACACCGGCGCCCGGGTCTTCGGCCTCCACATGCGGCGCCGCCCCGGCTGGATCCGTGTCGAGGTCCGAGACCCCTCCCGGGGGTTGCCCTGTCTGATGCCGGTGCAGGAGACGGACATCAGCGGGCGCGGCCTCTTCCTCGTCGACAAGCTCTCCGACCGCTGGGGCGTCGATCTGCTGCCGCGCGGGAAGACCACGTGGTTCGAGATGCGGGTCGTGGACCGCTGAGCGCCCGACCGCTGAGAGCCCATCTGCCGGGGAAAGCAACCCCGTTCACCGGACACGCCACCTACGGGTGAGAATCCGGAAGGCATCAGTCCGCAGCCGGGATCGTATCCGCATGATCACCACTCGCCTGCGCCGACGGACCGCCGCCGCCGTCCTGTCGCTCTCCGCGGTCCTCGCCACCACCGCCGCCACCGCCCCCGGCGCCGCCCCGGCCCCGTCGGCCGCGCCCGCCAAGGCCGCCCCGGCCTGCCCCCAGTTCGACGACAAGACCAAGGCCGCCGCCGACCGCGGCGTCGACGTCGACCGCATCACGCCCGAGCCGGTCTGGCGCACCACCTGCGGCACCCTCTACCGCAGCGACAGCCGCGGCCCGCAGGTCGTCTTCGAGGAGGGCTTCCACGCCAAGGACGTCCAGAACGGACAGTACGACGTCGAGAAGTACGTCCTGGTCAACCAGCCATCGCCGTTCGTCTCGACCAGCTACGACCACGACCTCTACAAGACCTGGTACAAGTCCGGCTACAACTACTACATCGACGCCCCCGGCGGCATCGACGTCAACAAGACCATCGGCGACACCCACAAGTGGGCCGACCAGGTCGAGGTCGCCTTCCCCGGCGGCATCCAGCGGAAGTACGTCATCGGCGTCTGTCCGGTCGACCGGCAGACCAAGACCGAGATCATGAGCGAGTGCGAGAGCAACCCGCACTACCAGCCCTGGCACTGACCGGCGCCGCCCGGGGGACGGCCGCGACTCAGGCCCGCAGGAACAGCGCCTCCGAGCCCACCGGCCGGTAACCCGCCGCCTGGAACGCCCGCAGACTGCGGGCGTTCCCCGCCGACACCTGAGCCCACACCGGCTCATCCCCGGCCAGCCGCCGCGCCGCCGTCACCAGCCGCCGCCCCAGCCCCCGGTGCCGGGCACCCTCCGCCACCTCCACGGCCACCTCCAGCCGTCCGGCCACCCCGCGGCCCAGCACCAGCACCCCGCCGTCCGCCGCCCACACCCGCACCCCGTCGCGCCGCCGCCGGGCCGCGACCACGCGGGGATGCCCGGGGTCGGCGACCTCCTCCAGCGTCACCTCCGGGCGCCCGGGCAGCGGCGCACCGGTCAGCAGCACGTCGATCGTGTCCGTCACCCGGCCCGTGCGCTCCGCGAAGGCCGCCAGGAACCGGGCGTTCATCGTCGCGGCCAGGGGGTCGCAGCCCAGTGACGCCAGCGTCTTGCGCACCCAGCCCTCGTCCGCGTCGTCGGTGAAGACGACCGAGTGCGCCGTGAAGGCGATGACCCCCGCGTCCCGGCCGCCGAACTGCGGCACGACGCTCGTGCCGCCGTCCGCCGCGGGGAACACGCCCCGCGCCGCCGCGTCCAGAATCTCCCGCAGGCTCTCCGCCACACCGCGCTCCTCGAGTCTCCACCCACTGGAAGGCACAGACTCCCACGTGCCCTCGTGCGCGCCGACCAACGTGCCGCTCGCCCGCCACCGGGAACTGCCGGCGATCGTGAACGGCCTGGAGCCGCCCTCCGCCCACCAGGACCCATTCAGGTGGGTGGTCGCCGCGCTGGGCGCTCGGACGGCCGGTTAATCTGACCTGCGTCAGATGGACCCAATGCACGGAACGAGGGGCGGACCGGTGGCCGACATCGAGGAAGCACGCAAGCAGTTCGAGCGGATCGACACGGACGGTGACGGCCTCATCACCGCGGCCGAGTTCAAGACCGCGCTCGCCCAGGGCGGCGACTGGAACGTCACCGAGTCGGTGGCCGAGGCGATCATCGCCGGCCGCGACCTCGACGGCGACAAGCAGCTGTCGTTCGACGAGTTCTGGGCCCACCTGAACAAGTGACGGCACGGTGAGGGGCGCCCGGCGGTCACCCGGCGGGCGCCCCTTCGCCGTCCGGGCACGCTGCGGCGGGAGAGTGAAAGCCGGACGACGGCGGAATAGCCCGCCCGGCTCGGAGGTTGCTGGTGCTCACCGGCAACACACGACCTCCGAAGGGCCAGGCGAGTCAGCATCATGAAGATCGGCATCATCGGCGCGGGCAACATCGGCGGCAACCTCACCCGGCGGCTCACCGCGCTCGGACACGACGTCTCCGTCGCCAACTCGCGCGGCCCGCACACGCTCGGCGCACTGGCCGAGGAGACCGGCGCCACCCCGGTACCGGTGGAGGAGGCGGCGCGGGGCGCCGAGATCGTGGTCGTCACCATCCCGCTGAAGCGGATCCCGGACCTGCCGTCCGGCGTCCTGGACGGCGCGGCCGAGGGCGTCGCGGTCATCGACACCGGCAACTACTACCCGCAGCAGCGGGACGGCAGGATCGCGGGCATCGAGGACGAGGGCCTCACCGAGAGCCGCTGGACCGAACGCCACCTCGGCCACTCCGTGATCAAGGCCTTCAACGGCACCTACGCCCAGGACATCCTCGACCGCCCGCGTCCGGCCGGCGCGCCCGACCGCCTGGCGCTCCCGGTGGCCGGCGACGACGAGGCGGCCAAGGCGAAGGTCCGCGCCCTGATCGACGAGCTGGGCTTCGACACCGTCGACGCCGGCGGCATCGACGACTCCTGGCGCCAGCAGCCGGACACCCCGGTCTACGGCCTTCGCGAGGGTGTCGACGGCGTCACCAAGGCGCTGGCCGAGGCGTCCCCGGAGCGGCCCGCGGCCTTCCGGGGCTGAACCCGCCCTCGGGCGCTCCGGCCTCAGGCGCTCTGGGCCCACTCCTTCAGCGCGGCCTTGCTCGCGAAGTCCGCCACGTTGGTGTCGACCGGGTCGTCGGTGTACTGGTGGAAGCGCCACTTCGCCTGGATGCGCGGCTTGCCCGCCGAGACGTAGTCGGCGATCCAGAGCCCGTCACCGGCGTACGAGGTGGTGTCGATGTTCAGCCAGAAATGCCGGTTGCAGTAGAGGACGACCCGGTTGTCCGGCCGCAGCGTCTTCAGCCTCCGGATGAAGCTGTCCTTCTCCGCGTTGCTCGGATGGGTGCCCTCGCCGTTCGTCTCCCAGTCGACGGCGAGGACGTCGCCCTTGCGGTCCGGGGCCTTGGAGACGAAGTACTCCGCCTGGGCGGCCAGGTTGCCCGGCCACAGGAAGTGGTAGAAGCCGACGACGAGTCCGGCGTCGCGGGCCCGCTCCGTCTGGGCCGCGAGCTTGGGGTTGACGTACGAACGGCCCTCCGTCGCCTTCACGAAGACGAAGGAGAGGCCGTCGGTGTCGTAGCTGGAGGACTGGTACGCGCTGACGTCGATGCCACGCAGCATGGGGCCTCCCTGAGGGGCTGTGGGGGGACGGGAGTTGGTTATTCCCCACCATGGCACGGGTGATCCCCGCCGGAAGCGGAAACGTCGACTTCGCTTCGCCGGGGCGCCATTGACGCGCGTAGCGCGGTGCCGCACGCTGGGCTCCGGTTCGAAGGACGACTCGACGGTCGGGAGGCCGGGATGTTCAGACGCGTGTCACGTCTCCTTCTCTCATTTGTCATGCTCATGGCTGGCGCAGTGGTCGGCGTGGGCGCCACCGCCGGCGCCGCGCACGCCGACTCCTGCTACACCTGGAACCGCACCCTCTCCCAGGGATCCTCCGGCAGCGACGTGACCCAGCTCCAGATCCGCGTCGCCGGCTGGGTCACCTCCGGCGAACGGCTCTCCTACGACGGCCAGTACGGCGCCAGGACCGCCGCCGCCGTCAAGAAGTTCCAGGCCGCCTACGGCCTGGGCGCGGACGGCGTCGCGGGCCCGGCGACCTTCAGTAAGATCTACGCGCTCCAGGACGCGGACTGCACGCCCGTCCACTTCACCTACGCGGAGCTCAACAAGTGCAACTCGGACTGGTCGGGCGGCGCGGTCTCCGCCGCCACCGCCAAGTCGAACGCGCTGAAGACCATGTGGAAGCTGGAGGCCATGCGGCACGCCCTCGGCGACGTGCCGATCACCATCTCCAGCGGCTTCCGCTCCCGCGCCTGCAACAGCGCGGTGGGCGGCTCGTCCACCAGCCGCCACCTCTACGGCGACGCCGCCGACCTCACCGGCTCGCCCAGCTTCTGCCGGCTCGCCCAGCAGGCCAGGACCCACGGCTTCTCGGAGATCCTCGGCCCGGGCTACCCCGGCCACAACGACCACACCCACGTGGCCTTCGACCCGTCGCCGTACTGGTCGGCACCCAACTGCGGCATCTGAACCGCCGGAGCCGATCCGGTGCGGACCCTGCGGTACGGACCTTGGGCGGATCAGGACGCGGACGACGACGCCGCCGGGGCCGTCCGGGGGTCCTCACCGGCGGGCGCCGGCCCCCGCTCCTCCAGGGAGACGTCCTTGGTCTCCTTGGAGAGCAGGAGGGCGGCCAGCGTCAGCACGGCCATCGCGGAGAGGTACACGCCGACCAGCAGCGGCGAGCCGTCACCGGCCTCCCACAGGGCCACCGCGATGAACGGGGCGACGGCCGCGCCGAGGATCGAGCTGACGTTGTACGCGATGCCGGATCCGGTGTAGCGCACGCTCGTCGGGAACAGCTCCGGCAGCAACGCGCCCATCGGGCCGAAGGTCATGCCCATCAGCGTGAAGCCGAGCACCAGCCACAGCACCACGCCGAGCGTGCCCAGGCCGATCAGCGGCACCCAGACCAGACCGAAGACCACGATGGCGGCGGTGATCCAGACCAGGGTGGCGCGGCGTCCGTACCGGTCGGCGAGCGGGCCGGAGACCAGGGTGAACACGGCGAAGAACAGAACCCCGAAGATCATCATCAGCACGAACGTGGTGTAGCTGTACCCCAGTCCCGGCACGTCGGCGTCCTTCGCGGCGCGCCCGTAGCTCAGCGAGAACGTGGTCATGAGGTAGAAGAGCACGTAGGTCGCCAGCATGATGAACGTGCCCAGGACCAGCTGCTTCCAGTGTCCCTGGACCACCGTGGCCAGCGGAAGCTTCCGCACCTTCCCGGCCTCGCGGGTCCGGGTGAACACCGCCGACTCCACGAGCCGCGAGCGCACCCACAGGCCGATCGCGACCATCACGGCGGAGAAGAGGAACGGGATGCGCCAGCCCCAGCTCGCGAAGGCCTCGGACGGCTGCGTGGGGTCGGCGCCGCTCCCCGAGGGCAGCAGCGCCCCGATGATCAGGAACAGGCCGTTGCCGATGATGAAGCCGAGCGGGGCGCCGAGTTGGGGGAAGGTCCCGTACAGGGCGCGCTTGCCGCGGGGTGCGTTCTCGGTCGCGACCAGCGCGGCCCCGCTCCACTCGCCGCCGAGCGCGAATCCCTGGGCGAGCCGCATCAGCACGAGCAGTGCGGTGGCGACCCAGCCGGCCTGCGCGTAGGTCGGCAGGGCGCCGATGAGGAAGGTGGCGATGCCCATCGTGAGCAGCGAGACGACCAGCGTCTTCTTGCGGCCGAGCCGGTCGCCGAGGTGCCCGAAGAAGACGGCCCCGATCGGCCGCGCGACCATCGCGGCGCCGAAGACCGCGAAGGACGACAGCAGCGCCGTGGTGGGGTCACTGCTCGGGAAGAAGAGCTTCGGGAAGACGAGGACGGCGGCGGTCGCGTAGATGTAGAAGTCGTAGAACTCGATCGTCGTCCCCATGAGGCTGGCGACGAGGACCCGCGACCGCGGATTGACCGGAGTCTGCGGTGCCGGGGCGGAAGCTGGTGCGGGCATGGCCAGATCTTTCACGTGCGAAACATGTACGCCGCAACGATCTCAGCCGTCTTGTTTTTCGGAAAACGGGTCTCATGATGTGAGACATCGTCGGAACCGAGTCCGGTACCCGGCGCGGGCTACGCTGTGACCCGCGGCCACCGCGCGTGCGAGGAGGACATGTGCGACACGGCGAAGTCTGGTGGGTCGAGTTCGACGAGCGACGGCCGGTGGTGCTGCTGCCGGGGGACGAGGCGTCCGGGCTCCGGGCGATGCAGGTCGTGGCTCCGGCGGGCGTCGACATCAGCGGCCTGGGCGTGGAGGTGCCCGTGGGCGCCGCGGAAGGCCTGCCCTTCGAAGGTGTTCTGCGGTTCGCGTTCCCGCGCCCGGGCCTCACCCCCTGCACGTGGCTGACCACCGTGTCCCGGGACGACCTGGTCGAGCGGGCGGGCGTGCTCTCCTCCGTGAAGCTCGGCGAGGTCGAGGACGCCCTCCGTGTCGCCGGGCAGCCGCAGGAGTGGACCGAGGCGGCAGCCGCGAAGCTCAAGGAGATGAAGGACGCCCTCCGCCCGCACCATTGAGCCTCAGCACTCGATGATGTTCACCGCGAGCCCGCCCCGCGCCGTCTCCTTGTACTTGACCGACATGTCGGCGCCGGTTTCCTTCATGGTCTTGATGACCTTGTCCAGGGAGACCTTGTGGGAGCCGTCGCCGCGCATCGCCATCCGGGCCGCGGTGACCGCCTTGACCGCGGCCATGCCGTTGCGCTCGATGCAGGGGATCTGGACCAGGCCGCCGACCGGGTCGCAGGTGAGGCCGAGGTTGTGCTCCATGCCGATCTCGGCGGCGTTCTCCACCTGCTCCGGGGAGCCGCCGAGCACCTCGGCGAGGGCGCCGGCCGCCATGGAGCAGGCGGAGCCGACCTCGCCCTGGCAGCCGACCTCGGCGCCGGAGATGGAGGCGTTCTCCTTGAAGAGCATGCCGATGGCGCCGGCGGCGAGGAGGAAGCGGACCACGCCGTCCTCGTCGGCGCCGGGCACGAAGTTCATGTAGTAGTGCAGGACCGCGGGGATGATGCCGGCCGCGCCGTTGGTCGGGGCGGTGACGACCCGGCCGCCGGCGGCGTTCTCCTCGTTCACGGCCATCGCGTAGAGCGTGATCCACTCCATGGCCAGGGCCTGCGGGTCGCCCTCGGAGCGCAGCTTGCGCGCGGTGTTCGCGGCCCGGCGGCGGACCTTCAGGCCGCCCGGCAGGATGCCCTCGCGGGTCATGCCGCGCTCCACGCACGCCCGCATCACGCGCCAGATCTCCAGCAGGCCCTCGCGGATCTCGTCCTCGTCGCGCCAGGCCCGCTCGTTCTCCAGCATCAGGGCGGAGATGGACAGGCCCGTCTCCCGGGCCAGGCGCAGCAGCTCGTCGCCGGTGCGGAAGGGGTACTTCAGGACGGTGTCGTCCAGGACTATGCGGTCGGCGCCCACCGCGTCCTCGTCGACGACGAAGCCGCCGCCGACCGAGTAGTAGGTCTTGGTCAGCACCTCGGCGCCCTCGGCGTCGTACGCCCACAGGGTCATGCCGTTGGCGTGGTAGGGGAGGGCCTTGCGGCGGTGCAGGACCATGTCGTCGTCGTAGGCGAAGGCGATCTCGTGCTCGCCGAGGAGGCTGATCCGGCCGGAGGATTTGATCGTCTCGACGCGGTCGTCGGCGCTCTCCACGTCCACCGTGCGCGGCGAGTCGCCCTCCAGACCGAGCAGCACCGCCTTGGGGGTGCCGTGGCCGTGGCCGGTGGCGCCGAGCGAGCCGTACAGCTCGGCGCGGACCGAGGCGACGGAGTCCAGCAGCTCCTCGTTGCGCAGGCGGCGGGCGAACATGCGGGCCGCGCGCATCGGGCCGACCGTGTGCGAGCTCGACGGGCCGATGCCGATCGAGAACAGGTCGAAGACCGAGATGGCCACGGGGACTCCTCAGAACGGGGGTGGTGCAGAGGGTGGGGCACTCCGGGTGGGGCGACGTGCCGCTTGTGGCGGACGCGGCGCCCCACCCGGAGGTGTGGTGTCTACTTGTTCAGACCCGGGTACAGCGGGTGCTTGTCGGCCAGGGTCTTCACCCGGGCCTTGAGGGCCTCCGCGTCGTAGGACGGCTTCAGCGCCTCCGCGATCACGTCCGCGACCTCGGCGAAGTCCTCGGCGGTGAAGCCGCGGGTCGCCAGGGCCGGCGTACCGATGCGCAGACCGGAGGTCACCATCGGCGGACGCGGGTCGTTCGGGACGGCGTTGCGGTTGACCGTGATGCCGACCTCGTGGAGCCGGTCCTCGGCCTGCTGGCCGTCCAGCTCGGAGTCGCGCAGGTCCACCAGGACCAGGTGGACGTCCGTGCCGCCGGTCAGGACGGAGACGCCCGCCGCCTTCGCGTCGTCCCGCACCAGGCGCTCGGCCAGGATGCGGGCACCCTCCAGCGTACGGGTCTGGCGCTCCTTGAAGTCCTCGCTCGCGGCGACCTTGAAGGCGACGGCCTTGGCGGCCACCACGTGCTCCAGCGGACCACCCTGCTGACCGGGGAAGACGGCGGAGTTGATCTTCTTGGCCAGCTCGGCCGTGGAGAGGATCACACCTCCGCGCGGGCCGCCCAGCGTCTTGTGGGTCGTCGTCGTCACCACGTGCGCGTGCGGGACCGGGTTCGGGTGCAGGCCCGCCGCGACCAGACCGGCGAAGTGCGCCATGTCGACCATCAGGTACGCGCCGACCTCGTCCGCGACCTTGCGGAACGCGGCGAAGTCCAGCTGACGCGGGTAGGCCGACCAGCCCGCCACGATCAGCTTCGGCTTGGTCTCCTTGGCCAGGCGCTCCACCTCGGCCATGTCGACCTGGCCGTCGTCGCCGACGTGGTAGGGCACGACGTTGTAGAGCTTGCCGGAGAAGTTGATCTTCATGCCGTGGGTCAGGTGGCCGCCGTGGGCGAGGTTCAGACCCATGATGGTGTCGCCGGGCTTGAGCAGCGCGAACATCGCGGCCGCGTTGGCCTGGGCGCCCGAGTGCGGCTGCACGTTGGCGTGCTCGGCGCCGAAGAGCGCCTTGACCCGGTCGATGGCGATCTGCTCGATCACATCGACGTGCTCGCAGCCGCCGTAGTAGCGGCGGCCGGGGTAGCCCTCGGCGTACTTGTTGGTGAGGACCGAGCCCTGGGCCTCCATGACCGCGACCGGGGCGAAGTTCTCCGAGGCGATCATCTCGAGGGTGGACTGCTGGCGGTCCAGCTCGGCGTCGACGGCGGCGGCGACGTCCGGGTCCAGCTCGTGCAGGGGTGTGTTCAGAAGCGACATGCGATCGTGACTCCTCAGGCGCCGGCGAAGGCGGTGTACTCGTCGGCGGAGAGCAGGTCGGCCGGCTCGTCCGTGATCCGCACCTTGAACAGCCAGCCGCCCTCGAAGGGGGCGCTGTTCACCAGCGACGGGTCGTTGACGACGTCCTCGTTGACCTCGGTGATCTCACCGGAGACGGGGGAGTACAGGTCGGAGACGGACTTGGTCGACTCCAGTTCGCCGCAGGTCTCGCCCGCGGTCACCGAGTCGCCGACCTCGGGGAGCTGCACGAAGACGACGTCACCGAGCGCGTTGGCCGCGTGCTCCGTGATGCCGACCGTCGAGACGCCGTCCTCGGCGCCCGACAGCCACTCGTGCTCCTTGCTGTAGCGCAGCTGCTGGGGGTTGCTCATGGCCTGAATTCTCCTGTACGCGGGGAAGTGGCTGGTGAAGGGGGTGACGAGGGAGGGGTGAGTGACTCAGGGGGCTGCCGCGAGGGGCGGTGCCCCGTGTCCACTGTCTACTTCTGGCGCTTGTAGAACGGCAGCGCCACGACCTCGTACGGCTCGTGGCTGCCCCGGATGTCCACGCCGACGCCCTCGGTGCCCGGAGCCGCGTGCGCGGAGTCGACGTACGCCATGGCGATCGGCTTGCCCAGCGTCGGGGACGGGGCGCCGGAGGTGACCTCGCCGATCACCTCGCCGCCCGCGACGACCTGGTACCCGGAGCGCGGGACCCGGCGGCCCTCGGCGACCAGACCGACCAGGACGCGGGGCGGCCGGGAAGCGGCGCGCTCGGCGGCCTCGGCCAGCGCGGCGCGCCCGACGAAGTCGCCCTCCTTCTCGAACTTCACCACCCGGCCCAGACCGGCGTCGAACGGGGTCAGCGCGGTCGACAGCTCGTTGCCGTACAGCGGCATGCCCGCCTCCAGGCGGAGCGTGTCCCGGCAGGACAGACCGCAGGGGATCAGCCCCGCGCCCTCGCCCGCCTCGGTCAGCGCCCGCCACAGCTCGACGGCGTGCTCCGGCTTCACGAACAGCTCGAAGCCGTCCTCGCCGGTGTAGCCGGTGCGCGCGATCAGCGCCGGGACACCGGCGACCGTGCCGGGCAGACCGGCGTAGTACTTCAGGCCGTCCAGGTCGGCGTCGGTGAGCGACGCGAGGATGCCCGGGGACTCCGGGCCCTGCACGGCGAGCAGTGCGTACGCGTCGCGGTCGTCGCGCACGTCGGCGTCGAAGCCCGCCGCCCGCCCGGTCAGCGCGTCCAGCACGACCTGGGCGTTGGAGGCGTTGGCGACGACCATGTACTCGGTCTCACCGAGCCGGTAGACGATCAGGTCGTCCAGGATGCCGCCGTCCTCGCGGCAGATCATGGTGTAGCGGGCCCGGCCCGGCTTCACGGTGCCGATGTTGCCGACCAGCGCGAAGTTGAGCAGCTCGGCCGCCTGCGGCCCGGTGACGGTGATCTCACCCATGTGCGACAGGTCGAAGAGACCGGCGCGGGTGCGCACCGCGACGTGCTCCTCGCGCTCGGAGCCGTAGCGCAGGGGCATGTCCCAGCCGGCGAAGTCGGTCATCGTCGCGCCCAGCGCGCGATGCGTGGCATCGAGCGCGGTACGGCGCAGTTCGGTACTGCTCATCGGTCGGTCGTCTCCCAGGACAGGACGGGGCGAGGTCGGTCCTCCCCATCTGTCATCGGAACCTGAGAGGTTCGCCACGGCCACCGGAGTACGGCGATCAGGGCTTGCACCTTGGGTGGGACCGCCGTCGGGGGCGGCCCGCTTTTCAGATGTGCCTCGCCCGCGCGGTAACGGGGCCTGAGAGATTCAAGGGAGGGACTTGCTCCTTCGGCGCCCCGGCGCGGCCGGGGACTCTCCCGCGCGGATTCAAACGGCCGGTATGCAGTTGGCGCCGCCATCATTGCACGCCCGGGCGATCCGTGGCAGACCGTGATCTGTAACCGGCTTGTGGCAGTAAGCGAACGAAAACGCGAGACCCGCGCATTACCTTCTCTTTACACTCGACGGGGAGGTACTCGTGTACCGCCCCAGGGGAGGACGATCACGGTGAACAGGACCACGGCGTACGCCACGACCTCGGGACTCGCGCTGCCCAAGCAGCCCGCCGCACCGGCCCCCGAGGCATGCGCCCCACTGACCGCACCCGTCGTCCGCGATCTGAGGGACCGCGACGGCCGCAGCCCGCACGCCCTGCTCTTCGGACCCCGGGACCTGGTGGTGATCACCGGCCTGCCCGGCAGCGGCAAGTCCACGCTGATGCGGCGCACCGTGCGCGGCGGCCGCATCGACTCCCAGGACACCCGCGACCGCTGGGAGCGCCGCATGCCGCGCCTCCTGCCGTACGCGCTCTACCGGCCCCTGGTCCGCCTCGCCCACTACGCCGGACTGCGCCGCGCGCTGCGCTCCGGCGAGGGCGTCGTCGTGCACGACTGCGGCACCCAGGCCTGGGTGCGCGGCTGGCTGGCCCGCGAGGCCCGCCGCCGGGACGGCACCCTGCACCTGCTGCTCCTCGACGTCGCCCCCGGCGAGGCCCTGGCAGGGCAGCGCGAGCGCGGCCGGGGCGTCTCGCGGTACGCGTTCCTGCGGCACCGCACGGCCAACTCCCGCCTGCTGCGCGCGGTGACCGAGGGCACCCTGCCCGCGGGCTGCTCCTCGGCGGTCGTCCTCGACCGGTCGGCGGCCGACACCCTGCGGCGGATCGCCTTCACGGGGTGACGCACGGTAGGGCTCCAGGGCCGAACGGGTTAGCCTTTCAGCCACGAACGGCGGTACCAGGCAGGCGGTAGGTAGGCAGATGGACTTCCCGGCACAGGCGCACCCCCACCCGCACGGCGGGTGGCCCGGCAACGAGCTGGAGGAGGTGCTGTCCGCCTCCCTCGGCGTCCCGTCGGCCGGCGGCCGGATCGTGGAGGTCCTGGGCCGCAGCTTCCTGTGGGTCCCCCTGCCGAACGGCGGCGGCCCGCACAGCGGCCCCCTCGACCTGCCCTCGCTGGAGATCGACGGCCAGGCCTACGTGCCGGTGTTCAGCTCGGAGGAGCAGCTGCGCCAGGTCGCCGGCGCGCACATGGCGTACACCATCGCCCCCGCCGCGGAGTTCGCCCGCGGCCTGCCCCCGCAGGTCGGCATCGCGGTGAACCCGGAGGGCGTGGTCGGCATCCCGCTGCCGCCGCCCGCCGTGGCCGAGCTGTGCCGGGCCGGGCGCACCCCGCTGGACGGGCCCTCCTCCGGCGGCCGGGTCCGCCTCTTCGAGCCGGACTGGCAGGACGACCCGGTGGACTTCCTGGCCGCGGCCTCCGCCGAGTTCGCCGCCACCGGCGTGGTCCGCAGCGCGCGCCGCTGCCTGGCCGCCGTCGAGACCGCCGACCCGGTCCTGTTCGTCGGCGTCGAACTGACCCACTGGGAGGACGACGCCCGCACCCTCCCCCTGGACGCCCTCGGCCGAGCCCTGGCCAAGTCCCCCTTGAAGTGGCAGGTCAACCTGGTCCTCCTGGAAGCGGTCCAGGACCCGGTCTGCGACTGGATGCGGGAGAAGGTCAGGCCCTTCTACAACCGGGACTTGTAAGCGCCGGGCAGGGACAGCGCCCTGAAGGGGCGCGGGGCTGTGACATGTGCGGCTCCGCCGCGTGGGCGCGACCAGCCACAGTGACGCCGCACCCGCCGGACGGCAAGGAGCCCCGAGCTCCTAGGGCCTGTCTGACAATTCGCGTCGTCGCCCGAAGGGCGGCCGTGCGGCGTCAGGTGCGTGCTCTCGGTGTGCCGGCCCCAGACCCGCGTACTGGCCGTACTCGGGTCTGGGGCCGGTGCGGCGAGAGTGCGTGCATGGCGTCGCACGGCAGACGGGAATTGTCAGACAGGCCCTAGGCCCCCCGCACCCGGCGGAGCCTTAAGCTGGTCCCAACACCGGGGGAACTTCTCGAAGGGGCGATACGCGTGAGCGCCAGCGGCACCACGACCGGACAGGTCGAGCACATGCTGCGCCAGGTGACGCCCGGGCGCTACGACGCCTACGAGGCCCTGCTGCGCGCCCTCGCCGCCCCCACTTCCGGCCAGGTCTGGATGCTGCTGTGGCACGGCCAGGCCGGCTCCCCGGACGCCCAGTACGGGAACATGGAGGTCGAGGGCTACGGCTACGCCCCCTGCGTGACCTCCGCCCAGGAGCTCTCGGCCAGCGGCTGGAACCGTTCGTACGAAGTGGTCGACGGCCTGGAGGTCGCCCGCGCCCTCTACCCGGACCACTACGGACTGTGGCTCAACCCGCACGCCCCCGGCGGCGGCGTCGGCATCCCCTGGCTCGACCTGCGCCGCATCGCCTCCGGCCTGGACCGCCAGCCCGCCGGGCCCCTGCGGCTGTCCGAACCGGCCATCGAGATCCCCCAGTTCTACGCCCTGCTCGCACAGAACGCCCACCGCACCCCGGCGGTCCGCGCGCTGCGCCGCGCCTGGGTGCAGCCGGCGCTGGGGGCGCCGTACCTCGCCATCGGCCTGGACGTGTACGACACCTCCCCGCCGGCCGTCGACGCGGTGCGCGCGATGATGCAGCAGTCCGTCGGCGCGGTGCCGGACGGACTGCCGGTGTCGACGGTGGCGATGACCGACGCCCACGACCCGGTCGCCCTGTGGCTGCGCGCCAACGCGCGCCCGTTCTACGACCGTGAGGCCCACGCGGCGGCCCCCGCCCAGGCGCCGGCGGGCGGGTACGGATACCCTCCGGCCGGTAGCCGGTACTGACGGCCGCGGGGTCCGCAGACCCCGCGGACCCCCTGCGGAAGAGGCGATCTTCGCGCGTAGATGGCGACGCAAAACGCCATCTTGTCCCTGATGTCCCAACTCGCCCGTGTCCGGCCCCCGTTACCCACTGTCCGGATAACGGAACACCTCAAACAGCATCACGGTTGCGCATCCATTCCCCGTCAAGTCTGGCTACAGATCGCCAAAGCGTTGAAGACTCCCGCAACAAGGGGTGGATGCTCGCCTCTTTGTACGACGGACTGATCACGCCGCTACAGCGGCAAGTGCGGGCCGGCTACCGCCGGTTGAGAGGGGTCCCTGCCAGATGACGGCACCATTGCACGAGCCGACCGCGGAAGCGGCCCCGAGTGCGGCAGAGGAAGCGGCGGTCGCCGGCGCCGAGGCCAAGTCGGTACAAGGGCGCTCCCTGGGCCGGATCGCCTGGGAGCGCCTGAAGCGGGACAAGCTGGCCCTCGCGGGCGGCATCGTCGTGCTGGTCCTCGTCGTGGTCGCCGTGTTCGCGCCCTTGATCACCTCCCTCTACGGGCAGGATCCCAACGCGTACAACGAGGACATGATCGACCCGCTGTTCGGTACCCCCACGGGTTCCCTGGGCGGTCTCGGCGGCGAGCACTGGCTCGGCGTGGAGCCGGTCAACGGCCGCGACATCTTCGCCCGCATCGTCCACGGCGCACGCATCTCGCTGCTCGTCGGCTTCCTGTCCGCGATGGTCGCCGTGGTCCTCGGCACCGTCCTCGGTGTCCTCGCGGGCTTCTTCGGCGGCTGGGTCGACTCCCTCATCTGCCGCGTCATGGACGGCCTGCTGGCCTTCCCGCAGCTGCTCTTCATCATCGCCCTGGTCTCCGTCATGCCGGACAACATGCTCGGACTGAGCGGCACGGGCGTGCGCCTGCTCATGATGATCGTGGTCATCGGCTTCTTCGGCTGGCCCTACATCGGTCGCGTGGTCCGCGGTCAGACACTCTCGATGCGCGAACGGGAGTACGTCGAGGCGGCCCGGTCGCTGGGTGCCGGACGGTTCTACATCCTCTTCAAGGAACTGCTGCCCAACCTGGTGGCGCCGATCATCGTGTACACGACGATGATGATCCCCACCAACATCCTCACCGAGGCGGCGCTCAGCTTCCTGGGCGTGGGCGTCAAGCCGCCCACGTCGTCCTGGGGGCAGATGCTCTCGAGCGCGATCGACTACTACAAGTCGGACCCCATGTACATGGTGGTCCCCGGTGTGGCGATCTTCATCACCGTTCTTGCCTTCAACCTCTTCGGTGACGGCGTGCGCGACGCGCTGGACCCGAAGGGCTCCCGCTGACCCTGCCGTACCGCAAAGCGACCCGTGGCACCTGCACGGGGTCTCTCATCTAATCCGGAGGATCCGAGATCGTGACTACCCAACGCACCTCAGGGCGGCGCAAGCAGGCTTTGGCCGCTGCCGCAGTGGTCGCCGCGCTGCTGACCACGGCGGCGTGCGGCGGAGGCGGCGACGACGACAGCGGCGGCGGTTCGAAGAACGGCGCGGCCGGCTACGACGCAGCCAACAACAAGGTCGCCCAGGCCTCCGAGGCCAAGAAGGGCGGCACGCTGAAGTTCGCCAGCACGCAGGACGCCGACTCGTGGGACACCACGCGCGGCTACTACGGCTTCATGTGGGACTTCTCCCGCTACTACAGCCGCCAGCTGGTCACGAACAAGACCGAGCCGGGTGCCGCCGGCGCCGAGACCACCCCCGACCTCGCCACCGACGTCGCCAAGGTCTCGGCCGACGGCAAGACCTACACGTACACCCTGCGTGACGGCGTCACCTGGGAGGACGGCAAGCCGATCACCTCCAAGGACGTCAAGTACGGCATCGAGCGCGTCTGGGCGCAGGACGTGCTGTCCGGCGGCCCGACGTACCTCAAGGAGGTGCTCGACCCCAAGGGCGAGTACCAGGGCCCGTACAAGGACAAGTCCAAGGACAAGCTGGGTCTGAAGGCGATCGAGACGCCCGACGACAAGACGATCGTCTTCCACCTGCCGGAGGCCAACTCGGACTTCGAGGAGATGCTCGCGCTGACCTCGGCGTCCCCGGTCCGCCAGGACAAGGACACCAAGTCCAAGTACGGCCTGCACCCGTTCTCCTCGGGTCCGTACAAGTTCGAGTCCTACAACCCCGGCAAGGACCTGACCCTGGTCCGCAACACCGAGTGGAAGCAGGCGTCGGACCCGGTCCGCAAGGCGTACCCGGACAAGATCACGATCAAGTTCTTCACCAACGCCAACGACATGGACGCCCGCCTCATCGCCGGCGACTACGACATCGACCTGGCGCAGACCGGTCTGTCCCCGCAGGGCCGCACCACCGCCCTGAAGGAGCACAAGGCCAACCTGGACAACCCGGTCTCGGGTTACATCCGGTACGCGGCGTTCCCGCAGAACGTGAAGCCGTTCGACAACATCCACTGCCGCAAGGCCGTGCTCTACGGGGCCGACCACGTCTCCCTCCAGACCGCGCGCGGCGGCCCGGTGGCCGGCGGCGACATCGGCACCAACATGCTGCCGCCCGCCGTTCCGGGCTCCGAGGGCCAGAAGTACGACCCGTACGAGATGGCCGGTGCCAACAAGAAGGGCAACGTCGAGAAGGCCAAGGAAGAGCTGAAGGCCTGCAACAAGCCGGACGGCTTCAAGACCACCATCGCGGTCCGCAACAACAAGCCGGTCGAGGTCGCCACCGCCGAGTCCCTCCAGGCCTCGCTGAAGAAGGTCGGCATCGACGTCGAGATCGACCAGTACGACGGCTCGCAGTACGCCAGCGTCATCGGCAGCCCCTCGAACGTGCAGAAGAAGGGCTACGGCATCATCATCATGGGCTGGGGCCCGGACTTCCCGTCCGTGCAGGGCTACGGTCTGCCGCTGTGGCACAGCGACTACATCCTCGACAGCGCGAACAACAACTTCGCGATGATCAACGACCCGAAGATCGACGGGCTCTTCGGTGACTACCTGACCGCGAAGGACGACGCGGGCAAGAAGCAGATCGCCACGGAGATCAACCACAAGGTGATGGAGGGCGCGTACTACCTGCCCTTCGTCTTCGAGAAGTTCATCAACTGGCGCTCCAGCAACATCGCGAACGTGTACACCACCGACGCCTACAGCGGTATGTACGACTTCGTGAACATCGGTCTGAAGAACCCGAAGAAGTAACCGGTACACCCGCCGTACGGCACGAAAGGCAGGTGAAGGCCGGCGCGGCGTGACCGCGGGCCGTCGGAAAACCTCCGGCGGCCCGCGGGACGCAGCGGGCCGCAACCCGTGCTCGCTTACCTCATCAGGCGGCTGTTCGCCGCCGCAGTGATGCTCGTGGTCATCATCCTGGTGGTCTTCTGCATCTTCTTCCTCGTCCCCAAGTGGGCCGGGGTCGACATCGCCCTGAACTTCGTCGGCAAGCAGGCGGACCCCGCCGCCGTCGAGGGTGTGCGGGAGAAGCTGGGTCTGGGTGACCCGGTCTTCGTCCAGGCCTGGGAGTTCTTCAAGGGCATCTTCGCGGGTCGCACCTACGCGGCCGGCGGCGACGTGACCCAATGCGCCGCGCCCTGCTTCGGCTACTCCTTCAAGACCGAGCAGTCGGTCTGGCCGGTGCTGACCGAGCGTTTCCCGGTGACCCTGGCTCTCGCGCTCGGTGCCGCCGTGCTGTGGCTGATCTTCGGCGTGGCCGCCGGTGTGCTCTCCGCCCTCAAGCGCGGCACGCTGTGGGACCGCGGCGCGATGGTCGTCGCCCTGGCGGGTGTCTCCCTCCCCATCTACTTCACCGGTCTGCTGAGCCTGGCGATCTTCTCCTACGGTCTCGGCTGGATCGACGGTGAGTTCGTACCGCTCGAGGACAGCCTCACCGGATGGCTCGGCGGCATGATCCTGCCCTGGATCACCCTGGCCTTCCTGTACGCCGCGATGTACGCCCGGATCACCCGCGCCACCATGCTGGAGATCCTCGGCGAGGACTACATCCGCACCGCGCGGGCCAAGGGCCTCAAGGAACAGGTCGTCATCAGCAAGCACGCGATGCGATCGACCCTGACCCCCCTGCTCACCATGCTCGGCATGGACCTCGGCGCCCTGATGGGCGGCGCTATCCTGACCGAGACCACGTTCAGCCTTCCCGGCCTCGGCCAGAAGGTGCTGGACGCGATCAAGAACCACGACCTGCCCTTCATCCTGGGTGTCGTCCTGATCACGTCTCTCGCGGTGCTGATCGCCAACCTCGTGGTGGACATCCTGTACGCCGTGATCGACCCCCGAGTGAGGCTCGCATGACCGAACTGAGCAAGAGCGGGGCAGCGGTGGGCGAGCCCACCGGCAGCTCGCCCGCGCCGACCGCCTTCCTGGAAGTCCGCGACCTCAAGGTCCACTTCCCGACCGACGACGGCCTGGTCAAGTCCGTGGACGGGCTCTCCTTCCAGCTGGAGAAGGGCAAGACCCTCGGCATCGTGGGAGAGTCCGGCTCCGGCAAGTCGGTGACCTCGCTCGGCATCATGGGCCTGCACACCGCCGGCCAGTACGGCAAGCGCAAGGCCCGGATATCCGGCGAGATCTGGCTGGACGGCACCGAGCTGCTGTCCGCCGACCCCGACCACGTGCGCAAGCTGCGCGGCCGGGAGATGGCGATGATCTTCCAGGACCCGCTGTCCGCGCTGCACCCGTACTACACGATCGGCCAGCAGATCGTGGAGGCGTACCGCATCCACCACAAGGTGGACAAGAAGACCGCCAAGCGCCGCGCGGTCGAGATGCTCGACCGGGTCGGCATCCCGCAGCCGGACAAGCGGGTGGACAGCTACCCGCACGAGTTCTCCGGCGGTATGCGCCAGCGCGCGATGATCGCGATGTCGCTGGTGAACAACCCCGAGCTGCTGATCGCGGACGAGCCGACCACCGCCCTGGACGTCACCGTCCAGGCGCAGATCCTCGACCTCATCCGGGACCTGCAGAAGGAGTTCGGCTCCGCGGTCATCGTCATCACCCACGACCTGGGCGTCGTCGCCGAGCTGGCCGACGACCTCCTGGTGATGTACGGCGGCCGGTGCGTGGAGCGCGGTCCGGCCGAGAAGGTGTTCTACGAGCCCCGGCACCCCTACACCTGGGGCCTGCTCGGCTCGATGCCGCGGCTCGACCGCGACCAGCAGGAACGCCTCATCCCGGTCAAGGGCTCGCCGCCCTCCCTCATCAACCTCCCGTCCGGCTGCGCCTTCAACCCGCGCTGCCCGTACGCCGACGTGCCCAAGGACGACGTCACCCGCACGGTCCGCCCCGAGCTGACCGAGGTCGGCAGCAAGCACTGGGCCGCCTGCCACATGTCGCAGGAGCAGCGGGAGCGTATCTGGATCGAAGAGATTGCGCCGAAGCTGTGAGCGACGAAGCCAAGGACGAAGCGGTGTCCATCCCCGCGCAGAGCGACGGCACCGAGAGCAAGTCGACCGGGACCGCCACCCTCACCAAGGACGCGGCCCCCGGCGACACCCTGCTCAAGGTGACCGGGCTGCAGAAGCACTTCCCCATCAGGAAGGGCCTGCTCCAGCGCCAGGTCGGCGCCGTCCGTGCCGTCGACGGCATCGACTTCGAGGTCCGCTCCGGTGAAACCCTCGGCGTCGTGGGCGAGTCCGGCTGCGGCAAGTCGACCATGGGCCGGCTGATCACCCGGCTCCTCGAACCGACCGCGGGCAAGGTCGAGTTCCAGGGCAAGGACATCACCCACCTCGGGGTCGGCGGCATGCGTCCGCTGCGCCGCGACGTGCAGATGATCTTCCAGGACCCGTACTCCTCGCTGAACCCGCGCCACACCATCGGCACGATCGTCAGCGCCCCCTTCAAGCTCCAGGGTGTCCAGCCCGAGGGCGGGGTCAAGAAGGAGGTGCAGCGGCTGCTGTCGGTGGTCGGGCTCAACCCCGAGCACTACAACCGCTACCCGCACGAGTTCTCCGGCGGCCAGCGCCAGCGCATCGGCATCGCCCGCGCGCTCGCGCTCAACCCGAGGCTGGTCGTGGCCGACGAGCCGGTCTCCGCGCTCGACGTGTCGATCCAGGCCCAGGTCGTCAACCTGCTCGACGACCTCCAGCAGGAGCTGGGCCTGACGTACGTGATCATCGCGCACGACCTCTCGGTGGTCCGGCACGTCTCGGACCGCATCGCGGTGATGTACCTCGGCAAGATCATGGAGCTGGCCGACCGCGACCTGCTCTACAAGTCGCCGATGCACCCGTACACCAAGGCGCTGATGTCGGCGGTGCCGATCCCCGACCCGGCGCGGCGCGGCGCGAAGAGCGAGCGCATCCTGCTCAAGGGCGACGTGCCCTCGCCGATCGCCCCGCCGAGCGGCTGCCGCTTCCACACCCGGTGCTGGAAGGCGACGCAGATCTGCACGACCACCGAGCCGCCGCTCAAGGAGCTGCGGCCGGGCCAGCAGGTGGCCTGCCACCACCCGGAGAACTTCGAGGACCAGGCCCCGCAGGACGTCGTCCTGCTCACCGCCGCCAAGGAGGCGGCGGAGCTGGTGTCGGAGGACGCGCTGGCCGAGTCGGCGGCGACCTCGGCGGCGGTGGCCGCGGAGGTCGAGGCGTCGGAGGCCCCCGCGTCGGAGGCCCCCGAGTCGGACGGCCCCGAGTCGGACGGCCCCGCGTCGGACGATGCCGCGTCGGAGGATGCCGCGTCGGAGGATGCCGCCTCGGACGGCGACGAGCCCGCCGCCGAGGACGCCGAGAGTGCCGAGAGGGTCGAGAGCGTCGAGAGCACCGACGAGGAGCCTCCCGCCAAGGAGAAGTGACCTCGTTCACCGTGCGCCACCCGGGAGCCCCCGCCTTCGTTTGTAAGGCGGGGGCTCTTCGGCAGGTAAGAATGGAAGGGTGTACGAGCAACTCTTCAGCCCCACCGTCCAGCACACCCTCGACCTGGTCGGCATCTTCGTCTTCGCCATCTCCGGTGCGCTGCTGGCCGTACGCAAGAACTTCGACGTCTTCGGCATCGCCGTCCTCGCCGAGGTCACCGCGCTGGGCGGCGGGTTGTTCCGGGACCTGGTGATCGGCGCGGTTCCGCCCGCCGCCTTCACCGACCTCGGGTACTTCCTCACCCCGCTGCTGGCGACGCTGCTGGTCTTCTTCCTCCACCCCCACGTGGAGCGCCTCCAGACCGGCGTGAACATCTTCGACGCGGCCGGGCTCGGGCTGTTCTGCGTCGCCGGCACCACCAAGGCGTACGACTACGGCCTCGGCCTGACCGCCTCCGCCTGTCTGGGCCTGACCACCGCGGTGGGCGGCGGCGTCCTGCGCGACGTGCTCGCCAACGAGGTGCCCTCACTGCTGCGCTGGGACCGCGACCTGTACGCCGTCCCGGCGATCGTCGGCTCCGCGATGGTCGCCCTGTGCATCCGTTACGAGGCGCTCACCCCGTTCACCAGCGGGCTCGCGGTCGTCACGGCCTTCGTCCTGCGGCTGCTCGCCCTGCGCTTCCACTGGCGGGCGCCGCGCGCCTGGAACCGCCGGTCGACGGTGGTGGAGGGGGACTGACCCGGGCCAGGCCCGCTATGGACGGGGCATGTCTTTGATGAAGGCGACGCCGTCGACCGTGTCCAGGTGGCCGGGATCGAGCGGGGCGTAGCCGAACCAGGAGGACACCCGGGGTTCGGGCCGCGGATCGCCGAGGGCGTCGGCCAGCCGCCCGGCGTCGACGAGGCAGGGGTCCTGCTCAAGCGCGTACAGGAGCCCCTCGACGGTGTCCGGCGGCGGAGTGTCCACCCCCTGGTGCCGGATCGTGCCGAGTGCCGTGGCCACGAAGGCGTACTCCTCGCCGAGCCGGGCGCCGACGAGCGCACCCGCGCTCCACCACTCCATCGGTCCCTGCCACATCCGCATCGAGCTCTTCTCGCGCTGGAGGTGGGCGTTGTGGGCGTGGACGAGCGTCGGCCCCCGGTCGGCGAGCGCGAGGAGGTTGTCCGCCATCATCCGGTCCCGAACGCCCAGCATCCGGGTCATGCGGGCCGGGGACGCCTCGGCCATCCAGTAGTGGTACGTCAGCAGTCCGGTGGCGGTGCGTCCGTGCAGGCGCGCCCGGTCCCAGTCGTCGCGCGGGGCCGTCGCGAGCAGGTGCGGCGCCTGCTCGTCGAGCAGCGACACCAGGTCGTGGGCGAGCGTCCGCAGCTGACCGGCCTCGGCCGACCGTCCCACGGACCGCGCCGGGTCCGTCATCGCCCCGGGCTCGGTCCACCGGTCGTCGGCGCCGAGCAGGCGGTCCAGCGTCTCGGTGGTGCAGGGGAGCAGGGCCGGGTCCACCCAGGTCGCGAGGTAACCGTGGAGCGCGGCGAGGGCCTGCCGGGGACTCGCGGCGCCGGTGATCTCCAACGGGCCGTCGAAACCGGCGAAGCGGAGCCGCTCGCCCGCGGGCCGGTCCTCGTTGTGGGCGCGCATCCAGCGCACCAGCTCCCGGTTGGCCGCGCCGGCGCCGAATCCGTGGCTGAACCCGTGCGCCATCACCTCGTCGAGGGTGCCGGTGCCCCAGGTGACGTAGTCGTCCACGACCAGCCCTTTCAGGCAGTCGCTCTCGATCGTGATCGTGCGGTAGCCGTGCCGCTCGACGAGCTGGCGGAAGACGTCGTTGCGCACGTCGAGCAGGAGGTCCTCGCCGTGGGTGGGCTCGCCCAGGGCGAGCAGCCGGGGCGGGGCCGGGAAGAGCCGCATGACGGCGGCGGCGTCGAGGGGCAGGGCGATGTCCTGGATGCGTTCAGCCATGGCTTCAACGGTATCGTTGAACTTTCGGTTGAGACTTTGCTGGAGGAGCGTGGGTCGGATGGTCGTAAACCCTCAAAACGGGGGAAGACTCAGACCCGTCGACCTGGCCCGCGCGCACGGCCTGTCGGCGCAGGCGGTCAGGAACTACGAGGCGGCCGGCATCCTCCCGGCCGCCGCCCGGACGGCCAGTGGCTACCGCGTCTACACCCCGCTGCACGCGTGGGCCCTGGCCGCGTTCCTCGCCCTGGTGGCGGGCCACGGCCACGGGACGGCGGCCGCGGTGATGCGGAGCGTGAACGAGGGCGCGCTCGACGAGGCGTTCCGGCTGATCGACGAGAGCCACGCCCAGTTGCTCGACGACCGGCGGACGCTGGAGGCCGTGACGGGTGCGCTGCGGGACCTGGTGCCCGAGCCCCCCGGGGGTCTGCCGGGACCGACGGGTGGGTTCGTCGGGGCGCTCGCGGCGGAACTGGGGATCCGGCCCGCGACCCTGCGCAAGTGGGAGCGGGCCGGCCTGGTGCGCCCACGGCGCGACCCGGTGACCGGGTACCGCCGCTACGACGAGGCCGACGTCCGGGACGCCCGCCTCGCCCACCAGCTCAGGCGCGGCGGCTACCCGCTGGAGCGGATCGCGTCCGTGATCGCCCAGGTGCGTTCGGCCGGGGGAGTGGAGCCGTTGGAGGCCGCCCTGCGCGAGTGGCACGACCGGGTGTCGGCCCGTGGCCGGGCGATGGTGGCCGGGGCGGCGGAGCTGGAGACGTATCTGCGGGCGCGGGAGCGCGACGAAGAGAAAGCTACCGCTTAGTAGCGCCCTGTTGTACCGTGCAGTCATGCCAGAAGCAGCCTCCGCAGCGGCCGTACGGGCCACCATCGGCGACAGCGAGTTCGACCGGGACACCGCCGTCACCCCGCGCGCGCCCGGCGTCTACGACCTCGACCTCTCGGCCGGCTGGACGATCATCAACGCCGTCAACGGCGGCTACCTGCTGGCCGTCCTGGGCCGGGCCCTCGGCGACGCGCTCCCGCACCCCGACCCGTTCACCATCTCGGCGCACTACCTCACCGCCTCCCGGCCGGGCCCGGCGGTCGTGCGCACCGAGACCGTCCGCACCGGCCGCACCCTCTCCACCGGCCAGGCCTCCCTCTTCCAGTACGACGACGAGGGCAACGAGGTCGAGCGCATCCGCGTGCTCGCGTCCTACGGCGACCTCGGCGCCCTGCCCGACGACGTCCGCACCTCGGCGAAGCCGCCCGCGATCCCGCCGATGGACCAGTGCTTCGGTCCGGAGGACGGCCCCGCCCCCGTGGACGGCAGCTCGGCCATCGCCGACCGGCTGATGCTCAAGCTCGACCCCGCCACCCTGGGCTGGGCGCTGGGGCAGCCCTCGGGCCGGGGCGAGATGCGGGCCTGGTTCGGTCTCGCCGACGGCCGCGACGCCGACCCGCTCTCGCTGCTCCTCGCGGTGGACGCGCTGCCCCCGACCGCCTTCGAGCTGGGGCTCAAGGGCTGGGTGCCGACGGTCGAGCTGACCGCGCACGTGCGGTGCCGCCCGGCGCCGGGCCCGCTGCGGGTCTCCATCACCACCCGCAACCTCGCCGGCGGCTTCCTGGAGGAGGACGCCGAGGTCTGGGACAGCGCCGACCGCCTGGTCGCCCAGTCCCGCCAGCTGGCCCGGGTTCGGCTCGACTGACCCCCGGCGGGCTCAGTCCAGCCAGTGCCTGCGGCCGACGCTGATCAGCCGCAGTTGCCGCCGTGCCGTCTCGACGGCCCGGCGGCGCTCCTCTTCCGGGGCGTCCAGCGTCTCCAGGAACAGGGACGCCGTGATCAGCATCTGGTCGACGTAGAGGCCCGCCAGCATGCGCAGGTCGGTCTCGCTCCAGCCCGCCGCCGACGCGTCCGTGGCCAGCTCGGCCCGCACCTCCTCGGCGAACCGCGCCAACTGCTCCCGTATCGCCCGGCGCACCGGCTGCACGCCGCCGTGCCGCTCCCGCGCGATGAAACGGACGTGAGCCGGGTGCGCGGCCACATGACCGGCGATCAACTCGACCGCGCGGGCGATGCGTTCGTCGTCGTCCTCGGCCGGTGACATCGTGGTCCGGATCATCGGGTGCAGGCTCCCCAGCGCCTCCTCGACCAGCGCCACGCCGAGATCCGCCGTGGAGTGGAAGTGTCGGTAGAAGGCGGTCGGGGCGACCCCCACGGCACGGGTGACCTCGCGCAGTCCCAGGCTGCTCAGGCTCTGCTCCTCCAGCAGGCCGAGCGCCGCGTCCAGGAGCGCCTGCCGGGTCTTCTGCTTCTGCGCCTGCCGAACGCCGGGGGTGTGACTCATGCCATGCAGTTAACAACTGTTCTCTGGAATTGAAAAGCCGTGCGGCGCGCTAGACTGAGAAGTCAGTGAACAACTGTAACCACAATCGTTCACCGAAGCGTCCACGCAAGGTTGGGGGATCCGTTCCATGCTGTTTCTCGTCGTCGCCCTTCTGCTCCTCGGTGTGGTCCTGGGCGCCGTCGCCCACGCACCGCTGACCTTCTCCGTCGCGGCCGGCCTGGTCATCGCCGTCTGGCTCGGCATCTTCGCGGTCCGCGAGCGGCACGGCCGCCGGCGGAGCACCTCCGCCCACTGACGCACCTCCACCGACGCACGGCAGGGAGAACACCATGCAGCTCACCGCACCGGCCGACCGCACCACCGAAAGCCCCCGCACCACCCGTCGTACCGGCATCCACGACACCGACGGCATGGCCGTCGCCTCCTTCGTCCTCGGTCTCCTCGGCCTGCTGGTCCTCAACGTATTCCTCGGCCCGATCGCGATCGCCCTGGCCGGCGTCGCCCTGTGGCGCGGCACCGCCCGCCGCGGCCGGGCCCTCCTCGGTCTCGGCCTGGGCGTCGCCGACCTGCTGGTCCTGGTCGCCTTCATGTCCGCCGACAGCACCATGTCCTGGAGCCTGTGAAGCACCTCACCGTCTCGTGCCGGCCGCTGCCCGACGAGGCCAACCTTGGTCTGAGACCGCGCGGAACCGCCCCGTAGAATCGGCCGCACCATGGCTTACCTCGACCACGCCGCGACCACCCCGATGCTTCCCGAGGCGGTCGAGGCGCTCACCGCGCACCTGAGCGCCACCGGCAACGCCTCCTCCCTGCACGCGTCCGGCCGCCGGGCTCGGCGCACCGTCGAGGAGGCCCGCGAGACCCTCGCCGAGGCGCTCGGCGCCCGTCCCAGCGAGGTGGTCCTCACCTCCGGCGGCACGGAGGCCGACAACCTCGCCGTCAAGGGCCTGTACTGGGCCCGACGCGACGCCGACCCGGCCCGCACCCGGGTCCTGGCCAGCCCCGTCGAGCACCACGCGGTCCTCGACGCCGTCCACTGGCTCGGCGAGCACGAGGGCGCCACCGTCGAGTACCTGCCGGTCGACGCCCAGGGCCGGGTCCACCCCGAGGCGCTGCGCGAGGCCATCGCCCGCGACCCCGGGGACGTCGCGCTCGCCACCGTGATGTGGGCCAACAACGAGATCGGCACCATCATGCCGGTCCGGGAACTCGCCGACGCGGCCGCCGAGTTCGACGTGCCGCTGCACGCCGACGCGGTCCAGGCCTTCGGCCAGCTGCCGGTCGACTTCGCCGCCTCCGGGCTCGCCGCCATGACCGTTTCCGGCCACAAGATCGGCGGCCCCTACGGCATCGGCGCGCTGCTGCTCGGCCGGGAGTACACCCCGGTGCCCGTCCTGCACGGCGGCGGACAGGAACGCCATGTGCGCTCCGGCACCCTCGACGTCCCCGCCGTCGCCTCCTTCGCGGTCGCCGGGCGTCTCGCCGCCGAGCAGCGCGAGTCGTTCGCCCGCGAGATCGGCGCCCTGCGCGACGACCTGGTCGACGCCGTCCGTACGGCCGTCCCGGACGCGATCCTCGGCGGCGACCCGTCGCCCGGGGGCCGCCTGCCGGCCAACGCCCACTTCACCTTCCCGGGCTGCGAGGGCGACTCCCTCCTCCTGCTGCTCGACGCCCAGGGCATCGAGTGCTCCACCGGCTCCGCCTGCACCGCGGGCGTCGCCCAGCCCAGCCACGTCCTGCTGGCCACCGGGACCGACCCCGACCTGGCCCGCGGCACCCTGCGCTTCTCCCTGGGGCACACCTCGACCCAGGCCGACGTGGAGGCGGTCGCCAAGGCGATCGGGCCCGCGGTGGAACGCGCCCGGGCGGCGGGACTGTCGTAAGAGCTGTCGTACGGCCTGCCCTACGGGCGCCGTAGGGGTCAGGCCTTGGTCGGCGGCTTCGACGGACCGCTCGTGGCCGCCCGCCGCACCAGCTTCAGATACCGGTCCCAGTCCCAGTGCGGCCCCGGGTCGGTGTGGTCGGTGCCCGGCACCTCCACGTGGCCCAGGATGTGCTTGCGGTCCACGGGTATGCCGTACCGGGCGCAGATCCCCGCCGTCAGCCGCGCGGAGGCGGCGTACATCGCGTCGGTGAAGTCCTGCGGGCGGTCCACGAAGCCCTCGTGCTCGATGCCGACACTGCGTTCGTTGTAGTCGCGGTTGCCCGCGTGGTACGCCACGTCCAGCTCGCGGATCATCTGGGTGACGCGCCCGTCCTGCCCCACGATGTAGTGCGCGGCCGCCTTGTGCCCCGGGTCCTGGAAGGCCCGCACCGCGCTGTCGAAGCTGCCCTGCGTGACATGGACGATCACCATGTCGATGCCGAAGTCGTCCGGCCGGTCCGCGCGCCGCCAGTTCGCGTCCGACGCCGCCACCCAGCGCGCGCCCGCGTAGTCGACCACACCGTCCTCGCGGGGCCGCTCGACGCCCGGTATCCGCCACCACAGGCGGGACAGCTCGTCGCGGGCCAGCACACCGGTGCCCACGGCCGCCGCCGCCCCGCCGACGATCAGCGCGCGGCGGCCGATGCGCCGGTCGCCGTCCGCGGACCCGCCGCCGGCCGGCCCGCCCGGTGTGGACCCGCTCGTGGATCCCTGCTTCGCCCCCATGCGATCTTCAACGCATACTCGCGCGCTCCGGTTCCCGCTTCCCCCGTACTCTGGAGGGGTTATGACTGAGACCCCGCAGCGCACCCGTCCCCTCCGCGTCCTCGCCGCCATGTCGGGCGGAGTCGACTCCGCCGTCGCCGCCGCCCGCGCGGCCGAGGCGGGGCACGACGTGACCGGCGTCCACCTGGCGCTCTCCGCCAACCCGCAGTCCTTCCGCACGGGCGCCCGGGGCTGTTGCACCATCGAGGACTCACGGGACGCCCGCCGCGCCGCCGACGTCATCGGCATCCCGTTCTACGTGTGGGACCTCGCCGACCGCTTCCGGGAGGACGTGGTCGAGGACTTCGTCGCCGAGTACGAGGCCGGCCGCACCCCCAACCCGTGCCTGCGCTGCAACGAGAAGATCAAGTTCGCGGCCCTCCTCGACAAGGCTCTCGCGCTGGGCTTCGACGCCGTCTGCACCGGCCACTACGCCCAGGTGATCCTGCGCGAGGACGGCGTCCGCGAGCTGCACCGCGCCTCCGACATGGCCAAGGACCAGAGCTACGTCCTCGGGGTGCTCGACGACCGGCAGCTCGCCCACGCCATGTTCCCGCTCGGTGACACGGTCACCACCAAGGACGAGATCCGCGCGGAGGCCGAGCGCCGGGGCCTCGCGGTGGCCAAGAAGCCCGACTCGCACGACATCTGCTTCATCGCCGACGGCGACACCCAGGGCTTCCTCGCCGACCGCCTCGGCAAGGCCGAGGGCGACATCGTCGACGAGGCGGGCAACCGGCTCGGCACCCACGAGGGCGCCTACGGCTACACCATCGGCCAGCGCAAGGGCCTGCGCATCGGCACCCCGGCCCCCGACGGCAAGCCGCGCTACGTCCTGGACATCTCCCCGGTGAACAACACCGTGACGGTCGGCCCGGCCGAGGCCCTCGACGTCGACGCCCTCCGCGCGATCAAGCCCCGCTGGTGCGGCGCCGCCCCCACCGGCCCCGGCACCTACACCGCCCAGCTCCGCGCCCACGGCGGCGAGACCGAGGTCCGCGCCGAACTGGCCGACGGCACCCTGGAGGTGACCTTCACCGAGCCGGTCCGCGGCGTCGCCCCCGGCCAGGCGATCGTGCTGTACGACGGCACGCGCGTGGTGGGCTCGGCGACGATCGCGTCGACGACGCGCGCCACGGCCGGCGCGGCCTGAGCCGTCGCGGAGGCGCACGACGGCGCCGGCTCATCCGGCGAGGAACTCCGTCAGCACCGGCGCCAGTACGCCCGGCTCCACCATGTGGGTCTGCCGGTCCACGGTGCCGTAGGTGCCCTCCAAAGCCGCCTCCGCGATCGCACGGGCGGCCTCGTGCCACCACGCGTCG
Organism: Streptomyces sp. NPDC001599; assembly: GCF_042893535.1. NCBI lineage: Bacteria > Bacillati > Actinomycetota > Actinomycetes > Kitasatosporales > Streptomycetaceae > Streptomyces > Streptomyces sp. NPDC001599. The sequence goes on from NZ_JBIAVA010000025.1 coordinate 55,255, forward strand.
CTCGCGCCGCCCGCGAGGGCCAGCAGGGGGCAGCTGATCGCGGCAATCTCGGAGCGGGGCACCCGGCCGTCGCCCAGCACGGCGTCGTCGTACGCGAGGCTCGGCGCCACCGACTCCATCCCCGCCCACATGGGGGACTGCCGGGCACCCCGGATCATCTCCTCGCCCAGCCCCGTGTGACGCAGGAACAGCTCCACCGCGTCCCCGCGCCTGCCCTGCCCGAGGGCCTCGCCCAGCCGCTCGGTGTACTCGGCCGCGGCCCGCGCGGCGGCGTCGTCCATGGCGTACGGCACCTCGTACACGGCGACCCGGCGCACCGGCAGACCGCTCGCCGCCGCCCGGAGCACCAGCGCACCACCCGACGACATCCCGTACAGCGAGACCTCGCCGCCCAGCGCCTCGATCAGCGCCGCCAGGTCCTCGATCTCGCGTTCCACCGCGTAGGGCGCCGTGTCGCCGCTCTCGCCGCGCCCCCGGCGGTCGTACACGGTCACGTCGAAACGGCCCGACAGCTCGGCGGCCAGGGGCGCCGTCGTGGCCCCCGTCGACATCGCGCCGCTGACGAGCACGACCGCCGGTCCCCGCCCGGAGCGTTCGTAGGCGATGCGGGTGCCGTCACGCGAAACAGTCGTCATCTCCATGCCTGTGCAGACTGCCCTACGGCACCGGATTCATCGCTCAGGACACTTCGACTGCGTAGAAACAGAGGTGGTCCTTGATCTCCGCGACCTCCGGCTTCGGGTCCGGGTACGCCCAGACCAGGTCCGCCGCGTCCGGCAGCGACCAGTAGGAGGCATCGCCCTTGAAGGGGCAGTGGGTGGTCGTGCCGGACGGCGTCAGCAGGTCGAGGCGCACGTCGTCGGCCGGGATGTAGTACCGGTCGGGGCAGCCCGTCTCGTGCAGCACCAGCGCTCCGTCGCTCTCCGCCAGCACCTGCCCGCCGTGCACCACGCGCACGTGCCGGTCGCTCGGCTCGACGGTGATGACGTGTCCCTTGAGTCCCTTGGTCACGGTCGTCCTCCTGGTGGCAGTGGTCTGCGTCACGTACTACAGCGTCCTCGCAGGGCGGGTTCTTCCCCTCCGGACCGGGCCGTACGGTGGAGGCCATGAACATCTGCGTCTTCCTCTCCGCCGCCGACCTCGACGAGCGCTACACGCGCCCCGCGAAGGAGTTCGCCGAACTGCTCGGCAAGGGCGGGCACACCCTCGTCTGGGGCGGCTCCGACGTCGGTCTGATGAAGGTGGTCGCCGACGGCGTGCAGGAGTCCGGCGGACGGCTGCTCGGGGTCTCGGTGGACTTCCTGGCGGCCAAGGCGCGCGAGGGCGCCGACGAGATGGTGATCGCGAAGGACCTGGCCGAACGCAAGCGGCTGCTGCTGGAGAAGGCCGACGCCGTGGTCATCATGGTGGGCGGCACCGGCACGCTCGACGAGGCCACCGAGATCCTGGAGCTGAAGAAGCACGGGCACACCGACAAGCCGGTCGTCCTGCTCAACACCGCGGGCTTCTACGACGGACTCAAGGAGCAGTTCCGCCGCATGGAGGACGAGGGCTTCCTGCCCCGCCCCCTCACCGAGCTGGTCTTCTTCGCCGAGGAGCCGGTCGGCGCGCTCGCCTACCTGGAGGAGAGCCAGGGCATCGAGTAGGACACCGGTGGTGCGAGCATGGCGGGCATGGCTACACATGTGATCACCGGAGCGGGCTCCGGCATCGGCGCGGCCGTCGCCCGCCGCCTGCACGAACGCGGTGACGAGATCGTGCTCCACGCGCGCGACGCGGGCCGCGCCAAGGAACTGGCCGCCGCGCTCCCCGGTGCGAGGACCCTGGTCGGGGACCTCGCCGAGCCGGGCAAGCTGTCCTGGGCCTTCTCGCACCAGTCGCTGCCCGACCGGGTGGACTCCCTGCTGCACATCGCCGGGGTCGTCGACCTCGGTGCGGTCGGCGACCTCACCCCGAAGACCTGGCTCAACCAGCTCAACGTCAACCTCGTCGCCCCCGCCGAGCTGACCCGCCTCCTGCTGCCCCAGCTCCGCGTCGCGCAGGGTCACGTCCTCTTCGTCAACTCCGGCTCCGGCCTCAACGCCCACGCCGGCTGGGCCGCGTACGGCGCCTCCAAGCACGGCCTGAAGGCGCTCGCCGACGCCCTGCGCCAGGAGGAGCACGCGAACGGCGTCCGCGTCACCTCGGTCTACCCGGGCCGCACCGCCAGCCCCATGCAGGCCAAGGTCCACCAGCAGGAGGGCAAGGACTACGACCCCGCGAAGTGGATCGACCCCGAGTCCGTCGCCACCACGATCCTGATGGCCCTCGACCTCCCGAGGGACGCGGAGGTCAACGACCTGACGGTACGCCCGGGGCGGTAGCTCCAGCCCGTCCGGCGTTTGAGGACGAGGCCGTTCAGGCCGAAAGCGGGGGTCTGGGGGCGCAGCCCCCGGGGTCGGGAACGGGAAGGGGCGGCGGGGGCGAAATCAAGCCCCGCACCCCTGCGTACGCTTGCCCCGTGAACGACACCTTCGCCCCCGCCACCGGCATCGGCAGCCTCCCGGGCCACGACGCCCGAGAGGCCGCCAAAACCGCCACCGGCAGCTTCGAGGACTTCCCCTTCCTCCCCGAGCTGCCCGCCCGCGGCCCCGGCGCCGACATGATCGGCCGCACCGCCGGCATGCTCGTCGAGCTGTACGCGCGCGTGGAGCCCAGCGGCTGGCGACTCGGCGACCGCCCGGGCCGGGACACCAAGCGGGCCCGGGCCTGGCTGGGGGAGGACCTCGACGCTCTGGAGGAGTTCACCCAGGGCTACGAGGGCCCGCTCAAGGTCCAGGCCGTCGGCCCGTGGACGCTCGCCGCCGCCCTGGAACTGCGAGGCGGCGAGGCGGTCCTCTCCGACCCCGGCGCCTGCCGCGACCTCGCCGCCTCCCTCGCCGAGGGCCTGCGCCTGCACCTGGCGGAGATCCGGCGCCGCGTCCCGGGAGCCCGCCCCGTCCTCCAGCTCGACGAGCCCTCCCTCACCGCCGTCCTGCGTGGCCAGGTGCGCAGCGCCAGCGGCTACCGCACCCACCGCGCCGTCGACCGCCAGGTCGTGGAGGCGGCGCTGCGCGAGGTCGCCGGGGTGCACGACGGCGGCCCCGTCGTCGTCCACTCCTGTGCACCGGACGTGCCGTTCGCCCTGCTGCGGCGGGCCGGCGTCGCGGGCGTCTCCTTCGACTTCTCGCTCCTCACCGAGCGTGACGACGACGCGATCGGTGAGGCCGTCGAGGGCGGCACCCGGCTCTTCACCGGTGTCGTGCCGGGCACGGACACCGCATTGTCAGACCCTGCCGGTAGCGTCATGGGTGTCAGAACGCTGTGGCGCAGGCTGGGGCTGCGTCCGGAGCTGCTCGCGGAGGCGGTCACCGTCACGCCGGCGTGCGGACTCGCGGGTGCCTCCCCGGACTACGCCCGGCGCGCGCTCGCCCACTGCGTCCGGGCGGCACAATCTCTCGCGGACAACCCAGAGTAACGGGAGGACATACGGTGGCCGGCGACAAGCAGGGCGACAAGCAGGCGGAGACGACGAGCGTGCCCGCCGAGGCGCGGGAGCGGCACGCGCAGCTCGCCGAGCAGATCGAGGAGCACCGCTTCCGGTACTACGTGAACGACGCGCCCGTCGTCAGCGACGCGGAGTTCGACCGGTTGCTGCGCACCCTGGAGGAGCTGGAGGAGCGCCACCCGGAGCTGCGCACCCCCGAGTCCCCGACCCAGAAGGTCGCCGGCGCCTACGCGACCGAGTTCACGGCCGTGCAGCACCCCACCCGGATGCTCTCCCTGGACAACACCTTCAACGACGACGAGCTGGCCGCCTGGTTCGACCGCATCGCCCGGGAGCTGGGCGAGCAGGAGTACCACTTCCTGTGCGAGCTGAAGGTCGACGGACTCGCCGTCAACCTCACCTACGAGCGCGGCCGCCTCGTCCGCGCCGCCACCCGCGGCGACGGCCGCACCGGCGAGGACATCACGCCCAACGTCCGCACCATCGCCGAGATCCCCGAGCGCCTGGCGGGCGACAAGGTCCCCGACCTCGTGGAGATCCGCGGCGAGGTCTACTTCCCGATGGAGAAGTTCCAGGAACTCAACGCCCGGTTGAACGAGGCGGGGGACAAGCCCTTCGCCAACGCGCGCAACGCGGCGGCCGGTTCGCTGCGCCAGAAGGACCCGCGCGTCACCGCCTCCCGCCCGCTGCACATGGTCGTCCACGGCATCGGCATCCTGGAGGGCTACTCGGGCCTGACCCGGCTCTCCCAGGCGTACGACCTGCTGAAGACCTGGGGCCTGCCCACCTCCCCGCACAACCGGGTGGTCGACGGCCTGGACGGCGTACGGGACTTCATCGCGTACTACGGCGAGAACCGGCACTCCGTCGCGCACGAGATCGACGGCGTCGTCGTCAAGCTCGACGAGATCCGCCTCCAGGGCCGGCTCGGCTCCACCGCCCGCGCGCCCCGCTGGGCCATCGCCTACAAGTACGCGCCGGAGGAGGTCAACACCAAGCTGGTCGACATCAAGGTGGGCGTCGGCCGCACCGGCCGCGTCACGCCGTACGCGCAGGTCGAGCCGGTCACCGTGGCGGGCAGCGAGGTGGAGTTCGCCACGCTGCACAACCAGGAGGTCGTCAAGGCCAAGGGCGTGCTCATCGGCGACACCGTGGTGCTGCGCAAGGCCGGTGACGTGATCCCGGAGATCCTCGGGCCGGTCGCCGACCTCAGGGACGGCAGCGAGCGGGAGTTCGTGATGCCGGCGAAGTGCCCCGAGTGCGGGACGCCGCTGAAGGCGATGAAGGAGGGCGACATCGACCTCCGCTGCCCCAACGCCCGCGCCTGCCCGGCGCAGTTGCGCGAGCGTGTCGCCTACCTCGCGGGCCGGGAGTGCCTGGACATCGAGCACTTCGGCGGGGTGGTGGCGGCCGCGCTGACCGGGCCCCTGGAGCCGTCCGAGCCGCCGCTGGTGGACGAGGGCGACCTCTTCGACCTCACCGTCGAGAAGCTGCTGCCCATCAGGGCGTACGTCCTCGACCCCGACAGCGGGCTGCCCAAGCGCGACCCCGAGACCGGGGAGGAGAAGATCGCCACGGTCTTCGCCAACAAGGCGGGCGAGCCGAAGAAGAACACCCTCGCGCTGCTCCGGCACATCGAGGAGGCCAAGACCCGCCCGCTGGCCCGCTTCATCAACGGCCTCTCCATCCGGTACGTCGGACCGGTCGCCGCCCAGGCCCTCGCCCGCGAGTTCCGCTCCATCGACCGCATCGAGCAGGCCACCGAGGAGGAGCTGGCGAGCACGGACGGGGTGGGCGGCACCATTGCCACCGCCGTCAAGGAGTGGTTCGCGGTGGACTGGCACCGCGAGATCGTGCGCAAGTGGAAGGCGGCCGGCGTCCCCCTGGAGGACCGGTCGACGGGGGAGGACGAAGGGCCGCGCCCGCTCGAAGGACTCACCGTCGTCGTCACCGGCACCCTGGAGAACTTCACCCGGGACGGCGCCAAGGACGCCCTCCAGAGCCGGGGCGCGAAAGTGACCGGATCGGTGTCCAAGAAGACGTCGTTCGTCGTGGTCGGTGACAACCCAGGTTCGAAGTACGACAAGGCGATGCAGCTGAAAGTGCCGGTTCTGAACGAGGACGGTTTCGCCGTTCTGCTCGAACAAGGACCCGAAGAGGCGGCGGGTGTCGCGCTTTCGGCTGAGGAATAGCGGTTGAAGGCCACCCGATCGGCGCATATCAGATGCATACGGGTGGCCGGGTGGCATTCGGGCAACCGTCGACGACCAGTGCCCCTGGAAGCCTTCCGCGGCCTACTGTTGAGGTGTGCGCCCGCCGTGCCCAGCTGCGGTCGGGGCACCCCCCTGCCCCGAGTGACAGGGGGAGGGGTCTCCGACGCGGAGCCGTTGAAGGTGGTCGAGGCGGGGGCCGCGTGGCGTGGGCACCGCCGGCTGTGAGAGGGACGGGAATGGAACCGACCGAGAGCGCCGCCGCGGGCTCACGGCTGAGCCTGCGTCGCATGGTGGGCGCGTGGCACGTGAGCCGGTGGCTCGGGCAACGCGATGGTGGCGTCCCGCCCTCCGCGACGGGCACCCGCGTGCCGCAGGCCGTCGGCCACACCCACGGCCACGCGCAAGGACATCCCCACGGCCTCGCCGACCCGGACGGTGAACGGCACCTGTCCTGGCCCGCGTTGCCCGCGGCCGTCGTCGCGATCGCCGCCTTCGTCCTGGGCGCCGGTTTCTACCGGGCGTTCAGCGACGGGCACGCCCTCTTCCCGCCCGGCACCGTCGGCTGGTCCCTGGCCGTGCTGGCCGGCATCGTCGTCGGCCACCTGGTCATGCTCGGCCGCTCCCGCTGGTGGGGCGGCACCGGTTCGGGCGCCGCCCTCACCCTCGCCGTCCTGCTGCTGTACGGCTGGGTCCCGGCCGGCATGGTCAGCCTCACCGTCGTCGTCCTGGTCGGGATAGCCCGCCGGGGCCGCTGGCGGCAGGGCGTCCTGCACGGCGCGGTGGACATCCTCGGCATCGCCGCGGGTGCCCTGCTCCTCGGCGTCTGCGGCTCCGTACCGTCCGTGGAGCACCCCTGGGACCCGGCCACGTGGGGGGTGTACGCGGCGCCCAAGGTGGCACTCGTCGCCATCGCCTACCTCGCCGTCACCCGCGCCCTGCTGTGGTATCTCCAGACACCGCGCCCCGGTCTGCCCACCGTCGCCCGCACCGCTCTGGTCAGACAGGGACTGGTCGCGGTCGCGCTGCTCGGCATCGCCCCGCTGATCTGCGTCGTCGCCGTCGCCAAGCCGCTGCTGCTGCCGCTGTTCGCCATCCCGCTCATCGCCCTCGACTCCACCCTGTGGATCGCCCGCGCCCGCGCCGAGGAGCAGTTGCGCGACCCGCTCACCGGTCTGCCCAACCGGCAGTGGCTCCTGGAGCGCACCTGGACCGCGCTGGACGACGCCGAGCGCATCGGCGCCCGCGCCGCCCTGATGCTGATCGACCTCGACCGTTTCCGGTCGGTCAACGACACGCTCGGGCACCTCGCCGGCGACCGGCTGCTGCTCCAGACCGCCGACCGGCTGAGGCAGGCCCTGCCGCGCGGGGCGGAGGCCGCGCGGCTCGGCGGTGACGAGTTCGCCGTCTTACTGCCCGTCGCCGACTCCACCACGTCGGCGACCCGGGTCGCCCGGAGCCTGGTGGGTGCGCTCAGTTCCCCCATGGACCTGGACGGGCTCACCCTCGTCCTGGAGGCCAGCGCCGGCGTCGCCGTCTTCCCCGACCACGCGCTGGACGCCGAGGGGCTGCTGCGCCGCGCGGACGTGGCGATGTACCAGGCGAAGCGGGACCGCACCGGGGTGGAGGTCTACGAGTCCAAGCGGGACTCCAACACCCCGGACCGGCTCGGCCTCCTCGGCGACCTGCGCCGTGCCCTGGACGCTCACGAGGTCCAGCTGCACTACCAGCCCAAGGTCCGCTTCGACGGGCAGGTCGCGGGCCTGGAGGCCCTGGTGCGCTGGGTGCACCCCGAGCGGGGCAAGGTGCCGCCGGACGAGTTCATAGCGATCGCCGAGTCCTCCGGGCTGATGCCCCACCTCACCGAGTACGTACTGGAGACCGCGCTCGGCCAGGTCGCCCGGTGGCGCGCCCAGGGGCTGTTCGTGCCGGTCGCGGTCAACGTCTCCCCGCGCGACGTCCACACCCCCGGCTTCGCGGGCTCGGTGGCCGCCCGGCTCGCCCGGCACGGAGTCCCCGCGGGAGCGCTCCAACTGGAGATCACGGAACACGTCCTCCTGGAGGACCCGCAGCGCGCCGCCGACACCCTCAACGCGCTGACCGGTCACGGCGTCAAGATGTCCCTGGACGACTTCGGCACGGGGTACTCCTCCCTCGTCCACCTGCGCAGGCTGCCGGTCAGCGAGCTGAAGATCGACCGCTCGTTCGTGGCCCGGCTGGCCATCGACAACGAGGACGCCGAGATCGTGCGCTGCACCGTCGACCTCGCCCACTCGCTCGGCCTGCTCGTCGTCGCCGAGGGCGTGGAGGACGATGAGACCTGGGAGCGCCTGCGGGACCTCGGCTGCGACGCCGTACAGGGCTGGCTGGTCGCGGCCGCGATGCCCCCGGAGGAGACCACGGCCTGGCTGCTGGCCCGCGGCTCGCGCGGCTGGGTCCGGGCCGCCGCCGCCCTGCCCGCGGCGGCGAGCGACGAGTGACCTGACCGCGGCGACCACGCCGCGCGACTCGCCCCTCCCTCACCGCGGCGGTGAGGGACCGGCACGACCACTCCGCCGAGATGTTCCTCCTCCTGGAGGTCCGGGAGCCGTACGACAACCACTTCCTGAGCAGCGCCGCCCGGGACGCGCGGCGCGGGTGAGCCACCCCGGGGGGAAACCGTTTAACGGCCACGGGGCCCGGCCCCATAGGATTGGGCCAAACCGATTGGGCCGAATCGACGGGGACAAGCGACTTGTCCCGGCCGAGGTGCCCCGACCACACACTCACCCAGAGGAACGCTGCATGCCTGGCATCACGCGCGAGGAGGTCGCCCACCTCGCCCGGCTGGCGCGTCTGGAGCTGAAGCCCGAAGAGCTCGAGCACTTCGCGGGACAGCTGGACGACATCATCGGCGCGGTCGCCCGCGTCAGCGAGGTCGCCGACCAAGACGTACCGCCGACCTCGCACCCGCTCCCGCTGACGAACGTCATGCGGCCGGACGAGGTCCGTCCGTCGCTCACGCCCGAGCAGGCGCTCTCCGGCGCCCCGGCCCAGGAGCAGCAGCGTTTCAAGGTGCCGCAGATCCTGGGGGAGGAGTAAGCCATGAGCGACATCATCAAGCTCACCGCGGCCGAGATCGCCGCGAAGATCGCCTCCGGCGAGCTGACCGCCGTCCAGGTCACCGAGGCCCACCTGGCCCGCATCGAGGCCGTCGACGAGAAGGTGCACGCCTTCCTGCACGTGGACCGCGAGGGCGCGCTGGCCCAGGCCCGCGACGTCGACGCCAAGCGCGAGCGCGGCGAGAAGCTCGGCCCGCTGGCCGGCGTCCCCCTCGCGCTCAAGGACATCTTCACCACCGAGGGCATCCCCACCACCGTCGGCTCCAAGATCCTCGAGGGCTGGATCCCGCCGTACGACGCGACGGTCACCCAGCGCCTCAAGGCCGCCGACGTCGTCATCCTCGGCAAGACCAACATGGACGAGTTCGCCATGGGCTCCTCCACCGAGAACAGCGCCTACGGCCCGACCGGCAACCCCTGGGACCTCACCAAGATCCCCGGCGGCTCCGGCGGTGGCTCCTCGGCGGCCCTCGCCGCCTTCCAGGCCCCGCTCGCCATCGGCACCGACACCGGCGGCTCCATCCGCCAGCCCGCGTCCGTCACCGGCACGGTCGGCGTCAAGCCGACCTACGGCGGCGTCTCGCGCTACGGCATGGTCGCCTTCTCCTCCTCCCTCGACCAGGGCGGCCCCTGCGCCCGCACGGTCCTGGACGCGGCCCTGCTGCACGAGGTGATCGCCGGGCACGACCCGATGGACTCCACCTCCATCGACGCCCCGGTCCCCGCGGTCGTCGAGGCCGCCCGCAACGGCAGCGTCGACGGCATGCGCGTCGGCGTCGTCAAGCAGTTCCGCGGCGAGGGCTACCAGGCCGGTGTCGTCCAGCGCTTCGACGAGTCCGTCGAGCTGCTGAAGTCGCTGGGCGCCGAGATCGTCGAGCTGGACTGCCCGTCCTTCGACCTCGCGCTCTCCGCGTACTACCTGATCGCCCCGTCCGAGTGCTCCTCCAACCTGGCCCGCTTCGACGGCCTGCGCTACGGCGCGCGCGTCGGCGACGACGGCACGCACTCCGCCGAGGAGGTCACCTCCCTGACCCGCGAGGCCGGCTTCGGCCCCGAGGTCAAGCGCCGCATCATGCTCGGCACGTACGCCCTGTCGAGCGGGTACTACGACGCGTACTACGGCAGCGCCCAGAAGGTCCGCACCCTCATCAAGCAGGAGTTCGAGCGGGCCTTCGAGCAGGTCGACGTGATCGTCTCCCCGACGACCCCGACCACCGCCTTCGCGATCGGCGAGCGCGCCGACGACCCGATGGCGATGTACCTGGCCGACCTGTGCACCATCCCCACCAACCTGGCGGGCAACGCGGCCATGTCGCTGCCCTGCGGCCTCGCGCCCGAGGACAACCTGCCGGTGGGTCTGCAGATCATCGCCCCCGCCATGAAGGACGACCGGCTCTACAGGGTCGGCGCCGCCGTCGAGGCCGCCTTCGTGGAAAAGTGGGGCCACCCGCTGATCGAGGAGGCTCCGTCGCTGTGAGTGCACTGACCAAGGCCAAGGGCTTCAAGAAGTCCAAGTCCGGTCTGTACGTCTCGATGGCCACGTCGGCGTTCGGCGCCGTCGGGGTCTACAAGCAGATCAAGAAGGCCCGTGGCGAGAGCGACACGCTGCGACTGCTCGACGCCGTCGTCACCGGAGCCGCCGTCGTCACCAACCTCGCCATCCTGTACCGCGAGCTGAAGCGTCTCGGCGACGACGACGTCCTGCTGGGCTGAGAGGGAAGTTTCACCGTGACCACCACGACCGACCTGGTGTCGTACGAGGACGCACTCGCGTCGTACGACCCCGTCATGGGCCTCGAGGTCCATGTCGAACTCGGCACCAAGACCAAGATGTTCTGCGGCTGTTCGACCGCGCTCGGTGCCGACCCGAACACCCAGACCTGTCCCGTCTGCCTCGGCATGCCCGGCGCGCTCCCGGTCGTCAACGCGACCGGCGTCGAGTCGGCCATCAAGATCGGTCTCGCGCTGAACTGCGAGATCGCCGAGTGGTGCCGCTTCGCCCGGAAGAACTACTTCTATCCGGACATGCCGAAGAACTTCCAGACCTCCCAGTACGACGAGCCGATCGCCTTCGACGGCTACCTCGACGTACAGCTGGAGGACGGGGAGACCTTCCGCGTCCAGATCGAGCGCGCCCACATGGAGGAGGACACCGGCAAGTCGCTGCACGTCGGTGGCGCGACGGGCCGGATCCACGGCGCCTCGCACTCCCTGCTCGACTACAACCGCGCAGGCATCCCGCTCATCGAGATCGTCACCAAGCCGATCGAGGGAGCGGGCGAGCGGGCCCCCGAGGTCGCCCGGGCGTACGTCCGCGAGCTGCGCGAACTCATCCGTGCCCTCGGCGTGTCCGAGGCCCGCATGGAGATGGGCCAGATGCGCTGCGACGTCAACCTGTCGCTGCGCCCGCACGGCCGGGAGAAGTTCGGCACCCGCAGTGAGACCAAGAACGTCAACTCGCTGCGCTCCGTCGAGCGCGCCGCCCGCTTCGAGATCCAGCGGCACGCCGCCGTGCTGAACGACGGCGGCACGATCATCCAGGAGACCCGCCACTTCCACGAGGACACGGGGTCCACCACCTCGGGCCGCGTGAAGGAGGAGGCCGAGGACTACCGGTACTTCCCGGAGCCCGACCTGGTGCCCGTCGCCCCGTCCCGCGAGTGGGTCGAGGAGATCCGGTCCGGCCTGCCCGAGCTGCCGCTGGTGCGCCGCAACCGCCTCCGCGAGGAGTGGGGCATCTCCGGCAACGACATGCAGTCCATCCTCAACGCCGGAGCCCTGGACCCGATCGTCGCCACGATCGACGCCGGTGCCGACGCTGCCTCCGCCCGCAAGTGGTGGATGGGCGAGCTGGCCCGCAGCGCCAACGAGTCGGGCAAGACGCTCGACGAGCTGGCGATCACGCCGGTCCAGGTCGCCCGCGTCGCCGAGCTGGTGACCAAGGGCGAGCTGAACGACAAGCTGGCCCGCCAGGTCATCCTCGGCGTCCTCGCCGGTGAGGGCACGCCGGACGAGGTCGTCGACAAGCGCGGCCTGAAGGTCGTCTCCGACGAGGGCGCGCTGACCACCGCCGTCGACGAGGCCATCGCCGGCAACCCGGGCATCGCGGACAAGATCCGCGGCGGCAAGGTGGCCGCGGCCGGCGCCCTGGTCGGCGCGGTCATGAAGGCGACCCGCGGCCAGGCGGACGCGGCCCGCGTCAAGGAACTGATCCTGGAGAAGCTGGGCGTGGCCGAAGGCTGACACTCGTACACCCGACGAGCCCTGGGGGGACGCGCCGAGCACGGCGGGTTCCCCCGGGGCCGTTGTTGTGAATAAGGACACTAAGTCCGCAAAGGATCACTTCTGCCTGCAAGAGTGATTCCGCATTGCTCATGCGTTCTTTGCGGTCTGTTCACACCATGGACGGCCATTCCCGGTCTTCCCGGCTTCACGGGTGTTCCCGGTCAAAGATCCACAATCAGACACCCTGGGAGCACGTTCGTGGCAGCCCTCGCACGCTGGTGTGTTCAACGTCGCCTCGTCACCGTCCTGCTCTGGCTGCTCGCCCTCGGCGGGGTGGCCACCGCCACCACGGTCGCCGGCTCCGCGTACTCCAACGACTACGGGATCCCCGGCACCGGCTCCGACCGCGCCTCCCGGCTGCTCGAATCCCGCTTCCCCGACCTCGGCGGCGACAGCGACACCATCGTCTGGCACACCACGTCCGGCACCGTCCGCGCGGCCGACGTCGAACAGGCCATGACGCGCACCCTGGACCGCATCGCGGACCTGCCCGGGGTGGCCGCGGTCAGCAACCCGTACCACGACGCCGACTCGCCCCTGATCAGCGAGAACGCCGACACCGCGTACGCCACCGTCACCTTCGAGGCCGCCTCCCAGGACCTCGACCCGGGCCAGGCACGGGCCGTGGTCGACACCGCCGAGGCCGCCGAGACCGACGGGCTCCGGATCGAACTGGGCGGCGGCGCCATAGCGCTCACCGAGTCCGGCGGCAGCCACCTCGCCGAGGCCGTCGGGGTGGCCGTGGCCGCGGTCGTGCTCTTCGTGGCCTTCGGGTCCGTCGCCGCGGCACTGCTGCCCATCGCCACCGCGCTGGTCTCCGTCGGCACCGCCTACGCCGCCATCACGCTCCTCGGCCACGCCATGACCGTCGCCGACTTCGCGCCCATGCTGGGCACCCTCATCGGACTCGGCGTCGGCATCGACTACGCCCTGTTCATCGTCACCAGACACCGGCGCGGACTGAAACGGGGCCTGTCCGTGGCGGAAGCCGCCGCCGACGCCGTGGCGACCACCGGACGAGCCGTGGTGTTCGCGGGTGCCACCGTCTGCATCGCCCTGCTGGGCATGCTGATCCTCCGGCTGAGCTTCCTCAACGGCGTCGCCGTCGCTGCCTCGCTGACCGTGCTCCTCACCGTCGCCGCCTCCGTGACGCTGCTGCCCGCCCTGCTGGCGTACATCGGGCCGCGCGCCCTGAGCCGGCGCGAGCGGCGCCGGCTCGCCGAGCACGGCCCCGAACCCGAGGTGCCGACCGGGTTCGCCGCCCGCTGGTCGGCCTTCGTCGAGCGCCACCCGAAACTGCTCGGCGCGATCGCCCTCGTCGTCATCACCGTCGTCGCCCTGCCCACCCTCGGCCTGCGCCTCGGCACCTCCGACCAGGGCAACGACCCCAAGGGCACCACCACCCGCCAGGCCTACGACCTCCTCGCCGACGGCTTCGGTCCCGGCGTCAACGGACCGCTCACCCTGGTCACCGAGGTCCGCGGCGCCGAGGACCGCCTCGCCCTGGACAACCTGGACGCCACCCTGCGCACCACCGAGGGCGTCTCCTCGGTGACGCCGGTGATGTACAACTCCGGCGGCGACGCCGCGTACCTCACCGTCGTACCCGAGTCGGCACCGCAGTCCGAGGACACCAGCGACCTGGTCGAGCGGCTGCGCTCCGAGGTGCTGCCGCGCGCCGAGGCCGGCACCGCGCTCGACGTGCACGTCGGCGGCGTGACGGCCGGCTACGACGACTTCGCCGACGTCATCGTCGGCAAGCTGCCCCTCTTCGTCGGCGTCGTCATCGGCCTCGGCTGCCTGCTGCTCCTGCTGGCCTTCCGGTCCGTCGGCATCCCCCTCAAGGCCGCCGCCATGAACGTGGCCGCGGTGGCCGCCGCCTTCGGCGTGGTCGTGGCGATCTTCCAGTGGGGCTGGGGAAGCGAACTGCTCGGCCTCGGCAGCGCGGGGCCGATCGAACCCTTCCTGCCCGTGATCATGGTCTCGGTGCTCTTCGGGCTCTCCATGGACTACCAGGTCTTCCTGGTCAGCCGGATGTACGAGGAGTGGCTGGAGACCGGAGACAACCGCCGGGCCGTCCGGGTCGGGCTCGCCGAGACCGGCCGCGTGATCAACTCCGCGGCCGTCATCATGATCTCGGTCTTCCTCGCCTTCGTCCTCAGCGGCGACCGGGTGATCGCCATGTTCGGCATCGCGCTGGCCGCCGCGGTCGCCCTGGACGCCTTCGTCCTGCGCACCCTCCTGGTGCCCGCCCTGATGCACCTGCTCGGCCGCGCCAACTGGTGGCTGCCGCGCCGCCTGGACGCCCTCCTGCCGCGCATCAGCATCGAGCCGCCCGAGTGCCGGGCCGCCCATGAGAGGCTGGCCGCGGCGACGGACGCCGAGGTGGCGGACGTCCTGGCGGAGGAGGAACGGCAGCGGGATGTACGCGATACCACTGGGTGACGACGGGGCCGAGCTGCGCCCCCTGGAGACCTGGCACGCCGAGGAGTTCCTGGCCCACCTGGACCGGGGCCGGGACTTCATCACCGAGCACATCCCCTTCGGGGTGAAAGCCACCGACGTCGACTCCGCGCGCGAGGTGCTCCAGGCCTACGCCGACCGGCACGCCGCCGACAGCGGTTTCCTGCACGGGCTGTGGCTGGACGGCACCCTCGTCGGCGGCCTGCTCTACCGCGTCTTCGACGCCGCCACCGGCGTCTGCGAGATCGGCTGCTGGCTGGAGCCCGCCGGAACGGGCCGCGGCCTGGTCACCCGCGGTGCCCGCGTGCTGATCGACTGGGCCTTCGACGAGCGCGGCATGCACCGCGTGGAGTGGCACGCCTCGACGGCGAACACCCCGAGTGTCAACGCCGCACGGCGACTCGGCATGATGCGTGAGGGCGTGCTGCGCGAGAGCTTCCCCTACCGGGGCAAGCGCCAGGACATGGAGGTGTGGGCCGTGCTCGCACCCGAGTGGCGTGCGGCACGCGAAGCACGCGCGCGTGCCGCTCACAAGGATCATTAAGGGACCTCTCAGACAGCGTCCGTACGGTGCGAGGCATGGGAACGAAGACAGTGGACGAGACCGGCGTGAAGACCGACGAGCACAGGACGGACGAGGCGGCCGAAGCGGCCGAGGCGACCGAGGCCGCCGAGTCCATTGAGGTCACCAAGGCGCCCGAGGCCCCTGAGGCGGCCGAGACCGACACCCCCGAGGACGCCGACACGGCGACGGACGAGGACACGGACGGCACCGAAGGGACCGAGGCGGCCCCAACCGGCGTCGGCCAGGGCGCGGGCGCCGTGGTCTCCGCCGGTCTCGGCATCGTCTCCCTGACCGGCAGCTGGGTCGGCACCGTGGCCTCCGCGCGCGAGTCCCTGATGGGCCAGCTGCAGACGTCCTCGTCGTCGGACGTCGGCACGCTGATCGAGAAGGGCTACGGCAACGCCTGGCAGGCCACCGCGATGTGGGGCGGCATCTTCGCCCTGGTCGCGCTGATCGTCGGCGTCGTCGTGCTGGCCCGTCCCGCGTTCGGCGCGCCCGGCCGCCCGCAGGCCCCGTGGATCAAGTCGGTCGCCTGGGCGGGTGTCGCCCTCGGCGTCATCGGCCTGCTGCTGGCCGTGCTGAAGTACACGGACGTCCTGCTGGGGCTGCCCGCCACCGGCTGACCAGGCACTTCTGAGGGGTCTTAGGACGGTCGCCCGCCTGTGGCGCGCGCCCTAAGACCCCTCACGCGCGTCTAAGGCCCCGCGGGGCACCGAAGATGCGGAACTTACCCGATGTGGCCTACCCCCCTTGGAGACGAAGGTTGAGGCATCGCAAGCGAGCGAAGCCGAAACCGAAACCGAAACCGAAGAGAAGCCGAGGGGCACACCATGTACGAGTACGAGTTCCAGCAGTACCGCTCCGCCGAACTGATCCGCCGCGCCGACGAGGCCCGGCTGGCCCGCGAGGTGATCCGGGCCCGTCGCGCCGCCCGCCGCCAGGCCCGGCACGGCGCCGACGAGGCGGAGAGCCATACGCCGCGACAGCGCCGGCCCCGGTTTGCCCGGGCCGCGTGAACGGGGGAGCCGGGGAGGGAGGCCGCACGGCCTCCCTCCCCGCCCTCGTTCCCGCCGCCGTCCACTCGTCGAAAACCGGTGCCCCGCTGTCGTACCCCCATGCGATGCTCGGGTCCGTGGAGACCAGGTCCGTCAGTCCCGTGTTCGTCGGCCGCACCGGCGAACTGGACACGTTGAACGAGGCGCTCGCCCGCGCGTGCGTCGCCGGGGGAGAGCCGCAGGCACTGCTGCTCGGCGGCGAGGCCGGCGTCGGCAAGACCCGCCTCGTCGAGGAGTTCGCCGCCGCGGCGGACCGGCGCGGCGCCGTCGTCGCGCTGGGCGGCTGCGTGGAGATCGGCGCCGACGGGCTGCCCTTCGCGCCCTTCTCCACCGCGCTGCGCGCCCTGCGCCGCCACCTGCCCGAGGAGCTGGCCGCCGCGGCCGCCGGCCAGGAGGAGGAGCTGGCCCGGCTGCTGCCCGAACTGGCCGAGGGCGCCCCGGCCACCGGCGGCGGCCGGCACGACGAGGAGAGCATGGCCCGGCTCTTCGAACTCACCGCCCGCCTGCTGGAGCGCGTCGCCGCCCGGCACACCGTCGTCCTCGTCCTGGAGGACCTGCACTGGGCCGACGCCTCCACCCGCCACCTGATCGCCTACCTCTTCCGCACCCTGCGCACCGGCCGCCTCGTCGTCCTCGCCACCTACCGCTCCGACGACATCCACCGCCGCCACCCGCTGCGCCCCCTGCTCGCCGAGCTGGACCGGCTGCGCACCGTCCGCCGTGTCGAACTCGGCCGCTTCACCCGGGACGAGGTGGGCCGCCAGATCGCCGGGATCCTCGCCCACGAGCCCGACCCGCTCCAGGTCGACGAGATCTTCGAACGCTCCGACGGCAACGCCTTCTTCGTCGAGGAGCTGGCCGCCGCCGCCCACGAGGGCAGCTGCACCGGCCTCACCGACTCCCTGCGCGACCTGCTCCTGGTCCGAGTCGAAGCCCTGCCCGAGAGCGCCCAGCGGGTCGCCCGGATCGTCGCCGAGGGCGGCTCCACCGTCGAGTACCGGCTGCTCGCCGCCGTCGCCCGGCTCGCCGAGGACGACCTCATCGAGGCGCTGCGCTCCGCGGTCAACGCCAACATCCTGCTCCCCGCGCCCGACGGCGACGGCTACCGCTTCCGGCACTCCCTGGTCCGCGAGGCCGTCGGCGACGACCTGCTCCCCGGCGAACGCTCCCGCCTCAACCGGCGCTACGCCGAAGCCCTGGACGCCGATCCCACGCTGGTGCCCGCCGCCGAGCGCGTGATGCGCCTGGCCAGCTACTGGTACCACGCCCACGCCCCCGCCAAGGCCCTGCCCGCCGTCCTGGACGCCTCGGTCGAGGCCCGCCGCAGGCACGCCTACTCCGAGCAGCTGCGGCTGCTGGAGCGCGCGATGGAGCTGTGGGACTCCGCCCCCGACGACGTACGCGCCACCCTGCGCCCCGTCGACTACACCGAGGTCTACCCTCCCTGCGGCTGCGACCCCGCCACCACGCCCCTGGGCTATCTGGACCTGATGGCCGAGGCCGCCGTAGCCGGGCGGCTGTGCGGGGAGCGCGAACGCGCCATGAAGATCACCAAGCGGGCGCTGCGCCTCCTGGAGGACGAACAGGACACGGGCACCGCGCCGGGCGCGAGCGGCCGGGACCCGCAGCGCGCGGCCTGGTTCTGGACCCAGCGCTCGCTGCTGGTCCAGGCCCAGGGCCGCGGCGACGGCTGGCGGGAGCTGGGCATCGCCCAGGAACTGGTCCGCGGCCTGCCGCCGTCCCAGGTGCACGCCGAGGTGCTCGCCATGTCCGCCAACTGGTCGATGCTGCACAGCCCCGGCCCCGACGCCATGACGGCGGCCGAACGGGCCGTCGAGTACGCGCGCATGGTGGGCGCCGACGAGATCGAGCTGAACGCCCGGCTCACCCTCGGCGGCCTGATGGTGGACGCCGGGCAGATCGACGCGGGACTCGCCGAGATGTTCCAGGTCAGGGATCTGGTGGTGGCCCAGGACCGGTCCGCGGTGGTGGCCCGCAGCCACGTCAACCTGCCCTCGTCCCTGGAAGGCGTCGGCCGCTCGCGGGACGCGCTCGGCATCCTGCGCGAGGGCATCGACCTCACCCGGCGGACGGGGCTGCTGGAGTCCGAGGCCTGGGTCTGGGGCAACCTCGCCGAGTCGCTGATCTCCCTGGGCCGCTGGGACGAGGCCCTCGAAGCGGCGGACCGGGCCGGAGCACCGGGCCGCGGCCCCGCACCACGCGGTGGCGCCGCACTCAAACGCGCCGTCGTCGCCCTCGCCCGCGGCGAGCGGGCCGAGGCCGCCGGGCTGCTCGCCGAGGCCCGCGCCGCCTACGGCACCCACGATCCGATGCCGCAGCACCGCCTGCCGCTGGCGGCCCTCGCCATCGGCGTCGCCGCGGCCGAGGGACGCCTCCCGGACGCCCGCGCCGAACTGGTCCGCGTCCTGGACGCGGGCTTCCCGCCCGGCACCCAGCGCTTCGGCTGGCCCCTGCTGCTGTCCGCCGCCGCGGCGGAGGCCGACGCGCGCGCCCTGCCGGCCGCCGAAGAGGGCCGCGCCGACCTCCTCGACCGCCTCGCCGAGGCCGCGAAGCACCTGACGACGGGCGCCCCGGTCTGGGTCGCCCACGAGCGCTGGGTCCGCGCCGAACTCCACCGCGCCCGGGGCCGCGACACCCCGCGGCTCTGGTCGGAGGCGGTCACCGCCTTCGAATGCCTGGAGCGCCCCTACGATCTCGCCCGCGTCCGCCACCGGCTGGCCGATGCCCTCCTGGCCACCGGCGGCGACGACGAGCGCGCCCGGGCCACGGAACTGCTGCGCCTGGCCCACACCGTCGCCGACCACCTCGGCGCGCGCCCGCTGTCCGACGCGGTCGCCGTGCTCGGCCGGCGTGCCCGCCTCACCCTCGGCCGCGCCGGCGAATCCGTACCCGCCTCCGGGCCCGCCGACCCGGCCGACGCCCTCGGCCTCACCGGCCGGGAGCGGGACGTCCTGCGGCTGGTCTCCGACGGCCGCACCAACCGGCAGATAGCCGAGGAGCTCTTCATCTCGCCCAAGACGGCCAGCGTCCACGTCTCCAACATCCTGGCCAAGCTCGGCGTCTCCGGCCGCGGCGAGGCGGCGGCGGTGGCCCACCGGCTGGCGCTCTTCCCCGCCGAACGGCTCACGTCCCGTTCGACGGAGTGAGGCTTACGCTGTAAGGGACGCCGACCGACGGAGGCCCGATGTTCAACGCATTCGAGGAACTTTTCTCGCCCGGCCGCAAACACACCAACGACGAGCAGAACCGCCTCGAACTGACCCGCGAGGACGTGGGCGACGGCGACCCCGCTCGCGGCCCCATAGACCTCACCTCGGGCAAGGTCGTCGTCCACCGGCCGCGCGCCGAGGAGGAGGCGCAGGCCCCGGTGACCCCGTCCCCGGACGACGAGTAGCCGGCCGCCTACTTCACCTCCAGCTCCAGGATCCGGTCGTCGTCGCCCTTCGCGTCGCCGCGGCCGTCCGTGTTGCTGGTCACCAGCCACAGCTTGTCGCCGCCCGCCGGGGCCACCGTACGCAGCCGGCCGTACTCGCCCTCCAGGAACGCCTGCGGGTCGGCCGCGGCCCGTGTCCCCTTCAGCGGGATCCGCCACAGCCGCTCACCGCGCAGCCCCGCCATCCACACGGAGCCCTCGACGTAGGCGATGCCGCTGGGGGAGGCCTCGTCGGTGCTCCACTGCGCCACCGGGTCGTGGAAGCCGGAGCCGCCGCCCTTGCCCTCCGCCTCCGGCCAGCCGTAGTTGCCACCCGGCTCGATCGCGTTCAGCTCGTCCCAGGTGTCCTGACCGAACTCCGAGGCGAACAGCCGCTGCTTGCCGTCCCAGGCGAGCCCCTGCACGTTCCGGTGGCCCAACGAGTACACGGGGGAGTCCGGGAAGGGGTTGCCGGGCGCCGGTTCGCCGTCCGGGGTCATCCGCAGGATCTTGCCGCCGAGCGACTCCTTGTCCTGCGACAGACCGGTGTCACCGCTCTCGCCCGTGCCCGCGTAGAGCATCTTGTCGTGGCCGAAGGCGATCCGACCGCCGTTGTGGATCACACCCTTGGGAATGCCCCGGAAGACCGTGTCCGGCGCGCCCAGCTGCTCGCCGGACGGCTTCTTCTCGTCGTACAGCATGCGCACGATCCGGTTGTCCGAGGCCGAGGTGAAGTACGCGTAGACCATGTGGTCCGAGGCGTAGTCGGGGGAGAGCGCGATGCCGAGCAGGCCGCCCTCGCCGGACGGGGACACCCCGGGCACCTCGCCCAGCTCGGTCTTCTTGCCGGTCTTCGCGTCGACGCGCGTGATCGTGGCCTCGTCGCGCGAGGACACCAGCAGGTCGCCGCCCGGCAGCGGGGCCAGGCCCCAAGGGCTGTTCAGCCCCGTGGCGACCGTGCGGAGCACCTTGACCGAGCCCTTCGCGGGCGGTGCCTGCTCGGTGGGTGATCCGGCGGGCGAGGACTGCGCCGCCGTACTCGTGGGGGAGGCGCCGCGGTCCGTTCCGGACGGGTCCGCGCCGTCGGAGGAGTCGGAGGAGCAGCCGGCCGTCAGCAGGAGAGCGGCGGTCAGCACGGCCGGCACGGCTCGACGTTGCACGATCTTGGTCCCTTCGACGCGGCGGGTTCTCCCTGTCATACACCGCAGGGGCTCCCCAAGTTCCCGATCGCCGAATCCCGAACCCGAACCCCTGATCCGGCGGCGGCCGGCCGGGCGCCGCGGGTCTCACTCCCAGGAACCCTGCGCCGGCGGCAGCGCCCGCACCTCCGCCAGGTCCCGCTCGGTCAGCAGCAGCCGGGCCGCCCCCGCGTTCTGCGTCACCCAGCGCTCCTGCTTGGTGCCCGGCACCGGCACCACGTGCCGCCCCTGGGCCAGCACCCAGGCCAGCGCCACCTGCGCCGCGGTGACCCCGTCGCCGTGCCGGGCGGCGATCCGGCGCAGCGCGGCCACGATCGGCTGGTTGGCCGCCATCATCTCGGCGGTGAAGCGGGGGTGCCGGGCCCGCAGGTCCTCCGGTTCGAAGCCCTGGCCGGGCGTCAGCGTGCCGGTCAGGTAGCCGTTGCCCAGCGGCATCGCGGCCAGGAAACCCACGCCGCGCGAGACGCACCACGGCAGCAGGGTCCGCAGCGCCTCCGGGGACCACACCGACAGCTCGGCCTCGACCGCGCTCACCGGGAAGACCTGCTGCACCCGCTCCAGCTGGCGGATCGTCGCGTCGTGCAGCCGCGCCCCCGGCCGCCGGGCCGACCGCGCCCCGACCGCGCACAGGCCGAGCGCCCGCACCTTCCCGGCCCGCACCAGCTCCGCCATCGCGCCCCAGGTCTCCTCGACCGGTATCTCGGGGTCGGCGCGGTGCAGTTGGTAGAGGTCGATGACGTCCGTCTGGAGCCGGCGCAGGGACGCGTCGCAGGCACGCCGCACATAGCCGGGGCGGCCGTTGGCCACGATGTGCTGCTCACCCACCAGCAGACCGACCTTGGTCGACACGAAGGCCTCGGACCGCCGCTCCCTCAACACCCGCCCCAACAGCAGCTCGTTGGTGAACGGGCCGTACATGTCCGCCGTGTCCAGCAGGGAGACACCGAGGTCGAGGGCCCGGTGCACGGCCCTGAGCGACTCGTCGCCACGCTGCCGCGAGGCGCTGTACGCCCAGTTCATCGGCATGCACCCCAGTCCGACGGCCCCCACCGCGAGTGCCGTCGCGCCGATCGTCCTGCGCTCCACCGGTCGTGACCCTCCCTTGTCGGACCACCCAACCTAACCTTTGCCTCTCCGCCCCCTGACATAGCCTCCTGACCATGACTGCTGACGTGTGGCTGCCCATCCCGCCGGACGAGATCGAGGGCCTTCCCGAAGGTCCCGCCTACCGCCACTGGGACGGCGAGGAGACCTTCCCCGCCGACCCGGCCGACTGCGCCTTCTACGTCGTCCCCTACATGAAGCCCAGCGCGGTGGGGGTACGCCCGCTGCCCGAGATGCGCTCCGTCCAGGTCGTCCAGACCCTCTCCGCGGGCATCGACCACGTCGAACCCGGTCTCGGGCACCTGCCCGCCGGGGTACGGCTGTGCAACGCGCGCGGCGTGCACGAGGCCAGCACCGCGGAGCTGACCCTGGCCCTGGTCCTGGCGTCGCTGCGCGGCATCCCGGACTTCGTGCGGGCGCAGGACCGCGGCGAGTGGCTCGGCGGGTTCCGGCCCGCGCTCGCGGACCGGACGGTCCTCATCGTCGGGTACGGGTCGATCGGCGCCGCGATCGAGGACCGGCTCGTGCCGTTCGAGGTCGCGCCGGTCGTGCGCGTCGCGCGCTCCGCCCGCACCACGGAGCGCGGCCCCGTGCACCCGCTCACCGAACTCCCCCGCCTGCTCCCGCAGGCCGATGTGGTGATCCTGTCCACACCGCTCACCGAGGCCACCCGGGGACTGGCCGACGCCGAGTTCCTGGCCCGGATGAAGGACGGTGCCCTGCTCGTCAACGTGGCGCGCGGACCGGTCGTGGACACGAAGGCGTTGCTCGCCGAACTGGAGAGCGGACGCCTCACCGCGGCCCTCGACGTGACCGACCCCGAACCGCTGCCGCCGGGCCACCCCCTGTGGCATGCTCCCGGCATAGTCGTCAGCCCGCACGCAGGCGGTCCGACCTCCGCCTTCCTGCCGCGCGCCGAGCGGCTGCTGGTGGACCAGTTGACCCGGTTCGTGAACCGGGAGCCGCTGCGCAACGTGATCCTGACGACGGGCTCGTAATCGGTTTCGGGCACCCTCCGCGACTCCCCGGATGCGGTGGGTGCGCGCATATCCGCTGGTCGTCACGGAGCGTAGAGAACCTATGTCCCTGAGTGACGAGACTGGTGTATCGTCCGACAGGGGACGCGCCGCGCACCGTACGGCGCCGGGGATGGACATCTCAGACTGTGGAGGGGGGCGACGGGCGATGCACGGCCTATGGACCGACGATCCGACGCGGCGGAGCCGCCGCCGGCGACCCTGGCGCACGACCACGACAACGACCGCGCGCCGACGGGGTCGGCACGGCCACCATGGTGGCCGGCCCGCTCCGCGCTGCCCCCACCCGCGCCGACCGGGCGACCGCAGAAGGCAGGACCGGCCGGTCCACCGGTGCGCGCGGGACGCGGGAGCGGTGCGGACCGGGAGGCCCCGGTGAGTCCGCCGCCCGTGCCCACGCTGGACGGAGCGCTGCGCCGCCAGGCCGCGTCCGGACCGCTGCTGCCCCGGCCGTCGGCCGCCGCCGGCGGGCCGCCCCTCGTCCGCCAGCTCGTGCTCGCCCTGGTCTGCGCGGCCTACGCCGTCGGTGCCGCGCTCGGCTGGGGTTCGCAGTACGTCGCCAAGATCATGGGCGACTTCGGGCTGAGCGCCGCTGCGGCCGCCGCCGCCGTCTCCTGCTTCCTCTACGCCCGCGGACGCCGCGTCCGCTTTCGACCGGCCTGGCTGCTCTTCGCCCTCTCCTCGGCGATGGCGTCCCTGGGCAACCTGGTCTGGGGGTGGTATGAGGTCGTGCTGCGGGTGCCGGTGCCCAGCCCCAGCTACGCGGACCTGTTCTTCCTGTGCTTCGCCCCGCCCGCCATCGTGGGACTGCTGGTGCTGGCCAAGCGGCCGGTGACCAAGGCCGGGTGGATCTGCCTGGGCCTAGACGCCTGGCTGATCGGCGGTTCGCTGCTGACCCTGGCCTGGAGTCTGGCGCTCGCCCAGGCGGCCAAGGCCGAGGGCGGTTCCAGCGTGGCGCACGCGGCGCTCTCGGTGGCCTACCCGCTGCTCGACATCGCCCTCGTCAGCATGGTGCTCGCGCTGCATTTCCGGCGGTCGCCCGTGTGCAGATCCGCCGTCAACACCGCCATCGGCGCCCTCGCCCTGACCGTGGTGTGCGACGCCCTGTTCACCTCGCCGCTGCTCCACAACAGCTACCGCTCAGGGCAGTTGCTCGACGCGGGCTGGTTCGCCGGCTCCCTGCTGCTCGCGTACGCCCCCTGGGCCGCGTCCCGGCGCGGGCGTGCGACGCCGGAAGAGAAGGGGACCGGCGGCCACACCCGCGTGGTGCGCGAGCACGTGCCCGGCCAGCGCGGCAGCGGTCACCGGCCCACGCCCCCCTCGGTACCGCCCGCCACGTCCACCGCCCTGCCCGGACCCGGGCAGGGCGGCGAACGGGGCCGCTATCCGGCCGCCCGCCCGATCGCCGGGTCCCTGGCCGCGCTCACGCCGTACCTCGCGGCCGCCGTCTGCACCCTGGGCATCCTCTACAACGTCCTCAACGGCCGCAGCGTCGACCGCGTGGTCCTGCTGACCGGCGGCACCGTCGTGCTCGCGCTCGTCGTCCGGCAGGGCATCATGCTGCTCGACAACATCGTCCTCACCCAGGAACTGGCCCAGAAGGAGAACCACTTCCGCTCCCTGGTCCAGGGCTCCAGCGACGTCATCATGATCGCCGCGCCCAACGGCATCCTCCGCTACGTCTCCCCGGCCGCCGCCGGGGTCTACGGACGGCCCGCGGAGGAACTGGTGGGCACCGAGCTGGCCGGTCTCATCCACCCCGAGGACCTCGGCTGCGTGGTGCACGAGGTGCGCCGGTTCCTGGCCGCCAACCCGGTCGAGGAACCCACCACCCGCATCGAGTGCCGTTTCCGTTCCGGGGGCGGGGGAGGGTGGCTCAACGTCGAGTCCACCGTCAACCGGCACCACGGCGGCCTCATCTTCAACAGCCGGGACGTGACCGAAAGAGTGCGCCTCCAGGCGCAGCTCCAGCACAACGCCGAACACGACCCGCTCACCGACCTGCCCAACCGCGCGCTGTTCACCCGGCGCGTCCAGCAGGCCCTCTCCGGCCGCCGCGCCTCGGACCGGGGCGCCGCCCTGCGCGGGACGGCGGTGCTCTTCATCGACCTCGACGGCTTCAAGGGCGTCAACGACACCATCGGGCACCAGGCCGGGGACGAGCTGCTCGTCCAGGCCGCCCGCAGACTCCACGAGGCCGTCCGCAAGGGCGACACCGCCTCCCGGCTCGGCGGTGACGAGTTCGCGGCCCTGATCGTCGGGGACGGCGCCCGGGACCGGGCCGCCCGTGAGGGCCACATCCGGGAGTTGGCCGACCGGCTCAGACTGACCCTCTCCCAGCCCTACCTCATCGACGGCAACGAAGTCCGGGTCAACGCCTCCATCGGCGTTGCCTTCGCCGAACCAGGCCTGGGCGCCGGTGAGCTGCTGCGCAACGCCGACCTCGCCATGTACCGGGCCAAGGCGGGCGGCAAGGGGCGCGTCGAGCTGTACCGACCGCAGATGCAGCAGGACGTGGTACGCAAGGCCGAGCTGGCCACCCGGCTGCGGGCCGCGCTGCACGACGGGGAGTTCGCCCTGCTGCACCAGCCGGTGGTCTCGCTGACGGACGGCCGGATCACGTCGGTGTGCGCCCAGGCGCGCTGGCGCTCCTCACAGGGCGTGCTGTTCACCCCCGCCGAGTTCCTGCGGGTGACCGAGGAGGGCGACCGGACCGCCGAACTCGACCGCTGGGTGCTGCGCGAGGCCGTCGAGCAGGCCGCCGAGCGAGCGGCGACCGGGCTGTCCGTGACCGTGGCCATACGCATCGGCGCCCGCCGCCTGCTGGACCGTTCCATGCCGCTGGGCTCCGTGGAGGCCCTGCTGACCCGCCACGGACTGCCCCCGGGCTCACTTGTGATCGAGCTGTCGGACATCGACCCACGGGTCGGCCTCGACGAGCTGGACCGCCGGCTGAACGCCCTGCGCAGGGTCGGTGTCCGGATCGCCCTGGACGGCTTCGGCAGCGGCTACGCGGCGATCACGGCGCTGCGGCGCCTGCCCGTGGACGTCCTCAAGCTCGACCGGGGCCTGGTCGAGGGCGTCGTGGAGTCCGCGCGGCTGCACAAGATCACCAGTGGTCTGCTGCGCATCGCCACCGACCTCGGACTGAAGTCCGTCGCCGACGGCGTCGACCTGCCCGAGCAGATCGTCGCCCTGCGCGCGATGGGCTGCACCCACGGACAGGGCATGGCGTTCTCCGGGGCCCTGGACGAGTACCGGCTGCGCAGAGCGCTCGCGACCGGTCACTACCCGGTGCCCCACGGGCCGGCCGAGCCGGCCTTCGCGGGCGGCGGTGCCGGGGTCTACGGCAAGAGCGTCGGCGGCCCGGGTCCGGGTCAGGTCACCGGCGGTGTCCCCTCCGGACTGCCGGCCGTTCTGAGTGGTGGCACGGCCCTTCGCTCACATAATGAGACTCCTGTCCCACCCACTTGACAGTGAGTGCGCGCCGGAGGGAGGGTCAGTGCCATGCGCACCCGAATTCTCGTACTTGGAAAGCGCGTCGGCTGAAGCTGGTGACGTCCGGACCGACCCGGACTCCCCGCGACCCACACCGACGCGCTCCCCTCGCTTGCCTTACGGCACGAGGGGTTTTTTGTTGCACAGGCACCTGCCGAGCAGCAGCTCAGATCGCCCAAACCTCGCAAAAACCCTCAGCATCGAGAAGAGAACGCCGATGACCGAGCAGGCCACCGGGGCTCACCCGCAGCCCCGGCCCCGATCCGGAGGACAGTCCGCCCCCGAGCACGTCACGGGTGCGCAGTCCCTCATTCGCTCTCTCGAGGAGGTCGGCGCCGACACCGTATTCGGCATCCCGGGTGGCACGATCCTTCCGGCCTACGACCCGCTGATGGACTCCACCAGGGTGCGCCACGTCCTGGTCCGCCACGAGCAGGGCGCCGGCCACGCGGCCACCGGCTACGCGCAGGCCACCGGCAAGGTCGGCGTCTGCATGGCGACCTCGGGCCCCGGTGCCACCAACCTGGTCACCCCGATCGCCGACGCCAACCTGGACTCCGTGCCGCTGGTCGCGATCACCGGGCAGGTGGTCTCCTCCGCGATCGGCACGGACGCCTTCCAGGAGGCGGACATCGTCGGCATCACCATGCCGATCACCAAGCACAGCTTCCTGGTCACCAAGGCCGAGGACATCCCCCGGGTGATCGCGCAGGCGTTCCACATCGCCTCCACCGGCCGCCCCGGCCCCGTCCTGGTCGACATCCCCAAGGACATCCTCCAGAAGAAGACCACCTTCTCCTGGCCGCCGGTCATGGACCTGCCCGGCTACCGCCCCGTCACCAAGCCGCACGCCAAGCAGATCCGCGAGGCGGCCAAGCTGATCTCCGCGGCGAAGCGGCCCGTGCTCTACGTCGGCGGCGGCGTCCTCAAGGCGAAGGCCACCGCCGAGCTGAAGGTCCTCGCCGAACTCACCGGAGCGCCCGTCACCACCACCCTGATGGCGCTCGGCGCGTTCCCCGACAGCCACCCGCTGCACGTGGGAATGCCGGGCATGCACGGTGCGGTCACCGCCGTCACCGCGCTGCAGAAGGCCGACCTGATCGTCGCCCTCGGAGCCCGCTTCGACGACCGCGTCACCGGCAAGCTGGACAGCTTCGCCCCGTACGCCAAGATCGTCCACGCCGACATCGACCCGGCCGAGATCGGCAAGAACCGCGCCGCCGACGTGCCGATCGTCGGCGACGCCCGCGAGGTCATCGCCGACCTCGTGCAGGCCGTCCAGAAGGAGCACGACGAGGGCAACACGGGCGACTACAGCGCCTGGTGGAAGGACCTGAGCCGCTGGCGCGAGACCTACCCCCTCGGCTACGACCAGCCCGAGGACGGCTCGCTCTCCCCGCAGCAGGTCATCGAGCGCGTCGGACAGCTGGCGCCCGAGGGCACGATCTTCGCGGCCGGCGTCGGCCAGCACCAGATGTGGGCCGCTCACTTCGTGCAGTACGACAAGCCCGCCACCTGGCTGAACTCCGGCGGCGCCGGAACGATGGGCTACGCCGTCCCGGCCGCCATGGGCGCCCAGGCCGGCATGCCCGACCGCACCGTCTGGGCGATCGACGGCGACGGCTGCTTCCAGATGACCAACCAGGAACTGACCACCTGCGCCCTGAACAACATCCCGATCAAGGTCGCCGTCATCAACAACGGCGCCCTCGGGATGGTCCGCCAGTGGCAGACCCTGTTCTACAACCAGCGGTACTCCAACACGGTGCTGCACTCCGGCCCGGAGGACGTCAACCCTCAGGCCCGCGGCACCCGCGTCCCCGACTTCGTGAAGCTGTCGGAGGCGATGGGCTGCTACGCCATCCGCTGCGAGGACCCCGCCGACCTCGACAAGGTGATCGAGGAGGCCAACTCCGTCAACGACCGCCCCGTCGTCGTCGACTTCATCGTCCACGAGGACGCGATGGTCTGGCCGATGGTCGCCGCCGGCACCTCCAACGACGAGATCATGGCCGCCCGGGACGTCCGCCCCGACTTCGGCGACAACGAAGACGACTGAGCGAGAGAGACCGAAGAGACCATGTCCAAGCACACGCTCTCCGTCCTGGTGGAGAACACCCCCGGCGTCCTGGCGCGGATCACCGCCCTGTTCTCCCGCCGCGGCTTCAACATCGACTCGCTCGCCGTCGGCGTCACCGAGCACCCCGACATCTCCCGCATCACCATCGTGGTGAGCGTCGAGGACTTCCCGCTGGAGCAGGTCACCAAGCAGCTCAACAAGCTGGTGAACGTGCTCAAGATCGTCGAGCTGGAGCCCACCCAGGCCGTCCAGCGCGAACTCGTTCTGGTGAAGGTGCGCTCCGACAACGAGACACGTTCCCAGATCGTCGAGATCGTCCAGCTCTTCCGCGCCAAGACCGTCGACGTCTCCCCGGAGGCCGTCACCATCGAGGCCACCGGGAGCAGCGACAAGCTGACCGCCATGCTCCGGATGCTGGAACCGTACGGCATCAAGGAGCTCGTCCAGTCCGGCACGATCGCCATCGGCCGCGGCGCCCGTTCGATCACGGACCGCTCGCTGCGCGCACTCGACCGGTCCGCGTAACAACGGAAAACGGTCCGCACCACAACGGAAACGGGCGGCCGCGGACACCACCGGCCGCCCGCATTCCGAGACCCCGAGACTTCCCTTCCCCCCACCGGCATACGGTGGGACGCAACACCTGCACACAAGGAGATAACCCAGTGGCCGAGCTGTTCTACGACGCCGACGCCGACCTGTCCATCATCCAGGGCCGCAAGGTCGCGGTCATCGGGTACGGCAGCCAGGGCCACGCCCACGCCCTGTCGCTGCGCGACTCCGGTGTCGACGTGCGCGTCGGTCTGCACGAGGGCTCCAAGTCCAAGGCCAAGGCCGAGGAGCAGGGCCTGCGCGTGGTGCCGGTGGCCGAGGCCGCCGCCGAGGCCGACGTCATCATGATCCTGGTCCCGGACCCGATCCAGGCCGAGGTCTACGAGAAGGACATCAAGGACAACCTGAAGGACGGCGACGCGCTGTTCTTCGGCCACGGCCTGAACATCCGCTACGGCTTCATCAAGCCCCCGGCCGGCGTCGACGTCTGCATGGTCGCCCCCAAGGGCCCGGGCCACCTGGTGCGCCGTCAGTACGAGGAGGGCCGCGGCGTTCCCTGCATCGCCGCCGTCGAGCAGGACGCCACGGGCAACGGCTTCGCGCTGGCCCTGTCGTACGCCAAGGGCATCGGCGGCACCCGCGCCGGCGTCATCAAGACGACCTTCACCGAGGAGACCGAGACCGACCTCTTCGGCGAGCAGGCCGTCCTGTGCGGTGGTACGGCCGCGCTGGTGAAGGCGGGCTTCGAGACCCTGACCGAGGCCGGTTACCAGCCGGAGATCGCCTACTTCGAGTGCCTGCACGAGCTGAAGCTGATC
>NZ_JBIAVA010000026.1:0-76898 GCF_042893535.1 Streptomyces sp. NPDC001599
GTACAACGAGTACAAGAAGCAGGACTCCGAGCACCTCCTGGAGACCACCGGCAAGGAGCTGCGCAAGCTCATGAGCTGGGTCGACGAAGAGGCGTAGGTCTTTGCCCCGCGGGGGCGCCCGGCGCGCCGGGCGCCCCCGCGGGATCCACTTCCGGGTGATGCTTCCGCAGCGGCGCAGGACACTGCCCGCCACGCCACTAGACTGCTGAACACATACGCGTCAGGCCCACAGCGTCGTGCGTCTTCCACGCGGCTAGCAACCCTCCGCATGCGGCCGTCGGGACGGCCGTCCGCATTGGACTTGTGAGGACTCACGTGAGCTCGAAACCCGTCGTACTCATCGCTGAAGAGCTGTCGCCCGCGACCGTGGACGCGCTCGGCCCCGACTTCGAGATCCGCCAGTGCAACGGCGCGGACCGGGCCGAACTGCTCCCCGCCATCGCCGACGTGGACGCGATCCTGGTCCGCTCCGCCACCAAGGTCGACGCCGAGGCCGTGGCCGCCGCCAAGAAGCTCAAGGTCGTCGCCCGCGCCGGTGTCGGCCTGGACAACGTCGACGTCTCCGCCGCCACCAAGGCCGGCGTGATGGTGGTCAACGCCCCGACCTCCAACATCGTCACCGCCGCCGAGCTGGCCTGCGGCCTGATCGTCGCCACCGCCCGCAACATCCCGCAGGCCAACGCCGCGCTGAAGAACGGCGAGTGGAAGCGCAGCAAGTACACCGGCGTCGAGCTGGCCGAGAAGACCCTCGGCGTCGTCGGCCTCGGCCGCATCGGCGCGCTGGTCGCGCAGCGCATGTCGGCCTTCGGCATGAAGGTCGTCGCCTACGACCCCTACGTGCAGCCCGCGCGGGCCGCGCAGATGGGCGTCAAGGTGCTGTCGCTGGACGAGCTGCTCGAGGTCTCCGACTTCATCACCGTCCACCTGCCCAAGACCCCCGAGACCCTCGGCCTGATCGGCGACGAGGCGCTGCGCAAGGTCAAGCCCAGCGTCCGCATCGTCAACGCCGCGCGCGGCGGCATCGTCGACGAGGAGGCGCTGTACTCGGCGCTCAAGGAGGGCCGCGTCGCGGGCGCCGGTCTCGACGTGTACGCGAAGGAGCCCTGCACGGACTCCCCGCTCTTCGAGTTCGACCAGGTTGTCGCCACCCCGCACCTCGGCGCCTCCACCGACGAGGCCCAGGAGAAGGCCGGTATCGCCGTCGCCAAGTCGGTCCGTCTCGCCCTCGCCGGCGAGCTGGTCCCCGACGCGGTCAACGTCCAGGGCGGCGTCATCGCCGAGGACGTCAAGCCGGGCCTGCCGCTCGCCGAGCGCCTCGGCCGCATCTTCACCGCGCTCGCCGGTGAGGTCGCCGTCCGCCTCGACGTCGAGGTCTACGGCGAGATCACCCAGCACGACGTGAAGGTGCTGGAGCTGTCCGCGCTCAAGGGTGTCTTCGAGGACGTCGTCGACGAGACCGTGTCGTACGTCAACGCCCCGCTGTTCGCCCAGGAGCGCGGCGTCGAGGTCCGCCTGACCACCAGCTCGGAGTCCCCGGAGCACCGCAACGTCGTCATCGTGCGCGGCACCCTCTCGGACGGCGAGGAGGTGTCGGTCTCCGGCACGCTGGCCGGCCCGAAGCACCTCCAGAAGATCGTCGCCGTCGGCGAGTACGACGTGGACCTCGCCCTGGCCGACCACATGGTCGTCCTGCGCTACGAGGACCGTCCCGGCGTCGTCGGCACCGTGGGCCGCGTCATCGGCGAGGCCGGTATCAACATCGCCGGCATGCAGGTCGCCCGTGCGACGGTGGGCGGCGAGGCGCTGGCCGTGCTGACCGTCGACGACACGGTGCCCGCCGGGGTGCTGGCGGAGGTTTCGGCGGAGATCGGCGCCACGTCCGCCCGGTCCGTCAACCTCGTCTGAGGCGACCGTACCCGGGGGCCGCCGCCCCCGGGACCCCCGCTCACGGCCCTGAGCGGGCCTCGTCCTCACACGCCGGACGGGCTGAGTGAGTCAGCCTGTCCGGCGTTCTCCGTGGCCGCGTTCTCGCGCACCCGGATGCCGCGCAGTGCGCGCGCCGCCGGGAGCGCCGCCGCCAACAGCAGCACCGCGCCCGCGATCGCGGCGCCCCGCATGCCGTCGGTGAAGGCCTCCCGCGCCGCCGTCGCCAGGGCCTCTCCCGCGGACCCCGGCAGCCGCGCGGCGACCGACAGCGCGCCGCCCAGGGTTTCCCGGGCCGCGTCCGGTGCCGAGGCCGGCATCTCGTGGTGGTAGACGGCCGTACCGACGGAGCCCAGGACCGCCATGCTCAACGCGCCGCCGAACTCGGTGCCGGTCTCCATCAGGGAGGACGCCGCGCCCGCCTTCTCCACCGGGGCGGAGCTGAGCGCCAGGTCGGTGAGCTGGGACATCACCGCGACAATGCCGCCCGCCATGACGCCGCAGGCCGCCAGCACCAGCCACAGGGAGTCGGTGCCGGCGCAGGCCAGGAGCGCGTAACCGCACGCCGCGACCACGAAACCGCCCGCCACCACGTACGCCCGCTCCACACCCAGCTGGACCAGCCGCATGGCGAGCGGCGCGGCGAAGCCGATGAAGACCGACGGCAGCAGGGCCCACAGCGCGGCCTCCAGCGCGCTCTTGTCCAGCACGGACTGGAGGTACTGGGTGGTGAAGTAGGAGGACCCCATCATCCCGAAGGCCGACACCAGGTTGAGGACGACGGCCGGGGTGAAACCGTGCCCGCGGAAGAGGGCGGGCGAGATCATCGGCGAGGCCGCGGTGCGCTGGCGGTGCACGAACAGCGCCGCGAAGAGCAGACCGACGGTGATGGAGACGACGTAGCGGACGTTCCAGCCCTCGGAGGGCAGCTCCTTGAGGCCGTAGACCACGGGCAGGACCGCCGCCATCGACAGCGGGACGCTCAGCAGGTCGAAGCGGCCGGGTGAGGGGTTCCTGGACTCCGGGAGCAGCACCGGCCCGAGGATCAGCAGCAGCGCCATCGCGGGCAGGTTCACCAGGAAGACCGAGCCCCACCAGAAGTGCTCCACGAGGACGCCGCTCATCACCGAGCCGAGCGCGATCCCGGCCGTCATCACCCCGGACCACAGCCCGATCGCCTTCGCCCGCTGGGCGGGGTCGGTGAACATCGTGCGGACCAGCGCCATCGTCGACGGCATCAGGGTGGCCCCGCCGATGCCGAGGACCGCGCGGGCCGCGATCAGGGTCTCGGCGGTGTGCGCGTAGGCGGCGAGCAGGGAAGCCGCGCCGAAGGCCGCCGCGCCGACGAGGAGCAGCCTGCGACGGCCGATGCGGTCGCCCAGGGACCCCATCGTCATCAGGAGGCCGGCCAGTACGAAGCCGTAGATGTCGAAGATCCACAGTTGCTGGGTGCCGCTCGGCTCCAGATCGGCGCTGATCTCCGGAATCGCGAAGAACAGGACGGAGACGTCCATCGAGACCAGCAGCAACGGGAGCATCAGCACGGCGAGCGCGGTCCACTCGCGGCGCCCTGCGCGGGACGGGTTCGTTGTCATGGCAGCGACTGTACGCACGTCTTATACGACTGTCTAGAACATTGTCTAAGACGTGCGTATGAAGGTGCGGGTAGGGTGGGCGCATGGGACACCGTGAGGATCTGCTCGAGGGCGCCAAGCGCTGCCTGCTGGAGAAGGGGTTCGCGCGCACGACCGCGCGGGACATCGTCAAGGAGTCGCGGACCAACCTGGCGTCCATCGGCTACCACTACGGGTCGAAGGACGTCCTGCTCGCCCAGGCGTACATCGAGCTGATCGAGGGGATGGGGGGCGCCTTCGAGGGGGAGGGCCCCGCTCTGGACGACACCGGACCGGGCTCGGTCGAGCGGTTCCATCAGGTGTGGTCCAACATCATCGGCACCATGCGGGAGCCCGGCTCCATCTGGCGCCTCAGCATGGAAGTGCTGGTCATGGGCGACCGGATGCCCGAGCTGCGCGACCACCTCGGCCGCGCCCAGCGCGAGGCCGGGCGCGGCATCATCCCCCTGCTCATGGGCGGCAGGGAGGAGGACGTCACGGACGAGACGACGGACACCCTGGGCGCGTTCTACGTCACCTTGATGACCGGTCTCATCGCCCAGTGGACCTTCGACCCGAGGAGCGCACCCGACGCCGACGCGCTGACCGAGGGCCTGCGCCGGGTGATCGGGGCCGCTACAGGCGACGCGCCTTGAGCGCCATGTGCAGCAGCAGCCGGTCCTCGCCGTCGTCCAGGTCCAGGCCCGTGAGCTGTTCGACGCGGGACAGCCGGTAGTACAGCGTCTGGCGGTGGACGCCCAGCTCGGCGGCGGTGCGGCCGGCCTGCCCCGCGCAGTCCAGGTACACCTCCGCCGTGCGGGCGAGTTCGCGGTGGGCGGGGGAGAGCAGGGCGCGTACGGCGGGATCGTCGGCGGAGCGCGGGGGCAGCGAGGTCAGCAGGCGGAACGCGCCGATCGACGTCCACTGGGCGACCGGCCCGAACCGCGCCTCCGCCCGCGCCGCACGGGCCGCCGCCGACGCCTCCGACCAGGCCGCCCCCAGGTCCGCGAGACCCGTGCGCGACGCGGAGACACCGGCCGCGGCGCCACCCGTCGCTCCCGCTGCTCCTGCCGGTCCGCCCCGGCCCGTGGCCGCCCCCGCCCGCTCCAGCAGCCGCCCCGCCGCCGACGTCGCCGGGGTCTGCACCTCCGCCGAGCGCAGCCGGACCAGCAGCGCGAGCGACACGGCCGAGACCCCCCACGGCACCGTGCACAACGCCGTCGCGCCCGGCACCGTACGGACCGAGGGCGCGTCGTCCGGGTCGGCCGAGGGCCAGGGCGCCACGCAGACCACCGCGTGCGGGGTGCCCGCCCGCGGCCCCAGCGCGCTGCGCAGCTCCGCCACGGCCATGTCCCGCTGCCAGTCCCGCTCGGCCGTCAGTACCGCCCGCAGCTCCCGGCTCAGGTCCGCACCGTGCTGCGCCTCGTCGGCCAGCAGCGCGCCGATCCGCGCCGTGACCTCCATGGCCGCCGCCAGCTGCCGCTCGGTCGGGCCCGGGTCGGTGTCCAGGAGCCAGACGTAGCCGAGGACCACACCCCGGTGGCGTACCGGCAGGCAGGTGCGTCCCCGGTACACGCCCGCCTCGGGGGTCGGCGGGATGCGGACCGGTCCGGTCGCGCGGGTGATGCCGAAGCTCTCGAACCAGGCCCGCACCGCCGCCGTGGAGCGCCGGGTGAGGATCGAGCGGGTGCGCACCGGGTCCAGGGCGGAGGGGTCGAGGTCGCCCTCGCTGTCGTAGGCGCCGAAGGCGATCAGCTCGAAGTCGCGGTTCTCCAGGGTCGCGGGTGCGCCCAGCAGCTCGGACAGCTCGTCGACCAGCTCCTGGTAGTCACCACGCGTACCACCGGTGCCTGCGGAACCTCTGGAATCGGACGTCACCCGGGCATTCTGCCGCATATGCGAGCGCCCTTCATACATCTGTCTGAGATCCGCGGCACGGATGCGTGACAGCTGTCGATGGCCGACGATCGGGTGGATCCTTAGATTTCACGGTGGTTCTCCGTGCCGTTCCCCGTTCGTCGGGCAGCGGCCCCTGTGTTGGTTGGTAAGTGGAGGTGCCCCGTGCTGGGTCCCGTGATTCTCGCCGCGTCGCGCAGCGACCGGATGCGTCGTCTCGTCTCGGCCGCGCCCGTGACCAAGCCGGTCGTCGACCGGTTCATCCCCGGCGAGACGGTCGACCAGATCGTGCCGATCATCCGGGAGCTGACCGATCAGGGCCTGGAACTGACGATGGACGTCGTCGGCGAGGACATCACCACCCCCGTGCAGGCCGAGGCCGCCCGCGACGCCTACCTGGAGCTGATCGACCGGCTCAAGCCGCTCGACCTCCGTACCCGCGCCGAGATGTCGGTGAAGCTCTCGATGTTCGGCCAGGCGCTGGAGGGCGGCCACGAACTGGCCCTCGCCAACGTCCGCCCGGTCGTCGAGGCCGCCGCCGAGATCGGCACCACCGTCACGCTCGACGCCGAGGACCACACCACCCTCGACTCGATGTTCGCCATCCACGAGGAGCTGCGGAAGGACTTTCCGCAGACCGGCTGCGTCATCCAGGCCTACCTCTTCCGCACCGAGGCCGACGCGCGCCGGCTCGCCGACAGCGGCTCTCGCGTACGGTTGGTGAAGGGCGCCTACAAGGAGCCCGCAGAGGTCGCGTACCAGCAGCGCCACGAGATCGACAAGGCGTACGTCCGCATCCTGCGCACGCTGATGGAGGGCGAGGGCTACCCGATGATCGGGTCGCACGACCCGCGCCTGATCTCCATCGGACAGGAGCTGGCCCGCACGGCCGGACGCAAGCTCGACGAGTACGAGTTCCAGATGCTGTACGGCATCCGCGGCGACGAGCACCTGCGCCTGGCCGCCGAGGGCCACCGGATGCGCGTCTACACCGCCTACGGCACCGACTGGTACGGCTACTTCATGCGCCGTCTGGCGGAGAAGCCGGCCAACCTCCGGTTCTTCGCCCGCTCGATGGTCAGCAAGGGCTGAGCCCGCACCCGCTCGCACAACCCGCTCAGTTAAAGGAGTAACGGAACCCATGGACGCTGTGACCCAGGTCCCCACCCCCGTCAACGAGCCGGTGCACGGCTACGCGCCCGGTTCCCCGGAACGCGCTCGGCTGGAGGAGAAGCTCCGTCACCTCGCCGACAACCCGGTCGATCTGCCCTGCACCATCGGCGGTGTGAAGCGGATGGGCGGCGGTGAGCGCTTCGACGTCGTGCAGCCGCACAACCACAAGTCCCGCCTGGGTACGTACGCCAACGCCACCCAGCAGGACGCCCAGGACGCGATCGACGCCGCCCTGGCCGCCGCCCCCGCGTGGCGCGCGATGTCCTTCGACGACCGCGCGGCGATCATCCTGCGCGCCGCCGAGCTGCTGTCGGGTCCGTGGCGCGAGACCATCGCCGCCTCCACCATGCTCGGCCAGTCCAAGACCGCCCAGCAGGCCGAGATCGACAGCCCCTGCGAGCTGATCGACTTCTGGCGCTTCAACGTCCACTACGCCCGAGGCATCCTGGCCGAGCAGCCCCCCGCCAACTCCCAGGGCGTGTGGAACCGCATGGACCACCGCCCGCTGGAGGGCTTCGTCTACGCGATCACGCCCTTCAACTTCAGCGCGATCGCGGCCAACCTGCCCACCGCCCCCGCCCTGATGGGCAACGTGGTGGTCTGGAAGCCGTCCCCGACGCAGACCCACGCCGCCGTGCTGCTCATGCAGCTCCTGGAGGAGGCCGGGCTGCCCAAGGGCGTCATCAACCTCGTCACCGGCGACGGCATCGCGGTCTCCGAGGTCGCCCTGGAGCACCGGGACCTCGCGGGCATCCACTTCACCGGTTCGACCAAGACCTTCCAGCACCTGTGGAAGACGGTCGGCAACAACATCGAGAAGTACCGCACCTACCCGCGCCTGGTCGGCGAGACCGGCGGCAAGGACTTCCTGGTCGCCCACCCGAGCGCCGACCGCGCGGTGCTCAAGACCGCGCTGACCCGCGGCGCCTTCGAGTACCAGGGCCAGAAGTGCAGCGCCACCTCCCGCGCCTACATCCCGGCGTCCATCTGGAACGACGGGTTCAAGGAGGAGTTCGCCGCCGAGGTCGACTACCTCACCATGGGTGACGTCACCGACCTGTCGAACTTCATCGGCGCCGTCATCGACGAGCGGTCCTTCGCCAAGAACAAGGCCGCCATCGACCGGGCCAAGGAGGACGAGACCTGCACGATCGTCGCGGGCGGCTCCTACGACGACTCGGTCGGCTACTTCGTCCGCCCGACCGTCGTCGAGTGCACCGACCCGGAGAACGAGGTCTTCCGCACCGAGTACTTCGGCCCCTTCCTCGCCGTGTACGTCTACGACGACAGCAAGGCCGACGCGTACGACGAGATGCTGACCCAGATGGAGTCGGTCTCGGACTACGCGCTCACCGGCTCGGTCATCTCCAACGACCGCGCGGCGGCGGCGTACACGATGGAGAAGCTGCGCTACGCGGCCGGCAACTTCTACATCAACGACAAGTCGACCGGCGCCGTGGTCGGCCAGCAGCCCTTCGGCGGCGGCCGTGCCTCCGGCACCAACGACAAGGCCGGTGCCCCGCAGAACCTGATGCGCTGGACGCTGACCCGCGCCATCAAGGAGACGCTGGTCGCGCCGACCGACTACACGTACCCGCACATGGGCTGACGCCCGCGCGCGAATCGCCCGGCGGGGCCAGGTCGACCGACCTGGCCCCGCCGGGCTTTTCCGCAGGTCGGAGCGGTGCGGGCGAAGGTGCCGTCTCAGATAGTAGGAAGTCCGAGTAATTGTGGAGACAGACGCGGTGCGCTCCCTTAGCTTTGTAGGAGCCGAACGTCCCGCTCGATCGAGCGAATGGCGGTCGTGAGCCCGTGCCCGTGCAGGCAACCCCTGCGGCATCGCGCTCCCCGCCCCTTCCGGCGTCTCTCACCACCCTCGCTTTCCGTGCTCCCTTTGTGCCGAAGGAGTCGATTCCCATGGCCGAGACGACCGTCCGCCGCCGAGTCCGCCACCTCTCCCGTACGAGCGACTCCGACCGCAAGAACGCCGCGGCCGCCCTCCAGCGCTCCCTCGACCGCAGGGACAACGGCGGCGCCACCGGCCACTGAGCCGCGCGGACGACAGTGGCGTCCGCATGGCGGACGCCTCATGTCATCCCGTGGGACGAGCGATAGGGTGCCGTCATGTCTCGCAGCCTCAATCTCGCAGTGATTCCCGGTGACGGCATCGGCCAGGAGGTCGTGGCCGAGGGTCTCAAGGTCCTCTCCGCCGTCCTTCCGCAGGATGTGAAGCTGGAGACCAAGGAATTCGACTTCGGCGCCCGGCGCTACCACGCCACCGGTGAGACCCTCACCGACGCCGACCTCGACGCCCTCAAGTCGCACGACGCCATCCTGCTCGGCGCGATCGGTGACCCGTCGGTGCCGTCCGGCGTCCTGGAGCGCGGCTTCCTGCTCAAGCTCCGCTTCGCCTTCGACCACCACGTCAACCTGCGGCCGAGCAAGCTCCTGCCCGGCGTCGCCACCCCGCTCGCCGGCCAGCCCGAGATCGACTTCGTCGTCGTCCGCGAGGGCACCGAGGGCCCGTACACGGGCAACGGCGGCACCATCCGCAAGGGCACCGAGCACGAGGTCGCCACCGAGGTCTCCGTCAACACGGCCTACGGTGTCGAGCGCGTCGTCCGCGACGCCTTCGCCCGCGCCCAGGCCCGCCCCCGCAAGAAGCTCACGCTGGTCCACAAGAACAACGTGCTGACCTTCGCGGGCCACCTGTGGACCAACATCTTCAACAAGGTCGCGGCGGAGTACCCCGAGGTCACCACCGACTACATCCACGTCGACGCCGCGACCATCTTCCTGGTCACCGACCCGGCCCGGTTCGACGTCATCGTCACCGACAACCTCTTCGGCGACATCATCACCGACCTCGCCGCGGCCGTCTCCGGCGGCATCGGCGTCGCCGCCAGCGGGAACATCAACCCGTCCGGCGACTTCCCCTCGATGTTCGAGCCGGTGCACGGCTCCGCGCCCGACATCGCCGGCCAGGGCAAGGCCGACCCCACCGCCACGGTCCTGTCCGTCGCCCTGCTGCTGCGCCACCTCGGGTACGAGGACGAGGCCGCCCGGATCGAGGAAGCCGTCTCCGCCGACCTCGGCGAGCGCGGCGGCCTGCCCGCCCGCTCCACCTCCGAGATCGGCGACGCACTCACCGTACGAGTAGCCGGCTGACCCCGGCGCACTCGAAATCCAACCTTTCGAAGCCGCCGGGTCCGAAGAACAAGGCACCCGGCGGCTTTCTCCTGCGTCCGCCAGGTGCGACCATCGAACCCTGGACCGCATTCACCCCGTTTCGCCCGTCGCGGGCCGCGCGCGATAATCGAACGCGAAAGCCGCGACTTGAGGGAATGCTCGGACGTCCCAGCACCGGCCACCGGTCGTACGGGCGTGACCGCGGCCCGTCACAATACGAACCGGTGAAGGACAGCCACCCATGACGACGCCCACGATCGAGCTCAAGCCCTCCGCCAACCCGCTCTCGGACTCCGAGCGGACGGCGATCCTGGCCAACCCCGGGTTCGGCCGCCACTTCACCGACCACATGGTGACGATCAAGTGGACCGAGGGCCGCGGCTGGCACGACGGCCAGCTGGTGCCGTACGCCCCGCTCTCCCTCGACCCGGCCACCATGGTCCTGCACTACGCGCAGGAGATCTTCGAGGGACTGAAGGCCTACCGGCGGCCCGACGGCTCCGTCGCCACCTTCCGCCCGGAGAAGAACGGCGCCCGCTTCCAGGCGTCCTCGCGCCGCCTGGGCATGCCCGAGCTTCCCGTGGACACCTTTGTCGAGGCCTGCGACGCGCTGGTCGCGCAGGACGAGAAGTGGGTCCCGGCGCACGGCGGCGAGGAGTCCCTGTACCTGCGCCCCTTCATGATCGCGACCGAGGTCGGCCTGGGCGTCAGGCCGGCCAACGAGTACCTCTTCATCGTCATCGCCTCCCCGGCCGGCGCCTACTTCCCGGGCGGCGTCAAGCCGGTCTCCATCTGGGTCTCCGAGGACCGCGTCCGCGCCGTCCCCGGCGGCATGGGCGACGCCAAGACCGGCGGCAACTACGCGGCCTCCCTGCTCGCCCAGGCCGAAGCCGCCACCAAGGGCTGCGACCAGGTCTGCTACCTCGACGCCATCGAGCGCAAGTGGGTCGAGGAACTGGGCGGCATGAACCTGTACTTCGTGTACGGCAACAAGATCGTCACGCCCACTCTCACCGGCTCCATCCTGGAGGGCGTCACCCGTGACTCCCTGCTCACCGTCGCCCGCGACCTCGGTTACGAGGCGGAGGAGGGCCGCGTCTCGGTCGACCAGTGGCAGCGCGACTCGGAGAACGGCACCCTCACCGAGGTCTTCGCCTGCGGGACCGCCGCCGTGATCACGCCGGTCGGCACCGTCAAGCGCACCGGAGCCGAGTGGCAGCAGAGCGGGGGCGAGACGGGCGAGGTGACACAGCGGCTGCGGGACGCGCTGCTGGACATCCAGCGGGGGACCGCCGCGGACGTGCACGGGTGGATGCACACCCTGGCCTGACGCGGCCGGCGTGGGGGCGGGCCTCGCCGGGGGCTCCGCCCCCGGATCCCCGGCCTATGCCCGCCCACCACCCGACTCGGTCGGACAAGAAGCGGGCGCCGCCACCGGAGCCCCGGCAGCCGTGGGCACGACGGCACCCGGCGTCGCGA
Organism: Streptomyces sp. NPDC001599; assembly: GCF_042893535.1. Classification (NCBI taxonomy): domain Bacteria; kingdom Bacillati; phylum Actinomycetota; class Actinomycetes; order Kitasatosporales; family Streptomycetaceae; genus Streptomyces; species Streptomyces sp. NPDC001599. The sequence goes on from NZ_JBIAVA010000026.1 coordinate 11,274, forward strand.
TCACGTACACCACCCCGCCCACCAGCCCCGACAGCAGGAAGCTGCAGTCCACCCCGCCCGTGAGGGACAGCAGCGGACCCTCGTACGACGGCAGGGACACCGCCAGCACGCCGACCAGCGCACCCACGGCCCAGGCGGCCGTCGCGGGGACGTTCCAGCCGGACCGGTACCAGTAGATCCCGCCCCGCGCCCGGCGGTTGAAGACCTGGAGGGCGTCGGCGTCGTAGACCCCGCGGCAGCGCACCGAGCCGATCATCGTGATGACCGCCCACGGGGTGCCGATCGCCGTCAGCAGCAGCACGAAGGACGTCATCGCCGACTGCGCCTGCCAGGCGTAGTGCCCGGCGAAGACGCAGGCCGTGGCGACGACGGCGACGGCGCAGGTGGCGCGGGCGCGGGAGGCGCGCGGCAGGATGGCGTCCAGGTCCAGGCCCATCGAGTACAGCATCAGCCCCGCGTTGCCGACCGAGCCGGCCGACGCGGCCAGCAGCAGCGGCACCAGGTACCAGGTGGGCGAGGCGTCGACCAGCGGGCCCGCGTAGTCCAGGGCGGCGCGGGCGGCGTACGCCGTGAAGGTGCCGAAGAGCTGCGGGACCAGCAGGCCCAGCATCAGCCCCAGCCAGGTGGCGTGCAGCACCCGGCGGGAGGAGTGGCGGGCCGGTGAGATGTAGCGGGTGTAGTCGCCGAGCAGTGTGATGAAGGCGATCGGCCCGGACAGTCCCGCGGCCACGACGGCCAGCAGCCACGTCGGCCAGAACCCGCCCAGCAGGTACCCGCCCGCCTCCGGCAGCGCGGCGGTGGTGAAGTCGGGGGCGTAGGCGATCACGCCGAGGACCAGCAGGGCGGTCATGCCGTAGGCCAGCACCCGGGACATGGCGAGCAGCACCCGGTACCCGTACACCGCGCCCGCCACGGTCGCGGCGGCGAGCAGGCCGTAGACGACGGCGTACGTCGCACCGCCCTGCGGCAGGCCGAACAGCCGCCCGAGCACGCCCGCCATCACGTCCCCGCCGATCCACACGGTCAGCGCGGTGTAGCCGAGGGCGAGGAGCAGGCCGACCACCGAGCCGACCAGCCGCCCGCGCACCCCGAACTGGGCGCCGGAGGAGGTGGACAGGTTGGTGCCGGTGCGCAGGGAGATCAGGGCCAGCGGGGCCGTGAACACGGTGCCGACGACCGTCCCCGCGACCACCGAACTCACCGACGCCCACCAGCCGAGGCCGAAGGACGGGGGCAGCCAGCCGAAGACGATCACGCCCAGGCAGAGGTTGGACCCCAGCAGGATCGAGACCAGGTCCCGGGGCCCGCTGGTGCGTTCCGCTTCCGGGATGGTGTCGACTCCGCGCTGTTCTATCGGCATGGCTGGTCTCCTTCGACGGCCGCCTGAGGTTTAGAGCGACGTTCAATGTGACGTCTGTCCTGCGCACTCGTCAACGGTTCCGGGGCACGGAATTGCCCTTTAGAGTGATGCTCTAATCTCGGTAAGGCAAGGAGGTGCCGCGACGTGAGACTGACTCCCACGGAACGTGACCGGCTGCTGCTGTTCGGGGCGGCCGAGCTGGCCCGCGCCCGCCGGGCCCGCGGGCTCAGGCTGAACGTGCCGGAGGCGACCGCGCTGATCGCGGACACCGTGTGCGAGGCCGCCCGCGACGGAGCGCGCCTCGCGGCGGCCATCGAGCGCGCCCGGTCCGTGCTCGGCCCGGACGACGTCCTGCCCGGCGTCGCCGACGTGGTCACCGAGGTGCATGTGGAGGCCGTCTTCGACGACGGCTCCCGCCTCGCGGTCGTCACCGATCCCGTCGGAGGCGGCGGGCTCGGCCCCGACGCCCCCGGAGCGCTGTTGCCGGGACGCGACCGTCCCGAGCCCGAGGCGGCGCTGCGGCTGCCGGTCACCAACACCGCGACCGTGCCGGTCTCCGTGACCTCCCACTTCCACTTCTTCGAGGCCAATCCGCGCCTGGACTTCGACCGTGGGCGGGCCTACGGCATGCGCCTGGCCGTCCCCGCCGGGTCCTCGGTCCGCTTCGGCCCCGGCGAGCGCGTCGAGGTGGGGCTCGTGCCGATCGGCGGCGCGCGCGTCGCCATCGGGTTCGCCGGGCTAGTCGACGGCCCGCTGGACGCACCGGGTGCCAGACAAGAGGCCCTGCGCCGGGCCGCCGCCTGCGGATATCTGGGAGCAGACCGATGAGCATCGACCCGTACGCCTACGCCGCCACCCACGGCCCGCGCGCCGGCGACCGGCTCCGTCTCGGTGACTCGGGGCTGGTGATCCGCGTCGAGTCCGACGCGCAGCGGTACGGCGACGAGTTCCTCGCCGGTTTCGGCAAGACCGCGCGCGACGGACTGCACCTCAAGGCCGCCGCCGTCCGCGACACCTGCGACGTCGTGATCAGCAACGTGGTCGTGATCGACGCCGTGCAGGGCATCCGGAAGGTGTCGATCGGCATCCGCGAGGGTCGCATCCACGCCATCGGCCGGGCCGGGAACCCCGACACCCTCGACGGCGTCGACGTCGTGGTCGGCACCGGCACCTCGATCGTGTCCGGCGAGGGTCTCATCGCCACCGCGGGAGCCGTGGACACCCACGTCCATCTGCTCTCCCCGCGCATCATGGAGGCCTCGCTCGCGTCCGGCGTGACGACCGTCATCGGGCAGGAGTTCGGCCCCGTGTGGGGCGTCGGCGTCAACTCGCCCTGGGCGCTGAAGCACGCCTTCGGCGCCTTCGACGCCTGGCCGGTCAACATCGGCTTCCTCGGCCGGGGTTCCTCGTCCCACGACGCCCCGCTGATCGAGGCGCTGGCCGAGGGCGGCGCGTCCGGCTTCAAGGTGCACGAGGACATGGGCGCCCACACCCGCGCCCTCGACACCGCGCTGCGCGTCGCCGAGGAGTACGACGTCCAGGTCGCCCTGCACAGCGACGGCCTCAACGAGTGCCTCTCCGTGGAGGACACCCTCCGGGTCCTGGAGGGCCGCACCATCCACGCCTTCCACATCGAGGGCTGCGGCGGGGGACACGTCCCGAACGTGCTGAAGATGGCCGGCGTCCCCAACGTCATCGGCTCCTCCACCAACCCCACCCTGCCCTTCGGCCGGGACGCGGTCGCCGAGCACTACGGCATGATCGTCTCCGTCCACGACCTGAAGACCGACCTGCCGGGCGACGCCGCCATGGCCCGCGACCGCATCCGCGCCGGGACCATGGGGGCCGAGGACGTGCTGCACGACCTGGGCGCCATCGGCATCACCTCCTCCGACGCGCAGGGCATGGGCCGGGCCGGCGAGACCGTCCGCCGTACCTTCGCCATGGCCGGGAAGATGAAGGACCGGTTCGGCGCCCCGGACGACGGCCACGACAACGAGCGCGTCCTGCGCTACATCGCCAAGCTGACCATCAATCCCGCCATCGCCCACGGCCTCTCCCACGAGGTCGGCTCCATCGAGACCGGCAAGCTCGCCGACATCGTGCTGTGGCGGCCGGAGTACTTCGGCGCGAAGCCGCAGCTGGTCCTCAAGTCGGGCTTCCCGGCGTACGGCGTGGTCGGAGACCCGAACGCGGCCACCGACACCTGCGAACCCCTGGTCCTTGGACCCCAGTTCGGCGCGTACGGCGCCACGCCCGCCGAGATATCGGTGGCCTTCGTCGCGCAGGCCGCCCTCGACCAGGGGCACGACACCATGCCCACCCGCCGCCGCCGGGTGGCCGTGCGCGGCACCCGCGGCATCGGACCGGCCGACCTCCGGCTGAACTCCCGTACCGGCGCGGTCGACGTCGACCAGCGGACCGGTCTGGTCACCCTCGACGGCGACCCGCTGCGTTCCGAGCCCGCCGAGTCGGTCTCCCTCAACCGCCTCTACTTCCTCTGACCTCTCTCCGCCCTCTCCAACCTCTCCGATCTCCTGGACACCTCCATGACCTTCCGCATGCCGCCCGAGTGGGCCCCGCACGAACGCACCTGGATGGCCTGGCCGGGCCCCAACGCGACGTTCACCGACGACGAGGAGCTGGCCGGGGCTCGTGCTGCCTGGGCCGCCGTCGCCCGCGCGGTGCGCCGTTTCGAGCCGGTGACGATGGTGCACGGGCCCGGCCAGGGCGCCACCGCGCGCGAGCTGCTCGGACCGGACGTCGACCTGGTGGAGCGCGAGCTGGACGACGCCTGGATGCGGGACATCGGCCCGACCTTCGTGACGGACGGGCGGGGCGGGATCGCCGCCGTGGACTGGGTGTTCAACGGCTGGGGCGCCCAGGGCTGGGCCCGCTGGGAGCACGACGCCAAGATCGCCCGCCACGTGGCGGACCTCGCCGTGGCCCCCGTGCTGAGCAGCCCGCTCGTCAACGAGGGCGGCGCGATCCACGTCGACGGCGAGGGCACGGTCCTGCTGACCGACACCGTCCAGCTCGGCTCCGGCCGCAACCCCGGCTGGAGCCGCGAGCAGGTCGAGGCGGAGATCCACGCCAAGCTCGGCACCAGCCGGGCGATCTGGCTCCCGCACGGCCTGGCCGGCGACTACGGCAGGTACGGCACCCAGGGCCACGTCGACATCGTCGCGGCCTTCGCACGGCCGGGCACGGTCGTCGTGCACAGCCAGCGCGACCCCCGGCACCCCGACCACGAGCGCTCGCGGCTGTACCTGGAGATCCTGCGCGGCCAGACCGACGCCAGGGGCCGCCGCCTGGAGGTCGTCGAGGTTCCCGCACCGACGCTCCTGAGAGACGAGGAGGGCGACTGGGTCGACTACTCGTACATCAACCACTACGTGTGCAACGGCGGCGTGGTCCTGTGCGCCTTCGGCGACCCGAACGACGAACTCGCCGCGGGCATCTTCCGCCGCCTGTTCCCGGAGCGGACGGTGACCCTGGTGGACGCGCGTACGATCTTCGCGGGGGGCGGGGGCATCCACTGCATCACGCAGCAACAGCCGAAGACTTAGAAGACCCGGGAGTGGACATGGCCGGTGGTGGGCGCAGGCAGGCCCCGCCGCGCGAGGACGTGCTCGCCGCCGCCATGGAGATGATCGCCGAGCGCGGGCTGGAGAAGCTCACCATGGCGGCGCTCGGCCGCGAGGTCGGCATGAGCAGCGGCCACCTCCTGTACTACTTCGGTTCCAAGGACGAACTGCTGCTGCGCACCCTGGAGTGGAGCGAGGGCCGCCTCGGCGCCGAGCGCGGCCGCCTGCTCACCCGGCCCGGCACCGCCCGGGAGCGCCTCGGCGCCTACGTCGACCTGTACGTCCCCGACGGCCACCGCGACCCGCACTGGACGCTGTGGCTGGAGGTGTGGAACCGCTCACAGAACGCCCCCGACGAGGCCCGCGACCGGCAGGCCGCCATCGAGGGCGCCTGGCACCGCGACCTGGTCGCCCTGCTCGCCGAGGGCATCTCGCGCGGCGAGTTCCGCGCCGTGGACCCGGACCGCTTCGCGTCCCGGCTGCGGGCCCTCCTCGACGGCTTCGCCATCCACGTGGCGATCGGCCTGCGGGGGACGGACCGGGCGCAGGTGCTCGGTCACGTACGGGACTTCCTTGCGGACGGCCTCCACGGGCGGGACTGAGCCCGCGCCCGCGGACCGCCGCCGTTCGCATCCTGAGACGGCCGATGGACAGGGGGACGGAGTGTGCCAGACTGCCCCCGTGCTCTCGTTCGCCATGATTATTGGCAGCAGGCGCGCCGGTCCGCAGTGACCACCACGTACGACCAGGTACGGGTGGACACCGTCGTCCTCGACCCGCGCGCAGACCTCTCGCACCCGCGAGAGGTTTTTCGCTTTCCTGGCCCCACCCGAGCCGGGAAGAGAGCGCGAGGGATCATAGAGGAACGGTGGAACCGGTCATTCCGGTAGACCGAGATCCCCAACAGGAGCCTTCAGATCATGACCGCAACCAGCGAACTCGACGATTCGTTCCACGTCTTCGACACCACCCTGCGGGACGGCGCGCAGCGCGAGGGCATCAACCTCACGGTCGCGGACAAGCTGGCCATCGCACGGCACCTGGACGACTTCGGGGTGGGCTTCATCGAGGGCGGCTGGCCCGGCGCCAACCCGCGGGACACCGAGTTCTTCGCCCGCGCCCAGCAGGAGATCGACTTCCGGCACGCCCAGCTGGTCGCCTTCGGCTCCACCCGCCGCGCGGGCGCGAGCGCCGCCGAGGACCACCAGGTCAAGGCGCTGCTCGACTCCGGCGCCCAGGTGATCACCCTGGTCGCCAAGTCGCACGACCGGCACGTCGAACTGGCCCTGCGCACCACGCTGGACGAGAACCTGGCGATGGTGGCCGACACGGTCTCCCACCTGAAGGCCCAGGGCCGCCGGGTCTTCGTCGACTGCGAGCACTTCTTCGACGGCTACCGCGCCAACCCCGAGTACGCCAAGTCGGTCGTGCGCACCGCCTCCGAAGCCGGTGCCGACGTCGTCGTCCTGTGCGACACCAACGGCGGCATGCTCCCCGCGCAGATCCAGGCCGTGGTCGCCACGGTGCTCGCCGACACCGGCGCCCGGCTCGGCATCCACGCCCAGGACGACACCGGCTGCGCCGTCGCCAACACGCTCGCCGCCGTCGACGCGGGCGCCACCCACGTCCAGTGCACGGCCAACGGCTACGGCGAGCGGGTCGGCAACGCCAACCTGTTCCCGGTCGTGGCCGCCCTGGAGCTGAAGTACGGCAAGCAGGTGCTGCCCGAGGGCCGGCTGCGCGAGATGACCCGCATCTCCCACGCCATCGCCGAGGTCGTCAACCTCACCCCCTCCACCCACCAGCCCTACGTGGGCGTCTCCGCCTTCGCCCACAAGGCCGGCCTGCACGCCTCCGCGATCAAGGTCGACCCGGACCTCTACCAGCACATCGACCCCGAGCTGGTCGGCAACACCATGCGGATGCTGGTCTCCGACATGGCGGGACGTGCCTCCATCGAGCTGAAGGGCAAGGAGCTCGGCATCGACCTCGGCGGCGACCGCGAGCTGGTCGGCCGGGTCGTGGAGCGGGTCAAGGAGCGCGAGCTGGCGGGCTACACCTACGAGGCCGCCGACGCGAGCTTCGAGCTGCTGCTGCGCGCCGAGGCCGAGGGCAGGCCGCTGAAGTACTTCGACGTCGAGTCCTGGCGCGCGATCACCGAGGACCGCCCCGACGGCAGCCACGCCAACGAGGCCACGGTCAAGCTCTGGGCCAAGGGTGAGCGCATCGTCGCCACCGCCGAGGGCAACGGCCCGGTCAACGCCCTGGACCGGTCGCTGCGCGTCGCCCTGGAGAAGATCTACCCCGAGCTGGCCAAGCTCGACCTGGTCGACTACAAGGTCCGCATCCTGGAGGGCGTGCACGGCACGCAGTCCACCACCAGGGTGCTCATCTCCACCTCCGACGGCACGGGGGAGTGGGCCACGGTGGGCGTCGCGGAGAACGTCATCGCCGCTTCCTGGCAGGCCCTGGAGGACGCGTACACGTACGGGCTGCTGCGGGCCGGGGTCACGCCCGCCGAGTGAGCGGAGCCGGTGATGGCTCCGCGCTTCGGGTAATGGCTCCGCCCTTTATGTCTGATTGAGGTCCATTCGGGTACGTTCGAACGTATGAAGGGCGTTCGTGTGCAAGTCCTCATACGCCTCCTGGTCGCGCCGGTCGTGGCCGCGCTGGCGGTGCTGCTCGCCGGTGCGCCCGGCGCGCAGGCGGAGACCGGTGTCTCCGAGATCGGCGCGGCCCTGCGCGAGAGTCCGGTGTACGTGGACCCGGCCGCCTCCGACCTGCTGTCCAAGTCGGACGCGGACGCGCTCGCCGACAAGATCGAGGACGCGGGCGAACCGGTCTTCGTGGCGGTCCTCCCGGCCGGCTACCCCACCGAGAACCTCTTCCAGAACCTCCGCACCGAGACCGGCATCACCGGTCTGTACGGCGTCCGCCTCGGCGACCGCTTCGACGCGCGCGCCGACAGCAGCGTGCTGAGCCGCCAGGGCGTGCACAACCTGGTCACCGCCGTCCAGGGCGCGGGTGATCCCAAGGCCCAGCTGAACGACTTCGTCGACGACGCGCTGCGCAGCGTGCGCGGCTCCGCCCCCTCGTCCTGGGACTCCGGCGGCGGCTCCGCGCCCACGGGCGCCCTGATCACCGCGGGCGCGGTGGTGGTCATCGGCGGCGCGGGCGTCTACGCGGTCTCCCGGCGCAGCCGCCACCGCCGCGAGGCGGAGCAGCGGGCGGCGCTGGAGCGGCTGCGGGTGGTGGTCGACGAGGACATCACGGCGTTCGGCGAGGAGCTGGACCGCCTGGACTTCCACCCGGCGGAGCCGGGCGCCGACGACGCGATGCGGGCGGACTACGAACGCGCCCTGGACGCCTACGAGCAGGCCAAGACGTACATGGCCGACGCCCGTAAACCGGAGGACGTGCGCGCCGTCACCCAGGCGGTGGAGGACGGCCGCTTCTCGCTCGCGCAGCTCGCCGCCCGCCGCGAGGGCAGGCCGTTGCCCGAACGCCGTCCGCCCTGCTTCTTCGACCCGCGCCACGGCCCGTCGGTCGCCGACGCCACCTGGACCCCGCCGGGCGGCACCACCCGCCAGGTCCCGGTCTGCGCCGCCGACCGGGCCCGGCTGTCCGACGGGCGGGACCCGATGATCCGCGAGGTGGACACCGACCAGGGCCGCCGCCCCTACTGGGACGCGGGCCCGGCCTACGGCCCCTGGGCGGGCGGCTACTTCGGCGGCGGCATCCTGCCCGGCCTGCTGGTCGGCACCATGCTCGGCAGCATGATGGCGGGCCCCGCCTACGGAGCCGGTTACGGCACCGGGTACGGCGACTTCGGCGGCTACGAGGGCGGCGACGTCTCGGGCGGCGACTTCGATCCCGGCGACTTCGGGGGCGGCTTCGGCGGAGGGGACTTCGGCGGTGGCGGCGGCTTCGGCGGCGGAGGGGACTTCGGCGGCGGCTTCTGAGGCGCCCGCGGCGGGCATCAGCGCCTCGCCGCCGGCCTGTCCGCCGTCGGCTTCTCGACCGCCGGACGGTCCGCGCCGGACCGCACGGACCGCACGGGCCGCCCCCGGTGCGCGCCGCCCGCGCGCCGGACCACGACCACGGCCGCGAGGCCGACCGCCAGGCCGAGGGCGGTCTGGACGCCGAACGGCTCACCGAACATGAGGGCACCCCACACGGCCGTGACCGGGGCCATGAGGAACATGAGGGTGTTGACCCCGGTGATGCCGGACCGGCGCAGGATCAGCCAGTACAGGCCGTAGCCGCCGAAGGTCGGCAGCACCACCAGCCAGGCGGTCGCCAGCCAGAACGAGGAACCGGCCGGCGGCGCCGCCGCCCCGAGGCCCAGGGCCAGTGCGGAGAAGAGGACGGCGCTGGTCGCGCAGTGGATCGTCAGGGCGACGCGGGGCTCGGCCGGCACCCGTGTGCGGCCCTCCAGGAACGTGGCCGCCACCAGCGACAGCATGCCGAGGAACGGGACGAGATACGCCCACCAGGCCACCTCCGCGCCCGCCGCCCCGGCGTCGGCGACCGTCACCGTGGCCACGCCCGACAGGCCCAGCCACAGTCCGAGCCACTGCCCGCGCGAGACGTACTGGCGCAGCAGGGGACCGGCGAGCGCGCCGGCGACGAGTGGCTGGACGCCGTCGATCAGGGCGGTGGTGCCGCTGGAGACGCCGAGTTCGATGGCGTAGTAGACGCTGAGCAGGTACCCGCTCTGCGACAGGGCGCCGATGGCGATCTGCCGGCCGGCGCCCCGGAGTGTCAGGCCCCGCCAGGCCGCCCGGGAGACGGCCGCGGCGGCGATCAGGGCCACGGCGAGGGGCAGGAAGCGCCACATCAGGAGGGTGGGCGTGGCCGCGGTCTCCGCACCGAGCTTGGCGCCGATGAAGCCGGAACTCCAGCACAGGACGAAGGCGGCCGAGAGCAGGACGTTCATGGTCGACCCCTGCAGAGTAGACAGATCGGTTTACTGGCCTTGGGTGCCCACTATACAGACCGGTATACTCGTCGCCATGGGTGCAGAGGTCATGGGTCCGGAGGACAAACCGCGCCGCGTACGGATGACGCCCGGCGCGCGACGGGTGCTGGAGGCCGCCGAGCGGCTGTTCTACGAGCACGGCATCCACGCCGTCGGTGTGGACACCGTCGCCGCCGAGGCCGGGGTGACCAAGAAGACGCTCTACGACCGCTTCGGTTCGAAGGAGCAGATCGTCGTCGAGTACCTGGCCGGACGCGACGAGCGCTGGCGGGAACTGCTCGCCGGGCGGCTGGCGGCGGCGGGGGAGTGCCCCGCCGCCCGGGTGGTGGCCGTCTTCGAGGCGTCGCGCGCGTGGTCGGAGCGGTACGGGGCCAAGGGGTGCAGCATGATCAACGCACACGCGGAGATCAGCGACCCGGACCATCCGGCGTACCCGGTCATCACCGGCCAGAAGCGGTGGATGCTCGACCTGTTCGGCGGCCTGGCCCGGGAGATCGACGCGGCCGGTGCGGACCGGCTGGCGCGGACGCTGATGCTGCTGCACGAGGGGGCGCTGGTCGCCCACGGCGTGGGGGTCGTGCCCGACCCCTTCGGTGCGGCCCTGGACCAGGTGCGGGAGCTGCTGCGCAGGTGAAACGGGCGGCGGGCGGGCAGGGCGCGGCGCTACGGTGGGCCCATGCCGCCCGTCACCACGCTCCTCGTCATCGACATGCAGAACGCCACGGTCGCCATGGCGCACCGGGCCGCCGAGACGGTCGCCGCGATCGCCGGGCCGAGCGAACGGGCCCGGGCGGCCGGGGTGCCGGTGGTGACCGTGCGGCAGCGCGACCTCGTTCCGGCGGGCCGTTCGATCGCGCAGTACAACGCCGGCTACCGCACGATCGGCCGGCCCGGCCGCCGTATCCGGGCCGCCGCCGACGTGGACTTCGGCGCTCCCGAGGGGGCGCGGGACGTCAGGCCTGCCTGATCGCCGAGATGTCGAAGTTCAGCTTGATCTTGTCGGAGACCAGCACGCCGCCCGTCTCCAGGGCCGCGTTCCAGGTGAGCCCCCACTCCGAGCGCTTGATCTCCGCCTTGCCCTCGAAGCCCACGCGCTCGTTGCCGAACGGGTCCTTGGCGGCGCCGTTGAACTCCAGGTCGATGGTGAGCGGCTTGGTCGTGCCGAGGATCGACAGGTCACCGGTGATGCGGTAGTCGTCGCCGCCCAGGGACTCCGCCTTGGTGGAGCGGAAGGTCATCGTCGGGTGCTCGCCCGTGTTGAAGAAGTCCGAGCTCTTCAGGTGGCCGTCACGGTCGGGGGAGCCCGTGTCGATGCTGTCCATCGTGATGTCCAGGGACGCCGTGGAGCGGGACGGGTCGGTGCCGTCCAGGTGCAGCGTGCCGGTGAAGTCGAGGAACTTGCCCTTGACGTTGGTGACCATCGCGTGGCGCGCGGTGAAGCCGATCGTCGTGTGGGCGGGGTCGACGGTGTAGTCGCCGGTCAGCGTGGAGAGGTCGGGGGTGGTGGTCATGGTGTCCTCCGGGAAGATCCCTTGAAGTTGAATGTTCAACCAGTCCAACGGCTTCGACTCTAGAGCTATTCCGCGCCGCCATCAACCACCGCGCCGCACGTGTTGCGCCACCGTTCCCCTCCGGCGCCCCGGCGTGATAGACGGCATGAGCATGACCCCACAGCGTCCCACCGCCCCCACCCGCCGCGCGGTCCTGCTCGCGGCGGCCGCGGCCGCGTCCCTCACCGCCGTCCCCCGCGCCGCGGCCGCCGCGGCCGACCCCTACGACGCCCTCCGCCACCGCTGGCTCGACATCACCCTCGGCACCGGCTACGACCCGTCCGCCGAGCCGTACGCCTCCCGCCTGGCCGAGACCGGCGCACGCGCCCGCGAGCACCGCGCCACCATGGCCCCCACCCCCACCTCCCTGTGGCCCGGCCACCCCTTCGACCCGCCCGCCGGTATCACCTTCGCCTACGGCCGCCTGTGGACGATGACCGAGGCGTACGTGCAGGAGGGCACCGGCGCCACCGGCGACCCCGCCCTCCTCGCCGACATCCTGCGCGGCCTCGACCATCTCTCGGCCACCGTCTACAACCCGGCCACCACCCGCTACGGCAACTGGTGGGAATGGCAGATCGGCAGCCCCCGGCTCCTGATGGACATCACGGCCGCCCTGTACGACCACCTAGGCGCCGACCGCGTGGCCGCCGCCTGCGCCGCCGTCGACCACTTCGTCCCCGACGCGATGCTCGGCGACTACACCGGCACCTCCACCGGCGCCAACCGAGTCGACCTGTGCCGCTCCGTCGCCCTGCGCGGCGTCCTGGGCCGGGCCCCCGCCAAGCTCGCCCTGGCCCGCGACGCCCTCTCGCCGGTCTTCCCGTACGTCACCGAGGGGGACGGGCTCTACGCCGACGGCTCCTTCGTCCAGCACACCTGGGTCGCCTACTCGGGGACGTACGGCCAGGTCATGCTGGACGGCCTCGGCCGGCTGTTCACCCTGCTGGCCGGCTCCGAGTGGGAGGTGACCGACCCGGGCAAGCAGATCGTCCTCGACAGCGTCGAGCGCGCCTACGCACCCCTGATCCACGACGGTCTCGTCATGGACATCGTCAACGGGCGGGCCATCAGCCGGGGTTACCTCAAGAGCGACGACCTGCACGTCATGCGCAGCGACCACTTCCACGGCCAGCAGATCGTCGCCGCCATGGCGGTCCTCGCGGGCGGTGCGAGCGACGCCGAGCGAGAGCGCTGGTCCGCCCGGATCAAGGGCTGGATCGAGCGGGACACCGTCACCCCGATCCTGACCGCGCCCCAGTTCCCGGTCGCCGACCTGGCCCGGCTGCACGCGATCGCCGCCGCCCCCGGCGAGGCCGCCCCCGAACCCGCCGGGCACCACCTCTTCGCGGCCATGGACCGCGCCGTCCACCGCCGCCCGGCCTTCACCGCGGGCCTCGCCATGGCCAGTGACCGCATCGCCCACTACGAGTGCGGCAACGGCGAGAACCCGCGCGGCTGGCACACCGGCGCGGGCATGCTCACCTGGTGGGCGAACGGAGCCGCCTCCGACCGGTCCGGTCGGTCTGGTCGGTCCGGTCGGTCCGGTCGGTCCGGTCGGTCCGGTCGGTCGGATCAATACACAGACTGGTTCTGGCCCACCGTCGACTGGTACCGGCTGCCCGGCACCACCGTCTCCACCCAGCGCCTGCCCGACCGTGCGGGCGGCGAATGGGGCGCCCCCAAGCCGGAGGTGAGCTGGGTCGGCGGCACGACCGACGGGGAGTACGCCGCCGTGGGCCAGCACCTCAAGGGCCTGGGGTCGACCCTTCAGGCCCGCAAGTCCTGGTTCTTCCTCGACGACGCCGTCATCTGCCTGGGCGCCGGCATCACCTGCGCGGACGGCGTACCGGTCGAGACGGTCGTGGACAACCGCAACCTGGGCGAGGGCGGCACCCAGGCCCTCGTACGCGGCCGGCACTGGGCCCACCTGGAGGGCCACGGCGGCTGGATCGTGCCCGGGGGCACCCTGCGGACCCTGCGCGAGGACCGCACCGGCTCCTGGTCCGACATCAACACCACCAGCGCCACCGAGCGCCGCACCCGCCGCTGGCAGACCCTCTGGCTCGACCACGGCACCGACCCGGTTGACGCCGACTACGTCTACACCGTCATGCCGGGCGCCTCCCGAGCGGCCCTCGCCCGCCGCGCCGCGGACCGCCACTGGCTCACGGTCCTCGCCAACGACGGCCGCCGCCAGGCGGTGACCGTCCCCTCCCTCGGTCTCACGGCCGCCAACTTCTGGCGGGCCGGCGCCGCGGGCCCGCTCACCGCGACGGCCGGGGCGAGCGTGCTCGTCCGCCGCCGGGGCCGTACCGCTACGCTCTCCGTGAGCGAACCGCCGCGCACGGGAGAGGCCCTGGAGATCGTCTGGGACCACCCGGTGGGAGCGGTGCTGCGGGCCGACGAGACGGTCGAGATCCTCGCGACGGGCCGCCGACTGCACCTCCGCGTCACTCCAGGGGTGGTATGCGCCACCCATGAATGTGAGGTGACTCTCAGCTGACGGCTTTGTGTGACTCCTACAACCCAGAGACCCCCTGAGCAGTCGGAAAGGCTGCATGGAGTAGGGGTTCTGTTCAGTGCTACCAGGAAAACGGGCCGGAGACTGTACGGAGTCGACGGCTCGCAATCCTTGGTCGGCTTCGTAGAGTCGCTACATGACCGTTTTGGATGAGGCGCCGGGCGAGCCGACGGACGCGCGTGGACGCGTGGCCGAGCTGCACGAGATCCGTGCGCAGGCGCTCGCCGGGCCGAGCGAGAAGGCGACGGCGGCGCAGCACGCCAAGGGCAAGCTGACCGCACGCGAGCGCATCGAGCTGCTCCTGGACCCCGATTCCTTCCGCGAGGTCGAGCAGCTGCGCCGGCACCGGGCGACCGGGTTCGGTCTGGAGGCCAAGAAGCCGTACACCGACGGTGTCATCACCGGCTGGGGCACGGTCGAGGGCCGCACGGTCTTCGTCTACGCCCACGACTTCCGGATCTTCGGCGGCGCGCTGGGCGAGGCCCACGCCACGAAGATCCACAAGATCATGGACATGGCCATCGCGGCCGGTGCCCCGCTGGTGTCGCTGAACGACGGCGCCGGCGCCCGCATCCAGGAGGGCGTCAGCGCACTCGCCGGGTACGGCGGCATCTTCCAGCGCAACACCAAGGCGTCCGGCGTCATCCCGCAGATCAGCGTGATGCTCGGCCCGTGCGCGGGCGGCGCGGCCTACAGCCCCGCCCTGACGGACTTCGTGTTCATGGTCCGGGACACCTCGCAGATGTTCATCACGGGCCCCGACGTGGTCAAGGCGGTCACCGGCGAGGAGATCACGCAGAACGGCCTGGGCGGCGCCGACGTGCACGCCGAGACGTCCGGCGTCTGCCACTTCGCCTACGACGACGAGGAGACCTGCCTCGCCGAGGTCCGCTACCTCCTCTCCCTCCTCCCGCAGAACAACCGGGAGAACCCGCCCCGCGCCGAGTCCTCCGACCCCGTGGACCGCCGCTCGGACACGCTCCTGGACCTGGTCCCGGCGGACGGCAACCGCCCGTACGACATGACCAAGGTCATCGAGGAACTCGTCGACGAGGGCGAGTACCTGGAGGTCCACGAGCGCTGGGCCCGCAACATCATCTGCGCGCTGGCCCGCCTCGACGGCCAGGTCGTGGGCATCGTCGCCAACCAGCCGCAGGCCCTGGCCGGCGTCCTGGACATCGAGGCCTCGGAGAAGGCCGCCCGCTTCGTCCAGATGTGCGACGCCTTCAACATCCCGATCATCACCCTTCTGGACGTACCCGGCTTCCTGCCCGGCGTCGACCAGGAGCACGGCGGCATCATCCGCCACGGCGCCAAGCTCCTCTACGCCTACTGCAACGCGACCGTGCCCCGGATCTCGCTGATCCTGCGGAAGGCGTACGGAGGTGCTTACATCGTCATGGACAGCCAGTCCATCGGCGCCGACCTCACCTACGCCTGGCCGACCAACGAGATCGCCGTCATGGGCGCGGAAGGTGCCGCGAACGTCATCTTCCGCCGGCAGATCGCCGACGCCGAGGACCCCGAGGCCATGCGGGCGCGCATGGTCAAGGAGTACAAGTCCGAGCTGATGCACCCCTACTACGCGGCCGAACGCGGCCTGGTCGACGACGTCATCGACCCCGCCGAAACCCGCGAGGTGCTGATCAAGTCCCTGGCGATGCTCCACACCAAGCACGCCGACCTGCCCTCCCGCAAGCACGGCAACCCGCCGCAGTGACCCGAGGAGCCACCTCCATGTCCACTTCCGACATCCGCGTCGAGAAGGGCCACGCCGAGCCCGAGGAAGTCGCCGCCATCACGGCCCTCCTCCTGGCCCGCGCCGCCGCCCGCCCCGCCGAGATCGCCCCGACCCACGGCGGCGGCCGCGCCCGCGCGGGCTGGCGCCGCCTGGAGCGCGAGCCGGGCTTCCGCGCCCCGCACAGCTGGCGTTGACCTCCGGACTCTCACGGCCCCGTTCTCCCCGCCCGGGAGACCGGGGCCGCGGCGTTGTCAGCGGACCACCAGCTTGACGCCCGGGAAGTCCAGGGCGTCGGGGTCGTCGGGCAGGAGGCAGTTGTACAGGTCGAGCTTCCGGGCTTTGGGCGGGACGAAGTCGGGGGCGGCCACCCAGGCGGCGACGTCCACGCCGTGGAGGACCAGGCGGGTGTCCGGCAGCGAGGCTGCCGCGGACAGGCCTCTCGGGAGGCAGACGCCGTCGGTCAGCACCTGGATGTACCGAAGGTGGGTGCAGTCGGCCAGAACGGTCAGGTCCGTGGTGGTGCTGACGTCCCACAGGGTCAGGTGGCTCAGTTTCGGCCCCGGTCGCAGGTCGTCGAGGCGCGGTGAGTTCTGCACGTCGAGGGAGAGCAACCGTAGCTCTTCCAGCTCGCCGACGGCGTCGAGGCCGCTCAGTGAGATGTCGCCGAACACGGCGAAGAACCTCAGGGCGGACAGCGCCCGCAGTTCCCCGAGATCGACCTCGCCCCGCTGGTTGTAGAGCCCCAGGTCGACCAGCGAGCGCAGACCGGTCACGTCCGCGAACCGGGTGAACGGATAGTCGACGGTCAGCCTCTGCACCGCCGGTGATCCCTGGATGGCGTTCCACTGGGCGGAGTGGGTGAGTGTGAGATGACATCTCCCCAGGGGCAACCGGTTGAGCACGCGCTGCGCATAGGTGTCGGCGTCGAAATAGTTCCAGGCGTGGGCGAGCGCGTCGGTCACCTCGTCACGCCTGTCTCCCGTGAACCCCTCCAGCACTCCCAGCGCCTCCTCGCCCCCGACGAGAGCCGCGGTCTCCACCGTACGAGCGGTGGCCTTCGCCGTGAGCCCGGCTCCCGACCGGGGCAACCAGCGCAGCAGACGCGGACCCACGGCCGCCAGCGCCGGGGGGTCCGTCTCCCTGCGGGCCGGCAGCAGACGCGAGACAGCCTCCTCCAACCGCGCGGCCAGCCTTTCCGGCACCGACGGCAGCGTCTCCTGGCAGGACGCCGCCACCAGCCGCAGCGTCCGCGCGTGGCGCGGTTCGGCCTCCGCGCGGTCCAGTATCCCGCCCAGCAGTTCCTCCCGCTGGCGGGCGTTGGCGTGGCCCGCCGCGAGGACGACCGTCTCCCGCCACAGGTCCAGGTGGGCCCGCCCCACCAGGTTGCCCATCCGGTCCTCCTCCGCGGCCTCCTCGGCGGCGAGGTACTCCTGGAAGGTCCGGTGCACGAAATCCAGCCGTCCCTGTGCGGGGGAGCGCAGGATCCCGGAACGGTCGCGCAGGTGCCTCAGCACCTGTTCGCCGTCCAGCGGATCCAGATGCCGCAGCGCCCTCAACCGTGCCCCCACGTGCACTGCGGCCTGGTCGAGCGCGATCTCGCTGCGATTGTTGTCCGACAGCCGCCAGGCCAGGTCGCGCAGCAGAATCAACTTGTCACCGAGGCCGAGCACGCTGTCCATAGCGCTCGGCACGTTGCGTTCCGCGTCCCGGTCGTGGACCAGGGTGTGCAGCGCGCTGCGGTACAGCTCCATCCGGTCGCGGGGAAGGTGGCGCCCGCGATTGAGGTGCATCGCGCACAGCATCGCCGCCAGCAGCGGCGTCCCGGCCAGCGACTGCAGATGGGCCCGGTCCTTCAGGCTGACCAGCAACGACTGCTCGTACTGCGGAAGCTCCTCCACCGCGCAGGGCAGCTCGTCGCCCAGCTCCCGCACCGCCTGGTGCCACTGCCGCACGAACGCCGCCAGGTCGGGCGGAGTCATCCGGTCCAGGTGCAGCGCGCCGAAGTCCTCGCGCCGCAGCCAGTCCACACCGGCCGCGGCCGGGCGGGAGGTGACGACGACGCGGGTGTCCGGATAGGTCGCCAACAGCCGGCGCAGCCAGTCCCGTACCGCCCGCCGCTCGCGGTCCAGGAGTTCGTCCACGCCATCGATCAGCAGCAGCACCCGGCCCCCGTCGAGCTGCCGTTCCACCCAGCCGCGGGGCATGATCCCGGTCAACGGAGCGGCCACCCCGTCGAGCATCGCCTCCGGCGTGGGCAGTGTGCGACCGCTGTACTCGCGCAGTTTGACGAAGACCGGAGTGAGACCGTTCCACTCCGCCAGCTCGCCGGCGAAGGCGCCGCGGGCCGCCGTGACCGCCAGCCAGCGCAGCAGTGTCGTCTTGCCGGAACCCGCCTCGCCGCGCAGGAGCACGCGCACCGCGTTGCGCAGGGCGGCCTCGACCCGCATACCGGCACCCCCGCCCCCCGGCCGCTCCTCCCAGTCGCTCATGTCCGCCCGCAGCCTAGGCAGCGGGCGGGCGGTGCGCCGCCAGGCGTTGTCATCTCCCGTGGCGCGCATGCTGACGTACGCCACCGACAGTCGGACCTGGGCCGCCGCGCGGTCGGAGGCACGGCGGAACAGCTCGACCTCGTCGAGGCTGTCGCTGACCAGTTCCAGGTACCGGCGCCGGAAGGCCGTGTCCTGGTCCGTCCCGTCCGGAGCGAACAAGGAGCGGTCGGGGAGCCGTTCGAGGATGCGGGTCACCTCGCCGCCCAGAGTGGAAGTCCGCACCAGCAGCTCGGCCGCCGCACGCTCCTCGAAGACCGGCAGGCTGCGCACGATACGGACGTAGTACTCCACGCACTCGGTGAACAGCCGCTCGTACAGGCTGCTCTCCGCCTCGCCCAGCCCGACCGGAGGCGGCACCGCCCTGGCGATCCGGCGGATCAGCTCGGCCGGCTGGGCGTCCGCTGCCAACAGGGCGTCGTCCGAGAGGTCGGCCGCAGCCAGCGTGTCACAGACCGCGTCGATCACCGTCTGCCTGCCGGATTCCTCCAGCGCCTTGAACTCGTGTTCCAGGAACGGCTCGAGGCGGTCGAAGACCGCGTCGGCGATCTGCTCGAACTGCCGCTTCACGCTCCGGGAGAACTTGACGCCGGGCACGCGCACCCGGGCCAGCTCCTCGACAGGCAGGTGCCGCTCCTGCTCCCGCCGCCTGCCGCCCAGCCACATCCGTGCCGCCGCGCCCGCCACGGTCGTCCCCAGCCGCAACGCGGCCACCTCAGCGCTCACCCCGGTGCCCCGTCCCCTCGCACAACGACATACGGCCCCCATCTCTCCCACAGGAGGAACGAGGGCCGCAACCGATTCCTGCCGATTACCGCAGGCGGGCCATCAGCGCGTGCTCGACCAGCGTGATCAGCGCCGACTTCGCGTCGGCCCGATGCCGCGCGTCCGTCGTGATGATCGGCGTGTCGGGGCCGATCTGCAGCGCCTCCCGGACCTCGTCCGGCTGGTACGGCTGCTGACCGTCGAAGCCGTTGAGCGCGATCACGAACGGCAGACCGCTGTTCTCGAAGTAGTCGACGGCCGGGAAGCAGTCGGCCAGCCGCCTCGTGTCGACCAGGACGATCGCCCCGATGGCGCCGCGCACCAGGTCGTCCCACATGAACCAGAACCGGTCCTGGCCGGGTGTACCGAAGAGGTACAGGATCAGGTCCTGGTCGAGCGTGATGCGGCCGAAGTCCATGGCGACCGTCGTGGTCGTCTTGTCCCCCGTGTGGGTGAGGTCGTCGATGCCCGCCGAAGCGGATGTCATCACGGCCTCGGTGCGCAGCGGATTGATCTCCGAGACAGCGCCGACGAACGTGGTCTTGCCCACGCCGAAGCCGCCCGCCACCACGATCTTCGCGGAAGTGGTGGAGCGGGAAGGACCGCCGCTAGAGCTTGCGAAGTCCACTGAGCACCCTTTCGAGCAGTGTCACGTCTGGCTGGCCGCCGGCGCTCTCGTCGCCGCCGGGCTGATGGATGGCGACCAGTCCCGCCTCCGCCAAGTCGGCGACGAGGATCCTGGCCACGCCGAGAGGGATCGTCAGGAGGGCCGAGACCTCGGCCACCGACTTGATCTCCCGGCAGAGGTTGCAGATCCGCTGATGCTCGGGCAGCTGGCCCTGCATCTGGTGCGGCTGCGCGGTGGTGTGCACCAGCGCCTCGATGGCGAGCTGGTACCGGGGCCTGGTGCGGCCGCCCGTCATGGCGTACGGGCGCACCAGGGGGTTGTTCGACGCCCCGGCGGGCGCCGGCTCAGGGGTGCGGCGCTGCGGCTGCACGGGCTGGATGCGCGGAGCGTGAGGCTGGTCGTACGGCGAAGGGCCGGGGCCCTGCGGCGCGTACGGCTGCCGGTGGCTCGGCACGGAGGGGTAGCCGTACCCGTTCGCCGAGCCGTCGCCTCGGCCCTGACCAGGGCCGTACGACCAGTCGCCCGATGACGGACCGCCTGGGGGTGTTGCCACTTTTTCCTCCTCCGACTGTGCCTGGCACCCATCGCTGTGGAGCCGCGTCCCGAAACTTTACGGCCACGGGACGCCAAAACGCACCGTCTGTCCTTTAGTTGAGAAGGCTCCCTTGGAGCTCCGCCCGCAGATCGGGGGTCAGAACCGTGCCGGCACGGTCCACCAGAAGGGCCATCTCGTACCCAATGAGACCGATGTCCGCCTCGGGGTGTGCGAGAACCGCGAGGGACGAGCCGTCGGAGATGGACATGATGAAGAGGAATCCGCGCTCCATCTCCACAACCGTCTGGTTCACGCTGCCGCCCTCGAAGATGCGCGAGGCACCGGCGGTCAGCGAGGTCAGGCCGGAGGCGACGGCCGCGAGCTGATCGGCTCGGTCGCGAGGGAACCCTTCGGACATCGCCAGAAGGAGTCCGTCGGCGGAGACCACCACCGTGTGGGACACCCCCGGGGTGTTGTCCACGAAGTTGGTGATCAACCAGTTCAGGTTCTGCGCCGCCTGGCTCATCGGGCTCACACTAACGCTCCTGGTTGTAGGTGCTGTCAGGACCACGGTGTTCATTCCTTGTGTCCTGGCCGTTCGTTTCACTGCCTGCGTTGCGGCCTCGCTCGACGCCGCGCCGCAGGTTGCTCAGCCTGCCCCGGACGTCCTCCGGAGCGCGGGAGACCTGGGGGCCTCCCTGTGGAGTGGTCTCGGCCGCGCCCTCGACCAGGTTGGCCTTGGGCACCCTGCGCGGGAGGCCCGAGGAGGTCACCCCGCCCGCCTTGGGCTTGCGCAGCGAGGAGGCCTGCTGCCAGCGGTCGTCGTTGGCCGACCGCCAGGTGTCCTCGCCGCCCGCCCCCGGTGCGGCGGCCGGCGTCTCCTGGCCCACGTGCCCCGCATCGCCCGCGCCGCTCGCGGTGGACCCGCGGCGGGGAAGACCGGCGTCGGTCAGCTCGTGGGCGGCGGAGGGGGCCGGCCCCGGACGGTCGAAGCCTACGCGGTCCGTCTCGGTCACGTCAGCGGCCTCGGCGGATTGCGCCTGAGGGGCACCGGTCGGGTACTGGTCCGGATAACCGTTCTGGTATCCGTCCTGCTGCGGCCAGTCGTCCTGGTGGCGGCGCTGCTCGAAGGGCGAGTAGTTCCCGGACTCCGGCACACCGCCGTTCGGCGCGTAGTACTGCTCGTCGTACGACGCCTGCTGCGGTTCTTGGTACGCCTGCTGCGGGTCGGCGTACGCCGACTGCTGGTCGTACGTTCCGTTCGGCGACTCCGGGTACGCGCCGTTCGGCTGCTGCTGGTAGCCGTCCAGGGACTGGTCGTAGCCCGGCTGCCGGCCGTCGTAGCCCGGCTGCTGTCCGGTGAACCGGTCCTGGAAGCCCGCGGTCCCGTCGTTCCCGGCGCCGCCCTGGTCGGTGGGACCGGGCAGCTCGGGAGGCGACTGGGCCTCCAGGGCCGCGCGGCGCTCCTCGCGCATCAGCGAGCGGCCCACCGGGTCCAGCTCGCGTATGTCGTCGGGGATCTCGGCGTACCGGCTGTCGTCGAAGCCCAGCTCGGCCGCGGTCCGCATGGGCTGGCCCACCTGGCCGACCTGGCCGAAGTTCTCGCCCTGGAAGTTCTGCTCCGGGATGATCTGCGAGACCGTGAACTCGTCGCGCGGCTGCTGCTCGCCGCCGCCACCGTGGGTGATGGCGTCCGGGAGCATGACCAGCGAGGTGGTGCCGGCCTGCTCGCCGGAGGGGCGCAGCTGGACGCGGATGCCGTGCCGGTCGGACAGCCGGCCGACCACGAACAGGCCCATGCGCTGCGAGATCGCGGCGTCCACGGTCGGCGGGTTGGCCAGCTTGTGGTTGATGTCCGCGAAGTCCTCGGCGGTCAGGCCGATGCCCTTGTCGTGGATCTCGACCATCACACGGCCGTCGGGCAGCCGGGTCGCGGTGACGCGGACCTTGGTCTGCGGCGAGGAGAACGTGGTGGCGTTCTCGAGCAGCTCGGCGAGCAGGTGCACGAGGTCGGTCACGGCGCGGCCGTGGATCTCGGCCTCCGGCACGCCGGACAGCTCGATGCGCTCGTACTGCTCCACCTCGGAGGAGGCGGCGCGCAGCACGTCGACCAGTGGGACCGGCTGGTCCCAGCGGCGGCCGGGCTCCTCGCCGGCGAGGACCAGGAGGTTCTCGCCGTTGCGGCGCATACGGGTGGCCAGGTGGTCCAGGCGGAAGAGGTTCTCCAGCTGGTCCGGGTCGGCCTCGTTGTTCTCCAGGTCGGTGATCAGGCTCAGCTGGCCCTCGATCAGCGACTGGTTGCGGCGCGACAGGTTGGTGAAGATCGCGTTGATGTTGCCCCGCAGCAGCGCCTGCTCGGCGGCGAGCCGGACCGCCTCGCGGTGCACCTGGTCGAAGGCGCGGGCGACCTCGCCGATCTCGTCGGTCGAGGTGATCGGGATCGGCTGCACCCGGGTGTCGACCCGGCCGGGGTCGGTGCGGGAGAGCTGGTCGACCAGCATCGGCAGGCGCTGCTCGGCGATGCCGAAGGCGGCGTTGCGCAGCTGGCGCATGGAGCGGCTCATCCCGCGCGCCACCATGCCGGCCAGGACGAACGCGGCGAGCAGCGCGATCACGACCGCGGCACCCGTGATGTAGGCGTCCCGCTCGGCGTCGTCGGCGATCGTGGACGCCTCGGACACCGCCTTGTCGGCCAGGTCCGACTCGATCTTCTGGTACGCGTCGAACTTGAGGGTGTTGACGGCCCACCAGTTCTCCGGCGTGATGCCCTGCTGGGCCAGCGCCGCGCGGTCACTGGTGTCGGTGGACTCGAGTCCGGCCAGCTCCGAGATCATCGTCGTCGGGTTGGACGGCGGCGGTACGTAGTCCGGGTCCTTGCCCTTGGCCTCCTTGGCCATGGCCGCCCCGTCCTCCTTGAGCTTCGCCTCGGCGTCCTCGAGCTTCTGCGCGTCCGCCTCGGTGCCGCCGCCGATGTACTCCTCGACCGCGATGCGCTCCAGGTAGGCGTACGAGGAGAGCGCGACGCGCTGGCTGGCGAGGTGGCCGGGCTCCGGACCCGGCTTGACCAGCATGTGCATGCCGATGGAGCGCTCCAGGGAGAGCGCGGCCTTGGTCAGGGAGATCGCGTAGACGGTACGGCCGTAGGAGGTGATGTTGCCGGTGCCCAGACCGAGCTCGTTGGCGAACTCCATCAGGGGGTGGGCGACGCCGGTGTAGCCCTCCTCGGTCTCCACGCCCTTGAGCTTGGAGGTGTACGCGGCCGCCCGCAGCGTCTGGAGCTTGGGCTCCTGCTCGCGGAAGACCTTCAGGCGGCGCTCCAGGCCGGCCTTGCCGGGCATGCCCTGGGCCGCCGCGTCGAAGGTGTCGGCCGCCTCGTCGGTGGCCTGGCGGGCCGCGGCGACGGTGGTGTCCTTCTCGCCCTTGCCCTGCAACAGGGGGGCCGCGGTGATGTCGCGCTCGTTGTAGAGGGCGTTGGCGTAGCCGAGGGAGGCGCGCACGAGACGTGCGGTGCTCTCGGCGTCCTCGGCGTCCTGCCAGGTGTCGATCGAGCTCTTCACCTGGAAGCCGCCCATGACGAGGCCGACCAGCACGGGTATGAGCAGGATCGCGTTCAGCCGGGTAGTCACCCGCCAGTTGCGCGGCGTGAAACGACCACCGCTCGGCGCGGGCGGTTCGGCCTTGGGTTCCGCGGCGGGGGCGGGGGCGGGCGCCGCTGTGCGCGGCGGCGGGGTGAAGTTGCCCCGGGCCGATGGCTCGGGACTGTTCTTGCTTCGCCTCACTCGACCAACAACCTCTCGGCGGTCGGCACCTGTGTCGTGCCGCTGTGTCTCAGAACCCACTCCGTCAGTCATCGAGTACGCGCTACTGCTGAGTACGTCTTAGACCATGGGGCAGTTCTGGCATTCCAGCACGGCGACCAGCGCTCTTCCAAACAGTGGAACGCGGGGGTTACACGTGATGTAAGCCCCACGTAAAACGGTCATAAAGAGCGAGGTCCGTCAAAAGACGAGGCGTTCGTGCGCGCAGCGAGACCAGTCGACCGCGTCGCGTGTCGGTACCACCCGATTCCTCTGCCGAAACGTTATGAACAGCGGAGCCGACCGTGTCAAAGGACACAGTCGGCTCCGAATCGTCTACGACAAGTGCCGTAGACCCCTGCCGACTTGGCTGCGGCGGTCGGTGGACCTACCGCAGACGGGCCATCAGCGCGTGCTCGACCAGCGTGATCAGAGCCGACTTCGCATCGGCGCGGTGCCGGGCGTCGGTCGTGATGATCGGGGTGTCCGGGCCGATCTGCAGCGCCTCGCGCACCTCGTCCGGCGAGTAGGGCTGCTGGCCGTCGAAGCCGTTGAGCGCGACGACGAACGGCAGACCGCTGTTCTCGAAGTAGTCGACGGCCGGGAAGCAGTCGGCCAGCCGGCGGGTGTCGCACAGCACGACCGCGCCGATGGCGCCGCGCACCAGGTCGTCCCACATGAACCAGAACCGGTCCTGGCCCGGCGTGCCGAACAGGTACAGGATCAGGTCCTGGTCGAGCGTGATGCGGCCGAAGTCCATGGCGACCGTCGTGGTCGTCTTGTCCCCGGCGTGCGTGAGGTCGTCGATCCCGGCGCTGGCCGAGGTCATCACGGCCTCGGTGCGCAGAGGGTTGATCTCGGAGACGGCGCCCACGAACGTGGTCTTGCCGACGCCGAAGCCGCCGGCCACCACGATCTTCGCGGAGGTGGTCGCCCGCCCTCCGTCAGAGCTTTCGAAGTCCACTGAGCACCCTTTCGAGCAGTGTCACGTCAGGCGCACCGCCGTTGTTCTCGTCTCCGCCAGGCTGGTGAATGGCGACGAGCCCTGCCTCCGCGAGGTCCGCGACCAGGATCCGCGCCACACCGAGCGGCATCGCCAGCAGGGCCGACACCTCGGCCACCGATTTCACCTCGCGGCACAGGTGGCAGATCCGCTGGTGCTCGGGAAGCAGCCCCATGAGCGCTGCCGGGTCGGCCGTCGTACTGATCAACGCCTCGATGGCGAGCTGGTAGCGCGGCCTGGTCCGGCCACCGGTCATCGCGTAGGGACGTACCAGCGGCTGGTCGCCCTCGTCCTCGTACGGCTCCGCGTACGGATCATGAGAGGCGGTGGGCGGGGTCATGAATCCTCCGGGCGGGACAGCAAGTCGGTCAGTCAAGCCGTCTGACGAGGCCGGTGGGGGGATTGTGGCGGCCGGACGGTGATTTGGTAACTCGGGTGGTGCCGGGGCCGATCAGTGGAGCAGACTGCCTTGTAGTTCGGCGCGCAGGTCGGGTGTGAGGACCGCACCCGCGCGGTCTACCAGGAGCGCCATCTCGTAGCCGACGAGGCCGATGTCGCACTCCGGGTGCGCGAGGACGGCCAGGGACGAGCCGTCCGAGACGGACATGAGGAAGAGGAACCCCCGCTCCATCTCCACGACCGTCTGCGCCACGTTGCCGCCCTCGAAGATCCGGGACGCCCCGGCCGTCAGTGAGGTCAGCCCCGAGGCGACGGCCGCGAGCTGGTCGGCGCGGTCGCGAGGGAAGCCCTCCGACATCGCCAGGAGGAGTCCGTCGGCGGACACGACGACGGTGTGGGACACCCCCGGGGTGTTGTCCACGAAATTCGTGATCAACCAGTTGAGGTTCTGTGCCGCCTGGCTCATCGGGCTCAACTAACGCTCCTGCTGGTGAGTGGGCCGCGGATAGCTGCCGGTCTGGTTGGTACCGGCCTGACGGCCCTGTGCGATTCCCCGACGGAGATTGGTCAGCCGGCCGCGCACGTCGTCGGGCGCACGCGAAACCGCCGGACCGCTCTGGTGCGACTGCTGCTGAGCCGTCCCCGGGACGAGGTTGGCCCGGGGTACCCGGCGCGGAAGGCCGGAGGTGGTGACCCCACCCGCGGCCGGCTGCCTCACGCGCTCCGCCTGCCGGACGAGATCGTCGTTCGGCGAGCTGCGCCAGGCCGAGGTGGCCGGCCGCTGGGGGGCCGCCGGGGTCTGGGGCTGGGCGGCCTGCGGCTCCGGGGACGCGGCCGGGGCGGTCTGCTGCGCCCTCGCCTCGCGGTCTCCGTGGAACCAGTTGGTCTCCAGCGTGTCGTACAGCGGCGTACGTCCGTCACCGGGACCGGAGGCCGGGGGCAGGGCCCAGCCGTCTCCGGGCCGCTGCGCGGGAGTGCCGTTGGTGTTCTGGCCCGCGGGCTCCTGCGGAACCGGTCGCTGCGGGGCCGGCGGACGCGGGGCGCCGAAGTCGTTCCCGCCCTGCGTGCCACCCGCCTGCGGACGCTCGAACTGGCCGGTGACGGCCGGGTTCTGACGGCCCGGCAGGTCGTGCTGACCGGTCGAGCCGTTGTCGTAGCCCTGGGTGGCCGCGAACCGGTCGGCCGGTGCCTGGCCGTTCGGGGCGGGCTGGCCGCCGAAGACGTCCGAGCGGACGA
The DNA here is from genome assembly GCF_042893535.1 of Streptomyces sp. NPDC001599. Lineage (NCBI taxonomy): Bacteria > Bacillati > Actinomycetota > Actinomycetes > Kitasatosporales > Streptomycetaceae > Streptomyces > Streptomyces sp. NPDC001599. Next base: position 37,926 of record NZ_JBIAVA010000026.1, read on the forward strand.
AGGCTCCGCCGTCCTGCTGCGGGGCGGCCGGCCCGGGTCGCGCGAACTGGTCGTTCTGCGGGGCGTCCTGGCCGAACCGAGCCTGGTCGTACTGGTCCTGGCCGGGCCCGGCCTGACCGTACTGGCCCTGCCCGTACTGGTCCTGCCCGTACTGGTCCTCGTACTCGTTCCGCGCGTCGTACTGGTTCTGGCCGGGCTGGGCGAACTGGCCCGTGTCCTGCGGCTCGTCCCGACGGGGCGCCGGGGCGTCGAAGTCGGGGCGGGCGAACTCGGCCGTGGCGGCGGGGGACTGGGGCTCGCCGAACCGGGGCACGACCGGCATCTCGGCGGTCGAGCCCGGGCCCTGGCGCTCGTCGAGGCGCGGCGTCCGGTCGGTGCGGGAGCTGTCCGGCTCGTCGTGGCCGCGCGGGGCGTCCAGCGAGGCCCGCGGCACCGGCGGCTGCGCGTTCTCGTCGCTCCAGCTGGGCACCCGCGGCTGCGGGTTGCCGCCGGGCAGCTCGGCCCGCGGACCGCCGCGCGGCGGCAGCTGCGGACGACGGCCCTGCTCGCCGTCGCCGTTGCCGCCCCGCTTGCGCTGCGGAGGCGCGGCGGGAGTGCGGCTGCCGCCGAACATGTCCTGACCCTGCGAGGCGTTGTTCGCCGGCGCGTTGCCCTGCGGCGCGTTCATGCCCGCGGCCTGGAGGCCCTGCGGAGCACCGGGCGCCTGCTGACCGGCACCGGCACCGGCCGGAGCCGGGCGGTTCTGCTGGCCCGGGACCGCGGGGGACTGGGGCCCGCGCGCGCCACCCGGCGCACCCGGGCGGCCGCCCGCGTCGCGTCCGGGCAGTGCGGCCCGCGGCCCCTGGCCGGAACCGAGCCGGCCGCCCGGCGCACCGGAGCCGAGGGCACCGCCGCCGCCTCCACCGCCGAAGGCACCGCTGCCCGCGAGGGCACCGCCGCCCTGTCCGCCGCGGCGGGCCGCGGCGACACCGGCGGCCGCCTGGGCGGCCGCCGGACCGCCGTTGCCCGAGCCGGGCTGACCCGGCTTCGGCTGCGGCTTGCGGCCGCCCTGGGCGACGTCGACGGGCAGCATGACCAGCGCGGTCGTACCACCGGAGTCGGAGGGACGCAGCTGGATGCGGATGCCGTGGCGCTGCGAGAGGCGGCCGACCACGAACAGACCCATGCGGCGGGAGACGGAGACGTCCACGGTGGGCGGCGAGGCGAGCCGCTCGTTGATCGCGGCCAGGTCCTCCGGCGAGAGGCCGATACCGGTGTCGTGGATCTCGATCAGCACCCGGCCGTCGGGCAGCGCGTGACCGGTGACCTTGACCTTGGTCTGCGGCGAGGAGAACGACGTCGCGTTCTCCAGCAGCTCGGCGAGCAGGTGCACGAGGTCGTTGACCACGCGGCCGGCGACCTCGGTGCTCGGCACGGAGGCCAGCTCGATGCGCTCGTACTGCTCCACCTCGGAGGCGGCGGCGCGGAGCACGTCGACCAGCGGCACCGGACGGGTCCAGCGGCGGCCGGGCTCCTCACCCGCGAGGACGAGGAGGTTCTCACCGTTACGGCGCATACGCGTGGCGAGGTGGTCGAGCTTGAACAGCGAGGACAGCTGGTCCGGGTCGGCCTCGCGGGACTCCAGTTCGGAGATGAGCGAGAGCTGACGCTGGATGAGGCCCTGGGAGCGGCGCGAGAGGTTGGTGAACATCGCGTTGACGTTGCCCCGCAGCAGGGCCTGCTCGGCGGCGAGGCGGACCGCCTCGCGGTGCACGTCGTCGAAGGCCGCGGCCACTCGGCCGATCTCGTCCCGGGAGTGCACGCCGACCGACTCCACCGAGGTGTCGACGTCCTGCGGGTCGGTCTCGGAGAGCTGCTTGACCAGCTCGGGCAGGCGGTCCTGGGCGACCTTGGTCGCGGTGTCCTCCAGGCGGCGCAGCGAGCGGATCATGGACCGGGCCACGACGAACGCGCCGACCAGGGAGACACCGAGCACGAGCAGGATGAGGACACCGGAGATGATGGCCTCTTGCTCGGACTCGTTGCGCAGCTCGCGAGCCTGCTGCTCCATGTCCTCCAGCAGCTTCAGCTCGATGTTCTTCATCTGCTGGATCTTGGTGGAGCTGTCGTCCAGCCAGTCCTGGTAGGACCGGGGCTTCAGGCTGGCCAGACCGTCCTTCTTGCCGACGGCGCGGCCGGCGTACTGGTCGGACGCCTCGATCACCGGGTTGCCCTCGGAGATCGGCTTGAGCAGGTCCTCCGCGCCCTCGCCGTAGATGCTGGTGAAGCTGCGGATCTCGGACGTCTGGCTCTGCAGCGCGGACTGGGCGTACAGCCGGTCGTTCTCGGCGAGATCGCCCTTGCTGGTGTTGTTCGCCGGGAGGGCCGCGGCGAGCACCGCGCGCTGGATGGACGCGTACTCCTTGGCCGAGGAGAAGGCCGACAGGGCGCGCGTGCGCTGGATCATGTCGGGGTTGCTGGTCGCCTCCGCCATGTCCTGCGAGAGGTCGAGCAGGTGGGTGATCAGGCGGTGGTAGGCCTCGACCGTCTGGGTCGAGTTGTCCTCCGCCGTGTACGCCGAGCTGCGGATCTTGGTCAGGTCGTTCAGGTCGCTCGCGATGCCGACGAGGCTGTCGCGGACGCCGACGAGCTTGCCGTCCTTGCTCGCCGCGTCGATCTGCTCGGACTTGTCGAGGAAGTTCTTCAGGGCCCGGTCGGTCTGCTCGCGGTCGCCCTTGACGGCGATCGCGCTGGACTTCGAGCCGTGGGCCAGCGGGCCGGCGGACTGGTCGCGCTCCTCCTGGAGCGCGGCGGCCAGCTCCGTGGCCTGCTTGGTCATCTCGGTCAGCAGCTTCATGTTCTCGAGCTGCTGGATGTCGTCCATCGACTGGTTGATGCGCAACGCGCCCAGCGAGGTCGCCGCGACCACCGGAAGCGCCAGCAGCGACACCAGACGGGTGGAGATCCGCCAGTTGCGCAGGGCTATTCGCGGGCCGGGGCCGGTCGAGCCCTTGGCCGGCTTGGTGGGCGACTGCTGGCCGGGAGCGGACGGGCCCGGCGCCTGACCGGCGCGCTCCCCGCTGTCGCCGGGCTGGGTCTGGCCCGGGTTCTGGGCGTGCTGGGGCGAGGAGCTGACGGCCTTGGGGCCAGTCCCGCCCTGCGGCTCCGGCTCCGCCGAAGCGCTGCCATCCCTCTTGAAACGTCCCTGCACTAGCGTCGCAACCTCTGGACCAGGCGCCCTGCCGCGTGAACGGCCAGGCACGGTGTCGGCGTCAAAGGGGCGCCCTGAATACGCCCCTGTGTTGGTCGTGAGTGACCGGCGCTGGTTCCCCCTTCTCGCCGCCGCTCGGCGCTGGTGTGCGCCCCCTGTGCGCCGGCTCGATCCCGCGGCGGTCCGTGGAATTCCAGCACAGTGCAGGATCTCCAACAAGGCCCGTGGGGCAGGCCGTGAGATACGTGACAGCACGTGAGGGTCGAGTCACCGGACGTAGAAGGTGATCACCCGCAAACCGGGCGTATGCCCGCGAGTCGCCGAGGTGCGGAGGGTGTCCCAGTCGACATGATCAGCAGCGGAATGATGCCTTCAGGTGTGCAATGTCGGTTTAGTCGGAGTGCGTTCGGCGTCGCAATTGACCGGTTTGACCCTTGATAAGTGAGCAAACTCACATCCGGATCATGGACTCCTCCACGGTTCACGGGGAATCGCGTGTTTAGCCTGACGCTTTACAGAGAAGGCAAAACCGACAACCCGCGCCCTCGCGGAGGCTTTCGCCGCCCCTCGGGCGCCCGGACACGACAGGGCCACGTACAACCGTGAAGACGACGATGATGTTCCACAAGATCGCCAACCCGCGGCGCACGACGCTGGCGCACCTCCAGGACGCCGACGAACTGCAAACGCCGGAGCAGCCGGAGCACGCCGTCGAGCTCCCCGCCCAGACCGCCAACCCCCGCCGCACGATCCTCATGGAGGCCCCGGTCGCGGCGTCCGTCGCAGAGTAGTACGACACCGGGCCGCCGACCGTTCAGCGGCCAGGGGCCTCTTGCCGCGTTAGCCTGGAGCGTCAGACTTCAGCCAGCTCAGTCAAGGGGCCAAGCAACCCGTGCGCATCGCCAGGTTCTCCATCGACGGGAACGTCGCCTTCGGCGCGGTCGAGGGCGACCAGCCGGACCAGCTCGTCCTCGACATCATCAAGGGCATCCCGTTCGCGGACTACGAGCTCTCCGGCACAAAGGTGCCCCTGAGCAAGGTGCGGCTCCTGCCGCCGGTACTGCCCAACAAGGTCGTCGCCTTCGGCCGCAACTACGCCGAGCACGCCCGTGAACTCGGCAACGAGGTGCCCGACGCCCCGTTCGCCTTCTTCAAGCCGTCCACCTCCGTGATCGGCCCCGGCGACGCCATCCAGTACCCCTCCTTCAGCGAGGAACTGCACCACGAGGCCGAACTGGCCGTCGTCATCGGCCGCATGTGCCGCGAGGTCCCGCGCGAGCGCGTCCAGGACGTGATCTTCGGCTACACCTGCGCCAACGACGTCACCGCCCGCGACGTGCAGCGCCGCGAGAAGCAGTGGGCCAGGGCCAAGGGCTTCGACTCCTCCTGCCCGCTCGGCCCCTGGGTGGAGACGGAGCTCGACCTCGCGGCCGCGGGCGACCTCACCGTCCAGCTCACGGTCAACGGCGCCCAGCGCCAGCTCGGCCGCACCAGCGAGATGATCCACTCCATCGAGGACCTGATCGTCAACATCTCCGAGGCGATGACGCTGCTCCCCGGTGACGTGATCCTCACGGGCACCCCGGCCGGCGTCGGCCCCCTCAACGTCGGCGACGAGGTCGCCGTCACCATCGAAGGCATCGGCACTCTCACCAACAAGGTTGTCAAGCGTGGCTAGCGCATCCGGCTCTCCCGTACGCGTCCGTTTCTGTCCCTCCCCCACCGGCAACCCCCACGTGGGTCTGGTCCGCACCGCCCTGTTCAACTGGGCCTTCGCGCGCCACCACCAGGGCACGCTGGTGTTCCGCATCGAGGACACCGACGCGGCCCGCGACTCCGAGGAGTCCTACAACCAGCTCCTCGACTCGATGCGCTGGCTGGGCTTCGACTGGGACGAGGGCCCCGAGGTCGGCGGCCCGCACGCGCCGTACCGCCAGTCGCAGCGCATGGACATCTACCAGGACGTGGCCGCCAAGCTCCTCGACGCGGGCCACGCCTACCGCTGCTACTGCTCCCAGGAGGAGCTGGACACCCGCCGCGAGGCCGCCCGCGCCGCCGGCAAGCCCTCCGGCTACGACGGCCACTGCCGCGAGCTGAGCGCCGCCCAGGTCGAGGAGTACGTGGCGCAGGGCCGCGAGCCCATCGTCCGCTTCCGGATGCCCGACGAGGCGATCACCTTCACGGACCTGGTCCGCGGCGAGATCACCTACCTCCCGGAGAACGTCCCGGACTACGGCATCGTCCGCGCCAACGGGGCGCCCCTCTACACGCTGGTCAACCCCGTCGACGACGCGCTGATGGAGATCACCCACGTCCTGCGCGGCGAGGACCTGCTCTCCTCCACCCCCCGCCAGATCGCCCTGTACAAGGCGCTGATCGAGCTGGGCGTCGCCAAGGAGACCCCCGCCTTCGGCCACCTGCCGTACGTCATGGGCGAGGGCAACAAGAAGCTGTCCAAGCGCGACCCGCAGTCGAGCCTCAACCTCTACCGCGAGCGCGGCTTCCTCCCCGAGGGCCTGCTCAACTACCTCTCCCTGCTCGGCTGGTCGCTCTCGGCCGACCAGGACATCTTCACGATCGAGGAGATGGTCGCGGCCTTCGACGTCTCCGACGTCCAGCCCAACCCGGCGCGCTTCGACCTGAAGAAGTGCGAGGCGATCAACGGCGACCACATCCGCCTCCTCGAGGTCAAGGACTTCACCGAGCGCTGCCGTCCCTGGCTGAAGGCCCCCGTCGCCCCCTGGGCCCCCGAGGACTTCGACGAGGCCAAGTGGCAGGCGATCGCGCCGCACGCGCAGACCCGCCTGAAGGTCCTCTCCGAGATCACCGACAACGTCGACTTCCTGTTCCTGCCGGAGCCGGTCCTCGACGAGGCGAGCTGGACCAAGGCGATGAAGGAGGGCTCGGACGCGCTCCTGAGCACGGCCCGCGAGAAGCTCGACGCCGCCGACTGGACGTCCCCCGAGTCCCTCAAGGAGGCCGTCCTGGCCGCCGGCGAGGCCCACGGCCTCAAGCTCGGCAAGGCCCAGGCCCCCGTCCGCGTCGCCGTCACCGGCCGCACGGTCGGCCTGCCCCTCTTCGAGTCCCTGGAGGTCCTGGGCAAGGAGAAGGCGCTGGCCCGGATCGACGCGGCGCTGGCGAGGCTCGCGGCGTAACCGACGGTGTGTGTGAGGGGCGGCGTCCGCACGGGCGCCGCCCTTCTCGTTACCCCGCCCGGCTCCCTCCGCCCGGCGCCCTCGGCGAGGGGCACGCAGACTGACGGCATGCGCCGTGAGGACATCGACCCACGCTTCTTCGGAGACCGGCTCGCCTACAACCGGGCCGTACTCGTCGAACAGCCCCGGCGCTGGCTCGTGGTCGCCGGGCACGAGGCCCGCGACGACGAGGGCGGCATCGCCGCCGTGGGCGACATCCGCGGCCAGATCCGGCTGACCTTCCGGCGCCTGGCCGAGACGCTGGACAAGGCCGGGTTCGCCCTGAGCGACCTCGTCCAGATCCGGATCCTCACCGTCGACATCGAGGCGGTGACGTCCCACTACGACGCCGTACTGGACGAACTGGCCGCCGCCGACTGCCGCCCGGCCAGCCTCCTGGCCGAGGTCCGGGCCCTGTCCGACCCGCGGATGCTGGTCGAGATCGAGGGCCTCGCCGCGCAATAGGCCGGGCCACCGTCGCCCTGGCCGCCTAGGCTGGGCCCCATGCCGATCAAAGCCGTGGTCTGGGACGTCGACGACACCCTCTTCGACTACACCACCGCCGACCGCGAGGGCATGCACGCCCACCTGGTCGCCGAGGGGCTGCTCGCCGGGTACGGGTCGGCCGAGGAGGCCCTCGTGCGCTGGCGGGAGATCACCGACCAGCAGTGGGCGCGCTTCTCGGCGGGCGAGGTGGACTTCGTCACACAGCGCCGCGACCGGACCCGGGTCTTCCTGGGCCGGCCGGAGCTGACGGACGCCGAGGCCGACGACTGGTTCCAGCGGTACGTCACGCACTACGAGGCCGCCTGGTCCCTCTTCCCGGACGTGATGCCCGTGCTCGACGCGCTCGCCGACAGCCACCGGCACGCCGTGCTCTCCAACTCCAGCCTCACCGTCCAGGACCGCAAACTGCGCGTCCTCGGCGTGCACGACCGCTTCGAGGCCATCCTGTGCGCCGCCGAGCTGGGCGTCTCCAAGCCGGAGGCCGGGGCCTTCCTCGCGGCCTGCGACGCGCTCGGGCTCGGCCCGGCCGAGGTCGCCTACGTCGGCGACCACCCGGAGATCGACGGACGCGGCGCCGCCGACGCCGGGCTGCTCTCCGTGTGGATCGACCGCGGCGGCGTCTACGCGACCGTCGACCCGCCCGCCGGACCGCGCCGCATCGCCTCGCTCTCCGAACTTCCCGCGCTCCTCGGCGCCGATACCCGTTTTGGAGCCCCGTCGACCTTCGGGTAATGTTCTTCCTGCGCCGCCGGAGAGCGGGCCGAAGGGCCGGGAACCGGAAGCGCAACGCTAGAACAAGAACCCCTCCGGGGCTTGCGTTCCAGTGGCCTATGGTGTAATTGGCAGCACGACTGATTCTGGTTCAGTTAGTCTAGGTTCGAGTCCTGGTAGGCCAGCTCGCAGAGCTTATCTGCGCCGCGGAGCACATCCGCAAAGCCCCCGTTGTGTAGCGGCCTAGCACGCCGCCCTCTCAAGGCGGTAGCGCCGGTTCGAATCCGGTCGGGGGTACAGATCCTTCCCGCGAGGACAGCTCGGGTCGCTCCCGCTGTTCTCGATGCAGGATCGCTAGGGCCCCCGTTGTGTAGCGGCCTAGCACGCCGCCCTCTCAAGGCGGTAGCGCCGGTTCGAATCCGGTCGGGGGTACGAACTGGTCTAAACCACATTGGTCTATGGTGTAATTGGCAGCACGACTGATTCTGGTTCAGTTAGTCTAGGTTCGAGTCCTGGTAGACCAGCTCGGATCTGCGGCGATGCAGCATCGAACGCCCGCAAGATCCACGCCCCCGTTGTGTAGCGGCCTAGCACGCCGCCCTCTCAAGGCGGTAGCGCCGGTTCGAATCCGGTCGGGGGTACTCGAAGTCCGAAGGGGGCTTCCGCCGAGGCGGGAGCCCCCTTCGGCGTCCCCCGACGCCTACTCGATGCCGTAGCGCCGCGCCGACTCCTCCTCCTGCGCCAGCCGGTGCAGGGCCCGCAGCACCGGCTGGAAGAGCACCGCCGCCGCGACCGCCATCTCGACCTTCTCCGCCTCCGAGGCGTGGGTCTCCATGAAGTCCAGGTCCCGCCGGGCCACCTCCATCATCAACTCGCCATAGGGCGCCATCAGTTCCGCGTCCCACGGATAGTCGAGGCGGCGCAGCGCGGCCACCGCCACCACCAGGGAGCGGTGCACGGGGGAGAGCGGCGCCAGCTCCCGGGCGGTCTCCCAGCCCAGCAGTTCCAGCAGCCGGTCCACCTCGACGCGCGCGGCGGCCACGGCCGGGTCCGCCGCGTCGGGCTCGGCGTCCTGCGGCAGCGCCCACAGGGCCGCCCCCAGCCGGACGGTGCGGCCCAGCGACTCGTCGTCGACGTGCCCCAGCACTTCCCGGGCCGTCGCCACCGGCACCTTGCCGACCTGGATCAGCGCCCGCACCAGCCGCAGCCGGCGCAGATGACCCTCGTCGTACTCGGCGGTGGTCGCGTTGACCTGCCGGCCCGGCGGCAACAGGCCTTCCCGCAGGTAGTACTTGATCGTCGCGGTGGACACCCCGCTGCGCTTGCTCAGGTCGGCCAGTCGCATCCCTTGCGCCCTTCTTCGGATAGCGCCACTATCTAAGCAGCACCACTCGGACAGTGCAGCTCGCCAACAGGGGGAGGCGTCATGCCGGGCAAGAACGCGACCGCGACCCGCACCACCGCCGCCGCCGAGGGGGACGTGACCGTCCTGCTCATCGGCATGCGGATCAACCACTTCTGGGCCGTGCACCACTGGCTGCCGGTCTTCCTCGCCATGCCGCGCATGCTCCGCGAACTGGCGAGGGATCCGGAGCGCGGGCTCCTGAGCCACGTCCTGCTGACGGCCTCGCCGCGAACGTACTACGTCGTCCAGTACTGGGAGTCCAAGGAGAAGCTCTACCGGTACGCGCACTCGCCCGACATGTTCCACCACCGGGCGTGGGCGATCATCAACCGCAAGGAGCGCAAGGGCAAGGTGCGCGGACACGTGGGGCTGTGGCACGAGGCGTACGTCGTGCCCGAGGGGTCGTACGAGTCGATCTACGCCGACATGCCGCCCTTCGGGCTCGCCGCGGCGCACGGACAGGTGCCGCTGGAGCGGCGGGGCAAGCGCGCGCGGGACCGCTTCGGGTACCGGTCGCGGAAGACGGCGGACGCGACGGAGCAGAGGGCGCAGAAGCGGGTCGTCGCCCCGGAGAAGGCCCCCGACGGGGTCTGAGAACGGCGCCGGGCCCGCCGCGGCGTTGAGGCGGGCCCGTGACCGGTCAGAAGTGTCCGGGGACGGTCAGCCGTTGCGGCGCAGCGCCTCGGAGAGGCGGCCCGCGGCGTCGATGATGGCCTGCGCGTGCATGCGGCCGGGGTGGCGGCTGAGGCGCTCGATGGGGCCGGAGACGGACACGGCGGCCACCACGCGGTTGGAGGGGCCGCGCACCGGCGCGGAGACGGAGGCGACACCGGGCTCGCGCTCGCCGATGGACTGGGCCCAGCCGCGGCGCCGTACGCCGGACAGGGCCGTCGCCGTGAAGCGGGCGCCCTGGAGACCGCGGTGGAGGCGCTCGGGCTCCTCCCAGGCCATGAGGATCTGGGCCGAGGAGCCGGCCTTCATGGTGAGCGTGGAGCCGACCGGAACCGTGTCCCTGAGGCCCGACAGACGCTCGGCCGCGGCCACGCAGATGCGCATGTCGCCCTGGCGGCGGTAGAGCTGGGCGCTCTCGCCCGTGACGTCGCGCAGGTGGGTGAGGACCGGGCCCGCCGTGGCGAGCAGACGGTCCTCGCCGGCGGCCGCCGCGAGCTCGGCCAGGCGCGGCCCGAGGATGAAACGGCCCTGCATGTCGCGGGCCACCATACGGTGGTGTTCCAGCGCCACGGCCAGGCGGTGGGCCGTGGGTCGTGCCAGTCCGGTCGCACCGACCAACCCCGCGAGGGTGGCCGGGCCGGACTCCAGAGCGCTCAGGACGAGGGCCGCCTTGTCCAGAACGCCGACGCCGCTACTGTTGTCCATGACACGATACTCCCGTCTCACTCTGTGAAACGCAAGTTCAATTTTCCATGGAACGCGCCACCCTGGACGGCAGGAAGTCACAACGGCCCGTGACGAAAGGGCCTGGTGGCGGCTGCCCGGAATCACAGGGGTGCGGGCACCGCTTCCCCAAGATCTCTAGTTGGGTCGGCGCTTCGTCGCCGACCGAAGGGAAAGCGATGGGTAGGACACTCGCGGAGAAGGTCTGGGACGACCACGTCGTCCGGCGCGCCGAGGGCGAGCCCGACCTCCTCTTCATCGATCTGCACCTGCTGCACGAGGTGACCAGCCCGCAGGCCTTCGACGGCCTCCGCAAGAGCGGCCGCCCGGTGCGGCGGCTCGACCTGACCATCGCCACCGAGGACCACAACACCCCGACGCTCGACATCGACAAGCCCATCGCGGACCCGGTCTCCCGGGCCCAGCTGGAGACGCTGCGCAAGAACTGCGCGGACTTCGGCGTCCGGCTGCACCCGCTGGGCGACGTCGAGCAGGGCGTCGTGCACGTCGTCGGCCCGCAGCTCGGCCTGACCCAGCCCGGCACCACCGTGGTCTGCGGCGACTCGCACACCTCGACGCACGGCGCCTTCGGCGCGCTGGCGTTCGGCATCGGCACCTCCCAGGTCGAGCACGTACTGGCCACCCAGACGCTGCCCATGGCCCGCCCGAAGACCATGGCGATCACGGTCAACGGCGAGCTGCCCGACGGCGTCACGGCCAAGGACCTGATCCTGGCGATCATCGCGAGGATCGGCACCGGCGGCGGTCAGGGCTACATCCTGGAGTACCGCGGCGAGGCCATCGAGAAGCTCTCGATGGAGGCCCGCATGACCATCTGCAACATGTCGATCGAGGCCGGCGCCCGCGCGGGCATGATCGCCCCCGACGAGACCACCTTCGCCTACCTCCAGGGCCGCCCGCACGCCCCCGAGGGCGCCGACTGGGACGCGGCGGTGGAGTACTGGAAGACGCTGCGCACGGACGACGACGCCGAGTTCGACGCCGAGGTGGTCATCGAGGCCGCCGAGCTGGCGCCGTTCGTCACCTGGGGCACCAACCCCGGCCAGGGCGCACCGCTTTCCGCCGCCGTCCCCGACCCGGCTTCGTACGAGGACGCCTCGGAGCGCTTCGCCGCCGAAAAGGCCCTGGAGTACATGGGCTTGGAGGCCGGTCAGCCGCTGCGCTCCATCCAGGTGGACACCGTCTTCGTAGGTTCCTGCACCAACGGCCGCATCGAGGACCTGCGCGCCGCCGCCGAGATCGTCCGGGACCGCAAAGTCGCCGACGGCGTACGCATGCTGGTCGTCCCGGGCTCCGCGAGGGTCGGTCTGCAGGCCGTCTCCGAGGGCCTGGACGTGGTCTTCAAGGAGGCCGGCGCCGAATGGCGGCACGCGGGCTGCTCGATGTGCCTGGGCATGAACCCGGACCAGCTGGCCCCGGGTGAGCGCTCCGCGTCCACCTCCAACCGCAACTTCGAGGGGCGCCAGGGCAAGGGCGGCCGCACCCACCTGGTGTCGCCGCAGGTCGCGGCCGCGACGGCGGTCCTGGGCCACCTGGCCTCCCCGGCCGACCTGTCCGCCGCCGACGTCCCCACGCCCGCTGGAGTCTGAGAGTCATGGAAGCGTTCACCAAGCACACCGGCCGGGCCGTCCCGCTGCGCCGCAGCAACGTCGACACCGACCAGATCATCCCCGCCCACTGGCTCAAGAAGGTGACCCGGGACGGGTTCGAGGACGGGCTCTTCGAGGCCTGGCGCAAGGACCCGGAGTTCGTGCTCAACCGGCCCGAGCGCGAGGGTGCCACCGTCCTGGTCGCGGGTCCCGACTTCGGCACCGGCTCCTCCCGCGAGCACGCCGTCTGGGCCCTGCAGAACTACGGCTTCAAGACCGTGATCTCCTCCCGCTTCGCCGACATCTTCCGCGGCAACTCGCTGAAGAACGGCCTGCTCACGGTGGTCCTCGACCAGAAGGTCGTGGACGCGCTGTGGGAGCTGGTGGAGAAGGACCCCCAGGCCGAGGTCACCGTCGACCTGGAGGCCCGCGAGGTCCGTGCCGAGGGCGTCACCGCCTCCTTCGAGCTGGACGAGAACTCCCGCTGGCGCCTGCTGAACGGGCTGGACGACATCTCGATCACCCTCCAGAACGAGGCGGACATCGCCGCGTACGAGGCGAAGCGTCCGTCGTTCAAGCCGCAGACCGTCCAGGTCTGAGCACCAGGAGCCCCCACGGTCCTCCCCGGGGCTTCCGCAAGGTCGAGTTTCGGCCACCCAACACACCCGCCGTACCCCCGATCAGCCCGATCGGGGGTACGGCCGTTTTTGGATCCGTCCGCGGCCGCCCGTGACGGACGTGACGCACAACTTCCCACGTTAGAGGCGTGGTTGCCGGGGTACGCAAGGTCCTGAGGACCGGCTCCCGAAGGTGCCAGGAAGGCCGTTCGAGGCGGCAGTTGCCCCCTGCGCAGGCGACAACTCGCCCCAGATGGCACAATCTGTGCATGGAACACGACGGCCAACTCGAGCTCTATACGGCGGTCGCGTCCCGGCTCAAGGAAGCGCACACAAGAGTGCGCGCACTGCAAGTCCCGGAGGGCGTACGGATGGCGCTGACCCGGAAGCTGCTGGTCATTACGGCCGCGGCCAAACACGATCTCGCCGGTGCGGCAAGGCGCCTGGATCGGTTCACCGCCGACCTCGACGCGGGTCGATTCCCCGAAGAGGAAGGCTGAACCGGCCGGGACAGCCCGAGTCCGTTGCGGCACAAGGGTGATAAGCCCGTTTCGTGTTTGATTTGCGGTATATATCTGCCTAACGTGCGAAAAAGCTTGAACACATTCGTTCTGGCGATGTCTCCGAAGGGGAAGACGTGAACAAGGCGCAGCTCGTAGAAGCGATTGCCGACAAGCTGGGCGGCAGGCAGCAGGCCGCCGACGCTGTCGACGCGGTCCTGGACGCCCTCGTCCGTGCCGTCGTCGCGGGCGACCGGGTCTCGGTCACCGGCTTCGGTTCCTTCGAGAAGGTCGACCGCCCGGCCCGTTACGCCCGCAACCCGCAGACGGGCGAGCGGGTTCGGGTCAAGAAGACCTCCGTGCCGCGCTTCCGCGCGGGCCAGGGCTTCAAGGACCTGGTGAGCGGCTCGAAGAAGCTTCCGAAGAACGACATCGCGGTCAAGAAGGCCCCCAAGGGCAGCCTGTCAGGACCGCCGCCCACCATCTCCAAGGCCGCGGGCAAGAAGGCCGCCGCCAAGAAGGCCACGGGTGCCGCGAAGAAGGCCACGGGCGCGGCCAAGAAGACGTCCGCGGCGGCGAAGAAGACGACCGCGAAGAAGACCACCGGAGCGGCGAAGACGACGGCGAAGAAGGCCACCGCCAAGAAGTCCGCCGCCAAGAGCACCACGGCGGCGGCGAAGAAGACCGCCGCCAAGAAGGCCCCCGCGAAGAAGGCGACCGCCAAGAAGGCCCCGGCCAAGAAGTCGACGGCCCGCAAGACCACCGCCAAGAAGGCCACCGCCCGCAAGAAGTAGCACGCGGCAACCCGCCGCAGCGGGCGAACGGGCACAGGGCACTCACGCGCCGGGCCGGACTCCCTCTCGGAGTCCGGCCCGCGGCGTGTCCGGGTCCCGTCGGACGGGCCCCGCCGGTCAGAACGTGTGCAGGGTCACCAGCGTGATCCGGCGCTCCGCGCCCGCCCCCGAGCCCGCCCCCGAGTCCGCGCCCGCCCCCGAGTCCGCGCCTGTCTTCGAGTCCGCGCCTGTCTCCTCGGTCTCGATCCGCACCCGCTGCCCGGGCCGCAGCAGCCTGAGGCCCCCCGCGTCGAACGCCGCCGCGTCGAAGGGCACGGGCGTCCCGTCGTCGAGCAGCACCTGCCCGCTGCGGCTTTCGGGGTCGTACGTGTACGCGGTCGCCTGCATGCCGGCAGCCTACTGCCCGGCGATCAGCAACCGCGCCGCCACCGCGGCCGTACGGGGACCCACCCCGAGTGCCAGGGCGGAGCGGAGATCACCGCCGGTGTCGACGTCCTGCCGTACGGAATCCACCGCGCCGAGACGCAGTTCCACCGCGCCGGACGCCCGGTGGCGGGCCCGTGAATCCGTGCCGAATGCGGGCGCCAATTCCAGGCCCGGCGCCACGGCCAGCAAGGTGGTGCCGATTCCGGCCGCGTCCGGGAGAAAAGCACGTGGGAATAGCGCGGCCGCGGCCAGTACCCGCGCCAATTCGGCCGGCCGCAGCGCGGGAAGATCGGCGTTGAGCGCGGCCACCGGGCTTTCCGGCCGGGCCGCCCGTACCATGGCCGCCCCGTGCGTCAGCGCGGCGTTCAGGCCCCCGCCGGGCTCGTCCGCGACCACGCCCGCGCCGAGCGCCGCCAGCGCCCGCCCGGCCCGCGCGTCGTCCGTGACGACTGCCACATCCGCGACCGCCGGGCAGGCCAGCGCGGCTGCCACGGTGTCCTGTGCGAACGCCAGCGCGAGCCCCGGCCGCACCCCGTCGTCCGCGGTGTCCGACAGCCTGCTCTTGGCCCGGGCAAGGGCCTTCACGGGTACGACCAAGGTCCACTGCACGAGCGTTCCGTCCTTCTCTCGTCGCCGTCATTGTCACCTGCGAGACCTGGCGGTTCACTCTTCGGGGCGTACGGTGTTCTCGACAGACGGGCGGCCCGGGGCGACACTTGTCCGGCCCCAGGCCCTGGAGGAAAGGTGTCAGCGTGCCCCGCCGCAGAATCGGCTTCTGGTACCGCTTGGCCGCGGTGATCTGCAAACCGCCGCTGGTGGTTCTGATCAAGCGGGACTGGCGGGGAATGGAGAACATTCCGGCCGAGGGTGGATTTATCACCGCCGTGAACCACAATTCGCACGTCGACCCCTTCGCGTACGCGCACTACCAGTACAACACCGGACGGGTCCCGCGATTCCTGGCGAAGAGCGGCCTTTTCAAGAAGGGCTTCGTCGGCGCCGCGATGCGGGGGACCGGACAGATCCCCGTCTACCGCGAGAGCACCGACGCGCTGAGCGCCTTCCGGGCCGCGATCGACGCCGTGGAGCGCGGCGAGTGCGTCGCGTTCTACCCCGAGGGCACCCTCACCCGCGACCCGGACGGCTGGCCGATGACCGCCAAGACCGGTGCCGCGCGCGTCGCCCTGCAGACCAGGTGCCCGGTGATCCCGGTCGCCCAGTGGGGCTGCAACGAACTGCTGCCGCCGTACGCCAAGAAGCCCAGCCTCCTGCCGCGCAAGACCCACCAGGTGCTGGCCGGCCCGCCGGTCGACCTGTCGCGGTTCTACGACAAGGAGATGACCACGGAGGTGCTGAAGGAGGCCACCGAGGTCATCATGGCCGCCGTCACCCGCCAGCTGGAGGAGATCCGCGGCGAGAAGGCACCCGAATCCCCCTACGACCCGCGCCGCGAGCGGATCGAGCAGCGGCGCCGCACCCAGCAGGCGAAGTCGCAGTCGGCGCGCCCGCGCACCCACGGACCGCAGGCAGAAGGGCAGAGCACGTGAGCAAGCCGGTCAAGGCGGCCGTCTTCGGCACCGGATCCTGGGGCACCGCCTTCGGCACGGTCCTCGCCGACGCGGGCTGCGAGGTCACTCTGTGGGGGCGCCGCGCCGCACTCGCCGACGCCGTCAACTCCACCCGCACCAACCCGGACTACCTGCCCGGCGTGGAACTCCCCGAGAACCTGCGGGCCACCACCGACGCCGCCGAGGCCGCGCGGGACGCCGACTTCACCGTCCTCGCCGTCCCCTCCCAGACGCTGCGCGCGGGCCTCGCCGACTGGACGCCGCTGCTGGCGCCCGGCACCGTCCTGGTGTCGCTCATGAAGGGCGTCGAACTCGGCTCCGCGATGCGGATGAGCGAGGTGATCGGCGACGTCGCCAAGGTCGGCCCCGAGCGCATCGCCGTGGTCACCGGACCCAACCTGGCCCGTGAGATCGCCGCCCGCATGCCGGCCGCAGCCGTGGTCGCCTGCCCCGACGAATCCGTCGCCCAGCGCCTCCAGGCCGCCTGCCACACCCCGTACTTCCGCCCCTACACCAACACCGACGTCGTCGGCTGCGAACTGGGCGGCGCGGTGAAGAACGTGATCGGGCTCGCCGTCGGCATCGCGGACGGCATGGGCCTCGGCGACAACGCCAAGGGCTCCCTCATCACCCGCGGCCTCGCCGAGACCACCCGCCTCGGAGTCGCCCTCGGGGCCGACCCGCTGACCTTCTCCGGCCTGGCCGGACTCGGCGACCTGGTGGCGACCTGCTCCTCGCCGCTGTCCCGCAACCACACCTTCGGCACCAACCTCGGCAAGGGCATGACCCTGGAGGAGACCATCGCGGTCACCCGGCAGACCGCCGAGGGCGTCAAGTCCTGCGAGTCGGTGCTGGACCTGGCCCGCAGGCACGGCGTCGACATGCCGATCACCGAGACGGTCGTCGCCATCGTGCACGAGGGCAAGTCCCCGGTGGTCGCAGTGAAGGAACTCATGTCGCGCAGCGCGAAGCCCGAACGACGCTGAGCGACGCCCCCTGAACCCGGTGGAACTCGGGCGCCACACGGCCCCGCCGACGCTGTCTCGAGGCACTGCGGGCGGGTACTCTCAACGCGATATGAGCACCGAGAACCTCCCCCAGAACCCTGAGCAGAGCCCCCAGCGGCCGCCCCGCAAGCCGCGTGTGGCCGTCGTGTTCGGCGGGCGCAGCTCCGAACACGGGATCTCCGTGGTCACCGCCGGCGCCGTCCTCGCGGCCATCGACCGGACGCGCTACGACGTCCTGCCGATCGGCATCACCCGGGACGGCCGCTGGGCCCTCACCGCCGACGAACCGGAACGCATGGCGATCACCGAACGCCGTACGCCCGACGTCGAGGAACTGGCCGAGTCGACCGAGGGCGGCGTGCTGCTGCCCGTCGACCCCGCGAGCCGCGAGGTCGTCTACAGCGAACCGGGCTCGGTGCCCAAGGCGCTGGGCGAGGTCGACGTCGTCTTCCCCGTGCTGCACGGTCCGTACGGCGAGGACGGCACCCTCCAGGGCCTGCTGGAGCTGTCCGGCGTGCCCTACGTCGGCGCGGGCGTCCTCGCCTCCGCCGTCGGCCAGGACAAGGAGTACATGAAGGCGGTGTTCACCTCCTACGGGCTGAAGGTCGGCCCGTACGCGGTGATCCGGCCCCGCGAGTGGGAGCAGGACCGTTCCGGCGCCCGCAGGAAGATCGTCGACTTCGCCGGCGAGCACGGCTGGCCGCTGTTCGTGAAGCCCGCCCGCGCGGGTTCCTCGATCGGTATCACCAAGGTCGACGACCTCTCCGGCCTCGACGAGGCGATCGAGGAGGCCCGGCGCCACGACCCGAAGATCCTGGTCGAGGCGGCACTGCGCGGCCGGGAGATCGAGTGCGGGGTGCTGGAGTTCGAGGACGGCCCCCGGGCCTCCGTCCCGGCCGAGATCCCGCCGCCCTCCGAGCACGCGTACTACGACTTCGAGGCCAAGTACATCGACTCCACCCCCGGCCTCGTGCCGGCCCCGCTCACGGCCGAGGAGACCGCCGAGGTCCAGCGCCTGGCCGTGGCGGCGTTCGACGCGGCCTCCTGCGAGGGGCTGGTGCGCGCGGACTTCTTCCTCACCGAGGACGACGAGTTCGTGATCAACGAGATCAACACCATGCCCGGTTTCACGCCGATCTCCATGTACCCGCAGATGTGGCAGGCGAGCGGGGTGAGCTACCCGGAGCTGGTGGACCGGCTGGTCCAGGCGGCGCTGCGGCGGCCGACGGGACTGCGCTGACGCTTTTCGCGCCGTGACCACGCAGAAGGCGACTCCCTCGGGGGTCGCCTTCTCGCAGTATGATCAGCGGGTTTCCTGTCCGGTCCGGGAACCGTCGTCCACTTGCCGTCGTCTGCTGAGGAACAGCACGCGGCGGCGATCACCAGGACGGGACCGAGCGGCGGAGAGGGGACAGGAGCTAGAGATGGACGACCGGACAGGTCAGGGTGCGGGTGATGCCGTCCACTTGCTGGACCTTGGCGACCACCATGCGACCCAGCTCGTCGACGGTGTCCGACTGGGCGCGGACGATGACGTCGTAAGGTCCTGTCACGTCCTCGGCCTGGATCACGCCGGGGAGCTTGCTGATCGTCTCGGCGACGGTCGACGCCTTGCCGACCTCGGTCTGGATCAGAATGTACGCCTGTACCACGGAACCTCCAGAGCGGCCACGAGGATCATGTGGGGAAAAGGAACGCCACGGTATCGCGTAGCCGCTCTCCGAGGGGAGACCCGCGGGCCGCGGGCCTCGCGCGTCGGGGTGCCGCAAGGACACGAGTTGACGATCACGCCGACCGTGGCGACGGTCAATTCGACCGTAACGAGGACAGAGATGACGCGCGACCGGGCACGGACAGGGACAGGGACGGAAGGGGAGCCAAGGCGATGAAGGGCACTGTTGGTGAGCTGGGGGAGTTCGGGCTCATCAGGGAGCTCACCTCCCGTCTCACCACCACCCCGGCGGTCCGGGTGGGTCCCGGCGACGACGCCGCGGTGGTGGCCGCGCCCGACCGCAGGGTGGTGGCCAGCACCGACATCCTCGTCGAGGGACGGCACTTCCGCCGTGACTGGTCCACCGCGTACGACGTGGGCCGCAAGGCGGCGGCGCAGAACCTGGCCGACATCGCCGCCATGGGCGCCGTGCCGACCGCGCTGCTGCTCGGCCTGGTCGTGCCCGCCGAACTGCCGGTGACCTGGCCGACCGAGCTGATGGACGGGCTGCGCGACGAGTGCCAGGTCGCGGGCGCCTCCGTGGTCGGCGGCGACGTGGTGCGCGGCGACACCATCACCGTCTCCATCACCGCCCTCGGCGACCTGCGCAACCAGGAGCCGGTGACCAGGGGCGGCGCCCAGCCCGGCGACCTCGTCGCGGTGACCGGCTGGCTGGGCTGGTCCGCCGCCGGGTTCGCCGTCCTGTCCCGCGGTTTCCGCTCGCCGCGCGCCTTCGTCGAGGCCCACCGCCGCCCCGAGCCGCCGTACCACGCGGGTCCGGCCGCCGCGGGCCTGGGCGCCACCGCCATGTGCGACGTGAGCGACGGGCTGATCGCCGACCTCGGGCACATCGCCGAGGCCAGCAAGGTCCGGATCGACGTGCGCTCCGGGCAGATCGACATCCCGTCCCAGATGAACGACATCGGGCAGGCCGTCGGCGTCGACCCCATGCAGTGGGTGCTCACCGGGGGCGAGGACCACGCGATCGTGGCGACCTTCCCGCCGGACGTGAAGCTGCCCGCCCGCTGGAAGGTCATCGGCGAGGTCCTCAACCCGTCCGCGCTGCCCCAGGTGACGGTCGACGGAGCCCCCTGGACCAGCAAGGGCGGCTGGGACCACTTCGGCGGGGACGTGGAGTCGTGACCGGGCTGCCCCTGGTCCTCACCGTGGCGGGCTCGGACTCCGGCGGCGGCGCCGGGATCCAGGCCGACCTGAAGACGATGCTCGCCCTCGGCACCCACGGCATGAGCGTCCTCACCGCGGTCACCGCGCAGAACTCCCGCGGCGTGCAGGGCGCCTGGGAACTGCCCGTGGACGCGGTACGCGCCCAGTACCGCAGCGTCGTGGACGACATCGGCGTGCACGCGGTCAAGACCGGGATGCTCTCCTCCGCCGAACTGGTCGAGACCGTCGCCGAGTTGCTGGCCGCCACCGACGCGCCCGCCGTCGTCGACCCGGTCGGCGTCTCCAAGCACGGGGACGCGCTGCTCGCGGCCTCCGCCCTCGAATCGGTCCGCGGCAAACTCCTCCCGGTCGCCACCGTCGCCACGCCCAACCTCGACGAGGTCGCCCAACTCACCGGCGTACGCGTCGAGTCCGAAACGGATCTGCGCCGGGCCGCGGCCGCCGTGCTGGAGTACGGCCCACGCTGGGTGCTGATCAAGGGGGGCCATCTGGCCGGTGACGCCGTCGACCTGCTCACCGACGGCTCCGAGGAGCACTGGCTGCGCGCTCCCCGTCTCGACAACCGGCACACGCACGGCACCGGTTGCACCCTCGCCTCCGCCGTGGCCTGCGGGCTGGCGAAGGGGCAGTCGGTGCCGGAGGCGGTGAGGGCGGCCAAGGAGTACGTCACCGGGGCGATCAAGGCCGGGTTCCCGCTCGGCGGCGGCATCGGACCCGTGGACCACGGCTGGGCGCTCAGGCGGGATACTCCCTGAGCTCGATGCCGGTGGCCGCCTTCTCCGTGAGCCGCTTGAAGAAGCCGGCCATCAGGCGGTGGCTGAGCAGCCGGTACATGCGATCGCGGCTGCGGATACGGCGCTCGGTGGGCGGCGCGAAGAACGGGCCCGCGTTCCCGGACATCTTCTGGCAGCCCCGGGCCGGCTCCCGCTCCTCCTCGTCCAGCAGCTCCCAGCTCCACTCGACGACGGCGCGCAGCGTGCGGTGGCGGGGCGCCTTGGAACGGTCGCCCCGGCTGAGCAGACGGAAACGGTCGTCCAGGCGGTCGGCCAGCTCGTCCGGCGCGAGGGTGCGCAGCCGGGCCGCCGCCAGTTCGATGGCCAGGGGCAGCCCGTCCAGCGCCGCGCAGATCTCCGGCACGCGCGCGTGGCCGTCGAACCCGGGGCGCACCGCACGGGCGCGTTCCAGGAACAGCTCGGCCGACGGGCGCGGCGACAGCGGCGGAACCGGCACCAGGGCCTCGCCGGTGATCCCGAGGCTCTCCCGGCCGGTGGCGAGGATCCGTATGCCCGGGCAGGAGGCCAGCAGCAGTGCCGCCAGCGCCGCGGCCTGGTCGATCAGGTGCTCGCAGTTGTCGAGCACGAGCAGCGTCTCGCGGTCCTCCAGGGCCGTCAGCAGCCGCTCGGTGGCGTCCACGCCCGCGGTACGGAACCCCTCGCGCACACCGAGCGCGGTGAGCACGGCGTACGGGATCCGGGTGCCGTCGGTCAGGGGCGCCAGCTCGACGAAGCAGACCTCGGCCGGGGAGCCCGGCGTGGCGTACCGCCCCGCCGCCTCGATCGCGAGCCGGGTCTTGCCGGTGCCGCCGGGACCGGTGAGTGTGACGAGGCGCACGTCGGCGAACAGGGCGGTGATGCGGTTCAGCTCCGCGTCCCGGCCGACGCAACGGGTCAGCTGGGCGGGGAGTCCGGGCCGGCGCGGGGCGGTGGCGGAGTGTCCCCGGAGCAGTTCACCGTGGAGTGCGGACAGCTCGGGCGACGGGTCGGTGCCGAGCTGCTCCACCAGGGTGCGCCGCGCCTCCTCGTAGACGGTCAGCGCCTCCGCGGGCCGTCCGCCCGCGTGCAGGGCCCGCATCAGCTGCCCGTAGAGCCGCTCGCTCAAGGGGTGCGCGGACAGCAGCGCCCGCAGCTCGGGCACCAGCTCGGGGCCACCACCGAGCGCCAGATCCGCCTCGATCCGGTCCTGTACGGCGGTCAGCCGCAGCTCCGTGAGACGGGCCGCCTCGGCGGGCGCCTCCGGCAGGTCGGGCAGTGCGGGACCGCGCCACAGCGCGAGTGCCTCTCGCAACCCGGCCGCCGCGCGCGCGTGGTCGCCGACGGCGAGGGCGGCACGCCCTTCACCGCACAGACGTTCGAATATGTGACTGTCGACGGATTCGGGCGGCGTGACGACGCGGTACCCGGCGCCGCTGCCCTCGACGAGGGTGTGCGGGGTCAGTCGCCCGCGAAGGCGCGAGATCTGCGACTGGAGGGCGTTCGCGGCACCGGCGGGCGGCTCGCCGCCGTACAGGCCGTCGATCAGCCGGGCCGCGGGGACCGTGCGGCCGGCGTCGAGGAGCAGGAGGGTCAGCAGCGCTCGGGGCCGGGGGCCGCCGGGGTCGACGGGGGTGCCGTCGTCGGTGCGGATGTCCAGGGGGCCGAGAATGCCGAAGCGCATTCCCGGAATTCTGGCACGGCAAAAAGCCGGCCCACACGAGGTGGACCGGCTCCGTGCAGCGGACCAGGCAGTGGCCGCGCGCTCAGCTGATGCGTCAGCGCGAGACCTTGCCGGCCTTGATGCACGAGGTGCAAGCGTTCACGCGCTTCGGCGTCCCGCCCACCACGGTACGCACACGCTGGATGTTCGGGTTCCAGCGACGGGACGTACGGCGGTGCGAGTGCGAGATGTTGTTGCCGAAGCCCGGCCCCTTGCCGCAGACGTCGCAGTTGGCAGCCACGGGTCACTCCAAAGACTTCAGATGCACTTACGGTTGATCCCGGCATGCCGGGATCAAGTTCTCGGACTCGCGAACGGGCCGGGATCTGAGTGGCGGTGCCAGGGGGATGGCCCGATCGGGATCGGGCAACCGGAGCAGCATACAACGGCTGCTCCCGTACAACGAAACTACCACGGCAGCTCAGGGGCCCGTCCCGGCCCTCTTCCGGTGGGCCGGCCCCCAAGGTCTACGCTGCCTGCCACGTCCGCAGCTCAGGGAGGCGCAGGTGGCGCAGGTGCCGCAGAGGTTCTTCGACGCTCTGGCGGTGCGTACCTGGTGCGGTCTGTCACTGCGCGCGCTGGGCCGGGCGCGCGAGGAGATCGACGCGATCAACGTCTATCCCGTCGCCGACGGGGACACCGGCACGAACCTCTACCTGACCGTCGAGTCGGCCGTCGCTGCCGTGGAGGCCGTCTTCGCGGCACACGAGCTGAACGCGGGTGCGCGGGACGCGAGCGAGCCGCCCCGGGAGGCGAGCCAGGCGCCGCGCGAGGTGAGCGACGGTCCCTCGCTGGCCGACGCCGTCGGTGCCATGGCGCACGGCGCGCTGATCGGCGCGCGGGGCAACTCCGGCACGATCCTCGCGCAACTGCTGCGCGGCATGGCCCAGGTGCTGACCGCGCCGGGCGGCTCCGACCACGCCGAGGGCTCGGGTCTGCGAAGGGCCCTGCGGCACGCCGCCGCGTCCGCCCGGCAGGCCGTCGCCCACCCGGTCGAGGGCACCGTCCTGACCGTCGCCTCGGCGGCCGCCGACGCGGCCGAGGGTGCCGAGGGCGACTGCGCCGAGGTGGCCCGCGCCGCCTACGAGGGTGCCCGCGCGGCACTCGCCGCCACTCCGGGCCAGCTGCCCGCCCTGGAGCGCGCCGGAGTGGTCGACGCGGGCGGCCACGGCCTGGTGACGGTCCTCGCGGCCCTGGTGGAGACCTTCACGGGCCGGGCGCCCCGCCCGGTCGCCGTGCCGCACGCGCGCGTGGAGCGTGGCGGCGAGGGACTCGCAAACGCGCACGTCCCCGCCGGGGAGTGCGCCACGGAGACGGAGGGCGAGGAGAACGGTCCCGCCTTCGAGGTGATCTACCTCCTGGAGGCCGAGGACGCCGCCGTGGCCCGGCTGCGGCAGCGGCTCGACGCCCTCGGGGACTCGCTCGTCGTGGTCGGCGGCGACGGACTGTGGAACGTCCACGTGCACGTCGACGACGCGGGCGCCGCCGTGGAGGCGGGTGTCGAGGCCGGGCGGCCGTACCGGATCCGCATCACCCACTTCGGGCACGGCGACGCGCACACCGCGGGGACCGAGCGCCCGCCCCGGGAACGGGCCCAGCGCGCCGTGGTGGCCGTCGTACCGGGGGAGGGCCTGGCGGGGCTGTACGCCGAGGCCGGCGCGACCACCCTGCTCGCACGCCCCGGAGAGCCGCCCGCGAGCGGCGAGCTGGTCCAGGCCGTCCGGCGGGCGCACGCGCGCGAGGTGGTGCTGCTGCCCAACGACGCCGAACTGCGCCACACCGCCGCCGCGGCGGCCGAGCAGGCCCGCACCGAGGGCATCCGCGTCGCCCTCATCCCGACCCGTTCCGCGGTCCAGGGCATCGCCGCGCTCGCCGTGCACGAGCCCGAGCGGCGCTTCGACGAGGACGTGGTGGCGATGACCTCGGCGGCCGGCGCCACCCGCCACGCCGAGGTCACGGTCGCCGAACGCCAGTCCTGGACCACGGCGGGCATCTGCCAGGCCGGCGACGTGCTCGGCCTCATCGACGGCGATGTGGCCGTGATCGGCGCGGACGTCTCCCAGGTCGCCGCGACGGTGCTGGACCGCATGTTGTCGGCCGGCGGCGAGCTGGTCACCCTGGTCCTCGGCGACGAGGCGCCCCCGGCCGTCGCCGACCGGCTGGAGGCCCGCGTCCGGGAGGCCTACCTCGCCGTCGACACGGTGGTCTACCGGGGCGGCCGGCAGGGCGCCCTGCTGCTGGTCGGCGTGGAGTAGGCGGGGGAGTACGGGGCCGGTACGGCGCTCCCCCTGGGCCGTTGTCAGTGGCGTGGTGTGCAATGGATCTCGTGCCCGCACTGCAAGAACCCCTGAAGAAGGTGCTCGGCCCCGCCACCGCGAAGGTGATGGCCGAGCACCTCGGCCTGCACACCGTCGGCGACCTCCTCCACCACTACCCCCGGAGATACGAGGAGCGCGGCCAGCTCACCCACCTCGCCGACCTGCCCATGGAGGAGCACGTCACGGTGGTCGCCCAGGTCGCCGACGCCCGCCTGCACACCTTCGCCTCGTCGAAGGCCCCGCGCGGCAAGGGGCAGCGGCTCGAGGTGACCATCACGGACGGCAGCGGCCGCCTCCAACTGGTCTTCTTCGGCAACGGCGTCCACAAGCCCCACAAGGAACTCCTGCCGGGCACCCGCGCGATGTTCGCGGGCAAGGTCTCCGTCTTCAACCGCCGACTGCAACTGGCACACCCGGCGTACGAGTTGCTGCGCGGTGACACGGAGGGCGAGGAGACCGTCGAGTCCTGGGCGGGCGCCCTCATCCCCCTCTACCCGGCCACCGCCAAGCTGGAGTCCTGGAAGCTCGCCAAGGCGATCCAGACGGTGCTGCCCAGCGCCCAGGAGGCCGTCGACCCGCTCCCCGGCTCCCTGCGCGAGGGCCGGGGCCTGGTCTCCCTGCCCGAGGCCCTCCTCAAGATCCACCGCCCGCACACCAAGGCCGACATCGAGGACGCCCGAGCCCGCCTGAAGTGGGACGAGGCCTTCGTCCTCCAGGTCGCCCTCGCCCGCCGCCGCCACGCCGAGACCCAACTCCCCGCCGTCCCCAGGAAGCCCGGCGCCGACGGGCTGCTCACCGCCTTCGACGACCGCCTCCCCTTCACCCTCACCGACGGCCAGCAAAAGGTCTCCCGCGAGATCTTCGACGACCTCGCCACCGACCACCCGATGCACCGGCTGCTCCAGGGCGAGGTGGGCAGCGGCAAGACCCTCGTCGCCCTGCGCGCCATGCTCGCCGTCGTCGACTCGGGCGGGCAGGCCGTGATGCTGGCGCCCACCGAGGTGCTGGCCCAGCAGCACCACCGGTCGGTCGTCGAGATGATGGGCGAGCTGGCCGAGGGCGGCATGCTGGGCGGCGCCGAACACGCCACCAAGGTGGTGCTGCTCACCGGTTCCATGGGCGCCGCCGCCCGCCGGCACGCCCTGCTCGACCTGGCCACCGGCGAGGCGGGCATCGTCATCGGCACGCACGCGCTGATCGAGGACAAGGTGCAGTTCCACGACCTCGGCCTGGTCGTCGTGGACGAGCAGCACCGCTTCGGAGTGGAGCAGCGCGACGCCCTGCGCGGCAAGGGCAAGCAGCCCCCGCACCTGCTCGTCATGACCGCCACGCCCATCCCGCGCACCGTCGCGATGACCGTCTTCGGCGACCTGGAGACCTCCGTCCTGGACCAGCTCCCGGCCGGCCGGTCCCCGATCGCCAGCCACGTCGTCCCGGCCGCGGACAAGCCGCACTTCCTCGCCCGGGCCTGGGAGCGGGTCCGCGAGGAGGTCTCGAACGGCCACCAGGCGTACGTCGTCTGCCCCCGCATCGGCGACGAGGACGACGACCCCGGGAAGGGCGCCGAGCAGTCCAAGCAGCCCCCGGAGGGCGACGCCGACAAACGCCCCCCGCTCGCCGTCCTCGACGTCGCCGAGCAGCTCGCCGAGGGCCCGCTCCAGGGACTCAAGGTGGAGGTCCTGCACGGCCGGATGCAGCCCGACGACAAGGACGCGGTCATGCGCCGCTTCGCCGCCGGGGAGACCGACGTCCTGGTCGCCACCACCGTCATCGAGGTCGGCGTGAACGTCCCCAACGCCACCGCGATGGTGATCATGGACGCCGACCGCTTCGGCGTCTCCCAGCTGCACCAGCTGCGCGGCCGGGTCGGGCGCGGCTCCGCTCCCGGCCTGTGCCTGCTGGTCAGCGAGATGCCCGAGGCGAGCGCGGCCCGCCAGCGGCTGAACGCGGTCGCGAGCACCCGCGACGGCTTCGAGCTCTCCCGCATCGACCTCGAACAGCGCCGCGAGGGCGACGTCCTCGGCCAGGCGCAGTCCGGCGCCCGCACCTCCCTGCGCGTCCTCGCCGTCATCGAGGACGAGGAGATCATCGCGGAGGCGAGGCAGGAGGCGGCGGCCGTCGTCGCCGCCGACCCGGAGCTGACCGGTCTGCCGGGGCTGCGCACGGCCCTGGAGACACTGCTGGACGAGGAGCGGGAGCAGTACCTGGAGAAGGGCTGAGAGACTGGCAACGGACACCGTCCGTCCACCGAGCACACCGACAAGGACCCAGAAATGACCCGCGTGATCGCCGGCAAGGCCGGCGGACGTCGACTGGCCGTCCCGCCGGGAACCGGCACCCGCCCCACCTCCGACCGCGCGCGCGAGGGCCTGTTCTCCACCTGGCAGTCCCTGCTCGGCGGCCCGCTGGACGGCGAGCGGGTCCTGGACCTGTACGCGGGTTCCGGCGCCGTCGGCCTGGAGGCGCTCTCCCGCGGCGCCGGACACGTCCTGCTCGTGGAGGCCGACGCCCGCGCCGCCCGCACGGTCCGGGCGAACGTCGAGTCCCTCGGTCTGCCCGGCGCCGAGGTCCGGGCGGGCAAAGCGGAACAGATCATCCGCACCCCGGCCCCGGACGAGCCGTACGACGTCGCCTTCCTGGACCCGCCGTACGCCGTCTCGGACGACGATCTTCGCGAGATCCTGCTCACACTCCGTACGCAGGGGTGGCTCGGGACGGAAGCGCTCGTCACCGTGGAGCGCAGCACCAGGGGCGGCGAATTCCGCTGGCCGCACGGCTTCGAAGCCATCCGGGCCCGTCGCTACGGCGAGGGAACGTTTTGGTACGGTCGCGCCGCCTCTACGTGCGAAGACGCACGATGACCGGACCGGAGAGCGAGGGAACTCAAGTGCGCCGTGCCGTCTGTCCCGGGTCGTTCGACCCGATCACCAACGGACACCTCGACATCATCGCCCGGGCCTCCAGCCTGTACGACGAGGTCTACGTCGCCGTGATGATCAACCAGGCGAAGAAGGGCCTGTTCGAGATCGAGGAGCGGATCGACCTCATCCACCGGGTCACCGCCGAGTACGGGAACGTCCGCGTGGAGTCCTTCCACGGCCTGCTCGTCGACTTCTGCAAGCAGCGCGAGATCCCGGCCATCGTCAAGGGCCTGCGCGCGGTCAGCGACTTCGACTACGAGTTGCAGATGGCCCAGATGAACAACGGCCTCTCCGGTGTGGAGACCCTCTTCATCCCCACCAACCCCACCTACAGCTTCCTGTCGTCCTCCCTGGTCAAAGAGGTCGCGACCTGGGGCGGCGACGTCGCCCACCTGGTGCCGCCGCTGGTCCTCGAAGCCCTCACGGAGCGCCTGAGGAACCGCTGACCGCCCCGTCGCGCAGCCGCCGCCACGGCGCACGGAGACTGACAAGCCGTCACCCGGTGTCCCCGGGACACCCCGGGGTCGTACAGTCGACCCGTCCGTCTCCAACACAGCTGTAGAGAGTGGCGAGCACACGGTGGACGTGCAGAACAAGCTCGACGAGATCACCGCGATGGTCTCCGGCGCCCGCGCCATGCCCATGTCGGCCTCGTGCGTGGTCAACCGCGCCGAACTGCTCTCGATGCTGGAAGAGCTGCGCGCCGAGCTGCCCGGATCCCTCGCCCAGGCGCAGGAACTGATCGGCGACCGCGAGCAGATGGTCGCCCAGGCCCGCCAGGAGGCCGACCGGATCATCGAGAGCGCGCACGCCGAGCGCGGCTCCCTGATCGCCGACACCGAGGTCGCCCGCCGCTCCCAGGCCGAGGCCGACCGGATCCTCGCCGAAGCCCGTCAGGAGGCCGAGGAGGTCCGCGCCGAGGCCGACGACTACGTCGACTCCAAGCTCGCCAACTTCGAGGTCGTCCTCACCAAGACCCTCGGCTCCGTCGGCCGGGGCCGCGAGAAGCTCCTCGGCACCGGACCCGGCCTCGACGAGAACGGCTACGAGGACGAGGACGCCCCCGAGCGCAGCCACGACCCGGAGACCCTGCGCCGCGACGCCGACACCTACGTCGACACCAAGCTCGGCGCCTTCGAGGCCGTGCTCGCCAAGACGCTGGACGCGGTCGGCAAGGGCCGCCAGAAGCTGCACGGCCGGATCGCCACCGACGACCTCGGCGCCCTCGCGGACGACCTGACCACCGTCCAGCACTCCAGCGACGCCGACTACCTCGCGGGCCTCTCCGACGCCCCCGCCCCAGCCGAGCAGCAGGGGCAGCCCCAGTACGGCGAGCAGCAGCCCGTGGCGGCCCGGATGCCGGCGCAGGCCGTGCCGGAGATGCCGTCCCAGGAACCGGCGTACGGCTACGTACCCCAGCAGCAGCCCGATCCGTACGCGGCCTACCAGCAGACCTACGACGGCCAGCCGGACCCGTACGGCTACCAACAGCAGGGCGCCGACCCGTACGCCTACCAGTACGACGGCGGGCAGCAGGCGTACGACGCACAGCAGGGCTACGCCCAGCCGCCGCAGCAGCAGCCGCAGCAGCCTCCGCACGCCCCGCAGGCCCATCCGCAGGCGCTCGACGAGACCAGCCTCTTCGACACCAGCATGATCAGCGCCGAGCAGCTGCGGGCGTACGAACAGGGCCGCGGCCTCTAGGGACGAGGGGGGCGTTCCGGGCCGGATTGGGCCGAGAGCGAATGGTCCAGTATCCTGGCTCTTCGGTCGCGTGTACGTCCGCGATCGCCGCTGCCCGGGAACACCGAAGGGCGGCACCCCCAACCCACGAAGACCGAAAGCAGGAATGGTTCTGAACGCGCGCCTCGACCACCGCGACCCCCTCGTGTTCGACACGCACGAGCTGGGACGGCGGCCCGGTGCGCTCCAGCGCCTGACCCGCACGGTCGACGCCCCCAAGGACTTCGGTCTCCAAGGAGTCATCGGAGTGCCGGAAGGCGCCCCGGTGGAGCTCGATCTCCGGCTCGAGTCGGTCATGGAAGGGGTGCTCGTCACAGGCACCGCCCGTGCCAGGGCCGCGGGGGAGTGCGTAAGGTGTCTGGAGCCGCTGGAGCAGCAGCTCGAAGCGGACTTCCAGGAGCTGTTCTCGTACCCTGACGCCGACGACCGTGGCCGCCCTGTGGCGGAACCGGGCGACGACGCCGAGGACGACGAGGACAGGTTCTTCGTCGAGGACGGACTGATCGGCCTCGAACCCGTGCTGCGCGACGCGGTGGTGCTCGCACTGCCGATGCAGCCGGTGTGCCAGGAAGACTGCCAGGGTCTGTGCTCCGAGTGCGGAGTGCGCCTGTCGGACGACCCGGACCACCACCATGACGCCGTCGACATTCGTTGGGCGGCATTGCAGGGACTCGCCGGTTCACTCGGAGACGGCGAGAAGGACGAGATGAGCGGCGACGGGTCGGATTCCGCGGACGCCGCCGAGAAGCAGGAGAAGTAGCCGTGGCTGTTCCGAAGCGGAAGATGTCGCGCAGCAACACGCGCCACCGCCGGTCGCAGTGGAAGGCTGCGGTCCCCACCCTGGTTGCGTGCGAGCGCTGCCACGAGCCCAAGCTGCAGCACATCGCGTGCCCGGCTTGCGGCACTTACAACAAGCGCCAGGTCCTCGAGGTCTGAGCGGCTGGTGAGAGGCACTGTGTCAGTCCCCAAGAAGGCGGAAGACGCCAAGGCGGACCCACCCGCCAAGAAGAAGGCGGACACCCAGGCCTCGTCCCACACGCTTCTGGAAGGGCGGCTCGGCTATCAGCTCGAGTCCGCCCTTCTGGTGCGTGCACTGACCCACCGTTCCTACGCGTACGAGAACGGCGGTCTGCCGACGAACGAGCGGCTGGAGTTCCTCGGGGACTCCGTGCTCGGCCTCGTCGTCACGGACACGCTGTACCGCACCCACCCCGACCTGCCCGAAGGCCAGCTGGCCAAGTTGCGGGCCGCGGTGGTCAACTCGCGTGCGCTGGCGGAGGTGGGCCGCGGGCTCGAACTCGGCTCCTTCATCCGGCTCGGCCGCGGTGAAGAGGGCACGGGCGGCCGGGACAAGGCGTCCATCCTCGCCGACACCCTCGAAGCGGTGATCGGCGCGGTCTATCTCGACCAGGGCCTCGACGCGGCCTCCGAACTGGTGCACCGCCTGTTCGACCCGCTGATCGAGAAGTCCTCGAACCTCGGAGCCGGCCTGGACTGGAAGACCAGCCTCCAGGAACTCACCGCGACCGAAGGGCTCGGCGTCCCCGAGTACCTGGTCACGGAGACCGGTCCGGACCACGAGAAGACCTTCACTGCTGCCGCCCGCGTCGGAGGCGTCTCGTACGGCACCGGCACCGGCCGCAGCAAGAAGGAGGCGGAGCAGCAGGCCGCGGAATCCGCGTGGCGGTCCATCCGGGCCGCGGCGGACGAGCGCGCCAAGGCGACGGCGAACGCCGTCGACGTGGACCCCGACGAGGCGTCCGCCTCCGCCTGACCCGTCCATCGCACGGTCCGAACGCCCGCCCCTCCGCCGGGGCGGGCGTTCGGCTCGTCACCAGTCCAGTCCCGCCCGCGAGGGGAAGCCATGCCCGAGTTGCCCGAGGTAGAGGTGGTCCGACGCGGCCTGGAGCGCTGGGTCGCCCACCGGACGGTCGCCGACGCCGAGGTGCTGCACCCGCGCGCGGTACGCCGGCACCTCGCGGGTCCCGACGACTTCGCCCACCGTCTGGGGGGCCACCGCATCGGCACGCCCAGTCGCCGCGGCAAGTACCTGTGGCTGCCGCTGGAGGACACCGACCAGGCGGTCCTCGCCCACCTCGGCATGAGCGGCCAGCTCCTGGTCCAGCCGCACGAGACACCCGCCGAGAAGCACCTGCGCATCCGCGTCCGCTTCGCCGACGCCCTCGGCACCGAACTCCGCTTCGTCGACCAGCGCACCTTCGGCGGCCTCTCCCTGCACGACACGTCCCCCGACGGCCTGCCCGACGTCATCGCGCACATCGCCCGGGACCCGCTGGACCCCCTCTTCGACGACGAGGCGTTCCACCAGGCCCTGCGCCGCAAGCGCACCACGATCAAACGGGCCCTGCTCGACCAGTCCCTGATCAGCGGCGTCGGCAACATCTACGCCGACGAGGCCCTCTGGCGCGCCCGCCTGCACTACGAACGCCCCACGGCGACCCTCACCCGCCCCCGCACCACCGAACTCCTCGGCCACGTCCGGGACGTGATGAACGCCGCCCTCGCCGTCGGCGGCACCAGCTTCGACAGCCTCTACGTCAACGTCAACGGCGAGTCCGGCTACTTCGACCGCTCGCTCGACGCGTACGGCCGCGAGGGCCTGCCCTGCCGCCGGTGCGGCACACCGATGCGCCGCCGGCCGTGGATGAACCGCTCCAGCTACTTCTGCCCGAAGTGCCAGCGCCCGCCACGGCTCACGCCGTAGGCATCCGCCGCTCGTCGTACCGCTCGCGCGAGGCCAGCACCTCGTCCATCCGCCCCTCGACGCACTCGATGAGCGCGAGCAGCCGCCCGGCCACCTCACGGCCGAGCGACGTGAGCTCGTAATCCACGCGGGGCGGGTTGGTGGGCTGCGCCTCGCGGTGCACCAGTCCGTCGCGCTCCAGCGCGTGCAGGGTCTGGGCCAGCATCTTCTCGCTGACACCGTCCACCCGGCGCCGCAGTTCATTGAACCGGAACGACCCGTCGTACAGGGCGCCGAGCGTCAGCGCGCCCCAGCGCCCCGTGACGTGCTCCAGGGTGCCGCGCGAGGGACAGGCCCGGGAGAACACGTCGTACGGCAGATCCTGCTCCGCCGTGCGCTCCTGCGTGGTCGACATGCCTCCAGCGTACGCGAGCACAGCGCTGCGCCGCAGATCGCGCTGAGCGACAGAGAGCGCGGGCCGGGTGCCCGTGGCTGGTCAGTAGCCGAAGTCCTGTGTCCACCAGGGACCGCCGGGGCCGAAGTGGACGCCGACCCCCAGGGTCTGGAAGTCGCAGTTCAGGATGTTGGCCCGGTGGTCGGGGCTGTTCATCCAGGCGTCCATCACGGCCTGGGCGTCGGCCTGGCCGCGGGCTATGTTCTCGCCCCCGAGGCCGGATATGCCCGCTGCCGACGCGCGGTCCCAGGGGGTGGCGCCGCTGGGGTCGGTGTGGTCGAAGAAGCCCTGGGTCGCCATGGCCCGGCTGAAGTCCTCGGCCAGTTCGCGCATTGCGCTGTTCGCGGCCACCGGGGTGCAGCCGACCTTGGCCCGTTCGTCGTTGACCAGCTTGAGCACCTGCGCCTGCGCGACCGCCTCCTCGGAGACGGCGGCGGGCGTGCTGGGCTTCGCGGGCTCCTTGGCGGCCGGGCGGGAGGGAGTCGGCTTCGGCTCGGCGCTCGGGGGCGGCTTCGGCTTCCCGGTCTTCGACGGTGTCCCGGCCGGGGCGGCGGGCTTCGAGGCCGGTGCCGAGGTGGAGGGGTCGGCCGAGGACGGCGAGGACGACGACGAGGATGGGGAGTCCTTGGCGGACTCCTCCTTCGACGGCGCCTTGGACGACGGTGCGGACGAGGAGGAGCGGTCGGTGCCGCGACTCGTGGCCGCGTCGCCGCCGCGGCCGGTGTCGGCGCTGCCCGAGGTGCCGCCCTGCTGGGACGGGCCGTTCGTCGGGGTGTCCTGGGCCTGTACCCGGTCGTCCCCGCCGCTGCTGCCGCCGATCCGGTAGTTGTCGAGGCCGGGCACCACGCCCGTGGCCACCGCCACCGTGCCGATGGCGACCGCGGCGGACACACCGAGCAGGCCGGTGCGGACCGGGGTGGCCGCCTTCTTGCGGCGGCGACGGCGCCCTCCGCCGGACTGCGGGCCGCCGGTGGGCGTGTATCCGTCGCGGGGGAAGGCGACGGTGCGGCCGGCCTGCGGGCCCTCGCCGTCCGGGGCGTCGGCGAAGAGGTAGGCGTCGCTCTTGGCGCGGACCTCGGCGTACGCCTCGGGGTTCAGGTAGGGAGCGATGCCCATCGTGGGGGCCTCGTCCGCGTCCGGGGCGAGCGGATCGCGGCGCCGTCCCGCCGTACCGTCCGGCTGGTGGCCTTCCGCGGCGCGGCCGGCGGCGGAGCGTCGGTGGCGTCCCATGTCCTGGCCTTCCTCGTCCTCGTCCTCGCGCTGGGCGTGCCCTCGCGGTCGGCTGTGCTCACGATCAACACGGAACTCACACGATCGAGTGAGTTTCAAGTGAGATTCATTGGGTCGGGACGGTACCGCATGGCGCCAGGGGGTGAAGTGTCCCGCGAGACATTGACTGGTTAGGTTGCAGTCATGAGCGAGGATGTACGGCTGGTCGCGTGGGTGCGCGGACAGGTCCAGGGCGTGGGTTTCCGCTGGTTCACGCGGGCCAGGGCACTGGAACTCGGCGGGATGAGTGGTTTTGCTCTCAATTTGGGCGACGGCCGCGTGCAGGTCGTCGCGGAGGGCCCGCGCGAGCGCTGCGAGGGACTGCTCGAGTGGCTGCGCGGTGACGACACGCCCGGACGCGTGGACGGAGTCACCGAGATCTGGGACACACCCCGCGGGGGCTACGAGGGCTTCGCCATCCGCTGACGACCCTCCGCGCGAAGGTCCGCGGGCGGCGGAAGCGACCCTCCCCGCAGGGGTGGCCGGGGCGAAAACGGGCAGGTGGTTGCCAAGGGCGGCCGCTCGTGGGAGGCTCCGCACGCGAAATGATCGCCACGCCCCCAGGGGCCCGCAGGAGACGCAGCGTCGCCGTCCACCGGCCGCATGCCCCCGGGCGCCCGCCAATACGGGGCGTGATCGTGTTGACCGTCAAACTTTTTGGTGAGACGCTGAAAGCCCCGCGCACCTTAGCTGTTTGGCATGGTTGAACGGCAGTAAAAACTCCAAAGTGCCAAGCACCGCGGGTGCGATTCCCTCACGACCCACACCGCTTCGGTCGGTCACTCATTGTGGAGGACCATCCATCATGGCAAAGGCGCTTCTCGGTTACGTCGGCGGCTCCGACCCTCGACTCCTCGCCGAGATGCGACGGCTCCAGCAGCGCGTCCAGGACCTGGAATCCGAGCTCGGACGAATCCAGGCGGAGAACGACGCGCTGGCGGCTGCCGCTTCTCACGACAGGATCATGGAGAGCATGGAGAGCGTTGACGCACACCAGGCGGAGCCTGCGCTCACCTGATCACTGCATCGCTCCACCACGGCACGGCAGTGGCCGGGCCCGCCCGTACCACCGCTCGAGTGCCAGAGTCTGCAAGGGACGCTTCGGCGTCCCTTCTTTCTTTCCGGCCCCCGTCCCTGTCTCGCCGCTCGCCCCGCCGTCTCGCCCCGTCCCTGCCCCGCGCAACCTTTCACCCTCTTCAACGTCTGATGTGCCCTGCACGTTCACCGGTGAAACCGCGTCGGTTCACCGGTTCGTGGAGTGAGACAGACCCGAAAGGTAGAGTCCGACGGCGTGCACCTGAAGGCCCTGACCCTCCGCGGGTTCAAGTCGTTCGCCTCGGCGACCACGCTCCGGTTCGAGCCCGGCATCACCTGTGTCGTCGGCCCGAACGGCTCGGGCAAGTCCAACGTCGTCGACGCGCTCAGCTGGGTCATGGGCGAACAGGGCGCCAAGTCGCTGCGCGGCGGCAAGATGGAGGACGTCATCTTCGCCGGTACCACCGGCCGCCCGCCCCTCGGCCGGGCCGAGGTGTCGCTGACCATCGACAACTCCGACGGGGCCCTGCCCATCGAGTACGCCGAGGTCACGATCACGCGGATCATGTTCCGCAACGGCGGCAGCGAGTACCAGATCAACGGCGACACCTGCCGCCTCCTCGACATCCAGGAACTCCTCTCCGACTCCGGCATCGGCCGTGAGATGCACGTCATCGTCGGCCAGGGCCAGCTCGACTCCGTCCTGCACGCCGACCCGATGGGACGCCGGGCCTTCATCGAGGAGGCCGCCGGCGTCCTCAAGCACCGCAAGCGCAAGGAGAAGGCGCTCAGAAAACTGGACGCGATGCAGGCCAACCTCGCGCGCGTGCAGGACCTCACCGACGAGCTGCGGCGCCAGCTCAAGCCCCTCGGCCGTCAGGCGGCCGTCGCCCGCAGGGCCGCCGTCATCCAGGCCGACCTCCGCGACGCCCGGCTCCGGCTCCTCGCCGACGACCTGGTGCGGATGCGCGAGGCACTCCAGGCCGAGGTCGCCGACGAGGCCGCGCTCAAGGAACGCAAGGAGAGCGCCGAACAGGAGCTGGGCAAGGCGCTGCGCCGCGAGGCGGACCTGGAGGACGAGGTGCGCCGGCTCACTCCGCGCCTCCAGCGCGCCCAGCAGACCTGGTACGAGCTGTCCCAGCTCGCCGAACGGGTGCGCGGCACCATCTCGCTGGCCGACGCGCGGGTGAAGAGCGCCACCTCCGCACCGCCCGAGGAACGCCGGGGACGCGACCCGGAGGAACTGGAGCGCGAGGCCGCCCGTGTCCGCGAGCAGGAGGCCGAACTCGAAGCGGCCCTGGAGGCGGCCGAACACGCCCTGGAGGACACGGCGGCCCACCGCGCCGACCTCGAACGCGAACTGGCCATGGAGGAGCGCCGCCTCAAGGACGCCGCCCGCGCCATCGCCGACCGCCGCGAGAACCTCGCCCGGCTCGGCGGCCAGGTCGGCGCCGCCCGCTCCCGTGCCGCCGCCGCCCAGGCCGAGATCGAGCGGCTGGCCCAGGCGCGGGACGAGTCCGGGGAACGCGCCGCCGCGGCGCAGGAGGAGTACGAGGCGCTCCAGGCCGAGGTCGACGGGCTCGACGCCGGCGACCAGGAACTCGCCGAGCGCCACGACGCCGCCAGGCGGGCACTGACCGAGGCGGAGGCCGCGCTGAGCGCCGCGCGTGAGGCGGCCACCGCGGCGGAACGCGAGCGCGCCGCCACGCAGGCCCGGCACGAGGCACTCGCCCTGGGCCTGCGCCGCAAGGACGGCACCGGAGCGCTGCTCGCCGCCAAGGACCGCCTCAGCGGACTGCTCGGCCCCGCCGCCGGACTCCTCACCGTGACGCCCGGCCACGAGGCCGCCCTGGCCACCGCCTTCGGTGCCGCCGCCGACGCACTCGCGGTGACCTCGCCCGCGGCGGCCGCCGACGCGATCCGCCTGCTGCGCAAGCAGGACGCGGGCCGGGCCGCCCTGCTGCTGGCCGGCGCCCCCGACGACGTGGCCCGGGAGACGCGCGGCGACGGACCGCCGCACGCCGCCGATCTGGTGCACGGACCCGCCGACCTGATGCCCGCCGTACGGCGGCTGCTGCGGGGGATCGTCGTCGTCGCCACCCTGGAGGACGCCGAGGACCTCGTCTACGCCCGCCCCGGGCTGACCGCCGTCACCGCCGAGGGGGACCTGCTGGGCGCCCACTTCGCGCAGGGCGGTTCCGCCGGGGCGCCCAGCCTCCTGGAGGTGCAGGCGTCCGTGGACCAGGCCGCCGCCGAGCTGGCGGAGCTGGGCGTGCGGTGCGAGGAACTGGCCGGTGCGCAGGACACGGCCGCCGTACGGCGCCGGGAGTGCGCCGCGCTCGTCGAGGAGCTGGGGGAGCGGCGCCGGGCCGCCGACCGCGAGAAGTCGTCCGTCGCCCAGCAGCTGGGCCGGCTCGCGGGTCAGGCGCGCGGCGCCGCCGGTGAGGCGGAACGGTCCGCCGCCGCGGCCGAGCGGGCGCAGGAGGCGTTCGACAAGGCGCTCATGGAGGTCGAGGAACTGGCGGAGCGGCTCGCGGTCGCCGAGGAGATGCCGGTGGAGGAGGAGCCCGACACCGCGGCCCGCGACCGGCTCGCCGCCGACGGTGCCAACGCCCGGCAGACCGAGATGGAGGCCCGCCTTCAGGTCCGTACGCACGAGGAGCGGGTCAAGGGACTGGCCGGACGGGCCGACTCCCTGGACCGGGCCGCCCGCGCCGAACGCGAGGCACGTGCGCGTGCCGAGCAGCGGCGGGCCAGGCTGCGGCACGAGGCGGCCGTCGCCGAGGCGGTCGCCGCCGGCGCCCGGCAGCTGCTCGCCCACGTCGAGGTCTCGCTGACCCGCGCCGACGAGGAGCGCACCCTCGCCGAGGCGGCCAAGGCCCGGCGCGAGCAGGAACTGACCGCCGCGCGCACCGCCGGGCGCGATCTCAAGGCGGAGCTGGACAAGTTGACGGATTCAGTTCACCGGGGCGAGGTACTCGGCGCCGAGAAGCGGCTGCGCATCGAGCAGCTGGAGACCAAGGCGCTGGAGGAACTCGGTGTGGAACCGGCGGGGCTCGCAGCCGAGTACGGCCCCCATCAAGAGGTGCCGCCCTCGCCCCCCGCCGAGGGCGAAGAGCTCCCCGCCGACCCGG
This sequence comes from Streptomyces sp. NPDC001599, assembly GCF_042893535.1. NCBI lineage: Bacteria > Bacillati > Actinomycetota > Actinomycetes > Kitasatosporales > Streptomycetaceae > Streptomyces > Streptomyces sp. NPDC001599. Next base: position 75,796 of record NZ_JBIAVA010000026.1, read on the forward strand.
AGCACCCGCGCAACCGCCCCCGGCCCTTCGTCCGCGCCGAGCAGGAGAAGCGGCTGAAGGCCGCCGAGCGCGCCTACCAGCAGCTCGGCAAGGTCAACCCGCTGGCGCTGGAGGAGTTCGCGGCGCTGGAGGAACGGCACCAGTTCCTCAGCGAGCAGCTGGAGGACCTGAAGAAGACCCGCGCCGACCTGCTCCAGGTCGTCAAGGAGGTCGACGAGCGCGTCGAGCAGGTCTTCACCGAGGCCTTCCGGGACACCGCCCGGGAGTTCGAGGGCGTCTTCAGCCGGCTCTTCCCGGGCGGCGAGGGACGGCTGATCCTGACCGACCCCGACAACATGCTCACGACCGGCGTGGACGTCGAGGCCCGGCCCCCGGGCAAGAAGGTCAAGCGGCTGTCGCTGCTCTCCGGCGGTGAGCGCTCGCTGACCGCGGTGGCGATGCTGGTGTCGATCTTCAAGGCCCGGCCGAGCCCGTTCTACGTGATGGACGAGGTCGAGGCGGCGCTCGACGACACCAACCTGCAGCGGCTGATCCGGATCATGCAGGAGCTGCAGGAGGCCTCGCAGCTGATCGTCATCACGCACCAGAAGCGCACGATGGAGGTCGCCGACGCGCTCTACGGCGTGTCCATGCAGGGCGACGGTGTGTCGAAGGTCATCAGCCAGCGGCTGCGTCAGTCCTGAACACCTGTTCTTCAAGACTTGAACACATAACCACTTCGCCTCCCCTAAAAGTCACAGCTCTCGCCCTATTGACTTCGACACTTGAAGACATATTCTCTGCAACGTTGCTTTTACCTTCAGGTTCCTTCGTCGGTGCCTCGAAGGGCGAACCGCCCCGGCAGCGTTGCCGGTAGCCCGAGGAGTACACGTGGCCAGCACATCGCAGGCACCCAGTCCAGGAGCCAGGACGGCTCATCCCGATCATCTCGGGCACGTCATCTTCATCGCGGCGGCGGCCGCGATGGGCGGTTTCCTGTTCGGCTACGACAGTTCCGTGATCAACGGTGCGGTCGAGGCGATCCGGGACCGCTACGACGTCGGCTCCGCGGTGCTGGCGCAGGTCATCGCCGTGGCTCTGATCGGCTGTGCCATCGGTGCCGC
>NZ_JBIAVA010000027.1:0-67293 GCF_042893535.1 Streptomyces sp. NPDC001599
ATGATCGGGATGAGCCGTCCTGGCTCCTGGACTGGGTGCCTGCGATGTGCTGGCCACGTGTACTCCTCGGGCTACCGGCAACGCTGCCGGGGCGGATGGGCGAACTCTCGTCCCTGAAGACCGTCTTCACCCGACCGATGTGACACATATGCTCCGCTTTGCGCGAAGTGTGTCGGAGCCAGTCCCCCGAAGGACGGACTCAGCTCCAGTAGTCGCTCAGTCGATCGGTACGGGACAGTTCGCGCTGCTCCCGCGGGGTCAACGGGCGCGGGGCGGCGGCCGCTTCGACTGCCTTGACCGCGTCCTCGCTCAGTACTCCCCCGGCGCCCAGTGCCTCAAGGAGCCGGGACAGGGCGTCGGTGTGCGCCGCGACCTGTTCCAGGGCCCGGTCCAGCCGCGGCCGGGCTGCGAGGTCCAGCGCGGAGGGTGCCTTCTCGGGGCTGCCCTCGTCGCCGACGAGTTCCAGGTGATGACGCCGGGCCCCTTCCTCGGTCCGCTGCCACACACAACGTCCGAAGCGCATGCGCACCGGTGTGTCGCTGATGCCCCGGCGCGTGACGTCGTACCAGGCCCCGGGCTCCCTGAGGAGTTCCTCCAGGTGCTCGTCGTCCTCGCCGCTCAGCTCCGCGACGACCGTCACCGTGATGGTGTCCTCGTCGGCCCGTTCCCTGTACATGCCCGGGACGATGCGCACTCCCTCGACCTCGAGAGCTTCGGCGTACAGGATCTCGACCTCCTGGATCTCGATCCGGTAGACGTAGATCTCGGGACGGCGGCCCTGGGAGGATGCGGTCCAGCCCTGCGAGACGCGCCAGGCCGCGTCGCTTCCTTGCAGGTGGTCTCCGTCCGGCGTGGCGGCCGCCTCGAGTTCGGCGTCCAGTTCCTGGTGCCGCTCGTCGGGTACGTGCAGTTGCAGGGCGTACCGGCGCAGGGGCCGACCGCTGTGGGCGGAGGTGACGGGAGGCAGTTCGGCGGCCGTGATCTCGCGGAGCGCGCCGAGCAGCGTGAGGTTGAGGGTCGTCATCAGCGGTTCTCTCTCGTGCCGTTCGTGTCGTCGGGGTCAGGAGGTGGTGTCCGGCGCGGGCCGGCCGGCGAACCATTCCCGGTAGGTGGTTCGCGCGATGAAGGCGTCGGGGCCCGGCAGCAGGTCCCGGGGCCGGAGCCGCGCGCCGTAGAAGGGGCTGAGGGCGTCAGTACGGACCTGCCGGTACTCCGCCTCCGTCAGCAGGGCCGTGCGCACGAACGCGTCCAGCCGGAACTGCTCGGGACCCGCGATCTCACGGACTCCGTTCACAGGCCGCGTCACTGCGGTGTGCGCGAGCAGCGTCGCCACGTCGGTGAGGGAGACCGGGCGCACCTCGGCGGGCGGAACCCACACGATCCAGTCCTCGGTGGCCGCCGTCGCGATGTCCTCCGCCGCGTCGAAGGTCTGTGTGGCGCGAAGGATGGAGTACGGGATCCCGGACCGCCGGACCATGGCCTCCCGGTTCCTCAGCGCCCGGAAGACACCCTCACTGCCGATACGGTCCACGCCGACGACGGAGAGGCACACATGGTGACGGACGCCGGCGGCGGCCCCGGCTCTGAGGAGTGCGCCGGTGGATGCGGCCCAGGAGTCCACGAGGGTCGCCTCGTCCACGACCAGGCCCCGGTCCTCCGAGAGAGTGCCGATGTCGGCGGACGGCTGATGGGCGAGGTCGACGAGCACGGAGCAGCCCAGCAGCGCCTCGGCGACCTCGTCGCAGACGGGCGCGTGCGGATCGCCGGGGGCCTGGACGAGGGCGACCTCGTGTCCGTGGTCCCTGACGCAGAGCGCGGTCTCGACGCCCATGAGGCCTCCACCGTCGACCACCACGACCTTCATACGAGTAACCCTCCTGGCCTTGTGCCACCGACCGGACCGTGCGAGCAGCCACGGGACGGTGTCGGTGCGCCCGCCGGCGATCGGCTGAGCGTTTGACCGGGCGGGCGGCCGATGTGTGACACGGAGAACGCCCCGGTCGGCGATGGCTCACACTGAGCGGAACGACATCGATGTGAAGCGAAGGGAACAGTGTCACTGGTGGACTCGACCGGCGCGGCCGGTACGTCGCACGACGCAGTGCGGATCCAGGACGGCGCGGCGGCCTCCCCAGCCACGGGATCCGTGTTCGCCAACTTCCGCCAGTACCTCATGGGACGGGGCGCCACGGACCGCCCGGACCTCGGTGCCGACCTCTTTCCGGCAGCGCGACCGGCAGCGGCCGTGAACGACCCGCGCCGGCGGACTTCGCCGGTCTGCGGGCCTCAACCGGACTCGGCGGCAGCTTCTGCCTGGATGCCCCGCAGCAGGCCGGTGGACTGGCCCACCTCGATGAGGTAGCCGTCGGGGTCGCGCAGGTAGCAGCGCAGCTCGGCACCACGATCGACGGGCTCGGTGAGGAAGTCCGCGCCCCGAGCGACCGCGTGCGCGTAGAAGGCGGGCAGGTCGGCCACCCGCACGTTGAGGAAGCTGGACACGCGCTCACCGCTTCGGGGCGGCTCCAGCGTGACCCCCGGCTTGTCGGGGGTGGGGCCGCCACCGGGGTTCATGATGATCCAGCTGTTGGCGACCTTCACCATCGCCGGGTTCTCCGCCATCACCACCTCTCCGCCGAAGACGTCGGCGTAGAAGCGCCGGGAGACGGCGACGTCGCGCACCGTGAGGAAGTGCGTGAGCAGGAGGCCGTGTTGCGGTGCGGGCAGCTTCCCCGGTGGTGTCATCGACCCGTCGTCCCTTCATGAGCCCGAGCAGTCACGGGTCGGCTCCGGACGTCCGGCCCGCCGGCGTCCGCGCGGGTGCCGTCGTCGCACCCGCATGCGCCTGCGAGATGTGACCGGGTCGGCGGCCGGTTCGTGACACCGGTGACCGCCCTCGGCGGAATGCGACGACCCGGCTTCGGTGGACCGGGAACGCGGTACCGCCTCGTGTCCGGAGCCGACCCGACGCGCCATTCGTCAGATGAGTTCCAGGCCGCCGTCGACGGTGAGCACCTGACCGGTCGCATGGCGTCCGGCCGGGTCCGCCATGCGGAGGATCCAGTGAGCCACCTCGTCCGCGTGTGCGATGTGGTGGGTCGGGATGCGGTCGCGCTCATAGGCGTACATGTCGTTGGCCGCCTCCGGCGTCAGACCGGCGTGCAGCATGACGTCGGTGCGGGTGGGGCCGGGAGCGACCGAGTTGACGCGGACGCCCTCGCCGGCCAGCTCCAGAGCCCAGCTCCGTGTCATCTGCTCGATGGCGGCCTTGGTGGCCGCGTAGTGCGCGCCTCCAGCCATCGGGCGGTGCCCGTAAGTGCTGGAGAGGTTGATGATGGACCCCGAGGTCCGGCGCAGGTGCGGCAGGGCTTCGTGAGCCAGAAGACTGGGCGCGACGACGTTGAGCGCCAGCAGATCGACGATCGTCTGCTTCTCGGCCTCCGCCAGTGGCATGACCGCTGTCGCACCGGCGTTGTTGACCAGGTGGTCGAGGCGCCCCCACCGCTCAACGGCCGCACCCACCACCTTGCCGGGCGCGTCGTCGTCGCGGATGTCGATCGCCAGGACGCCGATGTTGGTGTGGGCCGCGGCGGTCTCCTTCAACAGCTCCTCGCGACGCCCTACTCCGAGCACGCGCGCTCCCGCTTCGGCGAAGGCGACGGCGGTGGCTCGGCCGATGCCGGTTCCCGCACCGGTGACGATCACGACGTGACCGGAGAACGTCTGGTGGGGGTGGTTTACGGACATCAGGAACTCCTTGTTCGATGTTCGATGTACATAGAACACTATGGGCAGGGGTCGGCGAGGACGTCAAATGAGGAGGTGGCGACGGCGGCCGGGGCGCGCGGAGTCAAAGCTGTCCGTGCGCACGGGAGTTGCCGCAGCGCGTCGCGGGCGCCCGCTTCACATACTCATGCACACGCCAAAACAAGGTGTGACACGGGCAGTACGCGTGCGGCACGCAGTGCTCTTACGGGGTCAGGCCTGCTCGTCCCGCTCGGTGACGTGGTCCCCGATGTGGTCGGCGACGGCGGCGGACAGCAGCGCCGGCAGGAAGCCGGGAAAGCGAGCCTCCAGGGCATCGCCCCGCAGCTTCACGAAGCAGCGCGTGCCCTCCTGGCGGGTCTGGGTCACGCCCGCCTCGCGCAGCATCTTGAGGTGATGGCTGAGCGTGGACTTGGCGACGGGAGCACTGAACTGCCCCCACCCTTTCTCGGTGCCGTCGGACAGGATCCGGACGATGCCCAGCCGCGTCGGATCGCTGAGCACCCCGAGGAGGCGAGGCAGGGAGATCTCGCTGTCCGCGGGTGACGCGTGGTGATCCGGCATACGGCCATGCTACCGAACGTTCGGCGACTCTCGAACATGGGTTCCCGCACCGTCGCTCCCTCCTCCACGCAGGTAGCGGAGCAGGTCCTTGTCGGTCTCCTCGACGTGGAGCTGGCGCACGACCTCCTCGACCGCCTGGCTCAGCAGGGGAGATCCCAGCCGTAACACGTCGTGCGCGACGGCGGTCAGCTCGATCTCGATGCTCCGGCGGTCGTTGGACGCGGTGTGCGTGGTGATCAGGCCGCGTTCCTGCAAGCGAGTGACCAGGCGGCTGGTGGCCGACTGGCTCAGCCCCGTCCCGTTGGCCAGGTCGCTCAGATAGAGCAGTCCCGTACCGGCTGCCACCCCCTCGTTCAACGTGCGCAGGGCGTAGAACTCGCTCACGCCCAGGCCCAGCTGCCGGTGCAGGTGTCGCTCCATACGGGCTTCGATCCGACGGTGGACCCGGGTCAGCCTGTTCCACTGTGCGATCAACCTGGCATCGTCGCTCATGGGTGGTGACCTCCCTGCTGTCCCCGGCGGTCCGACTGCTCGGTGCCGGGGCGGTCTCCCGGCGCGAGGGCGCGGCAGGTGAGCCGCACCCGCTTGCCCGCACAAGGGAGACAAGACGGAGGCCTCGGATGTGACAACAGGGGGCCGGGCGAGGTCTGGCGGCGCGAACGCACCGGCCCAGGGCGGAGCGAGCCGCTTCGCCGCTCGCCGTCACGCGGCCTGACGGGCCGGGACGTGCGCCGGGCCGACCGGTCTGCGGGACGGGTGTGCCAGGCGGCGCACCGGCTCCCCGGGGACGAGCAGTCGTACGAGACCGTCGAGGTCGCCGGTGTCGGCGGCGGTCCGGAACGCGATGACGAGACGACGGTGCGACTCGATGGGGATCGGCCGCTCGCGCTCGCTGTCGAGTCGGGCCTGGGCGCGGTGGACCACCACGCGTGCGTTCGGGGCGCTGATCCGCAGCAGCTTCGCCAGCTCCGTATAGGTGTAGTCGAAGCCCTTGCGCAGCACATAGGCGGCCAGCCGGTCCGGCGTCAGCCTGGCCATGAGGAGGGCCAGGGCCGACTCGATCGCCGCGGTCCGCTCGGCGCGGAGCATCGGGTCGTCGGACGAGGCGAGGTCACCGAGGTCGGCGAAGCGCGGTTCGGACGGCGTCTCGTGCCGGCGCCGCCCGGACTGGATGACGTTGATGGCCAGGCGGGTCGTGGTCGTGGTCAGGAAGGCGACCGGGTTCTTGACCTCCGCGCGGTCGGTGAGCTGCCAGCGCACCCACGCCTCCTGGACCACGTCCTCGGCTCCCGCGGCGTCCCCGACGATCCGGTAGGCGATCCGGAACAGCCGGTTGCGTTGGGCCAGGAAGACGTGGAGGGCGGTGTCCAGGTCCCCCTCGGCAGGCCGGGCGGCCGGGGTGCCGGCCGGCGTGGTGGTCTCCGGACTGGGCGCGGACATCGGGACTCCTTCGGGTGAACGGGCGCCCCTTCAGGGGCGATGGGTCCACCCTCCGTCCGCGGCACCCCTCGTCGCGCCCTTGTTGTCCGTAGTCGAGTCCGTGGGGCCCCGGGGGCCAGGGCCTACGGACTCAGCCCGCACGCACCAAGCCCTCGTCGTCCCGGTCCGTGGGCGGGTTGCTCGCCAGGGCCCCGGGCAGGGCGCGGCGGGAATTGATCCCGAGCTTCGTGTACACCTTGCGCAGGTGCCACTCCACGGTGTGCGGGCTGATGAACAGCTCCGCGCCGATCTTCGCGTTCGTCATGCCGTCGGCGGCGAGCGTGGCCACCTGTGACTCCTGGGGGGTGAGCGCGCTGGTCACCGCGGCCTCCCGCACCCGGACGTGCTCCCCGGTGGCGAGCAGCTCGCGGCGGGCCCGCTCGGCGAAGGCGTGCGCCCGCATGCCGTCGAACATCTCGTGAGCCGTACGCAGGTGCCCGCGGGCCAGCGATCGCTGGTGGGTGCGGCGCAGCCACTCGCCGTACAGCAGGTGGCTACGGGCCACCTCCACGGTGACGCCGCCGCGCTCGAACTCCTCGATCGCCGCACGGTAGAGACGGTCGGCCTCCTCGCCGTCGGCGAGCAGGGCCCGACTACGGGCCGTGGCACCGCCGGCCCAGCCGGAGTCGGCCGCGCGGGTGAGATCGACCAGCCGGTCCAGTGAGGCTCTGGCCTGTTCCAGCTCACCGCACCGGGTGGCGGCCTCGATGTGCTCGATCAGTGACAGACCGGCGAAGTTGAACCCGTCGTGCTCGATGCCGGTACGCGCGGCCTCCAGGGCCTCCTCGTACCGTGCCAGGCCGTTGTACAGCACTCCCTGGATGTAGCCCATGGCGCCCAGCAGGGAGACCTCACCCCGCTGGTCGGCCCGCTGCCTGGCCTCCTCGATGATCCCGGAGGCGACGTCCGCCTCGCCCCGCCAGGCGGCCAGGACCAGCGTGGCGTACTTGTGCGGCGCGTGACCGGTCGCGGCGGCCAGGGCGTCGGCCTCGTCGATCATCCTGTCCGCCTCGGCGAAGTCGCCGTAGTGGATGTGCACTCCACCGGCGTAGACGAGGGCCGGCGGCAGTGCGCCGAGCGCGCCGATGTCACGGGCCAGGCGCACCGCACGATTGGACAGTGTGTCCCACGCGTGCAGGTCCCAGGCGTAGTGGATGAACGCCTCCAGCGCCACCGGTACGAGCAGGAGCCACCGCACGGTGGCCTCCCGGGTGGGCAGTTCTTCGCCGGCCAGCAGTTCCAGGGCGCCGCGCAGCGCCGGCACACCGGTCTCGTAACCGTCCGTGAGGAGCGCGGCCACACCGTCCAGGAGCAGGTCGGCGGCCTCGGAGCCGGAAGGGGGTGCACCGGACGCGCGGGCGGCGATCGCGGCGGCGCGGGCCCCGGCGGGGCCGTGTACGCGGCCCGCGAAAATGGTGGCGCTGATCGCCTCCAGGTACGTCTCCCGCGCCAGCGGCGAACCGGCGGCCGTGAACTGCGCGGCCGCGTCGAGGAGCAGGGGCGCCGCCTCGTCGCTGCGGCTGCGGGCGAAGAGGATCCTGGCCCGCAGCCGCGCCAGGCGAGCGCGGTCCAGCGGGCTCAGGGGGCACAGTTCGGCCACTGTGGCCAGCTCCGTGGCCCGGTCGGGCGCGGCGGCCGAGAAGTGCGCCTCCGCTGCCGCCAGGGCGCGGCGCCCTCGCGACCGGCGGTCCGGTGTCACCTCGGCGGCGCGTTCCAGCAGTACCGCCTCGGCCGCGATGCCGCCGCGTTGCCGGGCGCGGCCGGCCGCGCGCTCCAGTCCCGCGGCGACCTCCTCGTCCGGTCCGTTCGCGGCCTCGGCGGCGTGCCAGGCGCGCCGGTCGGGGTCCAGGACCGGGTCCGTGGCGGCGGCCAGGGCCCGGTGCACCGATCGGCGTGCTTCGGGTGCGGCTTGGTGGTAGACCGCCGAACGGACCAGCGGATGCCGGAACCGGACGGACTCGCCCAGCTCGATCAGGCCGGCGACCTTGGCCGGGGCGGCGAAGGGGGTGATCTTGAGCGTGGCGGCCGCGCGGGCCAACAGCCTCGCGTCACCGACCGGTTCCGCCGCGGCGATCAGCAGCAGCGTCCGCGTCGCCTCCGGCAGCGACCCGAGCCGCTGGGCGAAGTCCCGCTCGATCCGGCTCGCGACCGGGCCCTGGACGATCGGGTGACCGGACGAGTCCAGGCCGTAGGCCAGTTCGGCGGCACTGCGGCCTCGGGAGAACTCCAGCAGAGCGAGCGGATTGCCGTGCATCTCGGCCACGAACCGGTCCCGGATCCGCTTCTCCAGTCGGCCGCCGACGGCGGTTTCCAGGAGTTCCCCCGCGGCGGTGGCGTCGAGGCCGCCGATGCGCAGGGCCGGCAGACCGGTCAACGCCTCCTGCCCTTCGGGGTCGCGCACCGCGAACACCATCGCGACCGCCTCGGCGAGCAGTCTCCTCGCGACGAACTCCAGCGTCTGCAGGGAGACCTGGTCCAGCCACTGCGCGTCGTCGATCAGGACGAGCACCGGTCGCGCCTCCGAGGCGCGGGTGAGCAGCGTGAGTACGGCGAGGCCGACCAGGAAGCGGTCGGGCGGATCACCGGCCGCCATGCCGAACGCCACGCGCAGGGCTTCCCGTTGGGGTGCCGGCAGGTCGTCCAGCTGGTCGAGGAACGGCGCGCACAGTTGGTGCAGGCTCGCGTAGGGCAGTTCCATGTCCGCCTCGATGCCCTGCGCCCGGGTCACCTTCGTCCGTGACGCCTGCGCGGCCAGGTACTCCAGAAGCACCGTCTTCCCGATGCCCGCTTCGCCGCGGATCACCAGCACACGGGAACCGCCTTCACGCAGGTCTGCCAGTAGATCGTCGAGTGCCTCGCACTCGCGGTGCCGGCCGACCAGGTCCGGAAGCGGGCTGGCGATCATGCGCGTGGCTCCTCAGGTGCTCCGGGGACGGCGAACTCCCGCATCGAATGCCGGGAGCAATCCCTTTCACAATACCCGGAGCACAGAGCACACCTTGTGTCCATACCTTGTGACACACTCCACATGTGAGATGGCGCCAAGGTTGTCACACGGGGCCCCGCAAGCCGGTCGGTCCTCTCGTACGACCGAGGCGGCGACGGTCTAACCCCGGCCGCCGCGCCGGGCGGTCGGCGTGTCCGGGAGATGCCGGGACGCCCATCCGGCCAGCTCGCTCAGGATGGGCATCAGAGCAGTCCCGTCCGGAGTGAGGCGGTAGCGCACCGTGACGGGCGGGCCGGGCTCCACCTCGCGGTATGCGAGACCGGCGGCGGACAGCTCGGAAAGCCGTTCCGAGAGGACCGAGTCACTGATGCCCTCCACCGCGCGCCGCAACTCGGCGAAGCCCAGGGGTCCGTGCTGGAGGGTGGCCAGGATGACGCCGTTCCACCGCTTGCCGAGGAAGCTGAACGCCTTGCTCAGCGCACCGTCGCAAGCCGCCGGATGGTGCTGCTCCGCCGCCGCGCCGTCCGCGTCGGCCGATCGAGTGCCCTTCGCCTTCTCCATGCCCTCAGGGTAACCGGGTGCTACTCTGCCGAAGGTCGCTCTGTTTTTCCTAGTGACCAGGGTTATCGTAGTTACTCCCACATAACGAGCACCACGCGCACAACGAGCCAGGAGCATCCCCATGTCCGTTTCCGGACCTCTCCCCCGCATTCCCGCCGAGGCCGGCGCCGCGCTCTTCACCGACGCCCGTACCGCGTACTCCTTCGCCGGCACTCCGGTCGACGACGCGACGCTCTCCGGCATCTGGGAGCTCGCCCGCTGGGCACCGACCGCCGCGAACACCCAGCCGATGCGCGTCCTGTACATCCGCACGGCCGAGGGCAAGGAGCGCCTGCTGCCGCACCTCGACGAGGGCAACCGGCCGAAGTCGGCCTCGGCGCCCGTCGTCGCGGTCCTCGCCGTGGACCACCGCTTCCACGAGCACCTCCCGCACGTCCTGCCCGTCCGCCCGGAGATGAAGGAGTACTTCGAGGGCGAGCCCGCCCAGCGCGAGGCCATCACCTCGTTCAACGGACCGCTTCAGGCCGGATACTTCATCCTCGCCGTCCGCGCCCTCGGCCTGGCCGCGGGTCCGATGGCCGGCTTCGACCCGGCCGGGATCGACAAGGAGTTCTTCGCCGACAGCGACTGGCACTCCATCCTCGTGGTCAACATCGGGCACCCGGCCGGCCCCCCGGCGTTCGACCGCATGCCGCGCCTGACCCACGAGCACGCCCTCGACTGGGCCTGACCCCCGGCGGGCGTGAGAGCCGCACCGTCACGGGACCGGCAGCAGGGACAGCAGTCGGAGGTTGGTGTGGCTCTCCGTCCCGGGTGTCGCGGTGTAGACGACGAGCCGCTGGCCGTGGTCGGGATCGATCAGTGTCTGGCAGTGCAGTTCGAGTGTCCCCACCTGTGGGTGCACGAAGCGCTTGGAGGCGCAGTACGGTCCCAGCACGGGGCGTTGCCGCCACAGGCCGGCGAACTCCGGACTCTCCCGGTTCAGCGCGTCCACGAGCGCGGCGGCACCGGAGTCGCCCCCGTCGCGGGAGTAGGCGCTGTGGAGGTCGGCCACCATGAGACGGCTCTGCTCGGCGTGATCGCTCGCGGGGTGGAGCAGACGGGCGGCGGGGTCCGTGAACCAGCGGTAGTGGGAACTGCGCGCCAGTCCCGTGTAGGCCGTCTGGTCGCCCAGCAGGGCCATCGCGGGACGTGTCTGGCTCAGCGTCTCGCCCAGGTGGTTCATCACCTGGGCGGGAGTGTCCTCCAGCCGGTCCAGGATGCGCATCGTCCCGGGGGCGACGTGATCGCCGCGTCGCGCACGGCGCGGCAGGGCGTGACCGGCGAGCTGGAAGAGGAGATCGCGTTCCTCCAGTGACAGGCGCAGGCCGCGGGCCATCGCGGTGAGCATCTGCTCCGAGGGGTGCGGACCCCGCGGCTGCTCCAGCCGGCTGTAGTAGTCCACCGACATGTCGCACAGGGCCGCGACCTCCTCCCGGCGCAGTCCTCCGGTACGCCTGCGGCGGCCGCGGGGCAACCCGACGTCCTCGGGTTGCAGCGCCTCGCGGCGTGCCCGCAGGAAAGCGGCCAGCGCCGCGCGGTCTGCCATGGTCGTCCCTTCGGTGGGTCAACGGCGTGAACGTCGTCTCCGGGGTGCGTCATTCCCGGCGAACAGTGTGTTGCGCGGACACGGTGGCGTGGTGCGTCAGCGTGTGATCGCCTTGGTCTCCAGGAACTCCTCTAGGCCCGCACGGCCCATCTCCCGGCCGTTGCCGGACTGCTTGTACCCGCCGAACGGCGCCTGGAAGTTGTGCTGGCCGCCGTTGACGTCGACCTGGCCGACACGCAGGCGCATGGCGATCGCCATGGCATGGTCCTCGTCCCCGGTCACCGCGGCGTTGAGGCCGTAGACCGTGCCGTTGGCGATCTCGACGGCGTGTTCGTCGTCGGTGTAGGGGATGACGACGAGGACGGGGCCGAAGATCTCCTCCTGGGCGATGACCGACTCCGGTGCGACGTCGGAGAAGATCGTGGGCCTGACGTAGGCACCGGTCTCGAACCCCTCGGGCCGGCCGGGGCCGCCCGTCACGAGGGTGGCGCCGTCGGCGATGCCGCGCCGGATGTAGTCGTCGACGCGTCGGCGCTGGGTCTCCGAGGCGAGTGGTCCGATCCGCGTGCCCTCGGCCGTCGGATCACCGACCACGTACTCCTGGGCGGCGGTCCGGAGCCTGTCGACCACGGCTGTCTGAAGGTCCTCCGGCACGAGCATGCGCACGTAGGCACCGCAGGCCTGGCCGGCGTTGGCCCAGGCGAAGGCGAGTCCGCGGGCGACGGCCGAGTCGAGGTCGGCCTCGGGGAGGATGATGTGGGCCGCCTTGCCGCCCAGTTCGAGTGCGACCCGCTTCACCGTTCCGGAGGCGGCACTGGAGACGCTCTTGCCGGCGCGGGTGGATCCGGTGAAGGAGATCATGTCGATCTTCGGGTGGCGGGACAGGGCCTCACCGACGACCGGGCCGGTTCCCTGCACCACGTTGAACACACCGTTCGGCAGCCCGGCCTCCGTGGCGATCTCCGCGAACATCCGGGCGCTGAGGGGAGACAGCTCCGAGGGCTTGAGGACGACAGTGTTGCCCGCCAGCATCGCCGGGACCACCTTCGTCACCAGTTGCTGGAGCGGGAAGTTCCACGGGGTGATGGCGCCCACCACTCCGACGGGCTCGCGGACGACGAGCGAGTTCTCGACCGTCTCGCTCCACTCGAACCGCTCGGCCGCGGCGATCGCGGCCAGGGTGGACGCGACCGGGAAGCCGACCTGCGCCTGCCGGGAGAAGGCGATGGGGGCGCCCATCTCCAGGGTGATGGCGGCCGCCAGTTCCTCACTCCGCTTCTGCAGGCCCTCGGCCAGGCGTCGCATGACGTCCGCCCGGTACCGCGGGGGCGTCGCGGCCCATCCGGGGATGGCGGCGACCGCGGCGTCGACTGCCATGTCCACGTCTTCGGCGGTGGCCTCGTGCAAGTGGGCGACGACCGACTCGTCGGCGGGGTTCACCACGTCGATCAGCGGTCCGGAGCCGGTGACGGCACGGCCGTCGATCCAGTGGGAAGGAGTCGGGAAAGGAGTCCTGGGGCTTTCGTTCATGTCGCCCAGCGAACACCGCGCGGCGCGGGACATCCATGCCCTCCCGTGCCCATGATCCGGGTCACAGAACCGTGCGCGCGTGGCACTGCCGTGGGACGTCGCGGCCGCGGCGCGAGGCGCCGCCCGACGCTCCCGGCCCTCACCACGAGGGCGCCGCCGACCGGTCGCCGGGGCCGTCCAGACCCGTGCGCCCGAGTGCGTCCAGCGTGATCCTGCGGACCTCCAGGTCCTCCGCCGTGACGGACCCGCCACCCCGCGCCTGCCTCTCCCGGGCACTGTTGGCGCGCGCCAAGGCGACGCGCACCGCCCGGGAGACGTCACCGGCCTCACCCACCACGTAGTACAACCGGACCACGCGGGAAGCGGTGGTTCGGAACGGCACGCCGATCAGCCATTTCTCGTGCTGTACGTACCCGTGGGTTCCTGTCTCCGTGGTCCCCGAAGGGCTGGAACGGTCCATCGCGGTCAGCATGTGAGGTCGTCTCCTCTCGGCTTGCGATGCCGGGCCGGACGGGTCCGGCGCCGGGACACCGGCGCGAGTATGGGAAAGAAGGCGTTCTGCCCTCTTGATGAGACGGCTCTCCGTTCTGTGACAGCCGCCGCCGCTGGCGACCTCGGCGGCAACCCCTGCCCCGGCCGCACGCCGTGTTGTTATGCTCGCCGCGTGTGGGGGGCAGCGTGAGCGGGGAGGGTCCTGAGCGGCTGCGTGGCCGGCGCCGTGAATGCGACGTGCTGGACGGGCTGGTCTCGGAGGTGGAGGCAGGTCGCAGCGCGGTGCTGGTGCTGCGTGGCGACGCCGGCATCGGGAAGTCCACCCTTCTGGATCACCTGGCGGCACGCGTCACCGCGCACCGGGTCGCCCGGGGAGCGGGTGCCGAGTCGGAGATGGAGCTTCCGTTCGCGGGACTGCACCAATTGTGCGCTCCCTTCCTCGGGCACACCGGCTCCCTCCCGCCGCCGCAGGCAAAAGCGCTGGCCACGGCGTTCGGGGTGAGCGCGGGGCCGCCTCCGGACAGGTTCCTGGTCGGTCTGGCCGTGCTCGGGCTGCTGACCGACGTGGCCGCCCGGCGACCGCTGTTCTGCCTCGTGGACGACGCCCAGTGGCTCGACCGGGTCTCCGCGCAGACGCTGGCCTTCGTGGCGCGGAGGATGCTCGCCGAACCGCTGGCCCTGATCTTCGCCACCCGTGAGCAGCGGGGCCGCGACGACCTGGCCGGCCTGCCCGAGCTGACACTGCACGGGCTGGACGACACCGACGCCCGCGCGCTGCTGGACGCGAGCGCCGAAGGCCCGATGGACGAGCGGATCCGCGACCGCGTCCTCGCCGAGGCCCGCGGCAACCCCCTGGCGCTGCTGGAACTCCCCCACGGCCACGTCGATGCGGAAGCGGTCGAGGGGTCCGCTCCGCACGGTCCCGGAAGGGTGACCGGTCGTATCGAGCGGAGCTACCTCGCGCGGGTCCGCTCGCTCCCGGAGCCGACGCAGCGCCTGCTGCTGGCGGCCGCCGCCGAGCCGGTCGGTGACGTGTCGCTGCTCCGGAGCGCCGTCGAGCGACTGGGCGTCGCCCCGGACGCGGTGGAGCCGGCGGTGACGGCGGGGCTGCTCGACGTCGGCACGCTGGTGCGTTTCCGGCATCCGCTGCTGCGCTCCGCGATCTACCGGTCGGCCGGGCTCGCGGAGCTGCGGGAGGTGCACCGCGTGCTGGCCGAAGCGACGGACCCCGGCGTCGACCCCGACCGCCGTGCCTGGCACCTCGCGCGGGCCACGGTCCGGCCGGACGAGGTCATCGCCGCGGAGCTGGAGTCGTCGGCCGGACGAGCGCGGGCGCGGGGCGGCACCGCCGCGGCGGCCGCGTTCCTCGCCCACGCGGCCGTGCTGACGCCGCACCCGCGGCGCAAGGCGACGCGCGCCCTCGCCGCGGCCCAGGCGAAGCTGCGTGCCGGTGCGCCCGCCGCGGCGCGCGACCTGCTGGAGCTGGCACGGGCCGGCCCGCTCGACGAACTCGGCCGGGCCCGTGCGGATCTCGTCGAGGCCCGGATCTCCTTCGCCTCCAGCCGCCTGGACGAAGTGCTCCCCAGGCTGTTGGCCACCGCGCGACGCCTGGTCCCGCTCGATGTGGGTTTGGCCCGCGAGACGTTCCTGGACGCCCTGTCGGCCGCCATGTTCGCCGGACGCCTCACGTCGGAGGCGCTCGTACGCGAGGTGGCGGCGGCCGCGCGCGGGACGGCCCCGCCCCGCACAGGACCGCCGCGCAACGCCGATCTCCTGCTGGACGCGCTCACCACCCGTTTCCTCGACGGGTATCGCGACGCGGTCACCGTCTCGCGCGAGGCGGTACGCACGTTCCGCCGGGAGACCGAGCCCGACGAGGTACTGCGCTGGTCGTGGGTGGCTTCGGCACTGGCGGCCGACATGTGGGACCACGAGGCCTGGACGGAACTGGTCACCCGTCATGTGCGCACCGCCCGTGCGGTCGGCGCGCTGACCGAGTTGCCGCTGGCGCTCAATTCGCGGGTGGTCGTCCACACGACCGCCGGTGAACTGGACGCGGCGGCGCTGCTCCTCGCGGAGACCGGCCGGGTTCAGGAGGCGGTCGGTGACGGCTTCACGCCGTACGGCACGATGACGCTCGCCGCCTGGCAGGGGCGCGCGAGCGAGGCCGCACCGTTGATCAAGGCCGGCACGGAGGAGGCCCTCGGCCGCGGTGAGGGCATCGGGGTGGCCGTCGCGAGCCGGGCGCAGGCCCTGCTCCTCAACGGCCTGGGCCGGTACGAGGAAGCGCTCGAAGCCGCCCGTCGGGCGAGCGCGCACCCGCAGGACCTGGTCGCGGCCGGCTGGGGACTGGTGGAGGTGGTGGAGGCCGGGGCGCGCAGCGGCCGGCTCGATGTGGCCGAGGCGGCACTGGTCCGGCTGACCAGCGACACGGACGCCGCTGCCACGGACTGGGCACTGGGCGTCCAGCTGCGCTGCCGCGCCCTGCTCGGTGACGGAACGGCGGCCGACGAGTTGTACCGGGAGGCGATCGAGCGACTCGGCCGCACTCAGGCCGCCATGGAGACGGCCCGGGCGCGTCTGCTGTACGGGGAGTGGCTCCGGCGGGAGGGCCGCCGCGCCGACGCCCGAACGCAGTTGCGGATGGCCCACGCCCAGTTCGCCCGGTTCGGCGCGCAGGCGTTCGCCGAACGCGCCGTCCGCGAACTGCGGGCCACCGGTGAGACGGTGGCCCGCCGCGACGCTGCCGCCGTGGCGGCGCTCACGCCTCAGGAGAGCCAGATCGCGCGCCTGGCCCGGGACGGGCTCACCAACTCCGAGATCGGCGCCCAGTTGTTCCTGAGCCCGCACACCGTGGAATGGCATCTGCGGAAGGTGTACGCCAAGTTGGGCATCACCTCCCGGCGCCTCCTGAGCACGGTCCTGTGAGCGGCACCGCCTGACCGGGTGTCAGGCCGCCCTCAGGGACGCGAGGTGCGCGTCGAACGTCCGGCGGCCGCGCAGGTACTCGCCGCGTGGCAGCAGGCCGCCCGTGGTCATGGCCTTGCCGGCCTTGCCCGGGAGCGTCACCGGCACGACGAGGCGGCGGCGGCCCCGCGCTCGCGCGATGCGACGCGCCATGTCCACCATGTCCAGCTGGTCGGGTCCCGCGATCTCGGGTGCCATGCCCGCCGGGCCCTCGACGGCGTGCTCGACGAGCGTCTGGGCGACGTCCCGGGCGGCGACGGGCCGGGTCAGCATTCTCGGCACCATGACCACCGGTGACGCACTGTTCAGCAGCGGTTCCGGGAACTCGAAGAACTGGGTGGCGCGCACCACCGTCCACGGCACGGCTGAGTCGCGGACCAGTTCCTCCTGGGCGCGCTTGCCGAAGTAGTAACCGAAGTCGACCTCGTCACTGCCGACGATCGACAGGGTGACCAGATGCGCGACCCCGCCGGCGCGCGCGGCGGCGATCAGGTGGCCGGTCGTGCGGGAGAAGAACTCGACGGCGGTCCTCCTTCTCGTGGTGACGATGTTCGCCACGTCGATCACCGCGTCGCTGCCGGACAGTTTCTCGCCCAGACCCGCGCCGGTGGTGAGGTCCACGCCGTGCGAACGGGCGAGGACCACCGGTGTGTGCCCGGCGGCCCGCAACTCGGCGACTACGTACTTCCCCACCAGACCGGTTCCTCCGGCCACGGCCACCCGCATGTGCTGCCTCTTCCCGCCGACATGGTTCGTGCGCTACACCCGGGTGACAGGACGCGCGCCCCGTCTGTGACACCCCGACACCCCCTCGCCGGCAGGACTGTCACAGCCGCCCGCACCGCTCGGTCATTGCGGAAGAGGGATCTGACGGGCCCCACCCGGTCCCCGTACCTCGGCCGAGAGGAAGACCCATGACCACGCGCATCGTGACCGTCGCCGAAGGCGTCCGGCTCACCCGTTCCGTCTCGATCGGCACGCACCACCTGACTGCCGACGAGCCCGAGCCCATCGGCGCCGACGAGGGCCCCACCCCGGGCGAGCTGCTGCTGGCCGCGCTGGGGTCCTGCACCTCCATGGCCGTGCGGGCTCTGGCGGACCGGCACGACTGGCCGCTGGAGCGGATCGACGTGGCCGTGCGGTTCGGGAAGCAGGGTGAGATCGTCAAGAACGTCGGGCTGACCGGCGACCTGGAGCCCGCTCAGCGGGAGCAGTTGCTGGCGGCGGCCGGGCGCTGTCCCGTCCACCGCCTGCTGGCCCGGGAGGCGAAGATCGTCACGGTGCCCGCGCTGCTGGCGGAACCGGAGGCGTCGCACGTCTGAGCCGGCCTTCGGCGGGCGGGTCAGGGCGCGGTCGCCATCGCCTCCAACCGCACCGAGCCGATCTCCTTGCGGGAGGAGACGCCGAGTTTCGCGAAGACCTTGCGCAGATGCCATTCGACCGTGTGCGGGCTGAGGAAGAGCCGCGCGCCGATCTCCGGGTTGGTGAAGCCTCCCTGCACGAGCCGGGCGATCTCTGCCTCCTTCACGGTGAGGACCGCGGTCTCCGCCGGGGCGCGGCCCCGCACCTTGACGCCGACGGCCTTCAACTCACGCCGGGCGCGTTCCGCGAACGCCTCGGCCCCGGCGGCGTCGAGCATCTCGTGTGCCTCGCTCAGGCGGGTACGCGCCTGCGCCCGGCGCCGTTCCAGGCGCAGCCACTCACCGTGCCGAAGCCGTGCGCGGGCGCTCTCCATCCGGACCCCGGCCGTGTCGAGCCGCTCGATCGCCTCCCGGTGCAGGGCGTCGGCCGTCTCGCCCTCGCTCACCAGGGCGCGCGCCGCCGCGGAGGTGCCGAGCGCCCAGGGGGTGCCGCTGACCTGGGCCATCTCCTCAATCGTGCGTACGGCCCCGGCGGCCCGCTCGGTACGGCCGAGGCGCACGGCCGCTTCGACGAGTTCGACCCGGGACTGGAGGGACAGGCCCAACTCCTGCGGGTTCTCACAGCCCCGCTCGGCCGCGGCGTAGGCCTCCTCGTATCTGCCGAGGCCGTTGTAGAGGACGGCGGCGGCCCATTGGGTGGCCGTCGTCACCTTGCCCTCCCCGCGCAGGAGGCGGTCCTGGGTAAGGGTCTCGATCGCTTGCCGGGTGGCCGGCTCCCGCCCTCGGAAGGGCTCCAGGACAAGTGCGCCGTAGTGGGCGAAGAAGCTGCTGCCCGTGGCTTCGCCGATCGCGCTCGCCTCCACGGTCAGGGAGGCCGCCCCGCGCAGGTCGCCGGCGAACACCCGGTTCGACAGGCGCAGCAGGAGGGCCGAGGGCAGCACGGCGAGCGCTCCGTTGCCGCGGGCGAGGTCGACCAGCCGTGCCGACAGTTCGGACCAGGCGGCGAAGTCCCAGGTGTTGTGCGCCATGCGGCACGCGAACGGCAGCCAGCCCAGGCCGTCCTCCCGGGAGAGTTCCCCTTCCCGGAACGCCGCCACGGCGTCCAGGAGAATCGGCGCGCCCACCGCGTAACCCTCGGTCACCACCCGGGCGAGACCGGTCAGGAGGCTGGTCTCCCGGCTCTCGGTGCCGGTGTGGCCCGGCGTGCTGAGCACCGCGTCGGCGACGTCACGGACCCCGCCCGTGGCCAGTCGGCCCGCGGTCAGAGCCGCGTAGATCGCGTCCCGGTACGTCTGGTCGGCGAGTGCGGAGTCGAACGGCTGGAGCCGCTTCGCCGCCTCGAGCAGCAGCGGCAGTCCGGCGCTGGCGCTCTTGGCCGCCGACATGATCTGCCCGCGCAGCAAGGTCGCGCGTCCGGCTCCGGCCTCGTCGAGATGGCTCAGCTCCGCCGCGTCGACCAGTTCCCTCGCGGTGTCGAAGGCGCCCGCCTGGTACTTCGCCCGCGCCGCGGCCAGCGCCCTGGCTCCGCGGCGCACCGGATCGGGGGTCAGCGCGGTGGCCCGGTCCAGGAAGGCCGCCGCCGCGGCGACACCACCGCGCGCGTGCGCTCGCCCGGCGGAGCCCTCCAGTTCGGCGGCGACGTTCTCGTCCGGGCCCGTCGCGGCACTGGCGAGGTGCCAGACACGGCGTTCGGGATGGAGCGTGGCGTCGATCGACTCGGCCAGGGCCGCGTGCACGCGCCGGCGTTCCTCGAGCCCGACGGCGCGGTACGCCGCGGAGCGCACCAGTGGGTGACGGAAGCGGACCCAGGTGCCGAGGGTCATCAGACCCGACGCCTCGGCTTCGGTCGCGGCGCGGTCCACGTCGATACCGAGGCGTTCGGCGGCGCTCCGCAGCAGGGACACGTCACCGACCGGTTCGGTGGCGGCGATGAGGAGCATCTGCTGCGTCTGCGCGGAGAGGGACCGGATGCGGCGGAGGAAACCCGCCTCGATCTGGCCGGACAGGGGACGGCTCTCCGGTACGCCGAATCCCCCGGCCATCTCGAGGAGGGTCAGGCCTCGCGGCAGCTCCACCAGGGCCAGCGGATTGCCGCGCGTCTCGGCGACGATGCGGTCGCGGACCCGCTGGTCGAGCGGGCCGGTGACGACCGAGTCGAGGAGCTCGCGGGAATCGCGCTCGCCGAGTCCGCGCAGGGCCAGCTCCGGAAGGTCTGCGAGCACCTCGCCCGAGCCGGATTCGCGAACGGCCAGGACCAGCAGGACAGGCTCGGCGAGCAGCCGTCGGGCGACGAACTCCAGCGTCTGGGCCGAGACGCGGTCCAGCCACTGCGCGTCGTCGACCATGCACAGCAACGGCTCCTCGCCGACTGCGGCGGCGAGGAGGCTCAACGTGGCCAGGCCGACCAGGAATCGGTCGGGAGCGTCACCGACCTGCATGCCGAAAGCCGTGCGCAAGGCGTTGCGCTGTGGCTCGGGGAGACTCTCCAAGTGGGAGAGCAGAGGTGCGCAGAGCTGGTGCAACCCGGCGTAGGAGAGCTCCATCTCGGACTGCACGCCGACCGCTCTGACGACGCGGCACCCGGTGGCCCGGTCGAGCAGGTGGTTCAGCAGCTCGGTCTTGCCGATGCCCGCCTCACCGCGCACCACCAGTACTCCGCTGCGACCCGCTCTGGCCTGCGCGAGGAGGTCGTCGAGGACCTTGCACTCGTCCTGCCGCCCGATGAGCTCGGTCCCTGCGCCGTCCCTCACCATGGCAGCCTCCCGGCTGTCACGATACCCCGGCGTTTCACTTTCCGTAGACCTGTCTCAAACTGATTGCCGGGGCGCGTGCCCGTCGTCCCGACCTCGCGTTCCGGCCGGGGCGCACTGGCCGGAAGCCGCCGCTACGGATTCCGCGGTGACGCGGTGACGCGTCGGTGGATCAGGTCATCGATCCCACGACGACCGCCGTGCACACGAAGATCGTCAGACCGATCGCGGTCATGGCGATCATCGTGCCTCGCAGCCAGCGGCCGAACCGGAGGCGGTGTGCCGCCTCGGCCTCGCCGATGCGCTCCGCTATGTGCTCGGTCACCATGCGGGCGACGTACTTCTGTTCCTCCAGGTACCACCGCTCCAGGTCCGTCCGCTGCCCGTGGGTCAGCCCGTCGGCCCTCGCCGCGAAGGCGGACACCCTTCGGCGAGCGGCACTGAGGTGCGCCTCGCGGTACAGGAACGCCTGTATGTCGGCCAGCCCGCGAGCGGCCTGCTTGCTCGTGTTCATGAGGTACTCCCGTGTCACTCCGGTGGGACGTGACGCGGCGCCGCGGCGGGCGCGGTGCCGGTGGGCCGCCGCCGGTCCTCCCGGGGGCGGCGGCCCACCCTCCGCTCAGCCGGTCGCCTGCGCCGCCTCGTTGATCAGCCGGGCGACGTCGCCCGGACGGGACACGCTGACCGCGTGGGAAGCGGTGACGTGCACCACCGTGGCCTTCGCGCGCTCGGCCATGTACGTCTGCACCTGGGCCGGGATGTTGCGGTCCTCGGCGGCCACGAGGACCCAGGACGGGATGTCCTTCCACGCCGGCGCCGAGGCGCCCTCCGCCAGCGCGGCGTCGGCCACGGGCCGCTGGGTGGCCGCCATCACCGCCGTGGTCTCCTCCGGGACGTCGGCGGCGAACTGCTGGTGGAACCTGCTCTGCTCGATGTAGAGGTCCGCGGCGCGGCCGCCGCCGGGGAGCGTGACCGGTACCGGGCGGAGCGTCTCCCCGAGGGTGCTGCCCGGGAACTTGCCGGACAGGTCGAGCGCGCTCTCGCCCTCGTCCGGCAGGAACGCCGCGACGAACACGAGAGCCCTGACGTGGCCGAGTCCCGTCGCGGCGTTGCTGATGACCGAGCCGCCGTAGGAGTGCCCGGCGAGGACCACGGGCCCGTCGATGGACTCCAGGAGCTGTCTGACGTACGCGCTGTCCTCGGTCAGCCCGCGCAGCGGATTGCTCGCGGCCACCACCGGGTAGTCGTGCGACCGGAGTTTCTCGACGACGCCGTTCCAGCTGGACGAGTCCGCGAACGCGCCGTGCACGAGGACGACGGTCGGTTTCTGTGCACTCATGAGTGTGGCCTTTCCGGATCAGTCGGTGCCGAGGGCCTTGCGCAGAACGTGGATCGCCTGCTCGATCGCCGCGCTGGAGGCCTGCGTTCCGCGGACCGGGTTCAGCATCATGAAGTCGTGCAGGCTGGCGTTGTAGCGGACGCTCGTGGTCGGCACCCCGGCCTGGATCAGCTTGCGGGCGTACGCCTCGCCCTCGTCGCGCAGCACGTCGTTCTCGTCGACCACGACGAACGCCGGCGGCAGCCCCTGGAGGTCCTCCGGGGTGGCGCGCAGCGGCGAGGCCGTGATCTGGTCCCGCTCCGCCGGATCGGGGGCGTAGGCGTTCCAGAACCACTCCATGGCCTTCGCGGTCAGGTGCGGTCCGTGCGCGAAGAGTCGGTAGCTCTCCGTGTCCTGCCCGGCGTCGGTGACGGGGTAGTAGAGGGACTGGTGCAGGAAGGTCACGTCACCGCGCCGCTTGGCCATGTGGGTGAGGGCGGCGCTCATGTTGCCGCCGACGGAGTCACCGGCGACGACCATGCGGGAGCCGTCCAGGCCTTCGTCGGCGCCCTTGGTGGTGACCCACTGGGCGGTGGCGTAGGCCTGCTCGATGGCGACGGGGTACTTCGCCTCCGGGGAGCGGTCGTACTCGACGAAGACCACGGCCGCCTCCGCGCCCACGGCCAGTTCCCGCACCAGACGGTCGTGGGTGCCGGCGTTTCCGAGGATCCAGCCGCCGCCGTGCACGTAGAGGACGACGGGCAGCACGCCGGTGGTGCCGGCGGGCTTGACGATGCGCACCCGCACATCGCCGACCTCGGCGGGCACGGTGATCCACTTCTCGTCCACGTCCGGCTTCTCCACCGGACCCGACTGGACGTCGTCGAGCAGCTTGCGGGCTCCCTCGACACCGAGTTCGTACAGCAACGGCGGCTTGGCGGTGGCGTCGGCGAAGTCCTGCGCGGCGGGCTCGAGAACAAAGTCACTCATGGTCACTCCTTGCGGTGATGAGGCTTTTGGATGACTTTCCACCTCATGAGACCGCGTGAGGAGTCGATGTGTGACGTGTCGAGCCCGCACAACAATGTCGCTAGTCGGCGGCGACCCGGGTGGGATCCACCGGCCTCGGCAGCAGGAAGCCGTCGACGTACAGATCGACGTGCTCGTTGTAGAACGCGGTCAGTCCGGCGATGCGGTTGGCGTGGATGGTCGGGAAGTCGTACGTCCAGGCGATGTCCTCGTGGGCGCCGGTGTCGCCGTCGAACGACCAGTAGTCGCTCGTCGTTCCCTTGTAGGGGCACCGGGTCACCGTGTCGGAGTGCCGCAGCCGGGTCCAGTCGATGTTCATGGGGTCGAGGTAGTAGCGGGTCGGCAGACCGGTCTCGAACAGCTTCACGCAGCCGGAGGCCTCCGCCAGCACGACGCCGTCCACCTCGACCCGGACGGTGCTGCGCGAACGCAGCGCGTCCACCCGCGAGTACGGGCTCCGCGGATGGACGAAGACCGGCTCGTCCTCCTCGAACCAGGCGTCCAGCGCCTCCCATTCGAAACGCACCGTGTCGCGCAGGGCTTCGGGGGCGCCCTCCCCCCAGACCCAGGCAGCCCCCGCGCGGACCTCCGGGCCGACCCGCAGGGTGTGGCGGTGCGCGGGCCCGGCACCGAGCTGCTCGGTGTGCTTGTCGTCGTCGAGCACACCCTCCGCCAAGTCCTCGATCGGGATGCTGAACTGCGGGTACGCCTGCCACTCCCACACGTACAGCGCACGGCGGGTGTCGAAGGCGACACGGCCCCCGACCATTCCCCGGATGCGGCGGGGAACGGGCTCGACGTGTCCGATCGGGACGATGAGGCTGGGGTGCAGGATGCTCTCGGTAGCCATGGTGATCACCTTGGGGTTCGCTGATGGTGCGCTCGCCGTACCCGGGGCCCGGGAGTGCGGCGCCGACTCGGGCCAGACGGGCCCGGTCCTCTTCCTCGATGCTAACGCCCGCACCCGGCGACCACACCGAACGCGGACCGCGATGCACTCTTCTTCACACGGTGTGCCCAGAGTCGTGTCATGCCTGCGGACTGCGGGGCCGGGAACGGAAGGTGCCGTGCGTGCGGGCGCATCCGGCTGTCACAGAACGCGCGGGCGCCCGGTCAATGGTCCGTAACCGTTCCACCCTTGAGGAGATACGTCATGGACGCGCGCATCAACTACTTCGGCAACGCCCTCGCGGGCAAGGTCATGAAGCACCTGAACTCGGCCGGAGCGGCGGTCCAGGCCGCTCTGCCGGTCGCCACTCAGGAACTGGTGAAGATCCGGGCCAGCCAGATCAACGGCTGCGGCTTCTGCACGGACATGCACACCAAGGACGCCGCCGCGGCGGGCGAGGACCAGCAGCGACTGAACCTGGTCGCCGTGTGGCGCGAGGCCACGGTCTTCTCGGACGCCGAGCGCGCCGCCCTGGCGGTGACCGAGCAGGGGACCCGCATCGCGGACGCCTCCGGCGGTGTCTCGGACGAGGTGTGGGCCGAGGCCGCGAAGCACTACGACGAGGACCAGCTCGCCGCGCTGATCTCGCTGATCGCCGTCATCAACGCCTACAACCGGATCAACGTCATCAACCAGCAGCCCGCGGGCGGTTACAAGCCCGGCATGTTCGGCTGACGCAGCCGCTCCGGCCGCGCGGCAGCCCGGCCGGACGCGTGCCGTCCGTCGCCTGCTCACCCCGACCCCCGAGCAGGCGACGGACCGCTCGGGCCACGCCACCCCAGGACTACGACATGACCCCCTCCCCCGCTCCCGAGAGCACCGCTTCCCTCCGCATCGCCGGCGCCCGTGGGCGGTGGACCCTGCTGGCCACCGTCCTGGGCTCGGGCGTCGTACTGCTCGGCTCGACCGTCACCAACATCGCGCTCCCGCGCATCGGCCAGGACTTCGACGCCGATCTCGGCGTCCTCCAGTGGACGGTGAACGCCTACATGCTGACCCTGGCGGGACTCATCCTGCTGGGCGGTTCCCTGGGCGACCGCTTCGGGCGGCGGCGCGTCTTCGTCCTGGGCCTGGTGTGGTTCGCGGTCGCCTCGCTGCTGTGCGCCGTGGCTCCGGACACCACCACGCTCATCGCCGCCCGGGCCCTGCAGGGCGTCGGAGGCGCGCTGCTCACGCCCGGTTCACTGGCGATCATCGAGGCCTCCTTCCATCCGGACGACCGGCCGCGCGCGATCGGCCTGTGGTCCGGATTCGGCGGCATCGGCGCCGCCCTGGGGCCGTTCGTGGGCGGGTGGCTGGTGGACGGGCCCGGCTGGCGCTGGACCTTCGTACTGAGCGCCGTACCGGCGCTGCTGTGCGTCCCCGTGGCCCTGCGCCATGTTCCGGAGTCCGTGGGCGCACCGCGCAGGGAAGCGGTGTCCACGGCCGGCGCGAGGGCCCGGCGCGGGGTCGGCTTCGACGTGCCGGGCGCCGTCCTGGGAGCTCTGGCCCTGGCGCTGGTCACCTACGCGCTGACGGAGGCGCGCGACGGCGGAACCGTGGCCGTCGCCGCGGCCGTCGGCGGTGTCGTCGCGGGGGCCGCGTTCCTCCGCGTCGAACGACGCAGCGGCGACCCCATGATGCCGCTGGCGATCTACTCGTCCCGGCAGTTCACCGCCGTCAACGTGATCACCCTGTGCGTCTACGCGGGGACGGGCGGGTTCTTCTTCCTGACCGCGCTGCAACTGCAGATCGTCGTCGGGTACTCGGCGCTGGCCGCCGGAGCGGCGATGCTGCCGAACACCGTGCTGATGCTGCTGTTCTCGTCCCACGCCGGGACGCTCGCCCAGCGGCTGGGGCCGCGGGCCCCGCTCACCGTCGGCCCGCTGGTGTGCGGAGCGGGGATGCTGCTGATGCTGCGGGTCGGTCCGGGCGCGTCCTACGTCCAGGACGTCCTCCCGGCCCTCCTGGTGATGGGCACCGGCATGGTCGTCATGGTCGCCCCCCTGACCGTGACCCTGCTCGCCTCGGTGGACGCCTCGAACGCCGGGCTGGCCAGCGGCATCAACAACGCCGCGGCCCGGGCGGCGGGGCTGGTGTCCGTCGCGGCGCTCCCGCTGCTGGTCGGGATGGGGCCGGAGGCCTACCGGTCGGACGCGGCCTTCGACACCTCGTTCGGCCGGGCCATGCCGCTGTGCGCGGTCCTGCTCGCCGTCGGCGCGTCGGTCGCCCTTGTCACGCTGCGGCGGTCCGCCACCGCCCCTCGTCCGGCGCACGGGCACACCCACGGCTGGCTGACGGAACCGCCGCTGGTGTCCCGCTTCGCCCATCATCAAGCCGTCGAATGACAACCGGCGCCGCGCGCGGCGTTTGCCGTACGAAAGGAACCAGACATGTCGTACCCGTACCCGGAGCAGAAGTACTGGGGTGAGGACGGTGAGGTCAGCGCCGTCTTCCGGCCGGCCACCACACCGCCGAACCTGGGTGAGAGCGGTACCGGAAAGGACGCCACCCACTATCTGGCCACCACGGCCACCACACGGGGCGAGTTCGGGCTGTACCGCGTCGAGATGCGGCCCCGGGCGGGCGGCCCCAAGACCCATTTCCACAAGCGGATCTCGGAGTCCTTCTTCATCCTGGACGGCACCGTGCGCGTCTTCGACGGTGTGCAGTGGGTCGACGCCCGCAAGGGTGACTTCCTGCATGTCCCCCAGGGCGGGCTGCACGCCTTCCGCAACGACTCCGACGCACCGGCCGACATGCTGCTGCTGTTCACCCCGGGCGCCCCGCGCGAGGAGTACTTCGAGCAGGTCTCCCAGCTGGGGCACGCTTCCGAGGAGGAGCGTGCCGCGTTCTTCGACCGGCACGACTCGTACTTCGTGGAGTAGGAGCAGGAGCAGGGATGGGAGCGGGAGCCGTTGACACCGCACGACGACGGGGCCCCGCATACGTGACTTCCCGGCCTGGCCGGTGTCACGGGTGCGGGGCCCCGTCGTGAGTGCCCGACCGAGGTCAGGCGGTGGGCCGGGGGGCGCGCAGGTGGGCGCGCTCCTTCAGCTCCGCCTCGTCGACCAGTTCGAGCATGGGCTTGCCGGGCGCGCACATCATCGTGACGACGAACTCCGTCTTCTCGTCGCTGAGCGCGTTGCCGTCCTGGTAGTGGATGGCGTCGCCGCCCGGCTCCCAGAAGGTGCCGCCGGCCTCGACGACGCGCTCGGGCTCACCCTCCAGTTCGAAGCGGACGGCGCCCTTGATGACGTAACCGAACGCCGGGCCGGAGTGGCGGTGCGGCGGGGTGCCGGGGTCGCCGGGCTCCCACTCGACGTGGATGGTCATCGCCGAGGCGCCCTCGGGGACGACGACCGGCGAGGCGTCCTGGATCATCTTCGCCGCGCGGGTCCAGCTCGGACCGTCCTCGTCGCCGGTTCCATGTCCGTGGTGGGCGTGCTGTGCATTCTCCGACATCGAGTCGCACCTTCCGTGGTTCCGCCGTGACCGGGCGGCACATCGTCCGCCGTCACGGGGTCGTCTCCGGTCGTGATGACCGCTCGCCCTCCTGACCGGACAACGGGCGGGTCTGTGACACCGCGCCACGGCCGGTCGGGGCCGCGCCCCGGCCGCACGGTGTCACACGGAGGACCCGCGTTCTGTCTAGGTGAGACGGGCACGTTGGCACTTCGGCATCCGCCACCGTCCGCCCAGAACACCCAGCGGGGTCATCGGCCCCCGACGGAGGAGACGCAGATGAGAGTCGTCGTTGCAGGTGCCACCGGACTGATCGGTTCCCGGACCGTCGCGCGGCTCCGGGACCACGGGGTGGAGGTCGTGCCCGTGTCGCGCGGGGAAGGAGTCGACGTCAGCACCGGCCAGGGCCTGGACCGGGCGCTGCGCGGCGCCGATGTGATCGTGGACGTCACCGACGCGCCCTCCCGGCGACAGCAGGCCGGCACGGCGTTCTTCACCACCGCGACGGGCAACGTCCTCAAGGCGGCCGCCGCCGCGGACGTCGAGCACTACGTGGCGCTGTCGGTGGTGGGCGCCGACCGGATCGGGTCGGGCTACTTCCAGGCCAAGGCGACGCAGGAGGACCTGGCCCGGCACACCACCGTGCCGTACTCCGTGGTACGTGCCACGCCTTTCCACGAGTCCGTGGAGGCCGCCGCCGCGGCCGGCACCCGGCCCGACGGCGTACATGTGCCGCCGTTGCTGCTGCGGCCCGTCTCGGCCGACGACGTCGCCGCGCTCCTCGCCCATGTCGCGGTGGGGCTGCCGCAGTTCGGCGTGGTCGAGACAGCCGGGCCCGAGGAGCTGCGGCTGGAGGACATGACGGCCGACGTACTCGCTCTCCTCGGCCGGCCCAGCCCGGTGATCGCCGACGCGCTGGCCCCGTTCTTCGGCGCGGTGCTCGAGGAGCGGGACCTGCTTCCCGGGCCGGACGCCCGGCTGGGCCATCACACGTTCACCCAGTGGCTCAAGAGCCGCTGACCCCGCCGGGCGGCGCTGCCCGTCGCCCGGATCTCCCCCTCAGACCTGTCGCCCCGCGACACCCACCGTGTCCGCGGCCGGTGTCGCCGACACCACGCCGTGAAAAGAAGGCTGCCATGAGTGAACCCTCCCGGCCGACCGAGAACCCTGTGATCAGTGAGCTGGACCAACTGCCCGACCGCGACCGCGAGGAGACCGCCGAGTGGCGGGCCTCCCTCGACGCCGTCGTGCGCAACGCGGGGCCGGAACGCGCGGTGTACCTGATGCGGCGGGTGCACGAGTTCGCCGCGAGTACGGGTATGTCCCTGCCGGGGCTGCTGCACTCCGACTACATCAACACCGTTCCCGCCGCCGCGCAGCCGGAGTTCGACGGCGACCTGGAGATGGAGTCCAGGATCACCGCGCTCAACCGGTGGAACGCGGCGGCGATGGTCACCCGCGGCGCGCGCCTCGGGCTGGGCGGTCACATCTCCACCTACGCGTCGGCGGCCTGGCTCTACGAGATCGGCTTCCACCACTTCTTCCGGGGCAAGGACGCCGACGGCTCCGGCGACCAGCTCTTCGTCCAGGGACACGCTTCCCCCGGCATCTACGCCCGGGTCTTCCTGGAGGGGCGGCTGAGCGAGAGCCGGCTGGACTCCTTCCGCCGGGAGGCCGGCGGTCACGGACTGCCGTCCTATCCGCACCCCCGGCGGCTGCCGTGGCTGTGGGAGTTCCCGACGGTCTCCATGGGACTGGGCCCGCTCAGCGCCGTCTACCAGGCCCGCTTCAACCGCTATCTGCACGCCCGCGGCATCAAGGACACCTCCGCCTCACGGGTGTGGGCGTTCCTGGGCGACGGGGAGATGGACGAGCCGGAGTCGACGGCCGCCCTGACCCTGGCCTCGCGCGAGAACCTGGACAACCTCACCTTCGTCATCAACTGCAACCTCCAGCGCCTGGACGGCCCGGTACGGTCCAACTCGAAGATCGTGCAGGAACTGGAGGCACGGTTCCGGGGCGCGGGCTGGAACGTGGTCAAGACGCTCTGGGGCGAGGCCTGGGACCCGCTGCTGGCGCAGGACACCACCGGCGACCTGGTACGGCGCCTGGGCGAGGTGCCCGACGCCCAGATGCAGACGCTCGCCGCGCGGGACGCGGCCTACATACGCAAGCACTTCTTCACGGGTGACGCCCTGTCGGCGCTCTCCGCCTCCCTGAGCGACGCGCGGGTGGTCGACCTGTTCGAGAACTCGCGCGGCGGGCACGAGCCGTTGAAGGTGTACGCCGCCTACCGGGCCGCCGTGGAGCACCGGGGCGCCCCGACGGTGGTCCTCGCCCAGACGGTGAAGGGCCACACGCTGGGCCCGGCGTTCGAGTCGCGCAACGCCAACCACCAGATGAAGAAGCTCACGATGGAGCAGTTCCGTGCCATGCGCGACCTGCTGGAGCTCCCCATCCCCGACAGCGCGCTCGCCGGTGACCAGGTGCCGTTCTGGCACCCCGGGGAGGACTCGCCCGAGGTGCGTTACCTGCGCGAACGCCGGGCCGCGCTGGGCGGGCCCGCACCCGTGCGCCGGGTGGCCGCCAAGCCGCTGCCGGAACCGCCCGCCAAGCCCTTCGAGGACCTGGAGAAGGGGTCCGGCCACCAGGAGATGGCCACCACGATGGCACTGGTCCGGCTGGTCAAGGACCTGATGCGCGACCCGCGCAGCGGGGCCCGCTGGGTGCCGATCGTCCCCGACGAGGCCCGCACCTTCGGCATGGAGTCGATGTTCCCCACCGCCGGCATCTACTCGCCCCAGGGCCAGACCTACGACCCGGTCGACGCGGACCAACTGCTCCACTACCTGGAGAGCACGACCGGGCAGCTGCTCATCGAGGGCATCACCGAGGCCGGTTCCGTCGCCGAGTTCGCCGCCGCCGCGACGTCGTACGCCACGCACGGCGAACCCATGATCCCCTTCTACATCTTCTACGCCATGTTCGGTTTCCAGCGGACCGGCGACCAGTTCTGGGCGCTCGGCGACCAGATGGGCCGCGGCTTCGTGGTCGGCGGCACGGCCGGGCGCACGACGATGACCGGCGAGGGCCTCCAGCACGGGGACGGCCACTCGCACCTGCTCGCCGCCACCAATCCGGCGGCCGTCAGCTACGACCCGGCGTTCGCCTACGAGATCGCGGTCATCGTCCGGGACGGTCTGCGCCGCATGTACGGCGAGCGGCCCGAGGACGTCTTCTACTACCTGACCGTGTACAACGAGCCCAAGCACCAGCCCGCCATGCCGCCGGTTCCCGGCATCGAGGAGGGCATCGTCCGGGGCATCTACCGGTACCGGCCCGCCGAGGCGCCCGCGGCCGGGCCCCGGCTCCAGCTGCTCGCCTCCGGTACGGCGATCCACTGGGTCCTGCGCGCACAGGAACTGCTCGCCTCCGACTGGGGCGTGCACGCCGACGTGTGGTCGGTGACGTCCTGGACGGAGCTGCGCCGGGACGCGATGCGTGCCGACGACGCCCGGACGCGGGGCGAGGAACGCACCCCGTTCGTCACTCGGGCCCTGTCCGGGGCACCGGGGCCGGTGCTGGCCGTCAGCGACTGGATGCGGCAGGTGCCCGACCAGATCAGCCAGTGGGTCGAGCAGGACTACTACTCCCTGGGCACCGACGGTTTCGGGCTGTCCGACACCCGTGAGGACGTGCGCCGCTACTTCCGGGTGGACGCCGAGTCGATCGTGGTGAGCGCACTGGACCGGCTGGCCCGGGCGGGGCAGGTCCCGCCGGAGACCGTCGCGCGGGCCCGCGCGCAGTACGGCCTCGAGCGCTGAACCGGGGTACGAGGCACCCCTGCCGCCCGCGTCGTCCGACGCGGGCCCTGCACGACAGGTCCGGCGGGGCCACGCGCCCCGCCGTTCCGTGAGGAGTTGAACGTCATCATGACCGTTTCCGTGACCCTGCCGGCTCTCGGCGAGTCCGTCACCGAGGGCACCGTGACCCGCTGGCTGAAGCAGGTCGGTGACCGCGTCGAGGCCGATGAGCCCTTGCTGGAGGTGTCGACCGACAAGGTGGACACCGAGATACCTTCCCCCGCCGCAGGCGTCCTGCTGGAGATCCTCGCCGCCGAGGACGAGACCGTCGAGGTCGGCGCCGGACTCGGCATCATCGGCGCGCCGGACACCGCCCCCGCGGCCCCGCCCGCGTCGGCGGCACCGGCATCGGCTCCGGCCCCGGCCCCGGCCCCGGCCCCGGCCCCGGCCCCTGCTCCTGCTCCTGCTCCTGCTCCTGCTCCGGCCGAGCCTTTCGTCCCGCCTGCCGCGTCCGTTGTTCCGGCTCCCCCCGCGCCCGCGACGGCGCCCGCGACTCCGCCCGCGTCGGCGCCCGCTCCCGCGCCGGTGCGCGCCGCCCCGGCGGAGGACGCGTCCTCGCTCCGCGGCCGCACGGTCGCGATGACCCGTATCCGCCGGGCCATCGGCAACAACCTCAAGAAGGCGCTGCTGGAGCAGGCGCAGCTCACCTCGACGGTCGAGGCCGACGTCACCCGGCTGATGCGCCTGCGGAACCGGGCGAAGGACGGCTTCCTGGCCCGCGAGGGCCTCAAGCTCTCCCCCATGCCCTTCTTCGTCAAGGCAGCCGCCCAGGCGCTGAAGGCGCATCCGGTGGTCAACGCCCGCATCAACGAGGACGAGGGGACCATCACCTACTTCGACACCGAGAACATCGGGATCGCGGTCGACACGGAGGCCGGTCTGATGACCCCGGTCGTCAAGGCGGCCGGTGACCTCACCGTCGCCGGGCTCGCCCGGGCCGTCCACGACGTCGCCGACCGGGCCCGCGGTGGTCACCTGACCCCGGACGACGTGTCGGGCGCGACCTTCACGATCTCCAACACCGGTTCGCGCGGTGCGCTGTTCGACACGGTCATCGTGCCGCCGAACCAGGCCGCGATCCTCGGCGTGGGCGCCACGGTCAGGAGGCCGGGGGTCGTGCGCGTCGGTGACGAGGAGGTCATCGGCGTCCGGGACCTGGTGCACCTGTCGCTGTCGTACGACCACCGGCTGGTGGACGGGGCGGACGCGGCCCGCTACCTGGCGGCGGTCAAGGCGCTCCTGGAGTCGGCGGCGTTCGAGGACGACCTGTACCCCGACGCCGCTGCGTGAACGAGGAAAGCCGGTGCGGGCGATGCCCGCACCGGCTTTTCCCTTGGCGGCGGTGGCCGCGGACGCGGTGTGTGAGGGTGCCGGCACGCGTCACTGACGGGATACGGACGCGTGGGCCGTCAAGTCGTGGACCTGGACCCGTGCGGTGACGGCGCCGCCCTCCTCCGTGCGCTGTACCGGAACGGGCGCGTGGCGCAGCATGGCGTCGATCCGCTCGTCGCCGGCCAGGAAGAGGCCGTAGAGCGTCGTCCAGCCGCCGACCCGCGCGTGCTCGCCCAGGTGCTGGAGCAGACGGGTCCCGAGTCCGCGGCCCTGCCAGGAGTCCTCGACCAGCAGCGCCGCCTCGGCCGCCGTGTGATCCGGCATCAGGTGGCCCACGGCGACGATGCGGCCGGTGGCGCCCAGAGCCGCCAGATGTACCGATCCGGGGCGGGACAGCAGAGTGGGCACATACGTGCGGGGGTCGGCCATCGCCCGGTGGTAGCGGCTCCACAGGGTCTGCGGCGAGCAGCGGCGGTGCATCGCCACGGTGCGGGCGACCTGACCGGGGCCTATCGGGATGATCCGCGGTTCGCGGCGCATGAGTCAGTCCTTGGGCGGCCGGGAACCGGTGCGCGACACGCACACGGCGCGGGGTCGGGAAAGGGCCGGTGGCGAACCACCGGCCCTTCGATCACCGGTGCGCTCTCAGCGCACCGAACGGGCGGCGTCCTCGATGACGCCGGTGACCTTTCCCGGCTGCGAGACGCTGACCGCGTGGGACGATCGCACCTCCGTGGTGTGGGCACCGGCCCGCCGGGCCATGAACTCCTGGGCGGCGGCCGGGATGTTGCGGTCCTGGGTGGCGACCAGGACCCAGGAGGGAATGGTCTTCCAGGCCGGTTCGGCCGCTCCCTCGCCCAGGGCCGCCTCGGTGACCGGTCGTTGGGTGACGGTCATGAGGTCGGTCTTGTTGCGCGGCACGTCGGCCGCGAACTGATGGCGAAACTTGTCGTTCTGGATGTAGAGGTCGGTGCCGGGGGAACCGTCGGCGTTCGTCACCGGCACGGGGCGCAGCGCGTCACCGAGGGTGCTGCCGGGGAACCGCCCTGACAGGTCGACCGCGCTCTCGCCCTTCGCGGGGAGGAAGGCGGCGAGGTACACCAGCGCCTTGACGTTCTTGTTGCCGGTGGCGGCGTTGCTGATGACCGAACCGCCGTAGGAGTGACCGGCGAGCACGACGGGGCCTTCGATTCCGGCCAGGACGTCCTTGAGGTAGGCGGAGTCGCCGCTCAGGGAGCGCAGCGGGTTGGCGACGGCGACGACCGGGTAGCCGTCGTGCCGGAGTCTGTCGATGACGCCGTTCCAGCTCGTGGAGTCGGCGAACGCACCGTGGACCAGGACGACGGTGGGCTTGTCGCCGCGGTCGGCGGGGCCGCCCTTGTCGGCGGAGGCCGGGGCGATCGTGGTGGCGAGCAGACCGGCGGCGACACCGGCGCCGGCCAGGACGGTCATCGTCGTGTGGATCCGGCTGGTGCGGGAGGTGCGGGAGGTGCGGTTCATGTCGCATGCCTTTCGGGCGGGATCGTGATCGGTGTTCGCGGCACGTTGTGTCGCCTTTTCACCTTTGAGACCGGAGACCCACCACATGCGTGACATGGTGTGAAGACATTCTCCGCCCTTGTGTCGCCTCGCGGTTCAGGACCCGTGCCGACCGGTGATCTCTTCGTGCTCGGTCGCCGTGGGCTTGGGGATCTGCGTGCCGGGGCCGTAGAGGAAGCCGCTGAGCCCGGTGCGCAGGCGCTGTGTGCCCCGAGCCACGGCACCGTCGCCGTCGCGCGGGGGTACGGCGTCCAGGGGCCGGTGCTGCTCGTGCGAGGTCAGGGTGTGCAGTCGGGCCGGGTCGAGGGGCTCGTGGACCTCGACGTACTCGCCGTGCGGCAGGCGCTTGACGACGCCGGTCTCCCGGCCGTGCAGCACCAGGTCGCGGTCCCTGCGCTGCAGTGCCAGCGCCACGCGCTTGGTGACGACGAAGGCCAGGACCGGGACGACGAAGAGGCCGACGCGCACGGCCCAGGTCACGTCGTTGACGGACATGTGCAGGCGGGTGGCGATGATGTCGTTGGCGGCACCGATCAGGGCCACCGCGTAGACACTGAGCCAGGCCACGCCGAGGGCGGTGCGTACCGGGCGGTTGCGGGGGCGGTCCAGCAGGTGGTGCTCGCTGTCGTCGTCCGTCGCCCAGGCCTCCAGGAACGGATAGGCCCCCATGGCCAGGAAGAGCAGCGTCCCGGCCAGCAGCGGCAGCAAGTTGTCCAGCGCCAGGGTGTGGCCCCAGAAGTCGATCTCCCAGCCGGGCATGACGCGCAGCAGTCCGTCGGCGACGCCCATGTACCAGTCGGGCTGGGACCCGGCGGAGACCTGGTCGGGACGGAAGGGCCCGTAGTCCCAGACGGGGTTGATCTCGGCGACGGCGGCCATGAAGAAGACCACGCCGGCCACGAGGAAGAAGTAGCCCGCGGCCTTCACGGCGTACACCTTGGCCGGAAGGCCGACGACGTTGTCGCGGGTACGGCCGGGTCCGGGGTACTGCGCGGGCCGGTGGCGCAGGGCCAGGAGCACGTAGCCGGCGATGAGGACGACCATGAGCGCGGGGATGACCAGGACGTGCAGGGTGTTGAAGCGGGCGATCAGGTCGTCGCCGGGGAACTCACCGCCGAAGAGGAAGAACGACAGATAGGTCCCGACGACGGGAATCGACAGGATCGTGCCGTTCACCACTTGGAGGCCGGTGCCGGACAGCAGGTCGCCCGGCAGGTCGTAGCCGGTCAGGCCCCCGAACATCGCCAGGACGAGCAGTCCGAACCCCAGCACCCAGTTCAGCTCCCGCGGCTTGCGGAACGCGCCGGTGAAGAAGACCCGCAGCAGGTGGACGAGGACGGCGGCGACGAAGACCAGGGCCGCCCAGTGGTGGGCCTGGCGGACGAGCAGGCCGCCGCGGACGTCGAAGGAGATGTGCAGGGTCGAGTCGAAGGCCTCGGACACCC
The DNA here is from genome assembly GCF_042893535.1 of Streptomyces sp. NPDC001599. Classification (NCBI taxonomy): domain Bacteria; kingdom Bacillati; phylum Actinomycetota; class Actinomycetes; order Kitasatosporales; family Streptomycetaceae; genus Streptomyces; species Streptomyces sp. NPDC001599. The sequence goes on from NZ_JBIAVA010000027.1 coordinate 34,921, forward strand.
ACTGCCCGCGCAAGGGGGCGTAGTCGCCCTGGTAGACCACGAGGTCGGAGGAGGGGTGGAAGTAGAAGCTCAGATAGACACCGGTGATCAGCAGGATCACGAAACTGTAGAGCGCGATCTCGCCGAGCATGAACGACCAGTGGTCGGGGAAGACCAGGCGCCGGACGGAGCGCGCGACGGGGCGGCGCCCCAGTCGGCTGTCCGTCCATCGGGCGAGCCTCTCCCCCGTGCGCTCCTGCTCCGGCTCCACCGGCCGGCTGTCGTGGCCCATCTCTTCACCCTTCGTTTCTGCGTCACCCGCGGCTCACCGGCGCCGCTGTGGCGCGCTCCGCCGTGGATCCGCGGCACTGGCGCGGCGCGAGGGCTTTCGACCGCCGGGCGGCCGTGGTGGGGGTGGGGGGACGCCCCCGCGGATCGCCCGCCGGGAAGACCGTCGGCACACGAATGGCGCGACGAATCCGACTCGTCCGACGCTGTGCTGTTCGGCATGATTCGTGTACTGCTGTCGTCACCATGACCGGCGAGCCGGTGCGGGTGTGACATGCGCGGTGCCGCCGGGCAGGACGGCGGCGGGTCGGCCCCGGCGTGGCTGACGCCCGGGCCCGGGCGTCAGCGGGACACGACGTTCTCCAGCTCCTCACCTGCGGCGAAGCGGCTCAACTGGTGCCGGATGAGCTGTTCGAGACGTGGCCACAGGGACGACGTGAACGCGCCGACGTGCGGCGTGATCAGCACGCCGGGTGTCTCTCGCAGCGGATGCCCCGGCGGGAGCGGCTCGGGGTCGGTCACGTCGAGCGCGGCCCGCAGCCTGCCCTCGTGGGTCTCCTTGAGCAGGGCGTCGGTGTCGACTACGGCCCCGCGTGCCACGTTGACGAGCAGGGCGCCGTCCTTCATGCGGGCCAGCATGCCCGCGTCGAAGAGCTGACGGGTCTGCGGGGTCAGCGGGACGGACAGCACGACGACATCGGCGTCGCCCACGAGCCGGGGCAGGTGTGCGGCGGAGCGGACGGAGCCCCGGGGCGCGTCCCGGTCCGCCCCGGCGACACGGGTCACCGCACATCCGAAGGGCACCAGAAGCTCCTCCAGCGCGGAGCCGACGGCGCCGTAGCCGACGACGAGCACGGACCGCCCGTACAGGGACGGGAAGACCTCCGGTCTCCACGCCCCGCCGTCCTGGGCGCGGACCGCCTCCGGTATGCCCCGCAGCGAGGCGAGGATCAGGGTGAGGGCCAGCTCGGCCGTGCTCGGAGCGGGGGCCGCGCCCGCGTTGCACAGGGTCACCGGACGAGGCAGCCGGTCCAGCTCCGCGCGCAGTTCGTCCGTGCCGGAACTCAGGGCCTGCACCGCACGCAGACGTGTCATGCGGGGCAGGGGGCTGCCGATGACATCGATGTCCTTGGTCAGCGGCGGGGCGTAGAACTCCACCTCCGACGGGTCCGACGGGAAGGCCGAACGGCCGTCCCAGCGGACGTACTCCAGTCCCGGTGGCAGGCCGGTGAGCTCGGCGAACTGGGCGGGCAGCCATACCTGCGGGGTTCTCACGGTCATGACGGCGTGTTCTGCTTTCCCTCCGGGTTCCGCGAGTCGGAACCGGAGAACTGACTGCGTGTGCCACGCACTTGTGACAGTCCGCCCCCGTGACGGGCCTCACCTCGGGCCCGTTCGGTACGGGTCCCTCGCGGGGCACCCGCTGTCACAGGCCTGGCTCACACGTTGTCTAGCTGGACATGCACCCCGTCATCACCGGAGCACCGGTGTCCCGGCCGGACCCGGACTCCTACGCCGTAACCGCCGAGTTCTACGACATCCTTCAGGCCGACCGGGACGCGGCACGCGTCCGCGACCTCTACGGCCGGCATGTCGCGCGAGCCCGTCTCGGTGTGCTGGACATCGGTGCCGGGACCGGCCGGGTCACGCTGATGAGCCTGGCCGAGTCCGCGGCCGACGTGCACGCGGTGGAGCCCGCCCGAGCCATGCGCACCTCCCTGCTCACCCGCCTCGCCACCCTGCCCGCGCGGCAGCGCGAGCGGGTGACCGTGCACCCGTACGCCCTGGACGAGGCGGCGCTGTACGCGGCCGCGGACGTGGCCGTGTGCCACAACACGGTCGCCTGTCTTCCCCCGGCCGCGCGGGACGCGCTGTGGCCCGCGATCCACGCGGCCCTGGCCCCCGGAGGCACGCTCCTGCTGGAACCGCCGCCCGCGCTGCTGCCCCCTCGCGACATCGTGCACCGCCTGCCGGAGCAGCGGGTGGGCGCGCACGTGTACGGGGGACGCATGACGATGTCCGCGGCGGGATACCGCATCCACACCCGTGTCGACTACTGGGTGCGCAGCGGACGGCATGTGCTGCGGGAGCACACGGAGTCCTTCTGGATGTGGCCCGCCTCGCGCACGCGGCTCACCGACGACCTGGCGCGGCACGGCTTCGTCCCGACGGCGAGGCACGACGATCCGCGTGTTCTTGCCGTGACGCGGCCGGCCCGCCGGTGAACCGGCGGGCGGGGCGGGCGGCGAACTCCCGGAGCACAGGGGCCGGGTAGGCCCGTGCCACCGTGTCACAACGCGTGTCCGCGCCCGGTCTGAAGGGTGACCGGACCACTCGGTCCGTGTGCGCCTCACAGAATTGGACGGGGATCTCATGCCGCGTGCGAAGACGTTCGTGATCGTCGGGGGCGGCCTGGCCGCCGGCAAGGCCGCGGAGGAACTGCGCGAGCACGGCCACGACGGGCCGCTCGTCGTCATCGGGGACGAGCGGGAACGGCCGTACATCCGGCCGCCGCTGTCCAAGGGCTACCTGCTGGGCAAGGAGGACCGCGAGTCCATCCACGTGCACCCCGAGAGCTGGTACCGGGAGCACGACGTCGATCTGCTCCTGGGCACGAGTGTGACGTCCATCGACGCGCACGGCCGGGCGGTGACGCTGGACGACGGCCGTCGCGTGCCCTACGCCGGTCTGCTGCTGGCCACCGGTTCCTCGCCGCGCCGCCTGTCGGTGCCGGGCGCGGACCTGGAGGGCGTGCTGTACCTGCGGCGCGTGGGCGACAGCGAGCGCCTCAAGGAGGCGTTCACCGAGGGCGCCCGGATCGTCGTGGTCGGCGGCGGATGGATCGGGCTGGAGACGGCGGCGGCGGCCCGGGCGGCCGGTGCGGAGGTGACCGTGCTGGAGCGCGGTGAGCTGCCCCTGCTGAAGGTCCTGGGCCGGGAGGCGGCCGAGGTCTTCGCCGGTCTGCACCGGGATCACGGTGTGGACCTGCGTCCCCACGCCCGGATCGAGGCCGTCACCGGCACCGGGGGCCGCGTCGACGGGGTCCGGCTGGCCGACGGCACCCACCTGCCCGCGGACGCCGTGGTCGTGGGGGTCGGCATCACGCCCAACGTCCGCCTGGCCGAGGAGGCGGGTCTCGACGTGCGCAACGGCATCGTGACCGACGCCCGTCTGCGGACCTCCGCCGCCGGTGTCCACGCCGCCGGTGACGTCGCCAACGCCTACCACCCCCGGCTCGGCCGGCACCTGCGCGTGGAGCACTGGGCCAACGCGCTGCACCAGCCCCGTACCGCCGCGCTGAGCATGCTCGGCCAGGACGCGGTGTACGACCGGCTGCCGTACTTCTACACCGACCAGTACGACCTCGGCATGGAGTACACCGGGTACGCCGAACCGGGCGGCTACGACCGCGTCGTCTTCCGCGGGTCGCGCGAGGAGCGGCGGTTCCTGGCGTTCTGGATGTCCGGCAACCGGGTGCTGGCGGGGATGAGCGTCAATCTGTGGGACGTGATCGGGACGATCCGCGCCCTGATCGAGTCGGGCGCGGAGACGGACGACGCCGCCCTCGCCGACCCCTCGGTCCCGCTGGAGAGCCTGCTTCCCCCGCACGTGCGGCCGACGGGAGACCAGGCGTGACCGGCAGCGCTCCCGCGCCGCTGCGCCCGATGCCCGACGACTGGCGGCGCGCCCTGGCCGTGGTGGCCCACCCCGACGACCTCGAGTACGGGTGCTCGGCGGCCGTGGCCTCCTGGGTGGCCGACGGCAGGGAGGTCACGTACCTGCTCGCCACCCGGGGCGAGGCCGGCATCGACACCCTGGATCCCGGACGGGCCGGCCCCCTGCGGGAGGCGGAACAGCGGGCCGCCGCCGCGGCGGTCGGTGTCCGCGCGGTGGAGTTCCTGGACCACCGGGACGGTGTGATCGAGTACGGCGTCTCCCTGCGCCGCGACATCGCCGCCGCCGTACGGCGTCACCGGCCCGAGCTGGTGATCACACTGAACCACCGGGACACCTGGGCCGCCGGGGCCTGGAACACCCCGGACCACGTGGCGGTGGGGCGCGCCGTGCTGGACGCGGCGGCGGACGCGGGCAACCGCTGGATCTTCCCGGAACTGGCCGAACAGGGGCTGCCGCCCTGGAACGGCGTCCGCTGGGTGGCCGTCGCCAACTCACCGGCGCCGTCCCACGCGGTGTCCGCCGAGCCGGGCTTCGAACAGGGTGTCCAGTCCCTGCTGCGGCACCGGACCTACCTCGAAGCCCTGACCGGGGAGGACCCCGAGACGTACGCGCGCCGCTTCCTGGGCGAGAGCACCGGCGTCCACCGCGCACGGTTCGACGGCGCTCCCGCCGTCGCCTTCGAACTGTTCAGCCGATGACCGGGCGCCCGTGCGCCCCTCGTCGCCATTCCCGCCAGCCGCACGCGCCGCACGGGCCCGTGCCGAGGAAGGACCGATCATGACGTACGACTCCCCCGCCGTCCTGGACGCCGGACCGTCCGACGGCGTCGATCCGGACGAGTTCGTGCGCGCCGCCGTGCGCTGGCACTTCGACCCGGAGACCGGCTCCCGCTACTGGCTGGACCGGGCCGAACGGCTCGCCTTCGATCCGCGGCGGGACGTCAAGGGCGTGGACGACCTGGCGCTCTTCCCCGACCTGAGCGACGAACTGCGCCAGGTCCCGGTGGCGGACCTGATCCCCCGGGGTTACGGCGGCGACGCCCGGCTGCTCAACGTCTTCGACAGCGGCGGGACGACCGGGGCGCCCAAGCGGGTCGTCCAGCTCGACGACTGGATGCGGCACAGCACCGCACAGGTCGACATGCGTCTGCGGGAGCACGGGCTGCCCGTCGGCGCCCAGTGGCTGACCGTGGCGCCCACGGGTCCGCATCTGGTGGGGGACGTGCTGCAACGGGCGGCGGCCTCGCTGGGCGGCCCGGGACTGAGCATCGACATGGACCCCCGGTGGGTGCGGAAGCTGATCGCCACGGGCCGCGCCGACGAGGTCGAGTCCTACACCGACCACCTCGTCGAACAGTGCCGGCGGATCCTGCTGACCCAGGACATCGGTGTCCTGGCCGCCACCACGCCCCTGCTGGAGCGCTTCGCCCGCGAGGAGGACCTCCTGGAACGGATCAACGGTTCGGTCCGGGCGATCGTCTGGGGCGGCACCCACATGGACCCCGACACCCGTCACCTGCTGGCCACGGAGGTCTTCCCCGAGGTGCCGCTGATCGGCATGTACGGCAACACCATGATGCTCACCGCGCTGCTCGAACGCGCCGGTCTCGACGCCTCGCAGCCCTGTGTCTTCGACCCGGTGTCGCCGTACGTGTTCCTGTCGGTCGTCGACCCCGCCACCGGGGAACCCGTCGCGGTCGGCGAGCGCGGCCAGGTGATCGTCAGCCACGTCAGCAAGTCGATGCTCATCCCCCACAACGCCGAGCGCGACACGGCCGTGCGCGTCCGGCCCGCGGGCGGTCACGCCGGCGACGCCGTGGCGGACGTGGCACCGGTGCCCACGGTGCGGGGCGAGACCGTGATCGAGGGCGTGTACTGATGGCCGCCGCCGATGCCGCCGAGCCGGTGTACCTGGACGCCCTCGGCCCCCGCGGTCCCTACCGCACCCGCGTCCCGGACATCGTCACGGATGTGTCCGGTGCCGAGGTGGCGCGGCTGAGCCTGGTGCCGCCGGTGTACGTCGACCGGGCGCTGGCCGCACTGCGCAAGGCCGGGCCGGTCCCGCCGGACGGCCTGGACGCGCTGCTGGAAGCGGCCGCCGAGGAGTTCGCCACCGGCACCGTCGGCGGGCTGGGCGTGCGCGAGTACGAGTACCTGGTCAGCCGCACCTCCGGTACCCCGCTGACCGTGGTGCGCGACGCGACCCGCGGCACGGCGAGGTTCGTCACCCGCGCCCGTGCCTCCGCCGAGCAGGGCAGACCGCGCGGCACGGTCCGGCAGCGCCTGGACCCCTCCCTCGGGGCCGGGCACGCCGTGTGGGCCCGCCGGGGCGAGGTGTTCGCCGTCAACGCGTCCGGCAATCATCCGGGGGTCCACCGGCTGTGGCTGGAGGCGCTGGCCCTCGGCTACCGCGTGGCCGTACGGCCGTCGCGGCGCGAGCCGTTCACCCCGCACCGCCTGGTCGGCGCGCTGCGCCGGGCGGGCGTCGGCCAGGACCGGCTGGCGCTGCTGCCCACGGACCACCGGACCGCGCGGACGCTGATCCGCGGCGCCGACCGTGCGGTGGTGTACGGCGGTGACGACGTCGTCGCCGGATACGCCCACGACGCCCGTGTGCTGCCCCAGGGGCCCGGCCGGACGAAGATCCTCGTCACGGCGGACACGGACTGGCGGGAGCACCTGGACACGATCGTCGCCTCCGTCGCCGACGAGGCCGGCACCGCGTGCGTCAACGCCACCGCCGTCCTCGTCGAGGGCGACCCGGCACCGCTCGCGGAGGCCCTCGCGGCGCGCCTGTCCCAACTCCCCGGTCTGCCGCCCCAGGACACCCGGGCGGTTCTCCCGGTGTGCCCGCTGGACCGGGCCCTGGCCGTCGACTCCTACCTGAGGTCGGTGGCGGCGGGGACCCGCGCCTGGCTCGGCGGTGACGGCGTCGTCGACGACCTCGGGGACGGAAGCGCCGTCCTGCGGCCGGCCGTCCACCAGGTCGCCGCCGCCGGTGCCCCGCAGGTGGGCACCGAACTCCCCTTCCCGTGCGTGTGGGTGGCGCCCTGGAGCCGCTCGGACGGGATCGCCCCGCTGCGCGGGACACTCGTGCTCTCGGTCCTCTCCCGCGACCGTGCGCTGCTCGACACGCTGGTGGCGGAACCCTCCATCGCCAACGTGTACGCCGGTGACCACCCGACGTACTGGATGGCTCCGGGAGTGCCCCACGACGGCTACCTGTCGGACTTCCTGATGCGCGGCAAGGCCGTGGTCGGGATCGAGTGACGGCCGGGTCAGTGCGGCAGCAGCAGCATCACGGCCGTCCCCAGCGCCATCGCGCCGTCGCGCACGTGCCCGTACGGGTTCGTGGCGGCGGCGCGGTGCGCGTGGTCCGTGGCGGTCCGCAGTGCGGGCATGGGGCGCGTCAACGACCGCAGGGCACAGCCGAGGAGATACACGGTCAGTACGACGGTGACCAGGGTCGCCGTCGTCGAGGCGTCGGCGGCATGGCCGTGGGCCGCGGTGTGGTGCGCGGCCGGGACGCCCGCGGCGGCCACGGTCTCCCGGGCGGCGGCGGAGACCGGGACGGCGCCGGACGGGGGCCGCGACATCCAGGCCATCGCCGCCATGCCGACGGCGGGCGTCAGCCGGTCGGTGAACAGCTCCGCGGTACGGGCGGTCAGCAGGAACCACAGCGCGGCGGCGGTGAAGAACACCGTGGCGGCCCGGTCGGACAGAGGCGGGCCGAGACTCCAGGGCATCGCCGCCATGGCCGCCGCCATGGTGAAGTGCAGGAGGAGATCCAGGCGGTCACGGCGGCCCGCACCCGGTGACCGGACACCGCGCCACAGCACGTGCAGGGCCACTGCGGCGAACAACAGCGTCAGCATGCCGTGCACGGCATCGAGAGCCGGCGTCCTGTCCGACACGGTGTGCCCCTTCCGGTCCCTGGCGGTTCGCTGTCCTGACCGGGTGCGCGATCGATCCGTGACAGGGCACGTCAGCGGGGCCGGGCGCCGACGACCGTGCATGTCGGACGGTGGCCCGTTGCCACCGTGTGCCACCTGTGGGATCCATGCGCGCGCGTGCGCCCCTCCGCCGACGCGCCCCTCCGCGCCCGCTTGTAGCATGGGGAGCACGAAGCCAGAAGGGATGTTCCATGCACGCTGGCGCCCCACCCGGCACCCTTGACCAGGCGACGAAGGACTTCCTCTCGGCGCGCCCGCAGCTCTTCGGTATCGCGTACCGGGTCCTGGGCAGCGCGGCGGAGGCCGAGGACATCGTGCAGGAGGCCTGGCTGCGGTGGCAGAGCACCGACCGTTCGAAGGTGCACGAACCGACCGCCTTCCTGACCACCGTCGCCACGAGGCTGGCGATCAACGTGGCCCAGTCCGCGCGGGTGCGCCGGGAGTCCTACGTCGGCCCCTGGCTTCCCGAGCCCGTCGACACCACGCAGGATCCGCACCTGGGCGCGGAGCGGGCCGAGGCCCTGGAGATGGCGGTCCTGCTGCTCCTGGAGAAGCTGAACCCCGTGGAGCGCGCCGCCTACGTGCTCCGGGAGGCGTTCGACTACCCCTACGGACGGATCGCCGAGATCCTGGAGACCAGCGAGGCCAACACCCGTCAACTGGTGAGCCGCGGCCGCAAGCACCTGGCCGCCGAGCGCAAGGAGGCCGTTACCCCGACAGCCCATCGGCGGCTGCTGGAGGTCTTCCTCTCCGCGGCGCGGACGGGCGACCTGGCGGGCCTGGAGGACGTGCTCACCGCCGACGTCGTCAGCTACACGGACGGCAACGGGATCCGCGGCGCGTCGAGGATTCCGGTCATCGGGCTGCCGCACGTCTCGCACTACCTCGTGGCCTTCGCTCCGCGCTTCTGGCCGCAGTCGCAGGTCCGGTGGGTCGAGGCGAACGGACGGCCGGCCGTCCTGGTCCTCTCCGGCGAGGAGGCCGTCGCCCTGCTGACCGCCGACATCTCGGCGGACGGCATCGACCGGCTCATGTGGGTGATGAACCCGGCCAAACTGGCGCCCTACGTGGCTTCCCTGCGGGACTGACCTGGAGTCGGGGGTCCTCCGGCGCCGACGGGCAGGCGTCACAACAACGGTCGCTCGCCGGTCATCCAGTCGTCCCGGACGTCTGCCGGGACCGCGTACCACGACGACACCGGAGCCCTGCCATGACCGAGCGGATCAAGTTGCCCACCCTGTCGACCGAGAAGGATTTCGACGGGGAGGAGTTCTCGCCCATCTACACCACCACGGTGACCGTCCACGGTGGTGCGGCCTCGCACGGGCGGACCTCCGGCCACGCACGCTCGGCCGACGGAGCCTTGGACCTCGATCTGCGGATGCCGGCCGAGCTGGGCGGTGACGGCCGGGGAACCAACCCCGAGCAGCTCTTCGCGGCCGGTTTCGCCGCCTGCTTCCACGGCGCGCTCAGCCTGTTGGCCCGGCAGGAGGCGCTGGACCCCGCGGCGATCTCCGTCGTGGCGACCGTCGCCTTCGGCCGGGACCCGGAGGACGGCGGCTATCTGCTGCGCGTCGATCTGGTGGTGCGGTGGCCCGGTGTCGATCCCGCGACGGCCGACGAGCTGATCGGGAGGGCCGACGCGTTGTGCCCCTACGCGCGCATGGCGTGGAGAGGGACGCCCACCACCATCACACTCGCCTCCTGACCGGGCACGCTCGGTGGCGGCGGCCGGTCAGGAGGGGAACCACAGATCCGCGTCGGCCGCTTCCTCCTTGCGGACGGTGAAGAAGGAGATCTCCTTCTTGTGCGGCCCGCTCTGCGGGGGCAGTGCCTCGACCGCCGGGTGGTCGCCGACCGTGTCACGCCCTGCGCGCGACGGGGAAGCCGCCTCGTCGAAGTACTCCGCGTTGACGGCGAGGTAGTGCGACCAGTGCCCCGGCAGATCGTCCTCGTGGAAGATCGCCTCCACCGGGCAGACGGGTTCGCACGCATGGCAGTCGACGCACTCCGCCGGGTTGATGTAGAGCGTGCGCGCGCCCTCGTAGATGCAGTCCACGGGGCATTCGGTGACACACGCCCGGTCCTTGATGTCGACGCAGGGCTGTGCGATGACGTACGTCATCCGTCTTCTCCTCTTCGGCCGTCGGACATCCCCCGGCGCCTTGTCGCACGGTCGTCAGGTTCGTCCAGATGACCGGGGACCCCGGCACGGTGTGACACGCGTGCGCCGCCGATGTCACAAACCGCCGCCCGACGTGGTCCTAGTCAGTGACCACCCTGAGCGACGGGAGCAAGCGTGCCTCTCACCGAACAACGTCTTTCCACCACGGTGCTGGTGATCGGTACCGGCGGTTCCGGCCTGCGGGCGGCGATCGAGCTGGCCGAGGCCGGCGTCGACGTCATCGCCGTCGGCAAGCGTCCCAAGGAGGACACCCACACGTCCCTGGCGGCCGGCGGCATCAACGCGGCCCTGGCCACGATGGACCCCGAGGACTCCTGGCAGCAGCACGCCGCGGACACCCTCAAGGAGAGCTATCTGCTCGGCGACCCCCGTACGGCGGAGATCGTCACCCAGGGCGCGGCCCTGGGCATCGACGACCTGGAGCGGTACGGCATGGCCTTCGCCCGTGAAGGGGACGGCCGGATCTCGCAGCGCTTCTTCGGCGCCCACAAGTTCCGCCGTACCGCCTTCGCCGGCGACTACACCGGCCTGGAGATCCAGCGCACCCTGATCCGGCGCGCGGTCCAGCTGGACATCCCGGTACTCGACAGCGTGTACATCACGCGTCTGCTGGTCCACGAGGGTGCCGTCTTCGGGGCCTACGGCTTCGACCTGACCAACGGCACCCGACACCTCGTCCACGCGGACGCCGTGATCCTCGCGGCCGGCGGGCACACGCGCATCTGGCGGCGGACCTCGTCGCGCCGGGACGAGAACACCGGCGACTCCTTCCGCCTGGCCGTCGAGGCCGGGGCCCGCCTGCGCGACCCCGAGCTGGTGCAGTTCCACCCGTCCGGCATCATCGAACCGGAGAACGCCGCGGGCACCCTGGTCAGCGAGGCCGCCCGCGGTGAGGGCGGCATCCTGCGCAACGCCCTCGGCGAGCGGTACATGAACCGCTACGACCCCGAGCGCATGGAACTGTCCACGCGCGACCGGGTGGCCCTCGCCTCGTACACCGAGATCAAGGAGGGCCGGGGAACCGCGAACGGCGGGGTCTGGCTCGACGTCTCCCACCTGCCCCGCCAGACGATCATGAACCGGCTGCCCCGGGTCTACCAGACGCTCCTCGACCTGCAGATGCTCGACATCACCCGTGAACCCATCGAGGTGGCCCCGACGGCCCACTACTCGATGGGCGGCGTCTGGGTCCGTCCCGAGGACCACAGCACCGACGTCCGCGGTCTGTACGCCATCGGCGAGGCCGCCAGCGGTCTGCACGGCGCCAACCGCCTCGGCGGCAACAGCCTGATCGAACTCCTCGTCTACGGCCGTATCACCGGCCGGGCCGCGGCGGCCTACTCGGAGTCCCTCACCGCGCAGCCCCGGTCCGCGACCGCCGTGGCCGAGGCACGCGCCGAGGTCGACGAGCTGCTGGCCGCCGACGGCCCCGAGAACGTCCGGGCGCTCCAGCGCGCGATCCGCAACACCATGACCGAGCACGCCGGCGTCGTCCGGGACGAAGAGGGTCTGCGCGCCGGCCTGGCGGAGCTGGACGCCGTCGAGAAGCGCATGCAGAACGTCGGTGTCCATCCCGACATCGCCGGTTTCCAGGACCTCGCCCACGCCTTCGACCTCAAGTCGGCCGCCCTGGCGGCCCGCGCCACCCTCGAAGCGGCACTGGAACGCCGGGAGACCCGTGGTTGCCACAACCGCAGCGACTTCCCCGAGATGGACCCCGCCTTCCGCGTCAACCTGGTCTGGTCGCCGACGACCGGAATCACCCACGAGCGCATTCCCGATGTCCCGGACGAGATCGCTTCCCTCATGGCGGACGTGTCCACCGACGGAAAGCTCGTCGAGTAAAAGGCTTCCGATCACCGGAAAAGCCGGAACACCTGAACTCCGGCAGCGCCAGAAACGCCAGAACACCGATGAATCGGTTCGCCTTGTCACAGAGCGGGTGAGCATTCGGTCTTGTCTGGTGCAGGCGACAACGCACATCTCGAAAGGATATTCACATGAAGATCGTAGTCATCGGCGGTACCGGACTGATCGGTTCCAAGCTGGTCGCCAAGCTCAACGAGCACGGTCACGAGGCGGTGCCGGCCGCTCCCAACACCGGTGTCAACACGCTCACGGGCGAGGGCCTGGCCGAGGTCCTGACCGGCGCCTCGGTCGTGATCGACGTCTCCAACTCGCCCTCCTTCGAGGACGACGCCGTCATGGAGTTCTTCCGCACCGCCACCACCAACCTCCTCAAGGCGGAGGCGAACGCCGGTGTGACCCACCACGTGGCGCTCTCCGTGGTCGGCACGGAGCGGCTCCAGGACAGCGGCTACTTCCGCGCCAAGCAGGCGCAGGAGCGTCTGATCAAGGACTCGGGCATCCCGTACTCGATCGTGCACGCCACGCAGTTCTTCGAGTTCATGAAGGGCATCGCCGAGGCGGCGACCGACGGTGACACCGTCCGGCTGGCCCCGGTCAAGATCCGGCCCATCTTCTCCGACGACGTGGCCGCCGCCGTCGGCCGTACCGCGGTCGGCACCCCGGTGGGCGGGGTGGTGGAGGTCGCCGGCCCCGAGGAGTTCCAGCTCGACGAGCTGATCCGCAAGGGGCTGGCCGCCAAGAAGGACCCGCGCCAGGTCGTGACCGATGTGCACGCCCCGTACTTCGGCGCGGAACTGGAGGAGACCACGCTGCTCCCCGGCCCGGACGCGCACATCGCCGAGACCCGGTTCGCCGACTGGCTCGCGCAGCAGCGCTGAGTCGTCGGGGGCGGGTCCCTGAGCGGGGTCCGCACCCACCACAGGGGGCCTGTCGTCCGCACCGCGGCGCGGCAGGCCCCTCTCGTCACAGAAAGCCGACCCACCATCATGATCCAACGCGACCACGCCACTCCCCCGGTCCTCGGTGCGCACCCGGCCGCGACCGGTGCCTACACCATCGACCCGGTCCACAGCACGATCGGCTTCTCCGTCCGGCACGCCATGATCACCAATGTGCGCGGCCGGTTCGACCGGTTCGAGGGCCTGCTCGTACTGGACGGCTCCGACCCGTCCCGTTCCAAGGCGTACGTGAGTGTGCAGACCGACAGCATGGACACGGGCGCGGCGGACCGCGACGCCCACCTCGCGGGGCCCGACTTCTTCGACTCCGCGACGTTTCCCCTGATGACCTTCCACTCCACCGGCATCGTCCCGCTCGGCGACGACGAGTTCCGCCTCACGGGCAGCCTGCGCATCAAGGACATCGAACTGCCCCTGGACATCGACGTCGTCTTCGGCGGGGCCGGTGACGACGCCTTCGGCAACCACCGAGTCGGCTTCGCGGGCTCCGCCACCCTGCGGCGTTCGGACTGGGGGCTGGCCTGGAACACACCGCTCGACACGGGAGGTGTGCTCATCAGCGACAAGGTGACGCTGACCCTGGACATCTCGGCCATCCGGACGGAGCAGGAGGCGGCGGCCTGACGGACACCGATGCGGGTGGGCGGTGGTGGCCCCGGCTGTGGAGCAGCCCCGCTCACCCGCACCGGTCTCCGGACGACACATCGCATCGGTCTCCGGACAACCCACCCCATCGGTGTGCCGCGTCCGACGCCCGCGCGTCGGCAGGCCGCTCAGGCGGCGCTCTCCGTCGCGCGCGACGCGCGCACAGCGCGCCGTCGCAGGGCGCGACGCTCCCCTTCCGTGGTGCCTCCCCAGATCCCCTCGACCGGCCCGACGTCGACGGCCCAGGCCAGGCACTGCCGGGTGACGGGGCAATGACGGCAGACCGCTTTCGCCTCGTCCGTCTGTATCGCCGCCGGCCCGCTGTTGAGACCGCCGATCGGGAAGAAGAGATCCGGGTCCTCGGTCAGGCAGAGGCCCCTTACACGCCAGTCCATGAATTGTCTCCTGTATGAGAAACGGATACCGGTTCGGGGGGGGTGGCTCGTCGAACAAGGTATTGCGGGAATAATTCGGGTCGCGCAGCGCCGCTTTCTCTGGAAGACCGGACGGTCGGTGCGAATGTGACATCCCGCCGTGCCGTGCGCCGGCGCGGCGAGACCGCCTCCGGGCAGGGCCGTGCACCGGTCCGCAAGATCCGTAAAGAAGTCCGCGCACAGGTGTAACGAAACGTCGGCACCGCCGGTCGTACGGAGCGAAGGTGAGCACCGCGCCCTGCCGATCCCTCAGTACGCCGGGCCAGCGCTCCGGCGGTCACGACGAAGGGTCGTCCGACCGCCTCCGCACACACCGGCAACAGAGAAACGGAGACCCGGGATCATGCATTCAGAGGCGACCCCCGTGGCAGGCGGCCTGAGCGAGGCCGTTTCCGTCTTCGTCGAACTCCGGCCCCGCCTCTTCGGCATCGCCTACCGCGTGCTGGGCAGTGCGGTGGAGGCCGAGGACGTCGTCCAGGAAGTGTGGCTGCGCTGGCAGCGCACCGACCGCACCCTCGTGATCAGCCCCGTGGCGTTCCTGTCGAGCACCACCACCCGGCTGGCCATCAACGTGGCCCAGTCCGCCCGCGTCCGCCGAGAGACGTACATCGGTCCGTGGCTGCCGGAGCCCGTCGACACCAGCAACGACCCGGAGGTCGGTGCCGAGCGGGCGGAGGCACTGGAACTCGCCCTGCTCCTGGTGCTGCAGAAGCTCTCCCCGACCGAGCGCGCCGCCTACGTCCTGAGGGAGGCCTTCGACTACGCCTACCCCGACATCGCGCGCATCCTGGGTCTCAGCCCCGTCAATGTCCGCAAGATCGTGAGCCGGGCCCGCAAACACCTCACCGAGGACCAGCGGGACAGCGTCGACGCGGCCGAGCACCGGACGCTGCTCCAGACGTTCGTCGCCGCCGCCCGGCAGGGCGACGTCGCCGGACTGGAGGCATTGCTCACCCCGAACGCGGTCAGTCTGTCCGACGGCAACGGCATCAGGGGAGCGGCGCGGGTGCCCGTCCTGGGCCGTGCCCGCGTGGCGAACCTGTCCACCGCGCACCCGCGGTTCTGGCCCACGGTCGAGGCCGAACCGGTCGAGGCCAACGGGCGCGGCGGCATCCTGATCCACCGGGACGGCCGGCCCGCCACCTTCATGACGGTCGCGGCCACGTCCCGCGGCATTCACCAGGTGATGTGGGTCTTCAACCCGGCCAAGATCGCCGCTTTCCTGCAGTCCCGCACCCGTCACCGGTCCGTGGCGGCCCTCTGCGTCTGAGCGGGCCGCTGACGCGTTGTGCCGGGCGTGGGACGGGGCAGGTCAGGCGCGAGGGCGGTTCCAGGAGCGCAACTTGTCGGGATTGAGGACGGCCCACACCTGTACGACGCGCGAGCCGGCCAGGTCGAGGCAGATCACGGCGGCGACCTGGCCGTCGTAGCGTGCGACCAGACCCGTGCGCCCGTTGACGGGGCGGGTGTGCACAGTGGTGCGCGGGTGCCGGGCCAGCAGGGTCAGGAGACTCCGGGCGACCCGTGGGCCGCCGACGACGGGCCGTGTCAGTGTGCGGATCTTGCCTCCGCCGTCGTAGAACGCGACGGCGTCGGGGTCCAGCAGCGTGGCCAGACGGTCCGCGTCCTCGTCGGCGCACGCCTGCCGTACGGCGTCGACCAGTTCGTCCTCGACGCGCGGTGGCGTGGGACGTGCGGCCCTGGCCCGGAGGCTGTGCCGGGCTCTGTCGAACGGTTCGGTGTCCACCGGTCCCGGCCGGTCCCGGCGTGCCGGTCCCGCGGTGCCCACGGCTTCTCCGGCCGCGCCGCCGAGTGCCTCGTTGAGTACGAGGGCCGCCCGCTCGGCGGGTGTGAGCGCGTCCAACGCCCCGGCCCACAGCGCGTCGAGATCGTCTTCCAGAGCCGGACCGGAGGCTCCATGGCTTCCCTCGGGACCCTGGGGGCCCCGGTCACGATCGGACAGGGCCAGCCGTGCCAGGGAGATGCTGCCCACGACACGGGTCAGCCAGGCCCGCGGGGCGCCTATGCCGTCCCGCTGGCGCTCGGAGAGCGCGTACCACTCCCGGTACGCCTCATCGGTGACGTGCTCGGCGACGACGCCGCTGCCCAGCATCCAGTGCGCGACGTCCAGCAGGTGACGCCGCTCGTCGAGCAGCTCCCCGATCGGCATGGTGTCAACCACTGGCTCCATACCGTCTCCTCATCCTGAACGACCCGTCCTTGTGACGACTCGCCTCCCGCATGCGGTTCCCGCATCGCGCGCATCGCCACGTTACCCGCGGCACCGCAACGGCCGCATCCATGTCCCCGGGGCCGCGCGGAAACCTCCCACCCACACAACACCACAAGCCTTCACACGGTCACACTCTGCCCGACGTTGCGTCCGGGGCAGTACAGCGTGTGGTGTCGCACGGACAGGTTTTGCGGGCCTCCTACCCGTGGCGGCCTCTCGCACACCCGCTTCCGGGAAGGAATCGGCATGCCCCACATGACGCGCGCCGCAGCCGCGGGAGCCTGTGTCGTCGGACCCGCCGGCCGCCCCGGGTCCGGCTGCACACCGCGGTGACGCGCGGGCCTCGCACCGGGCTGTCACAGCGCTCGTCACTGTCCGGTCAATGCGATGTCGACGGTTCCCGAGCCGACGGCACGAGCTGAGGAAGGACGAGGGATGTCCCGAAGCACTGACCGGCAGACCGATCCCGCCGCCGCCACCGCGTCGCTGGCGGCGGAGGCCGCCCTGCTCGAAGGGCGGTTGAGCCTGCTCCGAGAGGCGATCGACTCGGTGGACGCACGCATCGACGCGGTCTCCGAGACCCTGCGGCGACTGCAGCGCCCGGCGACCGGGCCCACCGACGGCGAGACGCCCGAGGAGCGCAAAGAGCGGCACCGGGCCCGACCGCTCTAAGCGGGGCAGTGCCTGACACAGCGGACGGGCGGGCCCGGTGGCGCGTCGCGACGGACACCGTGGTCGTCGCGCCGCCGGTCCGCCGCGCTCGTCGCCCGACGTGGGCCGTTTCCCGCCAGTACGGGTATCCTGCCCCCGGTGCCGGGCCGAGTGACGGAGCCCGCATCGGGCGGCCCCGCCGGAACGAGGGGTGAGAACGAGAGGAACGCATGGTCTCCGTGACCCCCAAGGCTCGCAACATCGAGATCACCGCCGAGGGCCTCCAGGAGGACCTGGTTCGGCTGGAGATCCAGAAGCAGGCACTGGAGCGGGAACTGGCCGCGGTCACCGCTCACTTCGACTCCGTGCAACGGGCCCTCGGTGCCCTTCAGGCCCTCATGCCGGAGTCCGTTCCCCCGGCCCCCGCGGCCCGTCCGGCGGACGTGGTCGCGGAGGCGCCGGCGACGGTGGCACCCGCACCCGTGCCGTCCGCCGACGAGGCGGAGGACGGTGCCGCTGACGGTGACGGGAACCGCGCGGAGGACGCCTCCGGCGCCGGTGACGCCGACGGCTCGAAGTCGTACGGCAAGCTGACCGAACAGATCCTGGCCTACTTCGCGGACGCCGGAAACACCGACGTCCGTGCCAGGGATGTGGCGTCCGCACTGGGCCGCGACACCGACAGCGGCAGCATCAACGCGGTCCGGAGCACGCTCGACCGTCTGGTCGGCCAGTCCCGCGTCCGCCGGGTGGGCCGGGGTCTGTACCGCGCCGCCAAGCGCTGAGCCGCCCTGCGGTCTCCCCGGGGTCCACGGAGCCCGTTGGGAGTCATCCGGCGACGGCGTCCGCGTCCGCGGACTTCTCGCCTCGCCGTGGGTCACCGCTGGAGACGAAGGCCTCCCTCGGGTGCTGGACCGAGGCGAGGGAGATGACGTCGCGGCCGAAGAAGGCGGCGGTCACCCAGACGGCGAACACCCGTGCCTTCCGCTCCCAGCTCGGTACGGCCAGCACGTGGTAGCCACGGTGCATCAGCCACGCCGGGAACCCCTTGATGACCAGACGCCGGTACTGGAAGATGCCACGGCCCAGCCCGAGGGTGGCCACCACGCCGAGACTGTGGTGCACGTAGTCCTTGACGGGCCGGCCGCGCAGTGACGCCAGGATGTTCTTCGCCAGCAGCTTGCCCTGACGGACGGCGTGCTGGGCGTTGGGCACCGTCCGGGCGTCCGGCCGGCCGGCGGCGAGATCGGGCACGGAGGCGTCGTCACCGGCCGCCCACACGTCCGCCACGACCTCGTTCTCCGTCCCGACGCGGAGATCCGCGCGCACCATCAGCAGACCTCGTGCGTCGACGGGGAGGTCGGTGTGGTTGTGCACGATCGGGTTGGCGGCGTTGCCCGCGGTCCACACGAGCAGCTCCGAGTCGTACTCCGTTCCGTCCGACAGCACCACGCGGCCGTCCTTCGCGGAGACGAGCTGGGTGTTCAGATGCACCCGCGCGCCACGCTTCTCCAGCGAGCGCACCACCCACTCCCCCGGCCGGTCGGTGACTTCGGGCAGGATGCGCCCCCGTGCCTCGACCAGGTGGAAGGCGAGTTCCTCCGCCCCGATCTCGGGATAGTGCTTGAGCAACGCGGAGGCCAGGCTCAGCAGTTCACCGAAACCCTCGACCCCGGAGAAGCCGCCACCGACGACGGTGGCGGTGAGCAGCCGACGGCGTTCGGGCCCGTGGGGCAGGGTCGCCGCGCGGTCGAAGGAGGTGAGCAGCCGGTCGCGGATCGCCACGGCCTCCTCGACGTGCTTGAGCCCGTACGCCTGGTCACTCAGTCCCGGGATCGGGAAGGTGCGTGTGACGGCTCCCGCGGTCATCACCAGGATGTCGTAGTGCAGGTCGAACTCCGGCCCGGACTGCGGCCGGACCGTCACCGTGTGCGCGCTGTCGCGGATCTCGGTGACCGAACCCGCGATCAGGCGGGTGCGGTGCAGGTGCCGTCGGAGCGAGACCGCGGCATGACGGGCCTCCACCGACCCGGCGACCACCTCGGGAAGGAACGGCTGGTACGTCATGTAGGGGCGCGGGTCGACGACGGTGACCCGTGCCTCGTCCCGCCGCAACTTCTTCTCCAGGCCCCACGCGGTGTAGAAGCCCGCGTATCCGCCGCCCACGATCAGGATCTCACGCACGGTGTCCTCTGTTTCTCTTGGTTTCACCCTTCAAGACCGGCCGGCACCGCCCCGTGTGACAGCGCCGGGACCGGTCCCGGCGTCCCCGCCCGGCCCTCAGGCGACGGCGTGCGCGCTCCAGTGCTTCTCCAGGATCTCCGCGACCTCCGCCGGGCGCTGGAGCACCGGCCAGTGGTTGCAGTCCATCTCGACCACCTCGCTGGAGTGCAGGGAGTCACCCAGCCGGCGTCCGAACTCGATCTGGCAGGCGGGGTCCCGGGCTCCCCAGAAGACGACGCACGGCGCGGACACCGAGGACAGCTCCGGCTCCCACTCCGCTCCCATGGTGAGCGCCGACCTGTACAGCCTGAGCACCGCGTCCTTCATCGGCTCGTCCACGCGGCTCGCCATCTCCCTGGCCAGGTGGAGGGGTACGTCGAAGCCGGCCGCCACTTCCTCGGCGAAGGGCTCGGCGCGCAGTTCGGCCATGTACCGGTCGCCCTCGACCCGGTCCTGCCAGATCCTGGCCAGCGGGTGCCAGACGTACCCGGCGTTGACCGGCCCGTTGCCTCCGGCCCAGGTGCGGACGAGGTCGGGGCGCAGGGAGGCGACGCGGAGGGTGAGGATGCAACCCCAGTCGTGCCCGACCAGGTCCACCGGCTCACCGACCCGCTCCAGTCGCCGCACGAGCCAGTCGACGTACTCCTCCTTGGTGGAGCCGAAGCCGGCGGGGCGCTCGGCGCCGAAGCCGGGCAGGTCCCAGGCTTCCACGTCGGATCTGGTCAGACGACGGCGCACACCGTCCCACACATGGTGGGTGTCGGGAACGCCGTGGATCAGGATCGCGGGCATGGTGAACCCTTTCGTCGGTGGGACGAGGTCGCGTGCGGTCGGCGACATCTCATGGTGTCACACGGTTG
The DNA here is from genome assembly GCF_042893535.1 of Streptomyces sp. NPDC001599. NCBI lineage: Bacteria > Bacillati > Actinomycetota > Actinomycetes > Kitasatosporales > Streptomycetaceae > Streptomyces > Streptomyces sp. NPDC001599. Next base: position 54,877 of record NZ_JBIAVA010000027.1, read on the forward strand.
TATCGTCCTTTCGTCTCCGCCGCCCTCTCCACCTGCGCCGCCCTCTCCGCCTCCGCCTCCGTCACGCCTCCACCTCCGTTTCCGCCTCCGTTTCCGCCTCTGTCGCGGTCTCCTGTTGTCACATGATCCGTGCTTGTGCGGTCTGCTCTGCCGAGGGCACGGCCAGCCGACCGCGGTGGTGGCGTTGTGGTGCCGGTAGAGGAAGGACACCTCATGGGTGGAACCGGTGACACGACACCGCTCGCGGAGCTGCTGGACGAGCGACAGCATCTGATCGACGTCGCTCGCTGGATGCTGGGCGCCGGGACGACGGCCGAAGAAGCCGTCACCGAGACCTACCGGCGGTGGTACGGCCTGACCGACGCCGAGCGGTCGGGCATCAGCGATCCGCGTGTCTGGCTGACCAAGAACACGGGCACCATCTGTCTGGCGCGCCTGTCCGCACCCGCGGGCCGACTGCCGGGCCGGGGCGAGGCGGGCGACGGCATCGGCATCGGCACGGAGCCCGACCGGGCACTGTCGAAGGAGGTCAGCGACGTCCTGCTCAACGCCCTGGACGCCCTCTCCCCGTCCGAACGGGCGGTCTTCGTGCTCAACGACGTCTTCGCCATGCCCCCTCGGACGGTCGCCGACATCGTCGGGCGGACCCCGCACGAGTGCGCCGAGCTGGCCGAGAGCGCCCGCCGCAGCCTGCGTGCCGACGGCGGCCGTCCCACCCCGTCGGACCAGCACGACGGGATCGTCCGCGCCGTCCGGCAGGCCTGCGTGCTCAACGACGCGCGGCATCTGGTGTCCCTGCTGTCTCGGCACGCCATCGCGTTCTTCGACGGCGGAGGCAAGATCCGTGCTCTGACCAGGCCGGTGCACGGCGACCAGCACGTCGCCCGGACCCTCCTCACGCTCCTCGCCCCGCGCCCCCGCACGGTCCTCCACCTCCAGGCGGCCAACGGGCGCACCGCGATCGTCGTGCGCCACCACGACCGGGTCGCCGCCGTGATCAGCTTCGACATCACCGACCAGCGCGTCACACACGTGTGGGCCGTGCTGAACCCCGACAAGCTGCGCGGGTGGAATCGCCCCCACCCGCCCGCCGACGGACACGGAGCGGTCCGGCACATGTGAGGAGGCCGCCGGAAGGCGCCACCGGCCGGGGACTCGGTGCCCACTGTGCGCTCACCCGTTGCGCTTTCCACGTGTCAGTGGCAACAATTGTCCGGCGGGCTTCCCTCACATCGCCACCACATCTTCATCACGGTGCCCATGGGACCCACCCGATGACGACGTTCCGGCACTCCTTGAAGGAAAACATGGTTCCGGCATCACGCTCGACACGCGACATCGAAGTGACGGCTGAGAGCCTCCAGGCCGATCTCAGCCGTCTGGAGCTGCAGAGGCGGGCGCTGGAGAGGGAACTGGCCGCCGTCCTCGCTCATCTCGACACCGTTCAACGGGCACTGGGCGCTCTGAAAGTCGTCATGGCGTCCCCCGCTGCGGCCCCGGCCTCCGAGGCCGCGCCCGCGACCGCTCCCCGGACCACCGGCGGCGCTGCCCGGCGCCGCGTCCCAGGTCCCGCGCGGGCCGCGACCCGGCCGAGAGCCGGCACGGAGCGCACGTACGGCAGGCTGACCGAACAGATCCTGGAGTACTTCGCGGAGGTCGGCGACGCCGACGTGCGTGCCCGGGACGTCGCGGTGGCCTTGGGGCGGGCCACCGACAGCGGCAGCATCAACGCCGTCCGCAGCACGCTCGACCGGCTCGTCGGCACCTCGCGTGTCCGGCGCAGCGGTCGAGGCCTCTACCGCGCCGCATGATCCCGGCAGTTCCCTCCGGCCAACGAGACCGGCCCCGGACGCCGGCTCGCGGGGGATCGGTGGGCGCCCGGGGCACAGTACCCCCGCCAGGCTCTAAGTGGCAGGGGAGCGTTCCCGGCGCCGTGTGTGGGGTGTCCAACCCAACGCCGTGAACACTGTGAGGAGTCTACCTCATTTTCACACGCTCCGAAGACACCGTCGCGGCCGTCTCCGTCGTCCTCCATAACAGTGTGAGTGCGAGTGGCTCACCGGCTGGACGAGAAGGCACTTCCGGCGCTCCATACTGGTTGTCGTGAACGACCCCTGCGTGTCTCCGAACCTCTCCCCCTCAGCGGAGGAGCCCGCGCCGCGGCTCGCGGTCGAACCGTGCCCGGACCGTGGGGACAGTGTGGATGCCATGCTGCGTCAGTGGGAGGAACACCGACCGGCCGTGGACGTCTCCTCCAGCGAGGTACTCGCGCGACTGCTGCGCGCGGCCCGCCTGGCCGAGGAACTGTTCGAGGAGCGGCTGCGCCGTCAGCCCGGCAGGACCATCACCAACGTCGGGGACTTCGACCTGCTGCAGACCCTGCGCCGGGCGGCTCCCGGGCACGCCCTGACGCCGGGGCAACTGATGCGGCACCTCGTGGTCTCCTCGGCCGGTCTCAGTGGCCGCCTCAACCGGCTGGAGCGTGACGGCTGGATCGTCCGGACCGCGTCGCCCGACGATCGGCGGCGCTCGCTGGTCAGCCTGACGGCGCAGGGGCGGGAGGAGTTCGACCGCCGGCTGGAGGGGCACCTGGCCGTGGAGCGTGAGCTGCTGTCCGTGCTCGACGCGCGGGAGCGGGCGGTCGTCGTCGGCGCGTTGCGCAAACTGCTGCTCGTCCTCGAGGCGTCGGAGTGAGCCGGCGGACGCGGCGGGCCGAGCCGCTCAGCCCGCCGCCACCAGGACGAGGGCGACGAGCAGAACGATCGCGGTCGCCGCGAGTACGGCCAGCGCCAGGCGGGACATCCGGCGCAGCCGGGCGTAGCGTCTGGTGTGCCGCGCCTCCACCATCGTGATCTGCTCGGTGAGGTGATGGGCGATGGCGCGGGAGACCCTGATCTGCTCCTCGACGTACCACCACTCCAGGTCGGTCTTCTGTTCTTCGCTGAGTCCGGGCACATGTGCGGCGAACTCCGCCGCGCGGTGGTGAGCGGCCCGGCGGTGGGAGTCCCAGTACAGGTAGTCCTGAATGACCGTCAGGCCGCGCTCGGCCTCGTCCTTCGCATCCATGGTGTGCTCCAGCCATAGGTGTGCCGCCTCATGCCCACGACGCCGCGGCCACCGCCTCGCGGGAGGCCACCGTGGTGGCGCCCGGGCGTGCGGCAGATCGTGTCACACCATCGTATCTCTCGCTCGCGAGAGAGGGGACGGGGAGGCACCACTCGGCCGAGACGCAGTGCATAACAGTGTGATTACTCGTTGTGTTGTTCCTTGCGAGGTCTCCACCCCGCACGGATCATGGGACGACGTGAAGCACACGCATCGGCCGGGGATTCTCCCGCGCACACCCGAAGATCCCTCCGCCCCCCTGTCTCCCGGCACGCACACGATCACCGTTCCACACGGTCCCGCCCGCGTCGCACTGCGCTACCACGTCGCAGGCTCGGGCCCTGTGTGTCTCGCTCATTCGGGCGGACCGGGCATCGGCTGGGAGTACCTGCGCATGCCCGGTCTCGAGGACTCCTTGACCATGGTCTACGTCGAACCGGTCGGCACGGGCGACTCCGGTCGGCTCCCGGATCCGCGCGACTACACCGTGGCCACGTACGCGTACTTCCTGCACGCCGTGGTCCAGCACCTGAATGTGCCACGGTTCGCCCTGCTCGGTCACTCCCACGGCGGTTTCGTGGCCCAGCGGTACGCCCTCGACCATCCCGCACAGGTCACTGCCCTCGTTCTCTACGACACCTCACCGGTCGCGGACGAGGAGTTCTGGTCGGCGGCGGTCACCGCCATGGAACAGTTCGTGAAGGACCACGTCCAGGACCATCCGGAGGTCGCGGACTACGCCGCCACCCTCACCACGCGCCTCGGTCTGCTGGACGACGACGGCGCCACCGCCGTCCTGCGCACACTGATGCCGGCCTATCTCCACGACTACTGGGGCAGAGAAGCCGAGTTCGCGCCCGCTCGTCGGACACTGCGCATGTACGCGGAACCCTCCCTCGGGGAGGAATCTCCCTTCGACCTCCGGGACGAACTGCCCCTCCTCACCCCACCGGCCCTGGTCCTGGCGGGCCGTCACGACTTCATCTGCGGGCCACGATGGGCCGCACTGCTGCACGACGGCCTGCTCAAGGCCGAGTTGACGGTCCTGGAGGAGGCCGGGCATCTCGCGCACCTCGAACAGCCCGCCCGGTTCGACGCCTCCGTCCTCGCGTTCCTCGAAGCCCAGGGAGTCGTCCGCGGACCTCGGAACCCATAGCTCCGGCGCCCGGTCTCCGGCTTACCCGCCGTCCGTCGGCGAAGGCCGTCCGCACCGACCTGCTCGCCCATGGGCTGAGCCCCAGGGCCATCCACTACGAGGTGTTCGGCCCCGACCTGTGGCTCAGCAAGTAGCAGCGCCGGCCGCCGGGCAGTGAGCGGGCGGGCGTCGGGCAGTGAGCGGGCGGGCGTCGGTCGGCTGCGCGGGGCGCCGGCCGTCGCCCGCGTACGGAAGCGAGGGGGGGGAGTGTGGCGCCCGCCCCCGGGAGTTCATGCGCTCGACGCGGTCGCGGTGAGTCCGGCGAGGGCGGGCTTCAGCTCGGTGCGCCGCTTGATGCCGAGCTTCACGAAAACCTTGCGCAGGTGGTACTCGACGGTGTGCGCGCTGATGAACAGACGGGCGCCGATCTCCCGGTTCGTCAGCCCCTCGCGGGCCAGGCGCGCCACGTTCAGTTCCTGTTCGGTGAGCCGCGCCGCCGACCCTCGTGCGCGGACCCGCAGGGTCTCGCCGCTCGCGCGCAGTTCGTCCGCGGCGCGCTGGGCGAATCCGGTCAATCCGCGGGCCGACAGCTCTCGGTGCGCGGCGCGGAGCTGTTCGCGCGCTTCGGCGGACCGCCCCTGGCGGTTGAGTGCCTCGCCGTACAGCAGGCGGCAACGCCCCACCCAGATCGAGATCCGCTCGTGCTCGAAGCGTTTGATCGCGTCCAGGAAGAGCCGCTCCGCGTCGTCCCCTGCACGCAGCTGCGCCTCGGCCATCGCCAGGACGGCCAGCGCGTAGCTGGTGCCCACCGGCCGGGTGACGCCGGCCAACTGCTCCAGTGCCTGCTCGGCAAGCGCGCGCTCACCGGTGTGCGCGGCCGCTTCCACCAGCTCGAGCAGGGTGCGCATCGCGAGGTTCAGTTCGCGGGTGTACGGCAGCTCGCGCCGGCCGCTGGCCACCGCCTCGGCGAAGCGGCCCAGGCCGTTGTAGAGGACCGCCTCGGAGAAGTTGGCCGCGCTCAGCGCGTGTCCCTCGCCGCGGGCGAGCCCGTCGGCCCGGACCCGCCCGGCCAGGCGCTCCGCCTCGTCGGCCTGCCCCCGGTACGCGGCGAGGAGGAGCCGCCCGTACGGCGGCAGCGGATTGCCGGTGACCTCCTTGATGGCGTCGATCTCGTCGCAGGAGGCTTCCGCCCCGTCCAGGTCGCCGTCGATCATCTGCACGAGCACCAACAGGCTCAGGGCGATCGGCAGTACGGTGACGACGCCTTCGGCACGGGCGAGTTCGACCTGCCGGTCGGCGAGCGCGCGCAGCCCGGCGGGGTCCCAGAGGTCCTGCGCGGCGCGGGAGGCGAACCACATCCAGTGCAGTTCGAGGGAGTCCGGCGCCTGCTCGAGGAAGGCACGCTGCGCCCGTCGCAGGGTGGGGAGCGCCGCCGTCTGCCCTTCGGTGGCGAGCAGCGCCTGCCCGCGCAGGATCAGGTCCCGCGCCCGGTCGGTCTCGTCGGCGGCGGGCGTGGCGCCGAGGATCGCGTGCGCGACGGCGGTCACCTGCTCGGCGTCGCCGAGTCTGCCGCCGTAGGTCGCCGCCGCGAGCGCTTCGATGTAGGTGTCGCGGGCGAGGACCGGGTCGAGCCCTTCGAGTCCCCGTGCCGCGTCGAGCAGGTGCCGCGCCCCGTCGCGGTCGCGCCGCAGCGCGTATCCGGCCCGCGCGCGCAGCCGCACCACGAGCGCCTCCTGGAGCGCGGTGAGGGGAAGGGCGCGGGCGGACTCGAGCAGGCGCAGGGCCGCGTCCGACGCGCCCGCGTCGTGCTTGGCCTCGGCGGCCGCGATCAGCCGCTGCCCGCGGCGGAACGGCGAGGGCGTGAGCTCCGCCGCCCGCTCCAGGAAGGCGCCGGCGGCCGCCGCTCCGCCGCGGGTTCGCGCACGCACGGCGGACTTCTCCAGATCGGCGGCGACCTCCTCATCCGGTTGCAGGGTCGCGCTGGCCCGGTGCCAGGCCCGGCGGTCCGGGTCGTGCTCGGCGCTGGTGACGTCCGCGAGAGCGGCATGGACGCGACGCCGGTCTGCCGGTGACGCCGCCCGGTACACGGCCGAGCGCACCAGCGGATGACGGAAGCCGACACGGGTGCCGACGACGAACGCATCGGCGTCCTTGGCCGCGTCGAAGGCTTCCGGCCCCAGTCCCAGCACCGCGCTGGCACGCCACAGCAGCCCCGGGTCGCCGGTGGGTTCGGCGGCCGCCAGCAGCAGCAGGAGGCGCGCCGGTGCGGGCAGCGGGGCGAGCTGGACGACCAGGCTCTGCTCGATGCGACTTTCCAGCGGCAGGGAACCCGTCAGGGTGAAACCGCCGGCGATCTGGGCCGGGCTCAGGGCCCGGGGCAGTTCGCGCAGGGCGAGGGGATTGCCACGGGCCTCCGCGATCAACTGGTCGCGTACCCGCAGGTCGAGACCGCCGGGTACGGCCAGGCGCAGCAGTTCACACGCGTCCTCGTGACCGAGCCCTTCGACGATCATATGGGGCAGGCCCGCGAACACCGGGTCGGGCTGCCGCATGGCGAGCACCAGGGCGATGCCCTCCGCGTCCAGCCGCCGGGCCGCGAAGGCGAGGGCACGCGCGGACGCCTGGTCGAGCCACTGTGCGTCGTCGACGACGCACAGCAGTGCCTGCTCCTCGGCGGCCTCGGTCAGCAGCCCCAGCAGGGCCAGCCCCACCAGGAACGGGCTCGGCGCGGCCGCGCTGCGCAGGCCGAACGCCACCTCGATCGCTTCCTGCTGCGGGACCGGCAACCGGGCGACGGAACCCATCATGTGTCTGCAGAGCTGCTGGAGGCCCGCGTAGGCAAGTTCCATCTCGGACTGGGAGGCGACGACGCGCTCGGTGCGGACGTGTGCCGCGGCCTGTGCCGTGAGGCGGTCCAAGAGCGCGGTCTTGCCGACACCGGCCTCACCGGAGACGACCAGTGCACCGGCGCGGCCGCCCCGGGCACGGCTCACCAGCGCTTCCAGTTCCGCCAACTCGACGTGTCGTCCCCGCAAGGGCGCGATGTCAGGCACCATGTCCGCCTTCGCCGGGAAGTACCGCTCCGCCATGTCCTTCGTCCACGCATTCTATCGGAGCGTCGACCTGATCCGCCGAGCGTCGCGGTGCGCGGTGAGCATGGGCCGTCCGTCTCGGCGGCGGGGTGTCACCGAAGAGCGGACATGACTCAATTCCTGGAATCGAAGAGGATGTCGACGGGCTCGGTCACCGTGATTAAGAGCTACACCGCGGCCTCCCGCCTGCACCGCTTTCTCACCGACGGCCCCAGGTCCCGGCCCGATGCGCGATCGAACGGGCCGGCGAGGCGGTCGTAGGGCGGGGCAAGGAGGTGTGACCTTGCGCGGAAGGGTCGCCGCCCACCAGCAGCCGCTCCCACTCTCGCTCTGGCTTGGGCGATCCGCGTTTCGCTGAGCCGGGACCGCCCCGGGGGGTCCTGCGACCGGACCCCCGACCGCGCCGTCCTCACCTTTGCCCGTTGATCGCGCGGAGGTATTTGTCCACGTCTTCCCAGCTGGCCAGCACGAAGAAGTAGACGCCACTGCCGAAGACGGCTGGGGTTGGCGGTGGTCCGCTGACCAACTGCCGGACCCAGCGGGACATTTGACCCCACGCGGTCCGCAATGCCTGCATGGTCGGAGTCACGACAACGCTCGGGTTGGCGAAGCGGCGGAAGGCTGCGTCGAAATGATCACGGAACATGGGGAACCGTGCCGCCTCCGCGAATGCGCCGATCATGATGAGCATGGCCCGCGCGATGTTTCCTCGGTAGGCCCCCGTTGCCGCCGTGGGGTTCGGGGTCCTGGCCAGAGCTTCCACGTTCGTCTGGATGGCGTAGATGCCGATCGTGGTCGGTTCCGTCTCCGCTCCGGGCAGGGTGTTCACGAGGCTGGTGTACGACCCCTCGAAAGGCAGGGTCGCCACAGGGGCTCCCCGAACCTCTCGTGCGACTTCCTCTCTGGCATTCGTAGATGCATCCGAGAAGAGATACGCCTGCCCGGCCTGGGATTTGAAGCCCACAAGGTAGAGATTCGATGCGTTGAAGTACAAGGTCGTCTGGTGAACCCAGTCGGCGTTGTAGAGGTTGAGAGCCACGAGCCCGGCATTCTGGCCCTGCCCCATGGTCTCGTAGATGTTATTGCCGTGGATGAGGTGGCCGGAGCCCCTACGAAGTTGCTGTACGACAGACCTGTAGTGAGGGACATTGTCGATTTCCGGGTCGATGTGGAAATCAATGTACGTTGTCTGCCGATTGGGCGTATCGGCTGCAGCTCTGGGGACGTTCAACCCCAATAGGATCATGAGAGCTGCGAGCGTGGCGACTGCTAAACGCAGCGCGAAGCTGCGCTCACGATTGATTGACAGCACTTGTGCTTCCTCTCGGACCTGTCTGATCGGCAACGCCGGAGTGCCGAAGACTTGTTGCTCATCGGTAGAGACCGCACAGGCCCTCCCGATGTGACTGGCAGGCTCGCATCGACGCCGGGCGCACCAGCACGATCGCCAGGAGCACAGCCACGTAGCCGGTCCATGACAGATCGGCGAAGAGCTGGGGCGTCAGCAGGGCACCGAGGACCAGCAACGCGGCGAACTTGTTCGTTTCGTCGAAGGCGAGCGACAGCTCCTCGGGGCATGGCCCGGCGTTACGACGTGTCCTTTGCCTCGGCCTTATCTGCCAGACCGGTATTCCCTGGCCTCTGCGGACGTCGCCTCGCGTGACCTTCGCGGTCGCAAGGTCGATACTGCCCCTGTAGGACTCCTGTCGGTCTGTACTCGACTTGGCGCAGCGACCTGACGGTACGTCACCGAAGTCGGCGTTGAGTCGGCATCAGTACCGCCGGAACCCGCCGGCGACCGTCACGGACCCCCGAGATCACAAACTGAACGTCCCAACTCTGACCAGCAAAAACACAGGGAGATACCCTTGAGGATGCTCATCAACGTCCCCGAGACCGTCGTCGCGGACGCGCTGCGCGGTATGGCCGCCGCCCATCCCGAGTTGACCGTGGACGTCGAGAACCGGGTGATCGTGCGGCGGGACGCCCCCGTGGCCGGACAGGTCGCGCTGGTGTCGGGCGGCGGTTCCGGGCACGAGCCGCTGCACGGCGGGTTCGTGGGCCCCGGGATGCTGACGGCCGCCTGTCCGGGTGAGGTGTTCACCTCGCCGGTGCCGGACCAGATGGTGCGGGCCGCGGCGGCCGTGGACAGCGGGGCCGGGGTGCTCTTCGTCGTCAAGAACTACACCGGTGACGTGCTCAACTTCGACATGGCCGCCGAACTGGCCGAGGACGAGGGCATCCAGGTCGCGAAGGTGCTGGTCAACGACGATGTGGCGGTGACGGACAGCCTCTACACGGCCGGCCGGCGCGGCACGGGGGCGACCCTGTTCGTCGAGAAGATCGCCGGGGCGGCGGCGCGGGAGGGGCGGCCGCTGGAGCAGGTGGAGGCGATCGCCCGCCGGGTCAATGAGAGCTCGCGCAGTTTCGGGGTGGCGCTCAGTGCCGTCACGACGCCGGCCAAGGGCAGCCCCACCTTCGACCTTCCGTCCGGTGAGCTGGAGCTGGGCATCGGCATCCACGGTGAGCCCGGCCGGGAGCGGCGGCCGATGATGACCTCCGGCGAGATCGCCGAGGCCGCCGTGGACGCGGTCCTGACCGACCTCGCCCCGAGCAGCCCCGTCCTGGTCCTGGTCAACGGCATGGGCGCGACGCCGCTCCTCGAGCTGTACGGCTTCAACGCCGAGGTGCAGCGGGTACTCGGCGAGCGCGGCGTGGCCGTCGCCCGCACCCTCGTCGGCAACTACGTCACCTCCCTCGACATGGCCGGCGCCTCGGTCACCCTGTGCGAGATCGACGAGGAGCTCCTCGGGCTGTGGGACGCGCCGGTCAGTACCCCGGGTCTGCGGTGGGGCATGTGAGGGCCGACGGGGGAAGAATCGCGAGGTACCTACCAGGCAAGGAGATCCTGTGCTCGACGCCGACTTCTTCCGCCGTTGGATGACGGCGGCCACCGCGCTGGTCGACCGCGAGGCGGACCGGCTCACCGCCCTCGACTCACCCATCGGCGACGCCGACCACGGCAGCAATCTCCAGCGCGGGTTCACGGCCGTGGCCGCCACGCTGGAGAAGGAAGCTCCGGATACGCCCGGCGCCGTCCTGATCCTCGCCGGGCGGCAGCTCATCTCCACGGTCGGCGGCGCCTCGGGGCCGCTGTACGGGACGCTGCTGCGCCGTACCGGCAAGGCGCTCGGGGACTCTCCCGAGGTGAGCGCGGGTCAGCTGGCCGAGGCGCTGCGGGCGGGCGTGGACGCGGTCCGGACGCTCGGCGGTGCGGCCCCGGGCGACAAGACGATGGTCGACGCCCTGGTGCCCGCCGTGGACGCCCTGGGCGACTCGTTCGCGGCGGCCCGCACGGCGGCCGTTGAGGGGGCCGAGGCGACCACGCCGTTGCAGGCCCGCAAGGGCAGGGCGAGCTATCTGGGCGAGCGCAGCATCGGGCACCAGGACCCGGGGGCGACCTCGTCCGCACTGCTCTTCGTGGCGCTGGAGGAGACGGCCGGTGAGTGACGAGAAGCTGGTGGGGATCGTGCTGGTGTCGCACAGCGCCGAGGTCGCCGCGTCGGTGGCGGAGCTGGCGAAGGCCCTGTCGGGCGGTGCCGGGCCGGTGGCCGTCGCGCCGGCGGGCGGTACCGCGTCCGGCGAGTTCGGCACCAGTTCGGAACTGGTCGCGGCCGCCGCCGTGTCGGTGGACCGGGGCGCGGGGGTCGCCGTCCTCACCGACCTGGGCAGTGCGGTGCTCACCGTCAAGGCGCTGCTCGCCGAGGGGGACGAACTGCCCGGGAACACCCGTCTGGTGGACGCGCCCTTCGTCGAGGGCGCGGTGGCGGCGGTCGTCACGGCCTCGACGGGCGCCGACCTCGCGGCCGTGGAGGCGGCGGCCGCGGAGGCGTACTCCTACCGGAAGGTCTGAGGGCACCGGAACGCTCTCAAGGCCCGTGAAGGGCTGGGCGGAAGGCCCCGGCCGTCCGCTCAGCCCCCGTCCACGAACTGCCGTGCCAGCCGCTCCCCCGTCTTCTCGGCCGCGGCCGTGTCCTCGATGGGCTCGACCTCGCTGCCCTTGAACACGATGTACGTCACGTCGGAGGCCACACCGCCGCCCTCGGGATCCGCCGGGATGCCGAGGGAGCGTGCGGCGGCGTAGGAGGCCTCGCCGATGAGGTCGCTGGGGCCGACGTCGCCGACGACCGCGTACCGCACCCGGCCCCCGTGCACGAGGGCCGCGAGCGATCCGCCGCGGACGTCGTCCTCGCGGTGGTCCCAGGTGTCGCTGGGTCCGGGCACGACGACGTAGGGCAGGCGTTCGGCGTCCAGCGGGCGGCCGTCGGACCCGGTGTACGCGGTGGCGGGGCTGAAGTGCGGGTCGGTGCCGCTGTTGCACCGGTCGCCGGGTCGGCCGTCGCAGTCGACATCCAGGTCGGCCTTCCAGTACACGGCCTCCCGGGTGCCGCAGACCGGGATGTCCGCCGGTGCTCCGGCGTCGCTGCGGTAGCGCCCGCGCGAGACGGGGTCGCACTCCCGCACCCTGGCCAGCAGGTCGGCGGCGCGGACGGGGCCCCCGCTCCCGCTCCGCCGCGAACCGTCCCCGGCCTCCGGGCCGGAGTCCGTCCGCAGCCGCGCGGGTGGCGCGGGCTGCCGGGCCGGGACGTGCGGCACGGGGCCGATCCTGACCCCGGACCGGTCCGCGCGCAGGGGCCCCGCCCGGTCCGGGGCACCGGGCAGCAGGAGCTGCGCCGGCGGTTCGGGAAGCGGCGGGGGCGGAGCGTCGGGGAACGTCGTGGGGGCGAGCAGGGCGGCGCTGGCCGCGACCAGTGTCAGCGACTGGACACGCACGATGTGGCCTCTCCTCGGGGGCATGGACGGACACTCGGCCTCATCTGTCCCCGAAACGCTCGCGCGACCACCTTTTGCAGGGCCAGACGGTGCACGCCCGCCGTGCGCCCGGTGCGTGGGGGGGGGTGCGGGACCGGGGGCGGGGGGGGGGGGGGGGGGGCGGGGGGCCCCCCCCCCCCCCCCCCCCCCCGCCCGGGGGGGGGGGGCGCCCCCCCCCCCCCCCCCACAACAAAAAGAAACAAACAACCTAGG
>NZ_JBIAVA010000028.1:0-60649 GCF_042893535.1 Streptomyces sp. NPDC001599
GGGGGGGGGGCCCCCCCCGCGGGGCGTGGGGGGGGGGGGGGGGGGGGGGGGGGGGGGGGGCGGGGGGGGGGGGGGGGGTGGGGGGCCGCGGGGGGGGGGCCCCCCCCCCGGGGGGGGGGGGGCCCCCACCACAGCCCTGTGTGCCGGGCTACTCGCCGGCGCGGCGCGGCTTGATGGCGGTCAGGTCCAGATCCATCGGGAAGGGCGCACTCACCTTCATGCGCTCCCTGAAGATGCCGACGCTGGTGTAGGCGCCGGTGGTGGGCTCCAGCTCGAAGGCGTGGACGACGGCGAGGCCCTTCTCGTTCTCCACCCTCCAGTAGTGGGCGATGCCCGCCCGGGCGTACTTCAGGGGCTTGGTCTCGCGGTCGCGGGAGACGGACTCCGCGGAGACGACTTCGATGGCCAGGGTGACGGCCTCGGCGGGGTAGCGGGTCTGCTCCGGGTCGTCCACCACGTCGCCTCGCACGACGATCACGTCCGGCTCCGGCCGGTTCTGCCGGTCGATGTCGATGGTGAACTCTCGGACGACCTCGAACTCCGCCGGGGCGAGGGACTGAAGCTGCCAGTTGAAGAAGTCGACAGCGCGTGAGTGGAAAAGAGTCTGCGGACTCACGAAGACGAGGCTCCCGTCGATCAGCTCCGTGTGCGGAGGCAGGTTCGGAAGCCGGTCCAGGTCGTCCGCGGTCCAGCCGCCCTCCGGCGGGGTCGGCCAGTCGGGTGTGGACGCCTTCGGTGCGACGCTCATCAGTGCTCCCATGGGACGGAGTCTCGCGGGTGCAATCAGACTATCCGCCGGAAACGGGCGGGTCTCCCGCGAACGTGTGAACGAACGTCGTGTCCTTGACGCGGGCGGCGCCGGGCAGCCTGTGGATAACTCCCGGGCTGTCGGCGCGGCCCCCTATCGTTGAGGCAGTGGTCGGGGCAGGACGGACCAGGCAGGCCGGACGGGCGAGGTAGTACGTACGGGGGACCAGACGATGGGCGGGACGGGCGTGATCGGCGAGATGGCAGAGACGGCGCAGGTGAGGGACGGGGACAGCGAGGCGCTGGCCACCCTGCACCGGGTCTTCGGGTACGACGCCTTCCGCGGCGAGCAGGAGGCGGTCGTCGAGCACGTGATCGCCGGCGGGGACGCCGTGGTGCTCATGCCGACCGGCGGTGGGAAGTCGCTGTGCTACCAGATCCCGTCCCTGGTCAGGCCCGGCACGGGCATCGTGGTCTCGCCGCTGATCGCGCTGATGCAGGACCAGGTCGACGCGCTGCGGGCGCTCGGCGTGCGGGCCGGATTCATGAACTCCACGCAGGACTTCGACGAGCGGCGCGTGACCGAGGCCGAGTTCCTGGCCGGCGAGCTGGACCTGCTGTACCTGGCGCCCGAGCGGCTGCGGCTGGACAGCACCCTCGACCTGCTCTCCCGCGGCAAGATCTCCCTGTTCGCCATCGACGAGGCGCACTGCGTCTCCCAGTGGGGCCACGACTTCCGGCCCGACTACCTCGCCCTGTCCCTGCTGGGCGAGCGCTGGCCGGACGTGCCCCGGCTCGCGCTCACCGCGACGGCCACCGACGCCACCCACCGCGAGATCACCGAGCGGCTGCACATGCCGTCGGCGCGGCACTTCGTGGCCAGCTTCGACCGGCCCAACATCCAGTACCGGATCGTGCCGAAGTCCGACCCCAAGAAGCAGCTCCTGAGCTTTCTGCGTGAGGAGCACCCCGGCGACGCGGGCATCGTCTACTGCCTCTCGCGCAACTCCGTCGAGAAGACCGCGGAGTTCCTGTCGCGCAACGGCGTCGAGGCGGTGCCCTACCACGCGGGACTGGATGCGGGCACCCGGGCGGCGCACCAGTCGCGGTTCCTGCGCGAGGAGGGCCTGGTGGTCGTGGCCACCATCGCCTTCGGCATGGGCATCGACAAGCCGGACGTGCGGTTCGTCGCCCACCTGGACCTGCCGAAGTCGGTCGAGGGCTACTACCAGGAGACCGGCCGCGCGGGGCGGGACGGTATGCCCTCCACGGCCTGGATGGCATACGGCCTCAACGACGTCATACAGCAGCGCAAGCTGATCCAGTCGGGCGAGGGCGACGAGGCGTTCCGCCGCCGTGCCCAGTCCCACCTGGACGCCATGCTCGCCCTGTGCGAGACCGCCCGGTGCCGCCGGGGCCAGCTCCTCGCCTACTTCGGACAGGACCCGGACCAAGCCGGGTGCGGCAACTGCGACACCTGCCTGACCCCGCCCGAGACCTGGGACGGCACGGTGGCGGCGCAGAAGGTGCTGTCGACGGTGGTCCGGCTGAAGCGCGAGCGCGGGCAGAAGTTCGGCGCCGGGCAGATCATCGACATCCTGCTGGGCAAGCGCACCGCCAAGGTGATCCAGTTCGATCACGACCAGCTCTCCGTGTTCGGCATCGGCGAGGAGCTGACGGAGGGCGAGTGGCGGGGCGTCGCCCGGCAGCTGCTGGCCCAGGGCCTGCTCGCGGTCGAGGGGGAGTACGGCACGCTGGTGCTGACCGAGACCAGCGGTGAGGTCCTGCGGCGGGAGCGGGAGGTGCCGCTGCGCAAGGAGCCCAAGAAGCCCGCCGCGGCCAAGTCGGCGGGCGGCGGACGCGGCGAGCGCAAGGCGAAGGCGGCCGCGGCCGAGCTGCCGGCGGAGCTGGTCCCCGCCTTCGAGGCGCTGCGCGCCTGGCGCGCGGAACAGGCACGCGAGCAGGGCGTCCCGGCGTACGTCATCTTCCATGACGCCACCCTGAGGGAGATCGTCACCGTGTGGCCCACTTCGGTCGGGCAGCTCGGTGGCATCAGCGGGGTCGGCGAGAAGAAGCTGGCGACGTACGGGGAGGGTGTGGTCGAGGTGCTGGCGGGGCTGGAGGGACCGGCTGCCGAAGCCCCGGAGCCCGGGTCGGCCCCCTCGGTCGCCCCGATCGCCCGGGTCGCCGGTTCCGCGTCCCACTCCGGCGGGGACGACTGGCCCGACCACGAGCCGGAGCCCGAGCCCGAGCCCGACGACTGGATATAGGGACGTGCCGGGGGATTCCTCCGCGTCCGTCGACGGCGTCACAGCGCCCGGGCCGCGTACGCCCTGACGTCGGCGTCCGTGTCTCCCGTGACCGTCGCCAGCGCCGTCCGGGCGTCCTCGCTGGTGGCCGTGTGCCGGGTCAGGGCGAGGACGGCCGCCTTGCGGACGTCGGCGTTCCGGTCGGCGAGGGCCTTGGCGAGGACGGGGACCGCCCGGTCGGAACCGGCCGCGGACAGCGCGGTGGCCGCGCCCGCCCGCACCTGCCAGGCGGGGTCGGACAGCGCGGTGACCGCACGGGCCGCCAGGGGGGCGGGGCAGCCCGTGTCCGCCAGAGCCGCGAGGGCGGCGCCGCGGACGAGGGCGTCGGGGTCCTCGGTGAGCCGGTCGAGGGGGCCGCCGGTGCGGGGCGCCGCCCGCAGCGTCCCCAGCGCCTTGGCGACGGAGACCCGCACCTCGCGGGACGGATCCTCGGCGGCCGGGGAGAGCGACTCCGCTGCGTCCAGCGAGACCAGCCCGCGCACCGCCTCGATGCGCACCGGGGCGTCGGGGTCGCTCAGAGCGGCGGCGAACGTGTCGGCGTGACCCAGCCGCAGGATGCGCAGCAGGTCGAGGGCGGTGGCGCGGACGACGGGGTCGGGCCGGGCCAGGGCTTCGGCGAGGGGCTCACCCAGGGCGGGTTCGGGCGTCAGTGTCTCGGCCAGTTCACGCAGGGAGGCGGCCGCGGCGGCGCGCACCTCGCCGTCGGGATCGGACAGGGCGCCGGCGAGCGCCGGACCGGTACCGGCCGGGACGGTCTCGGTGAGCACGGTGACCGCTGTGCGCCGGACGCCCGGTGCGGGGTCGGACAGGTACGGACGGAGGGTGGAGAGGTCGGGTTCGTGCTCGGCCAGGGCGAGCAGTTCCAGCAGCCTGGGGGATCCGGCGGCACCGGGCCCGGTGGCCGCGGTGACCGGGGTGACCGGGGTGACCGGGGTGGCCGTGGGGCGGGCCCCGGTGGCGAGGGGCGCGGCATCGCGGTCCCCGGCCGTCGCCACCTGCTCCGGGTGCACCTCGCCCAGGTGCCGGGAGGGACCGCCGACCGGCGTGAACTCGTCGATCGGAACCAGATAGGGAGCCACGGGACGTGCCGTGAACTCCATTGCACCGGAGGGGGACTTGTGCAGATCGAGGTGGTGGAACCAGGACGCGTCGTCGCGCTCGGGGAGGTCGACGCGCTCGTGGTACAGGCCCCAGCGGGATTCCGTGCGGGCCAGGGAGGACCGGGCGGCCATCTCCGCGCAGTCGCGGATGAAGGTGACCTCGGCGCAGCGCATCAGCTCGTGCGGGGTGCGGGCGCCCATCGCCGCGATGTCCGTGCGCATCCGCTCGAAGGACTCCAGGGCGAGCGACAGCCGGGCGCCGGACTTCGGCGGCGCCACGTAGTCGTTGACGAAGCGCCGCAGCTTGTACTCGACCTGCGGCTGTGGCGGGCCGTCGGGGTTGCGCAGCGGGCGGTAGACCAGCTCGTGCGCCTCGCGCAGCTGCTCGGACGGCAGTTCACCGGCGTAGGCCGAGTACTGGGCGGCGTCCGCGCCCGCCAGGTCGCCGAAGACGAACGCGCCGATCATGTAGTTGTGCGGCACGCAGGCCAGGTCGCCGGCTGCGTAGAGACGGGGGACGGTGGTGCGGGCGTGGTCGTCGACGCGGACGCCCGACGCGGAGTGGCCGCCGCACAGGCCGATCTCGGAGATGTGCATCTCGACGTCGTGGGTGCGGTAGTCGTGCCCGCGGCCGGCGTGGAAGGTGCCGCGCGTCGGCCGTTCGGTGGAGTGCAGGATGGACTCCAGGGCGGAGACCGACTCCTCCGGGAGGTGGCTGAGCTTCAGGTACACCGGACCGCGATCGCTGGCGACCTCCGCGGCGAACTCGGCCATCATCTGGCCCGACCAGTAGTCGGAGTCGACGAAGCGCTCGCCGTGCCGGTTGACCTGGTAGCCGCCGAAGGGGTTGGCGACGTAGGCGCAGGCCGGGCCGTTGTAGTCCTTGATCAGCGGGTTGATCTGGAAGCATTCGATGCCGGTCAGCTCGGCACCCGCGTGGTAGGCCATGGAGTAGCCGTCACCGGCGTTGGTGGGGTTCTCGTAGGTGCCGTAGAGGTAGCCGGAGGCGGGCAGACCGAGCCGGCCCGCGGCGCCGGTCGCGAGGATCACGGCACCGGCGCGGACGGTCACGAACCGCCCCGTGCGGGTGTTGAAGCCCGCCGCGCCCACCGCCCGTCCCCCCGCGGTCAGGATCCGCACCGGCATCACCCGGTTCTCGATGCGGATCCGCTCGCGCATCTCGCGCCGCCGCAGCTGCCGGTACAGGACCTTCTTGACGTCCTTGCCCTCCGGCATCGGCAGCACGTAGGAGCCGGACCGGTGCACCTGGCGGACGGCGTAGTCGCCGTGCTCGTCCTTCTCGAACTTCACGCCGTACGACTCGAGCCGCTGGACCATGGCGAAGCCGCGGGTGGCGGTCTGGCGGACGGTGGACTGGTCGACGATGCCGTCGTTGGCGCGGGTGATCTCGGCGACGTAGTCGTCGGGTTCGGCGCGGCCGGGGACGACGGCGTTGTTGACGCCGTCCATGCCCATGGCGAGGGCGCCGGAGTGGCGGACATGGGCCTTCTCCAGCAGCAGTACGTTCGCACCGTGCTCGGCGGCGGTCAGCGCGGCCATGGTGCCGGCGGTGCCGCCGCCGATGACGAGGACGTCGCAGGAGAGTTCTTCGGCGTCGGTGAGGGCGGGAATCTCCACCAGGGGGCCTTTCAGGTGCCGAGGGATGTCAGGACGTCGCGCCGCAGCGCCGTGCGGGCCGGGTCGTCGTGCGCGGTGCGGTCCCGGGGACGGGGCACGTCGCGTACGGCGGTCAGGCGCCCGGCGCCGAGCAGGGCGACGCGGTCGCCGAGGAACAGGGCCTCGTCCACGTCGTGGGTGACGAACACGACCGTGGCTCCGGTGCCGTGCAGTACCTCCACCAGCAGGTCCTGCATCCCGGCGCGTGTCTGGGCGTCGAGGGCGCCGAAGGGCTCGTCCATCAGCACGGCGCGGGGGCGTCCGGCCAGCGCACGGGCCAACTGGGCGCGCTGGCGCTGTCCCCCGGAGACACGGTGCGGCAACTGCCCGGCCTGTTCGGCGAGGCCGACCCGCTCCAGCCAGGCCGTCGCCTGGTCCCGGCGCTCGGCGCGGGGCAGGCCCTGGACGGCGAGGGGAAGTTCGACGTTGGCGCGCAGGGAGCGCCAGGGCAGGAGGGCGTCCTCCTGGAAGACCAGTGCCCGGTCCGCCCCGGGGCCGTCGATGGGTCGCCCGTCCTGTTCCGCCGTTCCGGCCAGCGGCGGCAGCAGACCGGCCAGTGTGCGCAGCAGCGTCGATTTGCCGCAGCCCGAGGGCCCGACCACGGTGAGGATCTCGCCGGCGGAGACGTCGATGTCCACACCGCTCACCGCGGCGGCGTCCGGACGGCCGAGGGCGGCGTCGCGCAAGGCGAGCCGGGTGCCGCGGCCGGGGGCCCGGGCACCGGTCCCCGCCCCAGTCCCAGTCCTCGTCCCCATCGCGGTCGCGGTCGCGGTCTCAGTCTCGGACGAGGTGCTCATCGCGTGCCTCCTCGGGACGGGTGCGGATGGAGTCCTCGCGTCCGGCGGCGGCCGCGGGCGGGGGCGCCGCCCCGGACCGCGCGGACTTCGGGCGGGCGGTGGGACCCTGCGCCGTGCGTGGCAGCCAGCGGGTCAGGCGGCGGCCCAGCAGTTCCACGGCCGTGGAGGTGAGCCAGCCGAGCACGCCGATGGTGACCATGCCGACGAAGACGCCCGGGTAGTCGACGACCGTGTAGTCCTGCCAGGTGCGGTACCCCACGCCGTACTGGCCGGAGATCATCTCGGCGGAGATCACACAGATCCACGAGACGCCGATGCCGACCGACAGGCCACCGAAGACACCGGGCAGCGCGCCCGGCAGGACCACCGAGCCGAGGACCCGCCACCGGCCGCCGCCCATGGTGCGGACCGCCTCCTCCCACACGGGCGTCAGCGCGCGTACCGCGTGCCGGGTGGAGACCAGCACCGGGAAGAAGGCGGCGGTGCAGGTGATGAAGACGATGCCCTGCTCGTTGGAGGGGAACAGAAGGATCGCCACGGGGACGAGGGCGATGGCGGGAATGGGCCGGATCACCTCCAGGACCGGACCGAGCAGGTCCTCGGCCAGCCGCGAGCGGGCCACGAGCACACCGGTGGCCACGCCCAGGACGGCGGCGAGCAGGAAGCCGGTGAGTATGCGGGTCAGGCTGTCGGTGAGGTCCGTCCAGTAGTCGGGCCCCGCCAGCCGCTCGGCGAAGGTGCGGGCCACGTCGGTGACGGTGGGGAACTGCGAGAAGCGCAGCCACAGGTCGATGTCCTGGCTGGTCAGCAGCTGCCACAGGCCCAGGGCGACGGCGAGCGAGGCGATCCGCAGCGCGTAGCGGGCGGAGCGGTTCACGACGCCAGCTCCAGTGCCTCGGCGTACGGCACGACGCGCGCTCCGCCGTGCCCTGCGATGTACGCCCGTGCGGTCTCCGGTGCGACGAAGGGCAGCAGGGCACCGCCGTCGACCACCCAGACCGCCCGGTCGGCGAACCACGGAGTGCCGGTGGTGGCGTCGGGGACGTACGCGGCCCGGACTGCGTCGCGATGCCCGGCCACGTGCCGCAGCAGCGCCGTGGGGGAGGCGAAGGAGAGGGTCTTCCCCGCGCCCTTGGGCCAGACCTCGCCGGCCGGCTTCGGAGGCGCCGCCGCGAGCCGCTCGGCGTACACGGTCGGGCCGAGCGCCTTCTGCACGTACTGGTCGTCGACGAAGGCGTCCACGTCCACGTCGCCGGTGAGTTTCGCGTCCTTGAGGACCGAGACGTCCTCCTTGAGGGCTGCGACGAGCTGCGGTTTGATCGCCGGGTCGAAGGTGGCGATGCCCTGGGCGCCGTTGTAGAGGTACACGGTTTCGGCAGGCAGGCCGGTGGCCTTCGCCACCTTCTCGGCGGCGGCCACGGGATGCTCGTCCAGATAGTCGGTCGCCTGCGTCTGGGCCTTCAGGAACGCCTCCAGCACGGCGGGGCGCTTCTTCGCGAACTCCTCGACGGCGGTGACGCCGTGGAAGGTGGGCAGGTCCAGCCGGGCTCCGTCGTACAGGGCCTTCGCCTTGCCCTGCTGGGCGAGCAGGCCGGGCCAGGCGACGAACTGCGACAGGGCGTCCGCGCTCCCCGAGTCCAGGGCCGAGGCGCCCACCGCGGGCTGCTGGTTGAGCTTTTCGATGTCCTCGGCGGGGTCGAGGCCGGCGCGTTGCAGGGCGCGGACGAGGGTGCCGTCGGCGGCCGAGCCGACGCTCGTCGAGACCTTCTTGCCCTTGAGGTCCTTCAGGGAGGTGAGGGGCGAGCCGGGTGCGACGACGATGGTGTTGAGGCCGCCGCGGAGGTTGTAGCCGGTGACCGAGACCAGGCGGGTCGGTTTGCCGAGCTGCTTGCCGCGGGCCGCGTTGATGAGCAGGGGGAAGTCGCCCATCGAGCCGATGTCGATCTTCCCGGCGGTCATCTGGGCGGTGATGGGCGCGCCGGTCGCGTAGTCCTGCCAGTCGACCTTGTAGGTGACCTCGTCGCCGAGGGAGTTGAGCTGCTTCTCGAAGTAGCCGAGGGAACGCAGCAGGGTGCCGGCGGTGACCGTGTTGATCGTCCTGGACTGGTAGCCGACCGTCACGGTGACGGTGGAGCCGTTCCCGTCGGCGGACGCGTCGCCGCCGCAGGCGGTGAGGGGGAGGAGCAGGGCCACGGTTGCCGCGCCGGCGGTGGCGGGGAGTGCGGTGCGTTTCGCTTTCATGTTCATGGGGAGTCGGCCTCTCACCGGAGCAGGTAGGGCATGTTGACCGTGACCGCACCGGTGGGGCAGCGCGCGGCGCACGGGCCGCAGTACCAGCACTCGTCGACGTGCATGTACGCCTTGCCGTTGCGCTCGTCGATGGCGAGGGAGTCCAGCGGGCACATGTCCACGCAGAGCGTGCAGCCTTCGATGCACTTCGACTCGTCGATGGTCACGGGCACGTCGGCCCGCTGGGGCGCCAAGGGCATGGCTGTCTCCAGGGAGGGTGCGCGAAAGGGTGGTGAGGGGGATTACAGGGAACGGTGCAGCAGGCCGCTCATCGCGATGCGGTCGCCGCGGAAGCGGACGAACTCCAGGTCGACGGGGCGGCCGTCGGCGAGGTGGGTGAGCCGTTCCAGCATGAGGACCGCCGTGCCGCGCGGGGCCTCCAGTACGGCGGCGGAGTGCGCGTCGGCGGTGACGGCCTCCAGGGTGATCTCGGCGTGGCCGAGTGGCCGGCCGGTGACGGATTCCAGGAGCCGGAAGACGTCGGTGTTCTCCAGGTCGGCGCCGAGCAGGGCGGTCCCGATGTCGAGCGGGAGGTAGGTGAGGTCCAGGGAGAGGGGGACGCCGTTGAGCCGGCGCAGGCGTTCGATGTAGAGGACGTCGGCGCCGGGAGGGACGCGTAGGCGTTCGGCGACGGGGGCGGGGGCCGGGACGGGGACGGTCGTGCGGACCTCGTTGGTGACGCGGCCGTGTTCGTGCAGGGTCTCCGCGAGGCCCATCAGACGGTCCAGCCCGTGGGCGTACTTGCGGGCCACGACCACCGTGCCGATGCCGGGCTGCCGCGCCACGAGGCCTTCGGCGCGCAGTAGGTCGAGCGCCTGGCGGACGGTGTTGCGGGTGGTGTCGTACTCGGCCGCGAGGGTGTCCTCGTGGGGGAGGGTGCCATCGGGGAAGGCGTCGTCGAGGAGCTGGCGGCGGAGCAGGTCGGCGAGTTGACGGGCCCGGTCGGCGCGCAGCCGGCGCCGCGTGCGGTGGGCTGCGACGGTGGTCGCGCCCTGGCCGGCGTGGTCTCGGATGCGGTCGGTGGGCGGCATGGCTGGAACCATACCTATCCGGTGGGATTAGTGGTGTTGCGGGAATGTTGCGCCACCGGGGGCTCCGCCGGTCGCACGGGTGAGCTGGGGTTTCTCTTGGGGATGGGGGAGTTCTGCCACCGGAGGTCTTCCAGCCGGGGGTCTTCCAGCCGGGGGTCTTCCTGCCGGGGTCGCGAGGTTCCCGTAGTGGGGCGGGCGCCGTCAGGTCAGGGGCGTCAGGCCAGGGCCGTCAGGCCCGGGGCGAAGGTGATGAGGAGGGGGATGAGCGGGACCAGGGCCGCTGTCGCCGTGGTCAGGGCCCGGTGGCGGCGGGGCAGGCGAGGGCGGGGTTCCAGGAGGCGGTCGACGCGTTCGCCGAGGAGGCGGTGGCTGGAGGCGCAGGAGAGGACGCCGCGGTGCTGGTTCAGCTCGATCAGGGCCAGCGCGGTGGTCAGGTGGCCGCAGCGCCGGGAGGCGGTGTCGTCGGCCGAGAGCTCGACCAGGCGGTGGGTCTGGTCGCAGAAGTGGGCGAAGAGCGGGACGCTCGGGAAACCGGTGGCCAGGGCGGTCGACAGGTGCAGCAGCCAGTCGTGACGGGCGCGGGCGTGGCCGCGTTCGTGGGTGAGGACGGCGTCCAGCTGATGGTCGGTGAGGCGGTGCAGGGCGCCGGT
Organism: Streptomyces sp. NPDC001599; assembly: GCF_042893535.1. Taxonomy (NCBI): domain Bacteria; kingdom Bacillati; phylum Actinomycetota; class Actinomycetes; order Kitasatosporales; family Streptomycetaceae; genus Streptomyces; species Streptomyces sp. NPDC001599. The sequence goes on from NZ_JBIAVA010000028.1 coordinate 10,601, forward strand.
GGTGACGATCAGCTGAGGTGGGCTGCCGGGCATCCACCAGGCGTCCGGGTACTCGTCCTCCAGGACCAGCAGGGGCCCGCGGGCGGCCGGGAGCCCGGCGGGCAGGTCGGGGGCGCGCTCGCGCAGGTGGGCGCGGGACCGGGCGCGCCGGCGGCGGGCCTCGACGAGTTCACGCGCGAGCATCGCGGTCGTCCAGGCGGCGCCCGCCGCCAGCAGCAGAGTGAGGGCGGCCGCCCAGACCGGGCCGGCGGAGAGGTTGTACGCCGCGGTCACCGCGGGCGGCGCCGGCGCGAAGAGCTGGGCGCGGACGGTCCCGAAGACGGCGGTGGCGCCGAGGGCGAGTGCCGTCAGGCAGCACAGCAGCACCGTCGCGACCAGGCACTGCCACACCCACAGCCCGACCACGGGATCCCGCTCGGGCCACGCGGAACGGGTCAGCGCGCGGGGCACCGGCACCGCGGCGGTCACGGCGACGACGAACAGCAGGAGCAGGCAGACGGTCATGCCACTGGCTCCGGATCCTGGTCGAAGGATGGGCGGCTCTGGCTGTACAGGGGTGGTGCTGGGCCGGGTCGTGCGCGCACACCGCCCGACGCCAGTATGACGGGGCCGGGCGGTGTGAGTCAGGTGTCGGCGGTCACCGGTTCCGGAACCTGGGCGTACGGGCGTCGGGTGTGCGGGCCTTGGACGTATGGGCCTTGGACGGTACGGGCCTCGGGTGTGCGGGCCTTGGACGTATGGGGCCTTGGACGCGCGGGGCCTTGGGCGTGCGGGCCCCCCTCCGTCGGGCGTACCGTCAGACGCCCTGCCCGACCCCCCGGCCGACCACGCGCCCGGTCACCTCTCCCAACCCCACCCGGACACCGTCCGGTCCCGGGGCCCAGGCCGACAGGGTCACCACGTCGCCGTCCTCCAGGAACGTCCGCTTGCCGTCGGGGAGTTCCAGTGGGTCGCGGCCGTTCCAGGTCAGTTCGAGCAGCGACCCCCGCTCCCGCTCGGTGGGCCCGCTCACCGTGCCCGAGCCGTAGAGGTCGCCGGTGCGCAGCGAGGCTCCGTTGACCGTCATGTGGGCCAACTGCTGGGCGGCCGTCCAGTACATGGTGGAGAACGGCGGCTCGGAGACGACGTGGCCGTTGACGGCGACGGAGATCCGCAGGTCGTAGCCGCCGGGGTCGTCCTGGTCGGTGTCCGTGTCGTCCAGGTAGGGCAGCAGCTCGTGCGTGCGCTCGGGCGGCGCCACCCGGGCCTCCTCCAGCGCGTCCAGCGGAGTGATCCACGCCGACACCGAGGTGGTGAAGGACTTGCCGAGGAACGGACCGAGGGGGACGTACTCCCAGGCCTGGACGTCCCGCGCGGACCAGTCGTTGAGCAGGCAGAGCCCGAAGACGTGCTCGCGGAAGTCGCCGAGCGCGACCGGACTGCCCAGTTCGGACGGCACACCCACCACGAAGCCGACCTCCGCCTCGATGTCGAGCCGGACGGACGGGCCGAAGACGGGTGCGGCGTCGGCCGGGGCCTTGCGCTGCCCCGACGGGCGTACGACGTCCGTGCCCGAGACGACGACCGTGCCGGAGCGGCCGTGGTAGCCGATCGGGAGGTGCTTCCAGTTCGGGGTGAGGGAGTCGGCGGCGTCGGGGCGGAAGATCTGGCCGACGTTGCGGGCGTGGTTCTCGGAGGCGTAGAAGTCGACGTAGTCGGCGACCTCGAAGGGCAGGTGCAGGGTCACCGACGACAGCGGGTGGAAGAACGGCTCCAGGGCCTCGCGGTGGGAGGGGACCGACACCCACGCCGTCAGCGCGCGCCGCACGTCCGACCACGCCGTACGCCCGGCCGCCAGCAGCGGGTTGAGGGTGGGCTGCGCGAGGAGGGCCGCGTACGGCGAGCCGAGCGCGTGGGCCGCCGCACCCGCGTCGAGCACGTGGTCGCCCAGCCGGACGCCGACCGTCCGGTCCGGCCGGTCGAGCGAGCCGGGGATCGAGAACACGCCGTACGGAAGGTTGTGCGGGCCGAAGGGGTCGCCCTCGGGGACGTCGAAGAGGGGCATCGGGTGCTGCCTCGCTTTCGTGCTCGCCATGTGCGCCGTGCGCGCCGTGTGCGCCACGTGATCGGTGTGTGTCGCGTGACACGTGGTCGGGCCACACGTTACGGGTGGCGTGCCGCTCTTGGGCAGTGCGACCGGAGGCGGCGGCGCCCGGGACGCAATCTTGGCGCCGGCGGGTGGACGGCGCGCCATGTCGCTGCCAACCGGGACACAGGCCCTGAACCGGCTTTAGCCGATGATGTGTCAGGATCCGGACATCATCGGGCGTCCTCGTGCAACCCCGTGCGGGTTCGAGCGCACTCGCTACGCCCTCGTTCGGAAGCGGTCACGGGTGAGTCGGACGGGTGCGGTGTCCGTATTCTCTGATCATGGACCGCACCGCATATTCACTCGTCGCCACCGACCTGGACGGCACGCTGCTCCGAGGCGACGACACCGTCTCCGACCGGTCGCTGGCCGCGCTGGCGCGGATCGCCGGGGCCGGTGCGCGGCACCTGGTGGTGACGGGGCGGCCGGCACCCCGGGTGCGCTCCCTGCTCGACCGGCTCGGCTGCACGGGGCTCGCGGTGTGCGGACAGGGCGCGCAGGTGTACGACGCCGGCGCGCACCGGATGCTGTGGTCGGTCACCCTGGACCGGGAGCTGGCCGAGACGGCGCTCGGCAAGATCGAGGCCGAGGTGGGCCAGGTGCACGCCGCCGTGGACCAGGACGGCGTCGACGGGCTGACGCTCATCGAGCCGGGCTACCTGATGCCCCACCCGACGCTGCCCGCGGTGCGCGTCGAGCGGCGTGCGCAGCTGTGGTCCACGCCGATCAGCAAGGTGCTGCTGCGCCACCCCGAGCTGACCGACGACGAACTGGCGGCGACGGCTCGCGCGGTGGTCGGTTCCCTCGCGACGGTCACCATGTCGGGGCCCGGCACGGTGGAGCTCCAGCCCTGCGGCATCACCAAGGCCACCGGCCTGGCGCTGGCCGCCGAGCACCTTGGCATGGAGCGGCGGCGGACGATCGCTTTCGGGGACATGCCCAACGACATCCCCATGTTCCAGTGGGCGGCCCACGGTGTCGCCATGGCCGACGCCCACCCCGAACTCAAGGCGGTGGCCGACGAGGTCACGACGACGAACGAGGACGACGGCGTGGCCGTCGTCCTCGAGCGGATCTTCGGTACCTCTTGATGCACTGCCTCGTGATGCACTGCCGCTCGGTGCGCTGCCGCGGCGGTGCTGCTCAGTACGCGCTGAAGACGTTGTCCATCGAGCCGTAGCGGTCGGCCGCGTAGTTGCAGGCGGCGGTGATGTTGGCGACCGGGTCGTACGGGTCCCAGGAGGTGCCCTCGACGTGGTACGCCTGGAAGGTCGGGTCGATCACCTGGAGCAGGCCCTTGGACGGGGTGCCGTTGATCGCGTTGATGTCCCAGTTGTTGATGGCGAGCGGGTTGCCGGAGGACTCACGCATGATGTTGCGGTGAATGCCCTCGTAGGTCCCGGGGATGCCGTGCTGGGCCATGATGTCGAGCGACTCGCGGATCCAGCCGTCGAGGTTGTCCGGGTAGGTCGTCGTGGCCGCCGTGGTGGCGGTCGTGGCGGCGGCCGGGGTGGCCGCGGAAGCGGTGGTGGCGCCGATGAGCGGCAGCGCGAGCACCGCGGCACCGGTGCCGGCCACGGCGAGCTTGCGGGCGAGGCGGCTGGTGCGGGCGTGACGGTTCAGACCGTTGGCAGACATGCGGTGTCCCTCTCCTTACGCCTACGAGGTGAGCTGTCGGGTTCGGGCGGGGAGGTGCCCGGCCGTGCCCTGACGGGTACGGCTTCACCCCGAGCCGCTCCGGTGGTGACCGGTGCGGCGACTTACCTGGGTCCCCCGCTCCTGCCTGCGAGTTTGTTGGATGGATGACTGTGCGACGGGCGGTGGCAGGATTCGGCGTCCACCCGACAGGCCGGGAACGTATGCGAGAGCACATGTCCGGAACAAGTGCAGGAATCACCCAACGTGCCTGTTGACCTTGGTCTGGGGCCTTTATGGCTCTTGATCATTTGCTGTCGCCAATCCCCAACTGGCTTGCGGGGCAAAGGGAGGGCACAGGTTCCGACGGGGTTGCCTCTCGGGTGTCGGGAGTGAGCCAACTCACTGGCTTCAACAAGCACGGCAAATGGGGCATTAACCCCAACTAGGAGCCAACCGACCGCAGGTGGGGACGGCTTCGGGTGTCGAGCCGGGAGGGGCGGGAAACGGGGAGAGGGAAGCGACGGGAAACGGGGAGGGGGAAGCGGCGGGAAAGGGAGTGGGGAGAGAGGGGGCAGGGAGCGAGGAAGCGGGGGGACGGGGGAGGGGGCAGGTGTGTCGATCGGGTGACGTTCTCGAAGTGCGGGCCGTTGGGAGGAGTGGTGGGATCTTCGGTGGCGGCTTCGGCCCGTTCGCCCTCCGGCTCCGGCTCGTCCCCTCTGGCGATATCAACCAAAATCTGCTCATATCACCTGATCAAAAACATACCGTTCATGATCCGATACCGCCCAGCCTGTAACGGTGGGCGCTAGCGGTGATCGAAACGTGACCGGATACGCTGACTTGAGTGGTGGCAGCGACCTATCGACAAACCAGGTAATCGCCAGTAGACACCAGCAGACAGGAGACCCCTCGTGACCGTCGTCGGGCCGTTCGGGCTGAGCGTGCGGGACCAGGCTCTGGAAGCCGATGTCCAGGCCGGATTGGTTGCTGTCGAGGAAGGGTTGCTTGAGGCAACCAAAAGCGAGGTGCCGTTCATCACGGAGGCCGCCCAGCACCTGGTGCGGGCCGGCGGGAAACGGTTCCGGCCGCTGCTGGTGATGCTCTCGGCCCAGTTCGGAGACCCCTACGCCCCCGGGATCGTGCCCTCGGCCGTGGTCGTGGAGCTGACCCACCTCGCCACGCTGTACCACGACGACGTGATGGACGAGGCCGCCGTGCGGCGCGGCGTGCCCAGTGCGAACACCCGCTGGGACAACTCCGTCGCGGTCCTCACCGGCGACTTCCTGTTCGCCCGCGCCTCCCAGATCCTCGCCGACCTCGGCCCCGAGGCGGTCCGCGTCCAGGCCCTCGCCTTCGAGCGGCTGGTCACCGGTCAGATCCTGGAGACGGCCGGCCCGCAGGACGGCCGCGATCCGGTCGACCACTACCTGGACGTGCTGGGTGGCAAGACGGGCTCCCTGGTGGCGGTCTCCTGCCGGTTCGGCGCGATGATGTCCGGCGCCGACGAGACGGTGGTGGACGTCCTCACCCAGTACGGCGAGCGGCTCGGCGTCGCCTTCCAGCTCGCGGACGACGTCCTGGACATCGCCTCCGACTCCGACGAGTCCGGCAAGACGCCCGGCACGGACCTGCGCGAGGGTATCCCCACCCTGCCCGTACTGCGGCTGCGCGAGCGGGCGGCCCGGCTGGGACTCGCCGAGGACATCGCGCTGTGCGAGCTGCTCGACTCCGACCTGAGCGACGACGCGCGGCACGCCGAGGCGCTGCGGCTGCTGCGCGCCCACCCCGCGCTGGAGCAGGCCCGCCGGGACACCGTCCGGTACGCCGAGGAGGCCCGGGCGGCGCTGGCCCCGCTGCGGGAGTGCGACGCGAAGGCCGCGCTGGTGGAGCTGTGCGACGCGGTGGTCCACCGGGCCGGCTGACCGCACCCGGCGGTCCTTCGCCGCCCCCGCGGTCCGTCCCGGGCCCCTACGGGCCGGGGGAGTCGGCACCCCTGCGTGTCATCCCGCAGGAGTAGGCGGAGTTGAGCCCGCGGTCTGACGCTTGTGCTCCGGCGATTTGGTCAGATGGACACCACGGAAAAACACCAATCCTCACCGATTCGGGTGAGAATGGCGGCTCACGGGTGAACGAGTGCGAGGTCGCGAGACAGCCGCCGCCGACGACGGAGGTAGGGCACACATGGCACCGATCGATTCCGACGACAACACGACCGCCGGGGAGGGCGAGGAGCTGCGGGCCGGACGGCGCAAGGCCGCGCGGTACGTCGTCCCGGTCGCGGTGATGGGAGTGGCGGCCGCGACGATCGGGCTCGTCCCCGCGCTCGCCGACTCCGGGGACCCCGATCTGCCGAAGGTCACGGCGGAGCAGCTCATAGAGAAGATCGCCAAGTCGGACGTCCAGCAGCTGTCCGGCACGGTGCGCATCAACACCGACCTGGGCCTGCCGGACCTCGGTGGGCTGGAGAGCGGCCTGATGTCCGGAATGTCCGGAGGTCCGGGCTCCGGCGGCGACGACGAGGGCTCCGCCGCCGACCCCTCGGCCAAGCTCACCGAGCTGGTGTCCGGCAGCCACACACTGCGCGTCGCGGCCGACGGCCCCGACCGGCAGAAGCTGTCCCTGCTGGAGAACGCCGCCGAGTACAGCCTGATCCACAACGGCAAGGACGTCTGGGGCTACGACAGCCAGTCCAACGAGGTCTACCACTCCACCGCCCCCGACGGCGCCGAGCGGCTGGAGAAGGACGTGCCGGGCCAGGACGTGCCGGCCACGCCGAAGGACTTCGCCGAGCAGGCGCTCAAGTCGGTCGACGACACCACGTCCGTGACCGTCGGCGGCACCGCGCAGGTGGCCGGCCGGGACGCCTACCGCCTGGTCGTCGAGCCCAAGCAGGACGGGTCCACGGTCGGTGCGATCACCGTGGCGGTGGATGCCGAGTCCGGCACGCCGCTGAAGTTCACCCTGACCCCGGCGAGCGGCGGCGCCGCCGTCGTGGACGTGGGCTTCACCAAGGTCAGCTTCGCCAAGCCGGACGCGTCCACGTTCGACTTCACGCCGCCCGAGGGGGCCAAGGTCACCGAGGCCGACGAGGCCGGTGAGCGGGCCAAGGCCCCGGAGCACGGGCGCGAGGCCGAGGGCGAGCTCGCCAAGGGGATGGACGGCCTCGAGGTCATCGGCGAGGGCTGGAACTCGATCGCCACCTTCGACACCGGCGCCCAGGGCGGCCTGCCCATGGCCTCCGCGGGCGGCGACCTCGGCGGCTTCCTCGGCTCCTTCGGCGACCAGGTCAAGGGTGACTTCGGCTCGGGCACGGTCTTCAAGACCCGCCTGGTCAACGCCCTGATCACGGACGACGGCAAGGTCTACGCCGGTGCGGTCACCAAGGACGCGCTGGTGAAGGCGGCCGACGCGGCGAAGTAGGACCCGCGCAGCATTCCCACCCGTACGGCGAAGAGGACGAGAAGAGGGAGCCGATGGCCGAAGCGTCCGCCACGGAGCCGGAGCGCCCGGGCCGGGATCCGGACCGGGATCCGGACCGGGAGAGCGCGGATGACGCCGTCATCGCCACCCGCGCGCTCACCAAGCGCTACCGCGGCGGACAACTCGCCGTCGACGGTCTGGACCTGACCGTCCCGGCGGGCAGTGTCTTCGGCTTCCTCGGGCCCAACGGCTCCGGCAAGACCACCACCATCCGGATGCTGATGGGGCTGATCGAGCCCACCTCGGGCAGCGCCCGGGTCCTCGGCCGGCCCATGCCGCGCGCGGCCCGCGCCGTACTGCCCCGGGTCGGCGCCCTCATCGAGGGCCCGGCCCTGTACGGCTTCCTCTCCGGTCGGGACAACCTGCTGCGCTACGACGCCGCCGACCCGACCGCCGACCCGCGCACCCGGCGCGAGCGCGTCGCGGCGGCGCTGGACCGGGTGGGCCTCGCGGCCGCCGGCGGCAAGAAGGCGAAGGCGTACTCGCTCGGTATGAAGCAGCGGCTGGGTCTCGCCGCTGCGCTGCTCCAGCCGCGCCGGCTGCTCGTCCTGGACGAGCCGACCAACGGACTCGACCCGCAGGGCATGCGCGAGATCCGCACCCTCGTGCGCGAGCTGGCCTCCGACGGCACCACCGTCTTCCTCTCCTCCCACCTGCTGGACGAGATCGAGCAGGTGTGCACCCACGCCGCCGTGATGGCACAGGGACGGCTGATCACCCAGGGCGCGGTGGCCGACCTGGCGGCCGGGGCACGCGGCCGGCTGGTGGTGACCACGCCGGACGCGGGCGACGCCGCCCGGGTGCTGAAGGAGCAGGGAGCCGCGGACGTGGTCGTCGACGGGGACCGGGTGACGGCGGAGCCACCGGAGCGCGACCTCGCCGAGGTGAACGCGGCGCTGGTCGTGGCCCGCGTCCGGGTCCGGGGTTTCGTTGTGGAACGGGCCTCGCTGGAGGACGCGTTCGTGGCGCTGACCGGGGAGGGCTTCGATGTCGCGGGCTGATGTGCTGGGCGAGCCGGTGGGGCGGTCCGCGCGGACCCCGAGTCCGCTGTGGTCCCTCGGGCTGTTCCGCAGTGAGCTGCTGACCACCTTCCGGCGCTGGCGGACCCTCGCCCTGCTGGCCGTCCTCGCCGCCGTGCCGATCCTGGTGGGCATCGCCGTGAAGATCGAGACGAGCGACGGGTCCTCGCCCGGCGGCGGTGGTGGCGGTGGCGGCGCGGGACCGGCGTTCATCTCGCAGGTCAGCAACAACGGGCTCTTCCTGGTCTTCACCGCGCTCGCCGCGACCCTCCCGTTCTTCCTGCCGATGGCCATCGGCGTCGTCGCGGGCGACGCGATCGCGGGCGAGTCGAGCGCGGGCACGCTCCGCTACCTCCTGGTCGCCCCGGCCGGCCGCTCCCGGCTGCTGCTCACCAAGTACGCCACGGTGATCGCCTTCTGCCTCGCGGCCACCCTGGTGGTCGCGGTCTCGGCGCTCGCGGTCGGCGCCCTGCTGTTCCCGGTCGGTGACCTGATCACCATCTCCGGCACCCGGATCACCTACGCCGAGGGGCTGGGCCGGGCGCTGCTGATCGCCCTGGTCGTGGCCGCCTCACTCGTCGGCATCGCGGCTCTCGGCCTGTTCGTCTCCACCCTGACGGGCAGTGGCATCGCGGCCATGGCCACCACGGTCGGACTGCTGATCACCGTCCAGATCCTCGACCAGATCCCCCAGCTCGACGCCCTCCAGCCGTACTTCTTCTCGCACTACTGGCTCTCCTTCGCCGACGTGATGCGCGAACCGGTCTACTGGGACGACCTGGTGAAGAACCTCGGCCTCCAGGCCCTCTACGCCGCGGTCTTCGGCTCGGCGGCCTGGGCCCGGTTCACGACGAAGGACATCACCGCGTAGTCCGGGGCTCGGCCATGGCGCGGTCACGGCCTCCGCCTGCTCGTACGGGAACCGCGCGAACGGCGCCTTCCGCGCGAGGCAGGTCCTGGCGCGGGCCGGCGCCTCCGTGTCCCGCAACCACGGACATCGTGATCGCCTCGCCCCGGTACTGGTACACGCTGTCCACACCGGTCGAGCGCTACCTTGACCACTGCCGGCCGGTCGCGCGCCCCGGCCTCGACTTCAAATCGACCCAGGCGAGGGTGGCGTCGAGCAGCAGGCGTGCGTTGCCATGGCCATGTGGGCACGGCCCATCGCGTGGCGTGACCTCCTGGAACGAGCCTGTGACACCCCGGTGACGTGAGAATCGGGAGCGAGCGGAGAGACTCGAAGCAGGTGCACGACAGGCATGACAGGCTCTGGACGGCAGGGAACGGGAACCGCCGACGGAAGCCGCCGATGAGTGGGGGAACGATGTCTCGACTCGGCCGCGACAAGCAGCGGGAACACGAGCGCGCCGAGGGCTCGCCCGGTTCCGCGACGACGCCGATCGACGTCCATGTGCCGGACGGCGACTCCGGCGCGCGCGGTGCCTCGGTCGACGGCTCACCGGTCGTCGCGGCCCCGGGCGAGGAGATTCAGAACGCCGTCCTGAACCGCCTCCACCGTCTCGCCCTCGCCGCCGGTCGTCCCGTCCTCGCCACGATCCACGACCGGCGCCTCGGCTACTCCGTCCCCCTCCGGGTCGACCCGGACGGCTCGAGCCACCTCGCCGCGGACCCGGTGCCGACGGCATCGGAGGAGGAGACACAGGAGGAAGCTGCCGTGGAGGCCCCCGTCGAGACACCCGTCGAGGCCCCCGTACGGCACGACCGGCCCACGCACGTCCTGCGCTCGGTGGTACCGGCCCGGGACGGCACGCCGACGTTTCCGCTGCCGGCGGTGTCCGGTACGGAGCGGGAGTGGTCCGGCAGCGCCTCCGCGCCGACCTTCACGCTGCGCGCCCTGCCGGAACCGGCCCCGGGGACGCCGCCCGGCACGGTGGCGCCGCCGACGGGTGCGTTCGGGCCGCCGCCGCGCATGGACGGTGCGTCCACGACCGGCGCCGCGCGGGACGCGGCGCCGCGGCCGACGTTCGGCCCCTTCGCCGCACCGGTGCCGGCCCCGGTCCCCGAGCTGATCCCCCAGTCGACCCCCGAGCCGATCCCCCAGTCGATCCCCGAGCCGGAAGTCACGCCCGCGCCCACGCCCGCTGCGCCCATGCCCGCTCCCGCGCCCAAGTCGGTCCCCGACCCGTACTTCGACCCCGACCCCAAGCCCACTCCGGCCCGCGGCTTCGACGCCGTGGCCGAGGCCGTGCTCGGGGACGCGCCGCTCACCGCACCCGGCGACGCCACTGCCCCGGCCCTGCTCGCGGAGCCGACGGCCCGTATCAACGAGGCCGTCAAGGAGGGACGTACGGAGGCCGCGGCACGGCTGGCGGAGCAGACGGTGACGGAGGCCTCGCGCACGCTCGGGCCGGAGCACGCCGAGGTGCTCCGGCTCCGTGAACTCGCCGCGTACATCGCCTACTTGTCCGGCGACCCGGACCGTGCCTTCCAGCTCTCCCTCGACCTGGCCCGGATACACCGGCGCTCGGGCGACGCCGAGGCCGCGTACGGCAACGTCCAGAGCGCCGCGACCGCCTGGCGTGCCGTACGCGACCCCGCACGGGGCCTGGAGCTGGGGAACCACCTGGTCGGCCTGTGGTCCGAACTCGCCGCCGAGGACGGGCCGGCCGCCGAGGACGCCGAGCAACTGGAGTCCGCCCGCACCCGCATGGGCCGCCTCGCCGAACGCGCCCGCGCCCAGGCCGGCTGACGACGTCGACGGGTCGGTGCCCGCGCGGGGCCGCTCGTCCTACCGCGACAGTTCCCAGACCGCGTGGGCGATGGCGTCGCTGTTGCGGTCCAGGGCCGTGTCGTCGATGTTGGCGGTCGTGTCGCAGGACGAGTGGTAGCAGCGGTCGAACGGCTGGCCCACGGTGCCGCCCCACTTGGCCGCCTGCGCGGACGTCTTGCGGTAGTCCGCTCCGCTGAAGAGGCCGCCCACGGGAACGCCCGCGTTCTTGAAGGGCGCGTGGTCGGAGCGTCCGTCGCCCTCGGTCTCGATCTCCGTGGAGATGCCGATACCGGCGAAGTAGTCCTTGAACGTCTTCTCGATCGTGGGATCGTCGTCGTAGACGAAGTAGCCGGGGTTGGGCGAACCGATCATGTCGAAGTTCAGGTAGCCGCTGATCTTCGCGCGTTCCGCGGAGCCGAGGCTGTTGACGTAGTGGCGGGAGCCGACGAGTCCCAGCTCCTCCGCGCCCCACCAGGCGAAGCGCAAGTGCTTCGTCGGCTGGTAGCCGGACCGGGCGACGGCGAGCGCGGTCTCCAGTACGGCCGAGGAGCCGGAGCCGTTGTCGTTGATGCCGGGACCGGAGACGACGCTGTCCAGGTGTGACCCGGCCATGACAACCTGATTCGCGTCGCCACCGGGCCAGTCCGCTATCAGGTTGTACCCGGTGCGGCCCGAGGCGCTGAACTGCTGCACGCGGGTGGTGAACCCGGCCGCGTCCAGCTTGGCCTTCACGTAGTCGAGCGAGGCCTGGTAGCCGGCGCGGCCGTGGGCGCGGTTGCCGCCGTTCGCCGTGGCGATGGACTGCAGCCGCGTCAGATGGGCCTTGACGTTGGCTATCGGTATGTCGGGCGCGGCGGCGGCAGTTCCGGTGGCGGTGGCCGTAGCGGCAGTTCCGGTGGCGGTAGCGGTGGCGGTGTCGGTGGGGTGCGCGGGCGCGGGCGCCGCACCGGCGGCGGAACCGCCGGCCACCAGCGTGGCGACGGCGGCGGCTCCGGCCGTCAGTGCGCGCCCGGAATGGAGGAGCTTCATGTGGGGGGCTCCGAATTCCTAGGGGGTCCCTGGGGAGGGGACCCCGCAGTGAATGGGGTGCCTGGATGGTGCGGGTGGGACTGACTGCCCGTCAAGACCGCTATTCGGCCATGGCGTCGCACATAGCGGAAGCACCCCGATCGCGCCCCGGTGAGTCCGGTCCGGGTCCGACCCGGTGCCGGTCCTAGTGGACGCAGAACTCGTTCCCCTCCGGGTCCGTCATCACCACCCACTCCCCGCCCGGCTCCTTCACCTGCCGCTGCACGCTCGCCCCCAGTGCCCGGAGTCGGGCCACCTCCTCCTCGCGCCCGCCGTCCGGCGCGTGCACGTCGAGGTGGACCCGGTTCTTGACGGTCTTGGCCTCAGGCACGCGCTGGAACAGCAGTCGGCGTCCCAGCCCGGTGCCGCTCTCCTCCTGGAAGGGGTCGTCGGGGTGGCGCACGGCGGCCAGGTCGCGCCAGGCGCGGCGGCCGTGGGACTCGACGGTCAGCTCCGCCGGAACCGCCCCGAAGCCCAGCAGCTTCTCGATGAGCATGCTGTTGTCCTCCACCTCGTAGTGGAGGGCCGAGGCCCAGAAGTCCGCCTGTGCGTGCGGGGCGGCCGCGTCGATGACGATCTTGATGTGCAGAGGTGCGGGCCTTGAGGTCGATGTCATGTAACCACTTATACTGGTTTCATGAGCGAGTGGACAGCGGAATCGCGGGAATCGCCGAAGCTGGTCCCGGGCCGCCCTCCCGGACTGACGCTGGTGTCGTCCCAGGGGAAGTCGTACCGCTTCGACCCGGGTGCGCTCTGCCTCGAACTGCTGACGACGGGAGGGCCGGGCGCCTTCGCGCGCTGGGAGGTGCTGCACGAGCCCGCCGATCTGGTGACCTGGGTCGAGCGCAGCCGGCTGCCGGACGGGCTGGACCTGTCGGTGGACCGGACGGACGTGGCACGGGCCCGGGATCTGCGCGACGCCCTCTTCGTCCTCGCCGCGGACCGCGCCCACGGACGACCGCTCCGCCCCGACCACCTGGACGTCGTCAACGCCGCCGCGGCCGTGCCCCCGCTCGCCACCCGCCTCGAACCGGACGGCACGCGCGCCTGGGCCCCGGGCGCCACCGGGCCCCGGCTGCTGTCGACGGTGGCGCGCGACGCGATCGAGCTGTTCACCGGCCCGTACGCGGACCGCATCCGCGAGTGCGGTGCGCACAACTGCTTCCTGCTGTTCGTCGACACCTCGCGCCCCGGGCGCCGCCGCTGGTGCGCGATGGAACACTGCGGCAACCGGGAGAAGGTCCGTGCCCACCGTGCCCGGCAGGCGCCGGACGAGCACTGACCCGGCGACCACGGGGTGCCGTTACGGCTTCCCCGCCCTGGCGCCGTGCTGCTGGGGTGTGTCGGTGGAATCCGGCGCCGGAGTCCCGGAGGCCACGACCCCGGGCTCCCGCGCGGCGGCGGCTCCCTTGAGCGGCGGTACGCCCGCGCCGGCCCGGTCCAGTTGCTCCCGCAGCGCCCGTGCGGTCCGGCGGGCCCTGCGCAGCGCGTCCCAGGTGAGCAGCGTCAGCGCCAGCCAGACCAGCCCGAAGCCGGCCCAGCGCTCGGGCGGCATGGCCTCGCCGAAGTAGAGGACGCCGAGCAGGAACTGGAAGACCGGTGCCAGGTACTGCAACAGCCCCAGCGTGGACAGCGGAACGCGGATCGCCGCCGCGCCGAAGCAGACCAGCGGGATCGCCGTGACGACGCCGGTCGCGGCGAGCAGGGCCGAGTGCCCGGCGCCCTCCGTGGTGAAGGTCGACTCGCCCTGCGCGCCCAGCCACAGCAGGTAGCCGAGCGCCGGCAGGAACTGGATCGCCGTCTCGGCGGCCAGCGACTCGACACCACCGAGGTTGACCTTCTTCTTCACCAGGCCGTACGTGGCGAAGGAGAAGGCGAGGCAGAGCGAGATCCACGGCGGCTGGCCGTAGCCGACGGCGAGCACGAGCACGGCCGCGAAGCCGGTGCCGACCGCAGCCCACTGCGCGGGCCGCAGCCGCTCCTTGAGCAGCAGCACGCCCATCGCGATGGTGACCAGTGGGTTGATGAAGTAGCCCAGCGAGGCCTCGACGACATGGCCGCTGTTCACGGCCCAGATGTAGACGCCCCAGTTGACGGTGATGACCGCGGCGGCCACCGCGACCAGGGCGAGCCTGCGCGGCTGCCGCAGCAGCTCGCCGGCCCAGGCCCAGCGCCGTACGAAGAGCAGGGCGACGGCGACGAAGGCGAGGGACCACACCATCCGGTGGGCGAGGATCTCCCCGGCCCCGGCGGGCTTGAGCAGCGGCCAGAACAGCGGGACGAGCCCCCACATCCCGTACGCCGCGAAGCCGTTCAGCAGGCCTACTCGCTGATCACTCCTGGACGACCCGGCCACGGGCACCTCCTTCTCGCACACGGCATGCCGGGGACGGGGAGGCATGCCAGGACGAAGGTAGCGCCGCACCCGGCCGCCTGTCATGCCCGTATCGGAATACGGTCATGACAGGCGGGGTGGGACGGGGACGGGGACGGGGCGGCTCCGGGGAGGGCGCAGGTCAGCCCTTGAGCGCGACGGCGACGGCCTCGGCGAGCGGTGTCGTCGGGCGGCCGGCCAGCCGGGACAGGTCGCCGGTGGAGACGACCAGCTCGCCCTTGGCGATGGCGGCGTCCACGCCCGCGAAGACGTCCGCGAGCGGTCCGGGCACCCCGGCGCCGGTCAGGATGCCGGTGTAGGCCTCGACGGAGACGGGGTTGTAGGCGATCTCCCTGCCCGTCTGCCGGCTCAGCTCGGCGGCGTACTCGGCGAAGCTCCAGGCCTCGTCGCCGCCCAGTTCGTACGCGGTGTCCTCGTGGCCCTCGCCGGTCAGTACGGCGACGGCGGCGGCCGCGTAGTCGGCGCGGGAGGCGGAGGAGATCCGGCCCTCGCCGGCCGCCTGGACGACGGCGCCGTGCTCCAGGACCGGGGCGAGCTGCTCGGTGTAGTTCTCGTGGTACCAGCCGTTGCGCAGCAGCGTGTACGGCACGCCCGAGCCGACCAGCACCTCCTCGGTGGCGCGGTGGTCGTCGGCGAGCGCGGCCTTGAGGCTCTCGGGTGCGCTGGTGTAGGCGAGCAGGGCGACGCCGGCCTTCTTCGCCGCGTCGATCACGATCGTGTGCTGCCGCACGCGACCCTTGTCGAACTCGTTGCCGGAGATCAGCAGGACCCGGTCGCCGGCCGCGAACAGGCCGTCGAAGGTCTCGGGGGAGTTGTAGTCGGCGACCGCGAGCCGCACGCCCCGGGCGGCGAGGTCGGCGGCCTTGTCGCGGTCCCGGACGACCGCGGTGACCTGGTCGGCCGGCACCTTCTCCAGCAGTTGCCGCACGACGTGGCGGCCGAGGTGTCCGGTGGCTCCGGTGACGACGATGCTCATGGTTTCAGTGCTCCTTGTGGGGGTTCGTTGCCACTAACCCTAAGAGCTGCGCTAACCAAAGGAAAGTGCCCACTTTGAAGTAAGGTACTTACATGCAGGTAAGCGAGAGGGGCCCGGACGGAAATCGTCCGGGCCCCTCTCGTGTGCGGGGACCGTGTGTGCGGTGAACGGCGGTCTCGTCAGCCGACGACCGTCCAGGTGTCGTTGCCGGTAAGGAGCGCGGCGAGGTCGCCCTTGCCGTCTCTTTCGACGGCGGTGTCGAGCTGCTCGGACATGAGCGTGTCGTAGACCGGGCGCTGGACTGAGCGCAGGACGCCGATGGGGGTGTGGTGCAGGGTGTCGGGGTCGGCGAGGCGGGAGAGTGCGAAGGCGGTGGTCGGGGACGTGGCGTGGGCGTCGTGGACGAGGATGTCCGCCTCGTTGTCGGCGGTGACGGCGACCACCTCCAGGTCACCGGTGCGCGGGTCCCGTACGACGCCCTTGGCGCCGTCGGCGCCGAAACGGATCGGCTGTCCGTGCTCCAGACGGATCACCGCCTCCTCGGCCTGCTCCCTGTCCTTGAGGGCGTCGAAGGCGCCGTCGTTGAAGATGTTGCAGTTCTGGTAGATCTCGATCAGCGCCGTGCCCGGGTGCTCGGCGGCCTGGCGCAGCACCTCGGTGAGGTGTTTGCGGTCGGAGTCGACGGTCCGGGCGACGAAGGACGCCTCCGCGCCGAGGGCGAGGGAGACGGGGTTGAAGGGCGCGTCCAGCGAGCCCATCGGGGTCGATTTGGTGATCTTGCCGACTTCGGAGGTGGGGGAGTACTGGCCCTTGGTCAGGCCGTAGATCCGGTTGTTGAACAGCAGGATCTTGAGGTTGACGTTGCGGCGCAGGGCGTGGATGAGGTGGTTGCCGCCGATGGAGAGGGCGTCGCCGTCGCCGGTGACGACCCAGACGGACAGGTCGCGGCGGGAGGAGGCGAGGCCGGTGGCGATGGCGGGGGCGCGGCCGTGGATGGAGTGCATCCCGTAGGTGTTCATGTAGTACGGGAAGCGGGAGGAGCAACCGATGCCGGAGACGAAGACGATGTTCTCCTTCGCCAGTCCGAGCTGGGGCATGAAGCCCTGCACGGCGGCGAGGATCGCGTAGTCGCCGCAGCCGGGGCACCAGCGCACTTCCTGGTCGGACTTGAAGTCCTTCATGGACTGCTTGCCCTCGGCCTTCGGCACGAGCTGGAGCAGTGCGTTGCCGTCAGCCATCGATGGCCTCCTTCAGGACCGTGGCGAGCTGTTCCGCCTTGAACGGCATGCCGTTGACCTGGTTGTACGAGCGGGCGTCGACCAGGTACTTCGCTCGGATCAGGGTGGCGAGCTGGCCCAGGTTCATCTCCGGGACCACCACCTTGTCGTAGCGGCCCAGGATGTCGCCGAGGTTGGCCGGGAAGGGGTTGAGGTGGCGCAGGTGGGCCTGGGCGATCTCCTCCCCGGCGGTGCGCAGCCGGCGTACGGCGGCGGTGATCGGCCCGTACGTCGAGCCCCAGCCCAGCACGAGTGTCCGCGCGCCGTCGGGGTCGTCGACGTCCAGGTCGGGGACGGCGATGCCGTCGACCTTGGCCTGCCGGGTGCGGACCATGAAGTCGTGGTTGGCCGGGTCGTAGGAGATGTTCCCGGTGCCGTCCTGCTTCTCGATGCCGCCGATGCGGTGCTCCAGGCCCGGTGTGCCCGGCACCGCCCACGGCCGGGCCAGGGTCTGCGGGTCGCGCTTGTAGGGCCAGAACACCTCGGTGCCGTCGTCGAGGGTGTGGTTGGGGCCCTGCGCGAACTGCACGGTGAGGTCCGGAAGTTCGTCCGGCTCGGGGATCCGCCAGGGTTCGGAGCCGTTGGCCAGGTAGCCGTCGGACAGCAGGAACACCGGAGTCCGGTACGTCACCGCGATCCGCGCCGCCTCCAGAGCGGCGTCGAAACAGTCGGCCGGGGTGCGCGGGGCGACGACCGGGACCGGCGCCTCGCCGTTGCGCCCGTACATCGCCTGCAGCAGATCGGCCTGCTCCGTCTTGGTCGGCAGACCCGTCGACGGGCCGCCGCGCTGGATGTCCACCACCAGCAGCGGCAGCTCAAGACTCACCGCCAGCCCGATCGTCTCGCTCTTGAGCGCCACGCCCGGACCGGAGGTCGTCGTCACCGCCAGCGACCCGCCGAAGGCCGCACCCAGCGCCGCGCCGATCCCGGCGATCTCGTCCTCCGCCTGGAAGGTGCGCACCCCGAAGTTCTTGTGCTTCGAGAGTTCGTGCAGGATGTCGGAGGCCGGAGTGATCGGATACGAGCCCAGGAACAGCGGCAGGTCCGCCTGCCGCGACGCGGCGATCAGGCCGTAGGCCAGTGCCAGGTTCCCGGAGATGTTGCGGTAGGTGCCGGGCGGGAACGCCGTCGCCGCCGGTGCCACCTCGTAGGAGACCGCGAAGTCCTCCGTGGTCTCACCGAAGTTCCAGCCCGCCCGGTAGGCCGCGATGTTCGCGGCGGCGATCTCGGGCTTCTTCGCGAACTTCGACCTCAGAAACGTCTCCGTGCCCTCGGTGGGCCGGTGATACATCCACGACAGCAGCCCGAGCGCGAACATGTTCTTGCTGCGCTCGGCCTCCTTGCGGCTGAGGTCGAACTCCGTGAGTGCCTCGACGGTCAGCGTGGTCAGCGGCACCGG
Organism: Streptomyces sp. NPDC001599; assembly: GCF_042893535.1. NCBI lineage: Bacteria > Bacillati > Actinomycetota > Actinomycetes > Kitasatosporales > Streptomycetaceae > Streptomyces > Streptomyces sp. NPDC001599. Next base: position 28,712 of record NZ_JBIAVA010000028.1, read on the forward strand.
GTGCAGGTGGTAGCCGTCGAGGGAACCGTCCTCCAGCGGCGAGGTGTCGTAGCCGACCTTCTGCATCGCCCGCCGGGTGAACTCGTCGGTGTTGACGATGATCTCCGCGCCGCGCGGCAGGTCGCCCACGTTCGCCTTCAACGCGGCCGGGTTCATCGCCACCAGCACGTTCGGGGCGTCGCCGGGCGTGAGGATGTCGTGGTCGGCGAAGTGCAGCTGGAAGGACGATACGCCCGGCAGGGTGCCGGCGGGTGCCCGGATCTCGGCCGGGAAGTTCGGCAGCGTCGACAGGTCATTGCCGAACGACGCGGTTTCCGAGGTGAAACGGTCGCCGGTGAGCTGCATCCCGTCGCCGGAGTCCCCCGCGAACCTGATGATCACCCGGTCCAGCCGGCGGACGTCCTTCGCCCCAACCGGTTTGCGCTGTGCTCCCACGACGGTCTCGTCGGCTCCGTCGGCCTGCTCCGCTGGGCTGCTGACCTGGCTGGTCACTTAACTGGACCTCCCTCGGGACGGCTGTCCGGGGACTGGTCTCCCACCGACCGTCCCAGGATCAACCCTACGTCCGTGCGCCGTGACTTCCGGTGGACATTCGCATGATGGACACGACTTCGAGATGGCCCACGGCCCTGGAATCCCAAGGTTTTCCCACCCCGGCGCCGGTGAGGACGCACGCCGCCCGTCCTCCGGTTTCTCATTCGTCCGGATGAGCGTTCGCCTCGCCGGACCGGGCCGGTGCTTCCGAGGCGTGGGCCGCCGATGTCAGGAATTGAGATAGGTCAGCACCGCGAGCACCCTGCGGTGATCACCGTCGCTCGGGGACAGCCCCAGCTTCATGAAGATGTTGCTGACGTGCTTCTCGACGGCCCCGTCGCTCACCACGAGCTGCCGGGCAATCGCCGAGTTCGTCCGGCCCTCGGCCATGAGCCCGAGCACCTCCCGCTCACGCGGGGTGAGCCCGGCGAGGACGTCCTGCTTGCGGCTGCGTCCGAGCAGCTGCGCGACCACCTCCGGGTCGAGCGCCGTACCGCCCTGCGCCACCCGCACCACCGCGTCCACGAACTCCCGCACCTCGGCCACCCGGTCCTTGAGCAGATAGCCCACGCCCCGACTGGAACCGGCCAGCAACTCCGTCGCGTAGCGCTCCTCCACGTACTGGGACAGCACCAGCACGCCGAGACCGGGATGCGCCTTGCGCAGCCGCACCGAGGCCCGCACCCCCTCGTCGGTGTGCGTGGGCGGCATCCGTACGTCCGCCACCACGACGTCCGGCAGTTCGCCCTGCGCGTCCAGCTCGGTGATGGTCTTGACCAGTGCCTCACCGTCGCCGACTCCGGCCACGACCTCGTGCCCGCGGTCGGTCAGCAACCGGGTCAGCCCCTCTCGGAGCAGCACTGAATCCTCGGCGATGACCACCCGCACCCTGTCCTCCACGATCCTCGGCCCCCCACAGCCCCGTGCACCTCACGGCCCGCGCGGCACGCGCCGCGTCCACGAACCGTCCGTGCGACAGGTCCAGCATCCCAGCATCGGAGGCCGGATGCCCCGGGGCAACGGGAAGAGAACGGGAAGTCCTGGACATCGATCCCGGTACCGGTCTCCGTACCGGGCTCGACACCGGTACGGGATCGGCCACTCGATGGCCGGTTCTCGACGGCCGGTTCCGCCTCACGGCGCCGGGGCCCGCCGCCGCTGTGCCGATCAGCCGGTGAGCGGCTCGTTCCGCCAGGGCAGCTCCGCCGTGATCCGTGTCGGGCCTCCGGCCGGCGAGTCCACCACGAGGATCCCGTCCACCGCGTCCAGCCGCTCCGCCAGACCGGCCAGCCCGGACCCGGCGGACGCGTCGGCGCCGCCCACGCCGTTGTCCACGACCTGGAGCATCAGCCGGTTCTCCACCCGCCAGACCTCCACGGCGGCCGACGTGGCCCGCGCGTGCTTGCTGACGTTCTGGAGCAGCTCCGAGACGGTGAAGTAGGCGATCCCCTCGATCGCCGAAGCCGGCCGCTCCGCCAGGTCGACCTCGACCCGCACCGGCACGGTGCAGCGCGAGGCGACCGAGGAGAGCGCCGCGTCCAGACCGCGGTCGGTCAGGACCGCGGGGTGGATGCCCCGGGCCAGGTCCCGCAGCTCCTGGAGCGCCGTCTTCACTTCACCGTGCGCCTCGTCCACCATGACGGCCGCGGCCCGGGGGTCCTCCTTCAGCTTCTCCTTGGCCAGACCCAGGTCCATGGCGAGGTTGACCAGGCGGGCCTGCGCCCCGTCGTGCAGATCGCGCTCGATGCGCCGCAGGTCGGCCGCGGCCGTGTCGACCACGACCCCCCGGTCGGACTCCAGCTCCACGACCCGCGTCGCCAGCCGCGACGGTCCGAGCAGCCCGTGCACCATGACCCGGTCCACCGTCGTCAGCGCCCGCACCAGCCACGGCGTAGCCAGCGTGAACAACAGACCGACCAGCGCGGTCACGGCGATCTCGAAGGGGTTGTCCAGGTAGATCCGGTGCGTCTCGTCGCCGTACAGCTGGAGTCCGTCCTGGCCCGCGTACATCGGGAACACCCAGAACCACAGCGGGTACGTCACCATCGCCCACCCGAACGCCCAGACGTTCACGGCGACCACGAACGAGAACACCGACCACGGGAACTGCAGCACCGCGTACAGCAGGCTCCGCCAGGAGGCGCCGCTCTTGAGCACGGCCCCCATCCAGCCCATCGCGCCCTGCTTCTTCAGCCGCAGCGGCTCCGGCTCGGGGACCCGCAGCCCCAGCAGGGCACGGGCCCGTGCCCGCTCCATCGCCCCGAAGCCCCTGCACCCGGCGAGGGCGGCCGCCAGCACCGGCACCCCCAGGAACGTCACCAGCAGGCCCGCCCCCAGCGACACCATCGTCACGGCGTACGTGAAGAGCAGGATGCCGACCGGCAGGCCCACCAGGACATAGCCGAACTCCCGCCAGCTGCGCGCCTCGAACGGTGCCCGCAGCCCCGCCGGCAGGCGGTGGTGCCGCTCACCGGTGTGCCCGGGGAAGCCGGACCCGTTCCCGAGCCCGTAACCCTGTCCGTATTCCGTGGCCATCGGTGCCGTCCCTCTCCTAGTCGCGCTACGGCTGTGCTGTCGTAACTCCACCCTCCTCGACCGCGGCGCCACGGCCCATGGAGCCCGTCGGCGTCTGCGGAGTGGGGTTTTCCCTACCCCCTGGGGCGCGAGCCGGCCGCGTCGGCTCCCGTGCGGTCCCGCCACGGCAGCTCGGCCGTGATCGTGGTCGGGCCACCCGCCGGCGAGTCGACGACGAAGAGACCGTCGACGGCGGACAGCCGGTCGGCGAGGCCCTTCATCCCCGTACCACCGTCGAGGCTCGCGCCGCCGTGGCCGTTGTCCCCCACCTGTATGAGCAGCCGGTCGGACGACCGCCACACCTCCACGGAGGCCGAACTCGCCCCACTGTGCTTGCTCACGTTCTGGAGCAGCTCCGAGACCGTGAAGTAGGCGATGCCTTCGATGGCGGCCGCGGGGCGCTCCGTCAGGTCGGCGGTCACCTTGACCGGCACGGTGCAGCGGGAGGCGACCGAGGAGAGCGCCGCGTCCAGACCGCGGTCGGTCAGGACGGCCGGATGGATGCCGCGTGCCAGGTCCCGCAGCTCCTGGAGGGCCAGCTTCACCTCGCCGTGCGCCTCGTCGACCATGGCCGCCGCCGCGTCGGGGTCCTCCAGGAGCTTCTCCTTCGCCAGGCCGAGACCCATGGCGAGGTTGACCAGCCGGGCCTGTGCCCCGTCGTGCAGGTCGCGCTCGATGCGCCGCAGGTCGGCGGCGGCCGTGTCGACCACGACCCCCCGGTCCGACTCCAGCTCGGCGATCCGCCGCTCCAGCTCGTCGGACGGGGACAGCAGCCCCCGCACCATCGCCCGGTCGGCGTTGGTCAGGCCCCGCGCGATGAACGGCAGCACGGGCCACAGCACGAACAACGACGTCAGGGTGACGAGGAACGTGGCGACGCCCCAGGGGAACCGGATGAACTCGTACAGGACCGTGCGCCAGCCCACCGGGTCCTTCAAGGACATCCACAACTGCGCGAAGAAGCCGCGCCCGCTCCGCAACGGCAGCGGGCTCGGCTCGTCCACCCGCACCCCGAGCAGCGCTCTGGCCCGCGCCCGCTCCAGCTTGCCCAGCTGCCGCGCGCCCAGCAGGCCACCCGCCAGCAGCGGGAGCCCGATCACCGTGACCGTCAATCCGATGCCGACGGACAGCATCGTCACCACGTAGGTGAAGCCGAGCAGCGCCACCGGGAAATTCGCCAGCAGGTGGGCGATCTCCTTCCAGGTGTGCCGGTCGTAGGCGAAACGGGCCGGCGGCAGGCGGTCGCCGGCCGCTGCGCCGGTGGTCCCGGCGAGGCTGGATGTCGAGAGGCGTTCGGTCATACACGTCAGCGTGCCGTCTGGCGCGGCGCCGCGCCATGAGGTGGACCGCCGGGATGCACTGAGGAAAACCCCACCCCCGCGTCTCAAGGTGCGACGGGCTGCTTACCGTCTCTTTATCAGGCTCTAGACTCCCGTGCGTACGGATCGTCGAACAGCAGCGTTCACGAGGTTCACGACAGGGAGCGAGGGGCGCACGTGCCGGAACCGACCGTCGGCGACGCGACCGCCGGCGCCGTGACCACCGCCGATGCGACCGTCGGGCTCGCCGCGGACTACTTCCAGTCCTACTCGGTCGTCGGCCTGCTCGCCGTCGTGGGGGTGCTCTTCGTCGCCGTGGCCTTCGGTGCCGGGCGGCTGCTGCGACCGGTGGTCCCGACGCCCGAGAAGCTGCTCACCTACGAGTGCGGCGTCGACCCCGTCGGAGAGGGCTGGGCGCACACCCAGGTCCGCTACTACGTCTACGCGTTCCTCTACGTCATCTTCGCGGTCGACTCGATCTTCCTCTTCCCCTGGGCGACGGTCTTCGCCGACCCTGGTTACGGGGCCACGACCCTCGTGGAGATGTTCATCTTCCTCGGCTTCCTCGCCGTGGGTCTGTTGTACGCATACAAGAAGGGCGTCCTGTCGTGGACGTGAACCCCGCCGATCCCGCCGACCCCGCAGGCCCGGCACCCGTGCCGCTCCCCGAGCCCAAGAGGCTGGGCACGCTCGCCCGCCTCGCCCCGGAGCCGATGAAGGTCGTCCTGAACTGGGGCCGCCGCTACTCGCTCTGGGTCTTCAACTTCGGCCTCGCCTGCTGCGCCATCGAGTTCATCGCCGCGTCGATGGCCCGCCACGACTTCATCCGGCTCGGTGTCATCCCGTTCGCGCCCGGTCCCCGCCAGGCCGACCTGATGGTCGTCTCGGGCACGGTGACCGACAAGATGGCACCGGCCGTCAAGCGCCTGTACGAGCAGATGCCCGAGCCGAAGTACGTCATCTCCTTCGGCGCCTGCTCCAACTGCGGCGGCCCCTACTGGGACTCCTACTCCGTGACGAAGGGCGTCGACCAGATCATCCCCGTCGACGTCTACGTCCCCGGCTGCCCGCCGCGCCCCGAGGCGCTGCTCCAGGGCATCCTCAAGCTCCAGGAGAAGATCGCGCGGGAGTCCCTGGGGGAGCGGTACGGCGTCTCGCCCCGGCCGTCGACGGCCGCGCTGCAGAGCGGCCTGGTACGACCGCCGGGCCCGGACTCGGCCCCGGACCCGGGCTCGGGCTCGGGCTCGGGCTCGGACTCGGACTCGGCCTCGGATGCGGGGGGAGGCCGATGACGGCGGTCGGCTGGCTGCCCGCCGGCGTCGAGGAGCTCTTCGGCACGGACGCCACGGCGGAGGAGTCGTACGACCTCCTGACCGTCGACGTGCCGCCCGCCTCCTGGATCACCGCCCTGGAGACGGCGCGTGACCGGCTGGGCTGCACGTACTTCGACTGGCTGAGCGCGGTCGACGAACCCGGCACCGGGTTCCGTGTCGCCGCACATGTCGCGGCGCTGGGACCGGTACGCAGGCTGCTGCTGCGCACGACCGTCCCGCACGCCGCCCCGGCCCTGCCCAGCGCCGTCGGGGTGTACGCGGGCGCGGCCTGGCACGAGCGCGAGACCCACGAGATGTTCGGTGTCGCCTTCGAGGACCACCCCGCGCTGGACCACCTGCTCCTTCCGGAAGGCTTCGAGGGCCACCCGCTGCGGAAGGACTTCGTCCTCGCCGCGCGCGTCGCCAAGGCCTGGCCCGGGGCCAAGGAGCCCGGCGAGTCCGATCACGGCGGTCCCCGTCGCCGCCAGATGCTGCCGCCGGGCGTCCCCGACCCCAACGAGTGGGGGCCGCTGAAGGGCCAGCTGCCGCCCGCTCCGGCCCGCCCGGCACGCGGTGCGGGGCGTGCGGCGGGGGAGCGCCCGGTCCGCGGCGCGGGCGAACGCCCGGCCCGCCGGACCCGTACGGCCGCCGAGGGCTCCGTCGGCCAGACCTCTCAGGCCGACGAGCCGACGACGGCACCGACCAGCGCACCGACGACCGGACCGGCGCCGCGGCGGTCGCGCAGTGCGAGCCAGGGGTCCGCCTCCCAGCGAGCGGCCGGTCCGACGGACGGGCCCACCGCCGACACGGCTGCCGGGCAGGAGGACGGCACCGACAACCGTGCCGCGGCGACCGGACGGACACCCGGCACCCGGTCGGGCCGGCCGGCCGGGACCGCCGGCCCCCGCCGCAGCCGGAGTGCGTCGCAGGGCTCGGCGAGCCAGCGGGAGGCGTCCGCCGCCGGGGAGCCGGACGACGCGGGTTCCGGCAGCGCCCCGCAGGGCAGCGACGGCACCAGCTCCTCGCCCGTGGAGGAACCGGCCCCGAAGCCGGCGCCCTCGACGCCGCGCAGCACGGACGCCCCGTGGCACCACGCCCGCCCGGCGTTCGACGAGCCGGACGGGCCCGACGCGGCACGGGAACCGGAGGCGGCTGAGGAGCCGGAGGCGGCTGAGCGGCCGGAGGCGACCACCGAGTCACCTGAAGCGGAGTCGGACGCCCCGGGCGACACCGACGCGCCCCGTAACCCACCGAACCCCCCAGGAGGCCGGCAGTGAACGACGCGCTCGACGTCACCCTGCGCCTTCTGGTCGTCTTCGTCGTCTTCCTCGCGTTCCCCCTGATAGTCGGCCAGACCGAGCACAAGGTGATGGCCCACATGCAGGGCCGCCTCGGTCCGATGTACGCGGGTGGCTTCCACGGCTGGGCCCAGCTCGTCGCGGACGGCGTGAAGTTCGCGCAGAAGGAGGACGTGGTCCCCGCCGACGCGGACCGCCGCATCTTCCAGCTCGCTCCGGCCGTGGCCCTGCTGCCGTACCTCCTGGTCCTCCTGGCCATCCCGGTCGGGCCCGGAGAGGGCGCGGTCGGTCAGGTCGTCGACGCGGGCATCTTCTTCGTCCTCGCCGTCATGGGCGTGGGCGTCCTCGGCTCGCTCATGGCCGGCTGGTCCTCCGCCAACAAGTTCTCCCTCCTCGGCGGCCTGCGCACCGCCGCCCAGCTCCTCGCGTACGAACTCCCGATGCTGCTGACCGCGGCCTCCGTCGCCATGGCGGCCGGCACGGTCTCCCTCGTCGGCATCCTCGACGCCTTCGAGTGGTGGTGGCTGCCCTGGCAGATCGTCGGCGCGATCGTCTTCTTCGTCGCCGGGCTCGCCGAACTGCAGCGGCCCCCCTTCGACATGCCGGTCGCCGACTCGGAGATCATCTTCGGTGCCTACACCGAGTACACCGGCCTGCGCTTCGCCCTGTTCCTCCTCGCCGAGTACGCCGGAATCGTCGTCCTGTGCGGTCTGACCACCGTCCTATTCCTGGGCGGCTGGCACGGCCCCTGGGGCGCCGACGGCCTCGGCTGGGTGTGGACCCTCCTCAAGGCGGCCGTGCTCGCCTTCGTCGTGATCTGGCTCCGCGTGACCTACCCGCGCCTGCGCGAGGATCAGCTGCAGAAACTGTCCTGGACGCTCCTCGTCCCCCTCTCCCTCGCCCAGATCGCCCTCACCGGCATCGTCAAGGTGGTGATCGCGTAATGGCCCCCGTCCCCGGCAGCGGCCTGGCCAAGGGCCTGGCCGTCACCCTGCGCACGATGACGCGGAAGACCGTCACCGAGCAGTACCCGGACACCCAGCCCGAACTGCCGCCCCGTACCCGCGGCGTGATCGGCCTGTTCGAGGAGAACTGCACGGTCTGCATGCTGTGCGCCCGCGAGTGCCCCGACTGGTGCATCTACATCGACTCCCACAAGGAGACGGTCCCCGCGGCCGCCCCCGGCGGACGCGACCGCAGCCGCAACGTCCTCGACCGCTTCGCCATCGACTTCTCCCTGTGCATGTACTGCGGCATCTGCATCGAGGTCTGTCCTTTCGACGCCCTGTTCTGGTCCCCGGAGTTCGAGTACGCCGAGACCGACATCCGCGACCTCACCCACGAGCGCGACAAGCTCCGCGAGTGGATGTGGACCGTTCCGGCCCCGCCCGCCCTGGACCCCGGCGCGGAGGAGCCCAAGGAACTCGCCGCCGCCCGCAAGGCCGCCGACAAGCTGGCCGCGCAGCAGCAGCCGGACGAGCCCGGGCAGCCGGACGAGCCCGGGCAGCCCAACCGGTCCGGGCAGCCGGACCAGCCCGGCCAGGAGGACCGGACATGACCCTCGCCGCCGCATCCCACGGCTTCCTGTCCCCGACCGGTGTGGAGATCGCCTTCCTCCTCGTCGGTCTGGTCACCCTCGCGGCCGCCGTCCTCACCGTGACCACCAGCCGGCTCGTCCACGCGGCCCTGTGGCTGGTGGTGGCCCTCGGCGGCCTCGCCGTCGAATACCTGCTGCTCACCGCGGAGTTCATCGCCTGGGTCCAGGTCCTCATCTACGTCGGTGCTGTCGTGGTCCTCATCCTGTTCGGGCTGATGCTCACCAGGGCGCCCATCGGCCGGTCGCCGGACGCCGACTCCGGCAACCGCTGGGCCGCCCTCACCGTGGCCGTGGCCTCCGCGGCAGCCCTGGTGTGGGTCGTCGTCGACGCCTTCCGCACCACCTGGATCGACCTGGACGGCCCGGCCGCGGGCTCGACCGCCGTCACCGGTGCCAGCCTGTTCCAGAACTGGGTCCTCCCCTTCGAGGCCCTCTCCGTCCTCCTCCTCGCCGCCCTGGTCGGCGCCATCGTCCTGTCCCGCAAGGCCAAGGCGCCTGGCGCCGACGAAGCGTCCCAGCCCGGAACCTCCCGGACCGGCGGTGCCCGCTGATGCACCTCGCCTACCCCGCCGTCCTCTCCGCCCTCCTCTTCTGCACGGGTCTCTACGGCGTCCTCGCCCGCCGCAACGCGATCCTGGTCCTGATGTCGGTCGAGCTGATGCTCAACGCCGTCAACCTCAACCTGGTCGCCTTCGACGTCTGGCTCAGCCGGGCCGCGGAGGAGACCCTGCACTCCGGCCAGGCCCTGACCCTGTTCACGATCGCCATCGCGGCCGCCGAGATCGGCATAGGCCTGGCGATCGTCCTCGCCGTCCACCGCAACCGCGGCACCTCGGACATCGACAAGCTCCGCGACACCGCCGAGGGCCACGAGCCGGACGGCCCCGACACCGACACTCCCGCGACCGGGACGGCCGCCGAGAAGGCTGAGGCCACCGCGTGACCACGACCACCCTCGCCGTACTCGTCCCCCTCCTTCCCTTCCTCGGGGCAGCCGCCGGTCTCCTCCTGGGCCGGTCGGCCCCCGGTTTCGTCCGCCCCCTCGCCGTCCTGCCGACGCTGGCGGCACTCGTCCTCGCCGCACTCGTCGCGGCGCGTCAGGGCGGCGGCCGGGCCCTCGACGCCGTCACCGAGCTGACGCCCACCGGTTCGGTCCCCGTCGAACTCGCCCTGCACATCGACGGCTTCGCCGCCCTCGTCGCCGTCCTGGTCGGCACCGTCGCGACCTGCGTGCAGATCTACTCCACGGGTTACCTGCGCGACGATCCGCGCTACGCCTCGTACGCCGCTCTCGTCTCCCTGTTCACCTCCGCCATGTTCCTGGTCGTCTACTCCGGCGACCTGATGGTGCTGCTGGTCGGCTGGGAAGTCATGGGTATCTGCTCGTACTTCCTGGTCGGCCACTACTGGGAGACCCCGGAGGCGCGCGCCGCCTCCCTCAAGGCCTTCCTGGTCACCAAGCTCGGTGACGTCCCCTTCCTGATCGGTCTGCTGGCGCTGGCCACCGAGGCAGGCTCCTTCCGCATCACCGAGATCCTCGGCGCGGTCACGAGCGGCTCGCTCGACCACCCGACGCTGATCGCGCTGCTGCTCCTGGCCGGTGTCGCGGGAAAGTCGGCGCAGTTCCCGCTGCACACCTGGCTTCCCGACGCGATGGCGGGCCCGACACCCGTCTCCGCGCTGATCCACGCCGCGACGATGGTCGCCGCCGGTGTGTACTTCGTCGCCCGGCTCCTTCCGCTCTTCGAGGCCTCGCGGGCCGCGATGGTCGTCCTCGCCGTCATGGCCGCCGTCACGATGGTCGGCTCCGCGCTCGCCGCCCTCGCCCAGGACGACATCAAACGCGTCCTGGCCTACTCGACGATCGGACAGCTCGGCTACATGACCGGCGCCCTCGCCACGGGCGACCGGGGCGCCGCCGTCTTCCACCTCCTCTCCCACGGCGCCTTCAAGGGGCTGCTGTTCCTGGCCGCCGGCGTGATCATCCACGCCGCCGGCACCAACTCGCTGGCCGCCATGTCCCGGATGCGGGGCCTGCGCGACCGCGTCCCGGACGCCTACTGGACGATGACCGTGGCCCTGCTCGCGCTCGCCGCGATCCCGCCCTTCAGCGGCTTCTTCTCCAAGGAGTCCGTCCTCGGCGCCGCGGAGCACGTCGCCACCGGCCACACCGAGCACGCGCCCGGCGCCGCGGGCTGGACCGTGCTCGTCGCCGGCCTGATCACGGCCCTGCTCACCGCCGCCTACGCGACCCGCCTGTGGCTGCTGACCTTCCGCGGCCGAGGCGCCGAGGCCCCCGACCACGGCAGGCAGCCGCTGGTCATGAACGCGGTGCTCTGGGTGCTCGCCCTCCCCTCACTCGCACTGGGCGGACTCGCCTTCCGCCTGCTGCCCGACTGGTTCGACGGCCAGGACCTCACCCCGACCCTCACCACCTCCGTGCTCGGCACGGGCGTGGCCCTGGTCGGCGGCATCGTCACCTACGCCGCCTGGCGGCACACCACGGCGCTCGCCGACCGCACCCCGCTGGGCGCCGTCGCGGCCCACCCCGAGGGCGACGCCGGCCTGGTGGAGGCCGAGGCGATCGCCGCCCACCGGGCCGCCTACGGAGACCTGGCCTCCGCGCCCGACCCGTCGGATCCGGGACGGCTCCTGCTGGGCCCGGTGCACCGGCACGCGGCCGCGGGCTTCCACCTGGACGCGGTCTACGCGACCCTCTTCATCCGCCCGGTCCAGGCAGGCGCAAGCCTCGTCCGGTTCCTCGACCGCGAAGTCGTCGACACCTACGTACGCGCGGCGGGCGTCCTGCCCGGCCTGCTCGGGGCCGCCGTACGACGTGCCCAGACCGGCAATGTGCAGACCTATGTGAGCGCGCTGCTCGCCGGCACCGTCGTCCTCGCGGTCGCCGCCGTCCTCGTCGCCGCGGGAGCGTGAGCAGACGTGATCGATATCAACGAGTCCGTGATGCAGGTCCTTCTCGCGTTCCTCGTCGTCGGCCCGCTCCTCGGTGCCGTCGCCGCCCTTCTGCCGGCCCCGCCCGGACTGAAGGGGAAGTCACCCGAGCAGGCCGTGCTCCGGCACGGCGTCACCGTCACCGGCGCCGTCCTCCTCGCGGCGATCGTCCTCGTGTTCGGCTTCGACCACGACCATCCGTCGAAGATGCAGGCCAGCACGGACATCAGCTGGATCCCCGCACTCGACGTACGCATCCACCTCGGCATCGACGGCATCTCCCTCCCCCTGCTGGTCCTGACCGCGCTGCTGACCTTCCTCTGCGCGCTCTACTCGTACTTCAAGCAGCGACACGACCGGCTGACGCCGCGGCCCCCGGGCCCGAACCCGAAGGCGTTCGTCGCGCTGCTGCTCGTCCTCGAGTCCGGCACTCTCGCGACCTTCGCCGTCCTCGACCTGATCCTCTTCTTCCTCGCCTTCGAGATGGTCCTCATCCCGATGTACTTCCTCATCGCCCGCTGGGGCGGCGAGGGACGGGCCGGGGCCGCCTGGAAATTCATCCTCTTCACGCTCCTCGGCTCCGTTGTCATGCTGCTCGGCCTGCTCCTCGTCGGAATCACGGCGGGCACATTCGACATGGTGGCACTCGCCACTGACAACGGCCGGTCGCTGACCACATCCGTGCAGGTCATCGCCGTTCTGGCGATCGGGCTCGGGCTCGCGGTGAAGACCCCGATGTGGCCGCTGCACAGCTGGCTGCCCGACGCCCACACCGCCGCGTCGACCGTCGGCTCGGTCCTGCTGGCCGGCGTCCTGCTGAAGATGGGCACGTACGGTTTCGTCCGGATTCTGCTCCCGGTCGCGCCGGAGGGCTTCCGCACCTTCGCGCCCTGGCTCGCCGCCTTCGCCGTCGTCGGCATCATCTACGGCTCCCTGGCCTGCCTCGCCCTCGCCAGAAGGGGCGCGAAGGGCGATCTCAAGCGCCTCATCGCCTACTCCTCCGTCGGCCACATGGGCTTCGTCCTGCTCGGCGTCGCGACCATGACCCCGACCGGCGTCAACGGCGCCCTCTTCGCCAACATCGCCCACGGCCTGATCACCGGCCTGCTCTTCTTCGTGGTCGGCGCGCTCAAGGACCGGACCGGAACGACCGACCTCGACACCCTCGCCGAGGAGTCCGGCCACGCCCTGTACGGCAAGGCACCGCGCCTGGGCGGCCTGCTCGCCTTCGCCGCGGTCGCCTCGCTCGGCCTGCCGGGCCTGGCCGGGTTCTGGGGCGAGATGCTGGCCCTGTTCGGCGCCTTCGACCCGCACGACGACCTCAGCCGTCCCGCCTTCCTCACCTTCATGGCGATCGCCGCCTTCGGCACCCTGCTGACCGCCGCGTACATGCTGATCGTGGTCCGGCGCGTCTGCATGGGTGCCGTACCGCAGGACGTCCCGCAGCCGAGGCTCGCCGACGTGCGCACGTACGAGTTCGCCGCCTGGACGCCGCTCGTCGTCCTCACCGTCGTCGCCGGACTGTGGCCCAGGACCCTCCTCGGGCTGACCGACCCGGCCGTGCAGCAGCTCCTCTCAGGAGGCCCCCGATGAGCTCCCCGGCCCAGCCCTTCGCGGAGCCCGTGGCACAACCGCTGGCCCAGAACCTCGTGCAGTCGGTCGACTGGCTCGCCATCGCGCCGCCCACCCTCACGGCGGTCGTGGGTCTCGTCGTCCTCGTCACCGACCTGTTCGTCAAGGACGCCCGCAAGAGCCTGCTCGGCTGGATCTCGGTCGCCGGACTCGCCGCCTCCGCCCTCATGCTGCTGCCCCTGGTGAACGACGACCGCTCGACGTTCTGCCAGGCCGCTGAGCCCGGCGCCTGCAGCTACACCGCGGACACCTTCACCCTCGCCATCCAGTTCCTGGTCCTCGGCGGCGCCCTGCTGACCGCCCTCCTGTCCGTCACCGCGGTGAAGGACGCGGACCGAGGGCTGCCCGAGGGCGAGTTCTGGTTCCTGCTGCTCTCCTCCGCGGCCGGCGCCGCGCTCCTGCCCGCCTCCCGAGACCTCGCGACCCTGATCGTCGCCCTGGAGGTCGCCTCCCTGCCCGCCTTCGCCCTCGTCGGCCTCCGGCAGGGCGACCGCAGGTCCTCCGAAGCCGCCCTGAAGTTCTTCCTGTCCTCGGTCACCGCCACCGCGGTCAGCCTCATGGGCATCAGCTTCGTCTACGCCACCACCGGCACTCTCTACCTCACCCAGGTGGCGGACCGCATCCAGCACGTCGACGGGCAGTTCACCACCCTCGCCCAGACCGGCGTCGTCCTCACCCTCGTCGGCTTTGCCTTCAAGACGGCCGCCGTGCCCTTCCACTTCTGGGTGCCCGACACCTATGTGGGCGCCCCGCTGCCGATCGCGGCCTACCTGTCCGTGATCGGCAAGGCGGTCGGCTTCTCCGGCCTCATCCTGGTCACGGTCGTCGCCCTGCCGTCCTACGCCGACGTCTGGGGGCCCGCCCTCGCGGCACTCGCCGCGCTCACCATGACGGTGGGCAACGTCGGCGCCCTCCGGCAACAGGCCACGCGCGCGTACAGCGCGGTACGCCTGCTCGCCTGGTCGTCCGTCGGCCAGGCCGGCTACCTCCTGGTGCCGATCGCCGCCGCCGCGTACTCGGACGACCCCGAACACTCCATCGGCTCCACCGTCGCCTACGCCCTCATGTACGCCGCCGTGAACCTGGGTGCCTTCGCGGTGGCCGCGCTCGTCGGCCGCACGAAGGCGTTGAACCGTGTGGCGGACTACCGCGGCCTGTACGCGTCCAACCCCCTCACCGCCCTGCTCCTGGCCTTCTTCCTGCTCTGCCTCGCCGGACTGCCGCCCGGCATCATCGGCCTCTTCGCCAAGGTCACGGTCTTCTCCGCGGCCGTCGACGCCGGACTCGGCTGGCTGGCCGTCGTCATGGCCGTCAACGTCGTGATCGCGCTCTTCTACTACCTCCAATGGACGGCGCTCCTGTTCCGGGCCCCCGAGGACGCGACCGCCGGTCACCGCGCCCCCGCCCCCCTCACGGCCGCGATCACCGTGACGGCGGTCCTCGCCGTCGCCCTCTCCGGAGCGCCCCAGCTGATCCTGCGCTTCGCCGACACCGGGCTCTTCTGAACGCAGCCGCGCGTGCCGCCCGCCGCGGCCGTCACCCGTACGGACCACACGCCCCGCGCCGGGCGCCGGGGAACTGGTGGCCCTCGCCTGGCGTTGACCAGTACGGAAGGGTCCACTGGACGTGTCACCACGGCACCGGTGGCACCGGAGACCAGGAAGCAGCCACAGCGAGCGAGACCAGCAAGCAAAGGGTTCCCCTGCTGCACGACTTGGAGGGCGTACCGTGCACCGCCGGCACAACGGGCTCAGGACCGCAGTACTCCTCGGGGGACTGTCCGCGCTCATCATCGTCATCGGCAGCTTCTTCGGCCGAGCGGGGCTCGTCGTCGCCGTCCTCGTCGCCCTGGGCACCAACGCGTACGCGTACTGGAACAGCGACAGACTCGCCCTGCGCGCGATGCGCGCGCGCCCGGTCAGCGAGTTCGAGGCCCCCGCGCTGTACCGCATGGTCCGCGAGCTCTCCACCCAGGCCCGACAGCCGATGCCCCGCCTGTACATCTCGCCGACGGACGCCCCGAACGCCTTCGCGACCGGCCGCAACCCGCGCAACGCGGCCGTGTGCTGCACCGAGGGCATCATGCGCCTGCTGGACGAGCGCGAACTGCGCGGCGTCATCGGGCACGAACTGAGCCACGTCTACAACCGCGACATCCTGATCTCCTCCGTCGCCGGCGCCCTCGCCTCGGTGATCATGTTCCTGGTCAACTTCGCCTGGCTGATCCCCGTAGGACGGTCCAACGACGATGACGGACCCGGTCTGCTGGGCATGCTCCTCATCATGCTGCTCGGACCGCTCGCCGCCACCGTCATCCAACTGGCGATCAGCCGCTCCCGGGAGTACGAGGCCGACGCCTCAGGCGCCCAGCTGACCGGCGACCCGCTCGCCCTGGCCGGCGCCCTGCGGAAACTGGAACTCGGCACCAAGCAGCTTCCGCTCCCCCCGGAGCCCCGGCTCGAGACCGCCAGCCACATGATGATCGCCAACCCCTTCCGCCCGGGACAGGGGCTGTCGAAGATGTTCTCCACCCATCCGCCCATGGCGGAGCGAATCGCCCGACTCGAAAAGATGGCAGGTCGTCAGCAGTGAAGACCATTCTCAACGTCATTTGGCTCGTGCTCAGCGGCTTCTGGCTGTTCCTCGGCTACCTGCTCGCGGGCGCGCTCCTCTGCATCACGATCATCGGCATCCCCTTCGGCATAGCGGCCTTCCGCATCGGCGTCTACGCCCTGTGGCCCTTCGGATACACGACGGTCGAGCGGCGCGGGGCCGGAGCTCCCTCCTGCATCGGGAACGTGCTGTGGCTCGTCCTCGCCGGCTGGTGGCTGGCCATCGGCCACATCGTCACCGGCGTCGCGCTGTGCGTCACGATCATCGGCATCCCGCTCGGCGTCGCCAACTTCAAGCTGATCCCCGTCTCACTGCTCCCGCTGGGCCGCGAGATCGTGCGCACGGACCAGCCGTTCACCGCCGCGGCAGCGACGCAGCGGTCCGGTTGGTAAGGGGCCTTCGCGGGCCCTCGTGGCCCTGATTGTCCACAACTTCAGGGTTGTCCACAGGCCCGCACGGATGTCGGTGGCAGCCTGCATCATGAATCCATGACCGAGAGCGAGCAGTTGCTGGAACGGGTGGCCGCCAAGGCGCGCAGCACCCGACCGTGGGGCTGGGGTTCCCTGCCCGAGCCCGTGGACGGGGAGGCGCCGGCCCGCGCCGAGGCCGCCCTGGGCTTTCCTCTCCCCGCACTGCTCGCCGAGCTGTACCTGCGCATAGGAGACGGCGGATTCGGCCCGGAGTACGGCCTGTTGCCGCTGCTCGACCACGCGCCCTCGGGCGAGCCCGCCGCCGTTGCCCAGTACCTGGCCAACCGGGACAGCGGTGCGAAGGACCCCGACTGGCCCTGGCCCGAGGGCGTCCTGCCCATATCCCACTGGGGTTGCGCGATGTACGCGTGCGTCGACTGCCGCTCCCCGCAGGCCACCGTCCTCCTCTTCGAGCCCAACGCGGGCGACGCAGACCATGCCTGGTATGTCGACGCCCCGAGCCTCGCCGACTGGTTGCGCACCTGGATCGAGGGCAGAGGCTGGTACGAGGAGTCCCACGAGGGCCCGGAACCGACCCCGTGGACCGCCCTCCCCCTGCGCACCGGAAGACGGTCCGCCCCGACCGGCACGTCGCCCGCACAGGCCTCCTGAGGCAAACCGGCCGAGCCCCTCCCATCGGGGGATACCCCGAGGTGTCGACGCGCGGCCGCCGGGGCCCCAACTGCCGTTCACCGCGGAACTTGCTGCCCCCGCACCCCGTACGCCACCACACCCACCGCCAGCACACCCACACCCACCACGACCGACACCGCCGGAAGCGAGAACGCGAGCACCACGCACCCGACCAGCCCCAGCACCGGTACGACCCGCGACAGCCCCGACGGGTCGAGCGTCCAGGCCGACGCGTTGGCCACCGCGTAGTACGCCAGCACACCGAAGGAGGAGAAGCCGATCGCCCCACGCACGTCCACCGTCGCCGCCAGGACCGCGACCACCGCGCCCACGGCCAGCTCCGCCCGGTGCGGCACCTGGAAACGCGGGTGCACCGCGGCCAGCGCCCGGGGCAGATGACGGTCCCTGGCCATGGCCAGCGTCGTCCGCGAAACGCCCAGGATCAGCGCCAGCAGCGAGCCCAGCGCGGCCACGGCGGCGCCCGCCCGCACCAGGGGCACCAGCCCCGGCAGGCCGGCCGCCCGTACCGCGTCGGCCAGGGGCGCCGTCGCCTGCCCCAGACCGACCGGACCCAGCACGGAAAGGACAGCCACCGCGACACACCCGTACACCGCCAGGGTGAGACCCAGCGCCAGAGGGATCGCGCGCGGAATGGTGCGCCGCGGGTCCCGCACCTCCTCACCGAGGGTCGCGATCCGCGCATACCCCGCGAACGCGAAGAACAGCAGGCCGGCCGCCTGAAGGACCCCGCCCGTTCCGCCCGACAAGCCGATGTCCAGCCGTCCGGCGTCGGACCGCCCGGACCCGAGACACCCCACCACCACGGAAGCGAGGACAGCGAGAACCACCGCCACGATCACCCGCGTCAGCCAGGCGGACTTCTGGATGCCGCCGTAGTTCACCGCGGTCAGCGCCACCACGGCGGCGACCGCCACGGTGTGCGCCTGATCCGGCCAGACGTACGCGCCCACAGTGAGGGCCATGGCAGCACAGGAGGCCGTCTTCCCGACGATGAAGGACCAGCCCGCGAGGTAGCCCCAGAACTCCCCGAGCCGTTCACGCCCATAGACGTAGGTGCCGCCCGAGGCCGGATACCGGGCGGCCAGCCGGGCCGACGACGTGGCATTGCAGTAGGCGACGACGGCTGCCGCGGCGAGGGCGAGGAGCAGACCCGAGCCGGCGGCGTGGGCCGCCGGTGCCAGGGCGGCGAAGATCCCGGCGCCGATCATGGAACCGAGTCCCACGACGACGGCGTCGCCCAGGCCAAGAGTGCGACGCAGCTCCGAACCCGCAGGTGTCATGGGTCGCACCCTACTGATCAGCGCAACCACCCGGCGCGGTCGGAACGTCCTCGCCACCAAGAGGACATGAACACCGCGGAGGAACGGGCCCGCAGCACTGGCACAGTGTGGGCACAGGGAGAAAGGGCAGGGTCACGGCATGACCGTCATCAGCTGGATCATCCTCGGACTGTTGGCCGGAGCCATCGCCAAGTTCCTGCTGCCGGGCCGCGACCCCGGAGGGCTCATCGGCACCACCCTCATCGGCATCGCGGGCGCCTTCCTCGGCGGCTGGATATCGGCCCGCTGGCTGGACCACCCGATCAGCAAGGACTTCTACGACGGCGCCACCTGGGCGGCGGCGATCGGCGGTTCGCTGGTGCTCCTGGTCGCCTACCGGCTCCTGTTCGGCAACTCCCGCGACTGAACGCGCGCGGACCGGACGCGAAAGGGTGGGCACCACCGGGGTGCCCACCCTTTTCCGTCAACGAAGGCCTACGCGCCACCGGCCCACTACGTCGCCCGCTCAGCAACTCACCGGTAGTTGACGAACTGCAGCGCGAAGTCGAAGTCCTGGCCCTTCAGCAGAGCGATCACGGTCTGCAGATCGTCCCGGCTCTTCGAGGAGACCCGCAGCTCCTCGCCCTGCACCTGGGCCTTCACGCCCTTGGGGCCCTCGTCGCGGATGAGCTTGGCCACCTTCTTCGCGTTCTCCTGGGAAATGCCCTCCTCGATCGACGCGAAGATCTTGTACTCCTTGCCGGAGAGCTGGGGCTCGCCCGCGTCCAGAGCCTTGAGCGAGATGCCCCGCTTGATCAGCTTGGACTGGAAGACGTCGAGGACCGCGGTCACCCGGTCCTCGGAGTTGGCCTCCATGAGGATCTTCTCCCCGGACCACGAGATCGAGGCGCCCACGCCCTTGAAGTCGTAGCGCTGCGAGATCTCCTTGGCGGCCTGGTTGAGGGCGTTGTCGACCTCCTGCCGCTCGACCTTCGAGACGATGTCGAAACTGGAGTCGGCCATGTCCTGTGGCTCCTTGTATCTGGGTGCGTGTCGGGCCGCGTATCGGGTCCGTACCGGCATACGTCGGCGGCCGCCGGGCCCGGCGGGGTCCTCGGCCGCATCCGGACAAGCCTAGCCACCCGCCGCGATCCGAGCGGCGATCAATCGGGTGGCGAAGCACCCCTCCACATCAGGTATTGTTTACGTCGTTGCCACGGAGCACCGCCGAAGAGCGGTTCGACGAGCAGCAAACCCCGGCGGTGTGCCCGAGCGGCCAAAGGGAGCAGACTGTAAATCTGCCGGCTCAGCCTTCCCAGGTTCGAATCCTGGCGCCGCCACACGACCGAGAGGGTCTGTGAACAGCAGCAATGCTGATCACAGACCCTTTCGTCGTTCCCGGGGCCCATGAGATCTGGGCGTTCCCCGCCCTGGCCCACGCCGTACGCGAGATCATGGCTCGTGCTCCACGTTGTGAGCGTCAGGGGATTCGGGGGTCAACGGTGACCGACACCACGCAACGTATCTTTGTCAGCTACGCGGGCCCGGACCAGGCCTGGGCGGAGTGGGCCGGCTGGCAGCTCCAGCATGCCGGGCACCAGGTCGAGCTGGACCGGTGGCACTGGCGCACCGGGGACGACTTCGTCCAGAAGATGAACCTGGCTCTCGGCAAGGCCGACGCCGTGGTGGCCCTGTTCTCCAGGCACTACTTCGACCCCAAACGATGGACCAGGGAAGAGTGGTCGGCCGCCGTGGCCCTGCGGGGGCGTCTCGTTCCGGTGGCGATCGAGCTCCTGACCGACGACGACATCCCCGCCCTCCTGGCCGGAATACTGCGCACAGACGTTCACGGGCTGGACGAGACCGCCGCCACCGCCGCCCTGCTCGAAGCCGTTCACGGACCGGTTCCCCCTACCGGTCCAGTCGGCTTCCCCGGTGCCGCCTCCGCCGACACGCCCACGCCAGCCGATGCACAGCGCCCGCGACTGCCCAGTAGCGTCGGCCTGCCCGAGGTGTGGAACGTCCGTCGCCGCAACCCCGACTTCTCCGGCCGCGAGGCGGTCATGGGGCAGCTTCGCACCGGGCTGCTCAGCGGACGCCAAGCAGTGGTCCAGGCGCTCCACGGCATGGGCGGCATCGGAAAGACCCAGATCGCCCTGGAGTACGCCCACCGCTTCGCCAGCCAGTACGACCTCGTGTGGTGGGTCGACGCCGAACAGGCCGACCAGTTGCCCGTCCGCTACACCGAACTCGCCGACCGCCTCGGCATGGCCAAGTCCGACGCCGGCTCCGAACCCAACGCCCGTGCCCTCCTCCAGCACCTGCGGACGCGGCACCGCTGGCTTCTCGTCCTCGACAACGCCGAACACCCCGATCAGATCGAGCCCTGGCTCCCCGAGGGGCCGGGCCACGTTCTGATCACCTCACGCAACCCCGACTGGCACGGGATCGCTCACCAGAGCGACCTGGACGTGTTCACCCGCACCGACTCCCTCGCCTACCTCAAGGGCCGTATCTCGGGAATGACCACCGAGCACGCCGATCTCCTGGCGCAGGACCTCGGCGACCTGCCGCTCGCGCTCGCCCAGGCTTCGGGAGTTCTGCGCAGCGGCATGACCCTGGACCGCTACCGTCGGCTTCTGACCACGGACACCGCACGCCTCCTGCACGAGAGCGACGTGCGTGACCATCCTGCGCCGCTGGCCGCGACGGTCAACATCGCCGTCACCCGCCTCGTGGACGACGGCCACGCGGACGCCACCGCTCTGCTCCGCCTCGGCGCGTTCCTCGGCCCCGAACCCATCCCCACCGCCTGGCTTGAGGCGGCCCGCCCCCAACTGGCCACCATTCCCGGCGACCCGGACGACCCGATGTGGCTGCGCAACGCCCTCCAGCCCCTCGGCCGCTTCGGACTGGCCCGCACCGACTACGACGCCTTCCAGATCCACCGGTTGACCCAGGCCATCCTCCGCACCCAGACCGGTCCCGACCCGGTCGCCGCGATCCGCGACGACGTCACCGCCGTCCTTGCCGCAGTCGACCCGGGGGATCCGCAGTCTCCCGCCGACTGGCCGGCGTGGGCCTCTCTCACGGCCCACCTCACCGCTCCCCACGTCACCACGGCGCTCGCCAACCAGGCCGCACTGCGCGCCACGTTCTCGAAAGCGGCTCACTTCCTCATCTGCAGCGGCCTGCCACGCGCCGCCCACGACCTCAGCGCGGCGCTGCACCAGGCCTGGAGCACCGATCTGGGGCCGGACCACCCCGACACCCTCACCTGCGCACAGTTCCTGGGGCACGCGACCGTCGAACTGGGCGACTACGCGAAAGCCCACCTCATCATCGAGGACACCCTTGTCCGTCGCCGTCGTGTTCTGGGCGAGGACCATCCCGACACCCTCCACTCGGCCAACGACGCATCCACCAACTTGTCGTACCTGGGGAAGCACGCGGAGGCCCATCGCATGCATGGGGATGTTCTCGCGCGTCGTCGCCGTGTCCTGGGCGAGGACCACCCAGACACCCTCACCTCCGCCAACAACGTCGCCACCACCCTGAACGAATTGGGACAGGATGCGGAGGCACACCACATGCTTGAGGATGTTCTTGCGCGTCGTGGCCGTGTTCTGGGCGAGGACCATCCCGACACCCTCATTTCCGCCAACAACCTTGCCGGCACGCTGAATCACTTGGGGGAGGATGCGGAGGCCCGCCGCATGCATGGGGATGTTCTTGCGCGTCGTGGCCGTGTTCTGGGCGAGGACCATCCCGACACCCTCAATTCCGCCAACAACCTCGCCGGCACCCTGAACGAATTGGGAGACCATGCGGAGGCCCGCCGCATGCTTG
The DNA here is from genome assembly GCF_042893535.1 of Streptomyces sp. NPDC001599. Classification (NCBI taxonomy): domain Bacteria; kingdom Bacillati; phylum Actinomycetota; class Actinomycetes; order Kitasatosporales; family Streptomycetaceae; genus Streptomyces; species Streptomyces sp. NPDC001599. The sequence continues at coordinate 50,776 of NZ_JBIAVA010000028.1, forward strand.
AGGATGTTCTTGCGCGTCGTGGCCGTGTTCTGGGCGAGGACCATCCCGACACCCTCACCTCGGCCAACAACCTCGCCAAGACCCTGCATGCTCTCCGTCAGTACCCGGAGGCGGTCGCTCTCTTGAAAGATGTGCGCGCCAGCTACGTACGCCTCTTCGGCGCGAAGCATCCCAGAACAGAGCGTGCCACCCAGAATCTCGCCGCCGTGTTGACCACGATGGGCCGGACGCATGAGGCGCAGCAGCTGACTGGCGGGAAGCCGGGCAAGGGCAAACGCCGCGTCGGCCGCAAACGCCGTTGACGAGGCACCGTTCAGGCAGCGCCGTGGGCGCGCTCGTGGTGTCGGCCGGGCGGGCAGACTGGGGGTATGGCCTCGTCCTCCCGTCGCAGAACCTGCCCAGTGTGCCGTCGCGAGATCGCCGTCGTCGCGGGGCGGTACGCGCGCCATGATCCCCCCGGTGCCCGGGGGAGCGGTGAGCTGGTGTCCTGTCCGGGCTCGCGCCGGTCGGCGCAACTCGGTGCGGCGCAGCCGTCCTTGGACGGGTACGTCGTCCCCGACTTCCCCGGACAGCTGCCCCTCTTCTAGCCGCCCTCAGTTCCCGGCCACCGACTTCACCGCCACCGACACGGGCGCCGAGCCGCTGATCAGCTCCAGGGTCAGGCCGTTCGTGGCCGGGGTGTCGACCAGTTCGGCCAGGACCGCGGCGACGTCGTCGCGCGGAACGGGGCCGCGGCCGGTGTGCGCCTCCAGACGCACCAGGCCCGTGCCCGCGTCGTCCGTCAGGGCGCCGGGGCGCAGGATCGTCCAGTCCAAGGCGTCCAGTGAGCGGACGTACGCGTCCGCCTCGCCCTTGGCGCGCAGGTAGACGTCGAAGATCTCGTCCCCCCGGTGCCCCGGGTCGGCGCCCATGGACGACACGATCACGAAGCGCCGTACACCCGCCCGGACCGCCGCGTCCGCGAAGAGGACCGCCGCCGCCTTGTCCACCGTGTCCTTGCGGGCCACCCCGCTGCCGGGCCCCGCTCCCGCCGCGAAGACCGCCGCGTCCGCGCCCCGCAGCCGCTCCGCCACCTCCTCGACAGAGGCCGACTCCAGGTCCAGCACGACCGGTTCGGCGCCCGCCGCACGCAGATCGTCGGCCTGCTCGGCCTTGCGGACGATGCCCGCCACCTCGTCACCGCGCGCGGCGAGCAACCGCTCCAGCCGCAGCGCGATCTGACCATGACCACCAGCGATGACAATGCGCATGTCTCCGACCGTACGCCCCGACGACCACCCGCGCCGCACGGCTTCGGCCACCCCGGCGCCGGGCCGTCAGCCCTTCAGCCTCTCAGCCCTGCGCCCCGGCCGCGCTCAGCCCGTGTCCCCCCGCCGGCCAGGTCCGCCGCGCCCCTCGCGCCGTCCCCGCCCCGCACCCCCCTGCCGAGGCAGCCCCAGGTCGGACGCGGTGGTCGAGTCGCCGTACTCCCGTACCGCGCTGGTCCGCGCCACCACGCGCCCCCGGTGCACGACGATCCGGCTGTACGCCAGCGACAGCGCGCCCGCCAGCCGGTCCCCGCGTACGGCGACCAGTTCGGCCGGGAAGCCCGCCTCCACCCGCACCTCCGGCAGGCCGAGGGCGGAGCGTGCCGCCGCGCTCACCGCGTCGTACGCCTCCTCGGGGCGCAGCCCGTGCCGCGAGGCCAGCAGGTACGCCGCCTCCAGGGGGTCGCCGCGCCCGACCGGGTTGGACACGTCCCGCAGCGCGCCGCTCCCGGCGGCGACCCGCACCCCGGCAGCCCGCAGCAGCCGTACCGGAGCCGTGCCGTCGGGGTGGTCCGCCGTTCCGCAGGCGCCCTGCGGCAGGCAGACCACCGTCACACCGGCCGCCGCGAGCTGGTCCGCGGCCCGGGAGGCCGCCTCGGCGGGCAGCCGGCCCAGGCCGTCGCAGGGGCCGATGGCCACTCCGGGGCGCAACCCGCCCGCCGTGGCCGCCAGCCGGGCCAGCCGCGCCGGGTCGGCGGCGTCGGTGTGCAGGTCGACCGGGCAGCCGTGCTCGGCGGCGACCTCCAGGACCGTCTCCACGTACCCCGCCGGATCGGGGTCCAGGTCCGGACACCCGCCCACCACGTCCGCGCCCATCTTGACCGCGTCCCGCAGTATCGCCAGCCCGTCGGCACCGGCCACGCCGGTCAGCACCCTCGGCATCGCCACCGTGCTCAGTTCGGCGAGGCCGCGCAGGGAGCGCCGGGTCCGCAGTACGGCGGTCAGCGCACCCAGGCCGGCGACGTCGCCCACCCGCACGTGCGCCCGCAGCGCGGTGGTGCCGTGGGCCAGCTGGAGCAGGGCGGCCTCGGTGGCCCGTCGCTGGACGTCCTCGGGGTCGTAGGAGACGGGGCCGGGGACGTCGGCCGTGAGTGCCGTGTCGGCGTGGACGTGCGGATCGGCCGGGGCGGGCAGGAGCAGGTAGCCGCCCAGGTCCAGGTGGCCGCCGGAACCGGACGCGCGGCCCGGGGTCAGGCTGCCGGCCGTGCCGACCGCCTCGATGCGTCCGCCGTGCAGCCGTACGTCCACGGTCCGGCCGTCGGTGAGCCGCGCCCCGCAGAGCAGGAGCGAGCCGCGGTCGGCGGGGTCCGAGGGGGAGGGCGAGTGGGGCGGCTGCGGCTGGCTGTCGGGCATCGCGCTCCTCTGGGCTCGGGGCTGCGCAGTGGGGGACGCAAGATCACGCAGAGTGAGTCGAGCCTAGGACGGTGATCAGCCCGTGGCGCGGAGGAGCGCAATAGTCGTACCGGTGCCGTCCCGCCGCCGTGCCGGTGCCGTCCGCGCGGTGGGGCCGCCCCGCTGTGCGGTCGGGACGGGACGGGGCAGGGGCGGCGAAACGGATTTGGGCGAACGGCGGGCGACCGTGTAATGTCTTCATCGCTCGCCCCAATAGCTCAGTCGGCAGAGCGTCTCCATGGTAAGGAGAAGGTCAACGGTTCGATTCCGTTTTGGGGCTCTGGTGTGAGAGGTTCCCGTCGCGAGGCGGGGCCCGATCGCATCACAGCGGTGTAGCTCAGTCGGTAGAGCAAGCGGCTCATAATCGCTGTGTCACCGGTTCAAGTCCGGTCACCGCTACTCTCAGTAGCCGATTGCGGGGTCGGTCCTTCAATCGGCTACTCTTTCTTGCGTTAATACCATCAATCCGTTCGTCAAGGAGTGCACTCACGTGGCTGCCACCGACGTCCGCCCGAAGATCACGCTGGCCTGCGTGGAGTGCAAGGAGCGGAACTACATCACCAAGAAGAACCGGCGTAACAACCCGGACCGACTGGAGATGAAGAAGCACTGCCCGCGTTGCAACGCGCACACCGCGCACCGCGAAACGCGATAGAAACAGGCTCGTACACGAGGCCGTCCCCGAGGTTTGGGGGCGGCCTCGTGTCGTTGTCCCAGGCATGACGAGCAGCAGCAGGAGGTTGCGAGCCCATGGCGCTCGACCAGTCGTTCGTGGGGCGGAGTTATCCGCCCACCGCGCCCTATGAGGTGGGCCGGGAGAAGATCCGCGAGTTCGCTCAGGCGGTGGGTGACGCCAATCCGGCGTACACCGACGCGGAGGCCGCCAAGGCGCTCGGTCATCCGGATGTGATCGCCCCGCCGACTTTCGTGTTCTCCATCACGTTCAAGGCGGCCGGTCAGGTCATCGAGGACCCGCAGCTCGGGCTGGACTACAGCCGCGTGGTGCACGGCGACCAGAAGTTCGCCTACGCCCGCCCGGTCCGGGCCGGTGACCGGCTCACGGTCACCTCGACCATCGAGGCGATCAAGTCGATGGCCGGCAACGACATCCTGGACATCCGCGGCGAGGTCCACGACGAGGCCGGCGAGCACGTCGTGACCGCCTGGACCAAACTCGTGGCCCGCGCGGCCGAGGAGGCGTGAGCGCGATGCAGTCGAAGATCGCATACAGCGACGTCGAGGTCGGCACCGAACTGCCCGCGCAGAGCTTCCCCGTGGACCGCGCCACGCTCGTGCGGTACGCGGGCGCCTCCGGCGACTTCAACCCGATCCACTGGAACGAGAGGTTCGCCAAGGAGGTGGGCCTGCCGGACGTCATCGCGCACGGCATGTTCACCATGGCCGAGGCGATCCGCGTGGTCACCGACTGGACCGGCGACCCGGGTGCGGTCGTGGAGTACGGCGTCCGCTTCACCAGGCCCGTCGTCGTCCCGAACGACGACCGGGGTGCCGTGATCGAGGTCAGCGGCAAGGTGGCGGCCAAGCTCGACGACAACACCGTCCGTGTCGACCTCACGGCCACCAGCGCGGGCCAGAAGGTCCTCGGCATGTCCCGCGCGGTCGTACGACTGGGCTGACGGACCGTCTCCCGGCCCTCTGGCCGGGCCGGTCCAGGCCGGTCCAGAGGGGGGAGCGGGTCAGCGGGTCAGCGGGTGCCGACGCGTACCGCCGTGGTCGCCAGCGTCGTGTACCGCATCGTGAAGCGGCCGCCCAGAGCGTCGACGGCGCGGCCGACCGCCTCCAGTATTCCGGTCAGTCGATCCGGGCGGAGCCGGGTGAGGCCGCCGGTGGTGGGGAGCAGCTCCAGCCACTGGTCGGTCGTGTACGACCGCTCCCAGTCGAACCGCCACTGCTCCGGTTCGTGGAACCGCCCGGACTCGCGGATCCGGTCGGCGATCTGCGCGTACCCCGCCAGGTACATCTCCAGCGGACGCCGCGCCGGCTGATCGCTGAACGGCGATTCGGGTGCCGCTCGACGGTAGGCGGCCGCGAACGGCTCGGCCACCTCGGCCGGCGGCTCGAACACGTGCCCGAAGATCGCCAGGCGCCCTTCCGGGCGCAGCACCTGTGCCGCCTTCACGGCGCCGGCGGCCGGGTCCACCCAGTGCCACGACTGGGCGGCGATCACCGCGTCGAAGGCTCGGCCGGCGGGCTCCCAGGCCTCGAAGGCCGCCACCTCGACCGGCAGTCCGCGGCCCCGGGCGAAGCCGGCCATCCGTGCGTCCGGCTCGACCCCGAGCACGGCGCAGCCGGCGGCCTGGAACTGGCGGCCCGCGATGCCCGTGCCGCAGCCGACGTCGAGGACGTCGGGGCCCGGACTCCCCGCGACGACCCGCGCCACCAGGTCGTCGGGGTAGGGCGGACGGGCCCGGTCGTAGCGCTGCGCGTCGGCACCGAAGGACTCGGCGGTCTCCCGGGCCTGATGCGGTGGTGTCGGGTCCGGCTGCTCCGGCTGCTCCGGCTGCTCCGGAGAGGATAGAGTGGGCATGCGTTCACTTTAGTGGGCGAGCGCCCACAAGCCAATGAGCGAGCAGGCGAGAGAGGATCCGCGAGTGCCGACGGGAGTGCACCTCCGCGACGCGCGGCAGCAGCTGTTCGACGCCGCCGAACGCGTGCTTCTGCGGGACGGCCCGAACGGGCTGACCAGCCGGGCCGTCACGGACGAGGCGGGCTGCGCCAAAGGCGTCCTGCACCGGCATTTCACGGACTTCGACGCCTTCCTCGTCGAACTCGTACTCGACCGGGCCGCGCGGCTCGACGCCCAGGCGCTGGCGCTGCGGGAGGCCGTGGGCTCCGGCACCGTGGCCGACAATCTCACCGGCGCGCTGACCACCTTGTTCGAACCGGTCCCCGTGGCGATCATTCCGCTCATCACCTTCCGGGACGAGTTGCGCGCACGGCTGCGGCAGGCCATGCCCGGCGGCGGCATCGCGATCCTCGCCCAGGTCACGGCCGCGGTCACCGGCTACCTGGCCGAGGAGCGTGCGAGGGGCCGCATCTCTGCCGACGCCGACATCGACTCGCTCACCCTCTCCCTCGTCGGAGGGGGACATCTGCTGTTCGCGGACCGCGACGCCGGCCGCCCGCCGGACGCGGCGGCCGTCGGCAAGCTGGTCGACACGGTGCTCGCCGGCGTCGTGCAGTGCCGCCCGCGCTGACGATCCACCGCCTGTCGCGCACAGCGTCTTGACGAAGTTAGTGATTGAGTACTAACTTACTTTCATGGTCAGGATGAGCGCAGAGGAGCGGCGCGAGAGCGTCATCCGCGCGGCGACGAGCGAGTTCGCCCGGGGTGGCTACCACGGCACGTCCACGGAGACCATCGCCAAGCGCGTGGGGGTCTCCCAGCCGTACCTCTTCCGTCTCTTCCCGGGGAAGAAGGCGATCTTCCTCGCGGTGGCGGAGCGCTGCCTGCGGGACACCCGCGAGGTCTTCGAAAAGGCCTCCGAGGGTCTGCACGGTGAAGAGGCCCTGCACGCCATGGCCGAGGCGTACTCGCAGCTGATCGCGGACCATCCCGAGAAGCTCCAGATGCAGTTGCAGGTGTACGTCACCGTCGCCGCCGCCGAGGCGGCCGGGGACCACGAGTTCGGCGAGATGGTGCGCAAGGGCTGGCTCGAGATCTGGGACACCGTGCACCTGCCGCTGGGGGCGGACATCGAGCAGACGACGACCTTCCTGGCCTACGGCATGCTGATCAACACCCTGGTCGGCATGGGGTTCCCGCCGGGGCACCGCGTCTACGGCGGTATCTACGAGTCGGGGCAGGCCAAGCCCGGCCCGGAAGGCGCGTAGGGGCGCGCGGAGAAACATGCGGAGCGGTCCCGTGCCGCTTCTGCACGCTCCGCAAAGTTAGTCATCAATAACTAACCACATCACGGAAGTGCACACCCTCTGGGGGAGAGATGCCACAGCAAGGAGCACGTCGCAACACCCGCGGCGGGGGAGCGGTCTGGGCCCTCGTCATCACCAGCGTCGCCGGCTTCATGGCGGCCCTGGACAACCTCGTCGTCACCACCGCCCTGCCCTCCATCCGCGAGGACCTGGGCGGCGCGCTGCACGACCTGGAATGGACCGTGAGCGCCTACACGCTCACCTTCGCCGTCCTCCTGATGTTCGGCGCGGCACTCGGCGACCGCTTCGGCCGCCGCAGGCTCTTCCTGGTCGGCATCACCGTCTTCACCGGGGCGTCCGCCGCCGCGGCCATGGCACCCGGCATCGACTCGCTCATCGCCGCCCGCGCCGTCCAGGGCGTCGGCGCGGCGATCATGATGCCGCTGACGCTGACCCTGCTCACCGCCGCGGTACCCGCCGAACGCCGCGGAATGGCGTACGGCATCTGGGGGGCCGTCAACGGGCTCGCCGTGGCCTCCGGCCCACTGGTCGGCGGCAGCCTCACCGAGCACATCTCCTGGCAGTGGATCTTCTGGCTGAACGTTCCGCTGGGCCTGGCCCTGCTGCCCCTCGCCCGTCTCCGCCTCGCCGAGTCGCACGGCACCGGCGCCCCGCTCGACCTACCCGGCACCCTGCTCGCCAGCGGCGGACTCTTCGGCATCGTCTACGGCCTGGTCCGCGGACCCGTCGACGGCTGGACCGGCTCCGTGGTGCTGACCGCCCTGTTCGCCGGGGCCGCGCTGCTCGTCGGCTTCGTCCTCTACAGCACCCGTGCCCGGAACCCCATGCTCCCCATGCGCCTGTTCCGCTCCCGCGCCTTCGCGGGGGTCAACGCGGCGAGCCTGCTGATGTTCCTGGGCATGTTCGGCTCGATCTTCCTCCTGAGCCAGTACATGCAGGGCGTCCTCGGCTACTCGCCCACCGAGGCGGGCCTGCGCATGCTGCCCTGGACCGGCATGCCGATGCTGGTCGCGCCGATCGCCGGCCTCCTCTCGGACCGGATCGGAGGCCGCCCGGTCGTCGCGACCGGACTCTTCCTCCAGGCGGCCGGACTCGGCTACCTGGCCTCCGTGATCACGGCCGACGCCTCCTACGCGGTCCAGCTGCCCGGTCTGATCATCAGCGGAATCGGCATGGCCCTCTACTTCGCGCCCGCCTCCGCCCTGGTGATGTCCAGCGTCGCCGCGAAGGAGCAGGGCATCGCCTCCGGCGCCAACAACGCGCTGCGCGAGGTGGGCGGCGCGCTCGGCATCGCGGTCATGTCGTCCATCTTCGCGGCGCAGGGCGGCTACGAGTCCGCGCAGACCTTCGTGGCCGGACTGCGGCCCGCGATCGCCGTGGGCGCCGCGGTGGTGGCCCTCGGCGGCATAGCGGCCCTGGCGATCCCGGCCCGCCGCCGCACCGGGGGCCAGGGCCCCACGACCGAGCCGAAGACCGAGCCGGCGACCGCACAGCCCCTCGCCACGACGGCACCGACGCCCCAGTACTGACCGCACGGCACAGCATCACGAGAGGAGTACGACATGCCCGCCCTTCCCTGGACCGTGCCGAACGAACCTCCCCGCGCCACCGAGGTCCACGTCTTCGCGTCCCGCTTCGAGACCCGCACCCTGTGGGGAGCGCTGAAATTCCTGGCGCGCACGCCGGGTGTGTGGCGGCAGGCCGGCCGCGCGCCCGGAGCGTACGGCGCCGCACTGAAGGCGGAACCCTTCAAACGGACCTTCTGGACGCTCTCCGCCTGGGAGTCGCCCGAGGCCCTCAAGACCTTCGCCCGCTCCGGCACCCACGCACCGACGTCGCGCGGGCTGTCGGCGCAGATGCGGGACTCGAAGTTCGCCTCCTGGCCGGCGTCGAGCGACGAGCTCCCGGTCAGCTGGGCGGAGGTGCGCAGGCGCCTGACGTGAGGACACGCCCGCACGCACCCGGCGACGCCCCGGCCCACCGGTCGGGGCGTCGCCCGCGTTCTCCCGCTGCCCGGGGCTGTCGGTGCCGTCTCGTAGTCTTGAGCGCGTGCAGGAACTCCACGACGCCCCCCTCGCCCCGCTGACCACCTTCCGCCTGGGCGGGCCCGCGACCCGGCTGCTCACGGCCACCACCGACGCCGAGGTGATCGCCGCCGTCCGCGAGGCCGACGACACCGGGACCCCGCTGCTGCTCGTCGGCGGCGGATCCAACCTGGTCATCGGCGACAAGGGCTTCGACGGCACCGCCCTGCACATCGCCACGCGAGGCTTCCGCCTCGACGGCACGACGCTGGAGCTGGCGGCCGGCGAGATCTGGACCGACGCGGTCGCCCGCACCGTCGAGGCGGGCCTGGCGGGCGTCGAGTGCCTGGCGGGCATCCCCGGCTCGGCGGGCGCGACCCCGATCCAGAACGTCGGCGCGTACGGCCAGGAGGTCTCCGCCACGATCACCGAGGTCACCGCCTACGACCGCCGGAACCGCGAGACGGTCGCCCTCTCCAACGCGGACTGCGCCTTCTCCTACCGCCACAGCCGCTTCAAGGCCGAGCCCGAGCGGTACGTGGTCCTGCGTGTCCGCTTCGAGCTGGAGAACGCCGAGGGGCTCTCCGCGCCCCTCCGTTACGCCGAGACGGCCCGCGCCCTCGGTGTCGAGGCGGGCGACCGGGTCCCGCTGACGGCCGCCCGGGAGACGGTGCTGAAGCTGCGTGCCGGGAAGGGCATGGTGCTGGACCCCGAGGACCACGACACCTGGTCGGCCGGGTCGTTCTTCACCAACCCGATCCTCTCGGACGACGAGTTCGCCGCGTTCCGCTCCCGCGTCGCCGGGCGCCTCGGTGCCGCCGTGGAGCCGCCCGCCTTCCCGGCCGGGGAGGGGCGCGTCAAGACCTCCGCGGCCTGGCTGATCGACAAGGCGGGCTTCACCAAGGGGTACGGCACGGGCCCCGCCCGCATCTCCACCAAGCACACCCTCGCGCTCACCAACCGCGGCGGGGCGACGACGGAGGACCTGCTCGCGCTGGCCCGCGAGGTCGTCGCCGGGGTCCACGAGGCCTTCGGCGTCACGCTGGTCAACGAGCCGGTGACGGTGGGCGTCGCCCTCTAGCCCCGCCCCACTTCCACGTGCCGCCGACGGGACGCGGCCCGGCGTTGCCTGGTGCCCGGCGTGGGTGCGGGCGCGAGGGGGACGCGGCCCGGCGTAGCGGGGTGCCGCTGCGCCCACCCGTGCCGCCCCAGCGGCACGACTGCCCGCAGCGGCGG
>NZ_JBIAVA010000029.1:0-58140 GCF_042893535.1 Streptomyces sp. NPDC001599
CGACAGGGCGTGGGCGTGGCCCTGGCTGCCGTACCCGATGACCGCGACCTTGCGGCCCTGGATGATGGACAGGTCGGCGTCGGCGTCGTAGAACAACTCGGCCATGAGACACACCTTTCGGAGACTCCCCGAGCGGGGACGGAGGAACAGGCCCAGAAGGGCCCGGGCCACAGATTTGACCAGCGGCACGAGGCCGGGAACCGGGGCACGGCCACCCGCCGGCCGACGAGCATGACACTTGACACTATCTCACGTGCACAGTGCGTCGAAATGAGCAGATGACGTGCTCGAAAACAGTGTGAACGACCGGCGGAGTTCCCGGGTCCGTGTCACAGATGTCCGGCTTCGCCGGTCAGAGCGGTGACCCCACGGCGTGCCCGTTCCGTCGGCTTCCGCGATGCCCGCCGGCCGGGGCCCCCTTGCGCTACGACACCGAAATGAGCCCCCCCATGTCTCAGGACCAGACCGACACGCTCGACACCGCATCGGCGACCGGCATCGCGACGCTGGACGATCTGCGCAGGCACCTGCAGTGGGCCATCGAGGTCGAGCACTCCACGCTGCCTCCCTATCTGACAGCCCTCTACTCCCTGGACGCGGAGCGGAACGCGGACGCCGTACAGCTCATCAGCAGCGTCTTCGTCGAGGAGATGATCCACCTCGCGCTGGCGGCCAACCTGCTCAACGCGGTCGGCGGCCGACCCGTCCTCGACGCCCCCCACCTGCTGCCGCCCCACCCGCGGACGATGCCGCACGCCGACCCGTCCATCGAGTTGTCCCTCCTGCCGTTCGGCCAGGAGGCGCTCAGGCTGTTCCTGCGCCTGGAACAGCCGGCCCACCCCGGCGACCCGGCCGAGGGCGATCACTACGAGACGATCGGCCAGTTCTACGACGCGATCGAGAGGGGCCTGCGGCACCTGTGCGCCGAACTGGGCGAGGACCAGGTCTTCGTCGGGGACCCGGCCCGACAGGTCGCCGGCGGCCCGTTCGTCCACACGGCGGGGCACCTCGCCCCGGTCACCGACCTCAGCTCGGCGCTCGCCGCCCTGGAGGAGATCGTCGAGCAGGGTGAGGGCGCCGCCCGTGCCGAGGTCTGGGACGGCGACAAGGACATGTTCCACCCCGGGACCCGGGCGGTCTCCCACTACTACCGTTTCCAGGAACTCGCGCTGGGCCGGCGTTACCAGACCGGTGACACGCCCGAGTCCGGTCCCACCGGCGAGGCGGTGACCGTCGACGAGGCAGGCATCCGCCCCGTACGGCCCAACCCGCGGTTGGCGGACCACCCCGAGGGCAGCGCGATCCGAGCCGCGCAGGAAGTGTTCAACCAGACCTACTGCAAGACACTCGAGATGCTGGAGCAGGCGTTCAACGGCAACCCGGCGATGCTGGGGATGTCCGTGGGCACCATGTACGCACTCAAGGCACAGGCGCAGGGCCTGATGGCCCTCCAGGACGACGACGGCCAGGCCGCGGGCCCGACGTTCGAGTACGTGGCACCCGAGGACCGGTCCTAGCCCACCCGACCCTCCGGACGAGGTCTTCGTCCCCCGACCGACGCGCGACCGGGTACTGCTCCGTCGCGCGTCGGCGTATGCGGGTGCAGGACGGCTGGGGCCGGGGCCTACCGGTCTGTCACCGGTAGTTCGGCCGGATCGTTCCCGCGCGCCGAACATGTCGCGGTGGTGCGGTGCCAGTACCAGAAGGTCAGCCTTCCACGCGGCCGCGGGTGGAGAACACGGGCGGCTGGGACACGTACCTGGACCAGACGTTCACGATCACGCCGACGAGTGGGCGCTGAGCGCGGGGCCCACGAACGAGACGCACGACGAGGCCCTACGGGTTGGGCACCTCCTGAAGGACCCAGCCATTGCCGTCCGGGTCGGAGAAGTCCGCGTACGTGCAGTAGTTGCGGCGCTGAGGGTCGGGTCCGCGGAGCCACTTCTCGCCCGTGCAGCGGTGGAAGACGTCGCTGGAGTCGTGATAGATCTCGCCCACCTCCACACCCCGGCCGACCAGCTCGTCCCGGGCCTCGAAGATGTCCGAGACGATGAGGTGCAGGCCCTTGGACGACCCGGGGGCGGCCAGGGTGACTCCGGTACCGAAGAGCACCGAGCAGGGCGACCCCGGGGGTGTCATGTGGACGACCCGGTAGGTCTCGTCCGTGACGTGGTCGGCGTCCAGGCGGAACCCGGCCGCCTCGTAGAAGGCCTTCGCCCGGTCGACGTCGGAGACGGGCAGCACCACGACTTCCAGCTTGAAATCCACTTGTCGTCACTCTCTTACGTTTTGCCGTAGAACGGTGTCATCGAGTCAGGCCCGTGCCCGCTCTTTCCGTAGTGCGCGGTCTGCATCGGTCACCAGCGCACCTGTGTCGAGGATACGGCCCCGGAACCGTGTCACACGACACACGGGACAGGAGCTGACGCCTGCCGCCCGTTGACCAATGTGACACGGTGGCACATTTCGCAGTGAAGGGCGTCTACCAGAGCGGCGGTCCCGGCAACAGCCACTACTGCGACAACGGCCTCGAGGCCGGCTGCTGGAACCTCTGGAAGCGGTAGGCGCTTCGGTTCGCCCTGTCCCCGCATGCCGGTCCACCGATCCAGTCGGTGGGCCGGCTGTGTAGGTGCGCCCTTCTCGCGCCGCCTTGTGTCATCGACTCGTCACGTTTCGGCGACCGCGGCGGTGAACGTGGTCCGCGAAGGCCGTGGGGTAGGGAGTCATCACGCAGTCGTTCGACTGATGACTCAGTCGCACCCGCCACAACGGAAGAGGTCAGGGGCAGGTAAAATCCGGAAGCGTGGTCGATATCAGAGGTGTGCAGCGGACGCTGAGAGCAGCGGTGCTCAGCGCATGATCGGTCGGGACGAGGAACGGGAGGTCCTGCACGGCCTGCTTTCGAGCACGGTGGCAGGCAACGGAGGTGCGCTGCTCGTCCGCGGAGACGCCGGTGTCGGCAAGTCCTCCCTGCTGCGCACATTCGGTTCTCATGCTTCGGACACGGGCGTCAGAGTCCTGCGCACGTCCGGCGTCGAGACCGAACAGTGGCTGCCGTTCGCCGCACTGCACCTGCTGCTCCAACCGGTTCTCGGCGGAGCCGAGACGTTGCCGGCCCCCTACCAGAAGGCCCTCGGTGGCGCCTTCGGGGCCAGTGAGGGGGAACCCGAGATCTACCGGGTCGGGATGGCGGTGCTCGAGCTGCTCGCCGACGCCGCCGACCGCCAGCCCCTCCTGCTGCTCGTCGATGATCTCCAATGGGTCGACTCCTCGAGCCGTGACGTGCTCGGATTCGTGGCCCGGCGTACCCGGGACCTCCCCATCCTCATGATCGGCGCGGCAAGAACCTCGTCACCGGGCACGTACACCCTGGGCACGGACGCCGAACTCGTTCTGGAGCCCCTCTCCCCGGCGGCGGCGGCCGAACTGCTCGACGCCGACGCCCCGGGCCTGGCTGACGCGGTGCGGTCCCGCATCCTGGAGCGCGCCGCCGGTAACCCTCTCGCGCTCGTCGAACTACCGAGGGCAGCTCAGGGCGTCTCACCCGTACTCGACGATCTGCCCCTGACCCAGCGGCTGGAGACCGCGTTCGGCTCCCGCACCGACTCGCTCACCCGCGAGTGCAGGACGTTCCTCCTGGTCCTGGCGGCGGAGCCCACCGCACCCCTGACCCAGCTCCTCGACGTGGCAGGCCGTCTCGCGGGTTCGGAAGTCTCCGTGTACGCCCTGCAGGAGGCCGTCGACGCCGGACTGGTGGTTCTGACCGGCCGCACACCCGAGTTCCGGCATCCCCTGATGCGCTCCGCGATCTACAGACGGGCCACCGTCGCCGACCGGTTGTCCACCCACCGGGCCCTGGCCGAGACGCTGGAGGGATCACCCGGGCGGCGGCTCGTCCACCTCGCCGCGGCCACGCTCGGGCCGGACGACGAACTGGCCGGCCAGCTGGAGCGCTTCGCGGACGACGCCCAGAAACGGGGGCAACTGGCCGCGGCCGTACCGGCCCTGCGTCAGGCCGGCGAGCTGGTGCACGACGCACGTCGCCAGACCGGCTTCCTGGTCCGTGCGGCCGAGTTGGCCAGCGAGATCAACGACCGGGTCCAGGCCCAGATCCTGCTGGACAGAGCCGACCTGGCGGAGCTGGGCCCCACGGAGCGGGCCCGCCTCATGCTGGTCTCCGACAAGGCCGCGTTCGAGCCCGATGAGCCGCAACGCCGCATTCAGGACATGATCGACGCGGCAGCGGGGGCGTTCGACGTCGGCAGTACGAACGTCGCGGAGAACCTGCTGTGGCGTGCGGCCGCCCGATGCTTCTTCCAGGACGGCGACGCACGTGTGCGTGCCCAGGCCGCCGCCGAACTGGACCGGTGGAAGCCCGACCCGGACGCCCCCCACGTCCTGACGGTGCGGGCCTACACGGAGCCGTACCGCCGTGGGACCGACCTGATCGCACGGCTCGAGAAGCTCAGGCCGGACCGAGAGGACGGCCGGCTGCTCCACTACCTCGGCAGTGGTTCGATGGTCATCGGTGACGTGGGCCGTGCCACGCGCTACCTGGCCCAGGCGGCTTCCGTGTGGCGGTCGCAGGGCCGTCTCGGGCTGCTCGCGCGATCCCTGGCCGGATCCTGGCCACGTCTCTACCTCGGGCAGTTGACCCAGGCCCGCGAAGAGTCGGCAGAAGGGATCGCGCTCGCCGAGGAGACCGGAGAGTGGATCGTGTGGCTCGGCCTCAAGGCCACATCGGCGCTCGCGGCGGTGCTGCGGGGAGAGCGCGAAGCCGCGGCTCGGAGCGTCCGGGAGCTGAGAGCGCACAGCCTCTTCCCCGTCATGCCCTTCGCGAGCGTCATGGCGCAGCAGGTCGACGGTCTCCTCGCCCTGTTCGACAGCCGCGCCGTGGAGGCGTACGACGCTCTCGCCCGTGCGTTCGACAAGACCGATCCGCACTACCACTCGACCAGTCGTTGGCTGCTCGTCCCGGACCTGGTGGACGCGGCCGCGGCCGCGGGCCGGAGTGAACAGGCGCGAGAGCTGCTGGCCGAGCTGCCGGAGCTGGCGGACCGGCTGCCCTCGGAAATGATGATCGTCGCCCGTGCCTACAGTGCGGCGGTCCTCGCTCCGGACGACACCGCCGAGGAACACTACGACTCCGCGCTCTCCGCGCTGCCGGACACGTGGCCGTTGTCGCGTGCCCGGCTTCATCTGCAGCACGGCCGCCGGCTGCGCCGGCAGCGTCGGAACGTGGATGCGCGCAAGCCCCTGCGGCTCGCACGGGACGAGTTCGACCGAGTCGGTGCGCAGCCCTGGGCCGACATGGCACGCGAGCAACTGCGGGCCGCGGGGGAGTCGGACGGGCGTCGGCGACCGAGCAAGGGCGAGAGTCTGACGGTCCAGGAACGTCAGATCGCCGAGTTGGCCTCGCAGGGGTTGAGCAACCGGGAAATCGGGCAGCGCCTGTTCATCTCGCACCGGACCGTCGGAGCCCACCTGTACCGGATCTATCCACGCCTGGGCATCACCAGCCGCGGCAAGCTCTCGGCAGCGTTGGCCGTGCTCCGAGACGACCAGCCGACCTCGGGCTGAGCGGACTCGCGCGACAGGGACGGCATCACACGAAGGCGCCACTTTCCTGCCGGAGGACCGCCACCGGCCGTTGGTGCCACTGTCTTGCCACTCTGAGTGGCACTGTTGTGGTACTTGCCGACAGTGATCTGTCCGCGCCACGGCCCGGTGTGCCGCGCCCCTCCTCTCCAGTGTGTCTCCCTGTGTGTCCGACCGTCAACCGACGGATGAACTTCCGGCCGTCCGGGACCACAGTGACTGTGATCCCTTATCGCTCAACTGGAAGGAATGGCCGTCATGAGTGGTGACCACCACAGTGTGAAGGCACAACACTCGGCCGCACACGCTCTCCTCCCTCTCTCCTTGTGCCTCAGCCAGATGACGGGTGCTCTCGAGTGGGAGGACGTTCCAGCGGAGTTCCGTTACGATCCCGACCACCCTCTCCTCGTCACGATCCGCTTCGCTCCCGAGGGCGCCCCACCGGTTACCTGGCATGTCGGCCGTGACCTGCTTCACGAGGGCCTGCGCACCACGAGCGGCTTGGGGGACGTCCAGGTGTGGGCCGACACCACCACCGACCGGGAGACCGCGTGGCTCCAGATCAACGCACCCGGTGACATAGCCATCTTCAGCTTGCCCGTCCCGGAACTGGAGGAGTGGCTCGACCGCACGTACCTGCACGTCCCGGCCGGTACGGAGTCGTCGCGGCTCGGGACCGACGCCTTCCTCTCGAAGCTGTTCGACGAACCCGAGGCCTCGTCTCGATGACCTCGGGACAGGTGACCGGAGATGTTCACCACCCGGCGCTCGGCGCAGGCCGAAGCGCGTATCAGGGTCTGGCCGACATCACCCTCGGCGGCGACCTCCACGGGGCCTGCAGCGCCGAACCGGTCGCCTTCGGCGACGGACAGCGCGTACGTACGGCGGGTGCCGTGGTCCGCGAGGCCGAGGTGTACGACCTGACGCTGCGCCAGGTCCACGGCACACCCCTGCGGAGCGCGGACCACCCGGTGGCCGACGGACTGCAGTTCACCGCCCCCGCGGACAAGGCGCGCTACACCATCTGCCCGGATCGGGACGACGCCGGGAAAGGAGGTCACGTCGCCGCTGAGCACGGCGACGTGCCGACGGTCAGACGCCGCTGTTCTCCCAGTGGTGTGTCGCCGTGGTCGCGGTGACACCGTTCGCGTAGACGAGTGCGACGCGGTGGTTGTACTGCACGGTGTACATCTTCTTCCCGCCGATGACGACCGCTCCGCTGGACGGGAAGTAGTCGTCGGTGGCCGAGGCGTCCTGGGTGGCCACGTACGCCTGTCCGGCCGGGATGGAGTACATGCTCAGCGGGGCCTGCGTGGAGGCGCCGAGACCGGCCGGATACTCGGCCTTGTCGGGATAGCTGGAGCCGTAGAGTGGCACCGGCGTGCTCCCGGCGGGCTTGATGATCTTCACACCGTACCGGACACGGGTGTTGGTGCCGCCCGGGTTGTGGAACCACACCTTGGCCCCGCTGAACCAGACGGCGGTCCAGTCCTCCCGCACCTCGGCCACCACGAACTGCTGACCGGCCTGTGCCGTGCTGCCCCAGTCGTTCACCCGGTTGGTACCCGCGGCGGTGCCGTGGATCGCCTGGTCGCCGAAGAGCGGGGCGGTCTCGTCGGGGGCGGTGCGCAGGTAGACGAAGTTGGCCTGCTGCTGCCGTTCGGTGCAGGTGGGCGTCTGCCCCGTGGGGTCGTCCGAGGGGCACACCTGGAAGGTCTGCACGTTGTCCGTGAACGAGGGCGTGATCGCCACGACCTCGCCCGGCTGGGGCACCTCGGGCAGACCGCTGACCGGCGCCCCGAGCAGGCTCATGAAGTGGTTCCAGTCCCACGCGTAGCCGGGGTCCCAGTGCATGCCGGCGACCAGTGCGGAGTTCGGCCCGGCAACGTTGTCATGGCCGATGACGTGCTGCCGGTCCAGCGGTACGCCGAAGCGCTCGGCCAGGTATTTCACCAGGTCGGCCGTGGCCTGGTACTGCGACTCCCTGTACCAGGCGGCGCCGTGAGCGGCGAAGCCTTCGTGCTCGATCCCGATGGAGTGCAGGTTGGTCGAGTAGTTTCCGGCGTGGAAGGCGATGTCCTTGGTCGGGACCATCTGGGTGACCGCACCGGACGACGACATGACGTAATGGGTCGAGGCGGGGTTCGTGGGGTTGGCCAGACCCGCGACACCGGCGTCGTAGGTGGACTCCAGGTCGTGGATGACGATCGTGTCGATGCGGATGCCGTTCGTGGGCCGGTCGGCCACCTGCCCGCCGACCGGAGAGCCGGCGACGAAGGTGCAGTCGACCGTCGTGGGGCATTCGGCAGCGGCCGCCGTGGACGCCTTCTTCAGGTGCAGTGCGTCGATCTGCTGCCGGTCGGGGGTGACCGAGGGGCTGGCAGCCAGGCGCAGGCGCTGGCCGTCCGGGGTCGTGGCCGAGGCACCGCCCCGCATCGTGCGGAAGACGCGGTCGGCGAAGCTCGCCGCTGCCTTCTCCTGCGTGGCCTGGCTGTAGCGGGCCACGGCCCCGTACCACTCGCCGGGGTCCGTGGGCGTCGCGCCGACCAGTTCCCGCTCGTACGAGGCCAGCAGTGCGGCGCCGCCACGGATGTTCGCGGCGTCGTCCTCGCGCAGGTCCCGCGCCGACAGACCGGTCAGCTCCGCGGCCCGGCGCAGTGTGTGGAGGGCGGGGTCGGCGGCAAGGGTCGCGACGTCGGCCCGGCCCGCGGCACCGGCACCGCCGCCGGCCAGCATGGCGGGGGTGACGTCGGTGAGATTCATCGGCCCGTAACCGCCGTCGGTGCTCGGCAGGCCGCCGTGTCCGTCCCACGCCGATTCCTGATGGGACAGGGCGAGCAGGACGGCGGGCGGGATGTGGTATTCGTCCGCCGCGGCGAGCAGGGCCTCCTGGCGCTTGCCCGAGGCGTCACTCGCCGTGTCGGCCTGTGCCGCGCCCGACATGGCCAACAGGCCACCCGCGACGAGTGCGCCCACCGTGACACCGACGGGCAGGACGGCTGCCCTTCGTGACTTGTGCAAGGTGATGCTCCTTATGAAGAAGTAACGGGCATCGAGGCACGCCGACCAGCGGCCGTGACAGGCCGTCGGCGCAAGGCAACTCGATGCGAGGATGACTATAGGGCGAAGCTGCTTGTAGGTGCCACGAGAATCCGCACGGCTCAACACCGTGTGTTGTGAAGCGACGTGACGGTCGGGTCCGCGTCAGGAAGGACGGAACTCGACGACGACGCGATAGCCGGCGGGCTCCGACGTGATGTGGAGTGCGGGGTCGTCGAACAGGCGCTTGAGCGCGGCGTGCCACTCCTGATTGCCCGTGGCCCTGTCGAGTTCGGTGCCCGAGGACCACTCGGCGACATGAACGAACCGTGTCTCCGGGGCGTCGGCCAGGGGGCGGTGCAGCCGGGACCGGATGAATCCGGGCTGCGTCGACATGATCCGGGCGTTCTCCTGGTACGCCTCGGTGAAGTAGTCGGCCTCCTCCGACGGCACGGTGTAGGTCTTGATGAGGACGACCGGATCGGCGGTGTGCGTCTTCGAGTTCAGTGAGTCGGTCATGCCCATTCGACAAGCGACGGCTCGCCCCTGTGACTCACGGTGCGTTAGGGCGGGGTGAAGGCCGTGGAAGACTTCGCCCTCTCCCACTCCAGCGATGGCGTGATCGGACCGATCGGCCCCAACGGTGCCGGGAAGACAACCTTGTTGAGCACGGACGGACCCGAGCTGCGGGAAGTCGCCCGGCGTACTTGGGGTACGTGACGGCGACTGGCATCCGGCGAACTGACGGGCGGCTGAGGGCACCCGTGGTTTTCGGCCTTCCTTGCCAAGGCGAGGAGACGACACCGGATGACGGGCAGACGAAGAGCCATGGTGGACACACAACTTCGGCACAGGGAACGGACTCGGCAGGAATCCCGTGCGCGAGGAACCATGGCGATCTGGCGGTGGGCCAGGTGGGCGGCTCTCTTCCTCGCCGTCGGCTGGGCGCTGAACTCGGTCGTGAAGCTGGTCGAGGGCGCGCAGGGACGCGAGCTGTGGTGGCCGTTGCTCAGTACCGTCATCTGGGCAGCGGTGACCGTGCACGGTTTCGCGACCTACCGGCGGATCAGGACCAGGACGCTGCCGGCCCTCACCCGCCGGACAGCGGCCTGACCGCTGCCCGGCGCACGTCCACGTCATGACCTCATTCAGGAGCGGGGCCGCGCGCAGGTCTGCCTTCCGTGCCCCGCCTGGCTTCCGGGAGCATGTCCGGACGCGCCGGTCGCTCGTCGGACGCGGTACCTGGGCAACGGGCACCCGCGTCCGACGGGGTCACGACCAGGATCTCGTCCGAGGAAGTCCAGACACGTCGTTCCGTTTTGCCGGGAGCGAGACGTACGTCGGCCTCCCGGCGCGGGGTGCGTGCGTCGTGCGCTCGGTACCCGATCGCGCACTCCCCACGCCTGAGGGCGGACGCCACCACCGTGGCGAACGACGCGACCCGTCCGGGAAGCACGTAGTGCGAGGCCGGGCGCAGGGCCAGGGCGCCACCCCGTGCGGCGAAGAGCTCCTCGAACACGGCGGCCATGCCGGTGTTCTGCGCGATCCGGGTCATGACCAGGGAGGTCAGCTCGCCGCGCACGACAGCGTCCCCTTCCGGGCCCAGCGGGGCCAGTGCCAGGCTGCGGTGGTCGGTCAGTTCGGCGACGACGGGCAGGACGTGTCCCGTCTCCTCCTCGACGGCCCTCAGGTTCAGCAGCGTGAGCAGGAGCTGGTCGTCGGGCCGGGCCCGGTGTGGACCCTCGTCCGGTGCGAGCGCGATCACGCTGTCGTAGCCGAACAGGTCGAGCGCGCGCAGAGTGCCGGGTCGGGTCGGCTCCCCGACGTGGTACGACACGGCGACCCCTTCGTCGTCAGTCGGGCCCGCGGTCGCCACGGTCACCGGTCCGTCCTCGGCACCGCTGACAACGTGCAGGTGTGAGCCCGGCCGTGCGGTGCGGCCGAGCGACTCCATGACCAGTGGAGCGCGACGGTTCCACCCCAGCAGCAGCGTCTTCGAGGGGTACCGCTGTCGGTCGTGCGGGCCCGCCATGACGGTGGGATCCACAGCGGTGCCCTCCTGCCTCGCAACGGGCGGCCGATCGTCCCGCGCGACGACGATCAAACGGTCCCCGGGGCCACACCGCGCGCTGGCCGCCGGTGTGAGCAGGGCCCGACCGTCGGCCGCCAGGTACCCGACGGCACAGGCTTCCTCGTACCGCGGCGAGATCTCGGCGAACGTCAGCCCCAGGGCGTCCGGCGCGTGGACCACGTGGAACTCGGCGCCCGTGAGATCGAGAAGGTCCCGCAACGCCCGTACCAAGCCGGGGTGCCGGGCGGCCTGGACGAGCAGCCGCGCCGCGGTGGACTCGACGTCCAGGACGACGCCTCGCGTTCCGGCGGCGAGCCGGGCCGCGGTCAGGAACCGCTCGTCGCGCACTGCGGCCACCACCGGCGGGCCCGCCCCGGCGCCGAGCAGGGCTTGCAGGGCCAACAGCACCCGGACCACTTCCGCGTCGGCGGCGTCGTCGCCCGGCAGCACCAGGACGCAGTGCGCCGCGGCAGGAGTGAGCAGGGCGAGGGCAGCGGGGTCGGTCGGGGCGCCCGTACGGCAGATGACGCGTACTCCGCGAGTCACCCCCAGCGCCGCGTTCAGGTCCGAGGCCATCACGGCGGAGTCGCGATCGGCGAGCACCGCGACGGCCCCCCGCGCCCTGCCGACCTGGCTGATGACCATCTCACCGACCACGGTGAACACCTGGTCGGACCAGCCGAGCACCACCGCGTGCCCCTTCTCCAGCACCCTGGACCGACCCCGGCGCAGTTCTTCCAGGCGGTCACCCAGCCCGGTCGTGATCACACCCACCAGGGTGGAGACGCACAGCAGGGCGATCAGTCCGAGAAACACCGACAGGAGCATCCGGAGCGGCGCGCCGGTCACCCCGCCGAGGCGGAGGGTCTCGGCGCTCGTACGCCACACCGCGACGAGCCGTTCCGTCAGGGAGCGGGGTGCCCGCGGGTCGGTCCACACCAGGAGCGTGCTGACGGGAACGACGATCGCCAGACAGCACGCGGCCAGCCAGCCGAGCAGTGCCCCGGTGCTTCGGGCCAGTGTCCGGTCGAAGACATAGCGTGCTCGGTGTCGCCATGAATCCGGCCGCTGACGCCCCATATGCCCACCCCCTACTGCCCCGCGCACCGCGTGAGCCATCAGCGGAAGAGTGCTGACGCGAGAGCCGCGACACACCGTGCCACGGGGATATTCACCCGTTAGGGAACGGCGAGGGCGAACTCCGCCCTGCGCGGGGCGTCGAGGCGGAACCCGCCGTCCCCGGTGCGGGCGGCGCGGTGCCAGGTGCGGCCGTCACGGTCAGCGGGGCGTGCCGCTGGGCGCGGCCGGCGCCGTCGACGGCGCCGCGGTAGTTGAGCTGCACGAGCGGCAGCACGGTCCTGGCCGCCGGGTCTGCGACGGCGGCGGAGACGAAGTCCCACTGGGTCCGCGTCGCCGACGAGTACGGTGTGAACGGCGCCTTGCGCTCGCCGGTGACGACGAGCTGACATTCTTCCCGCCGTGAACCCGAAGGGTGCGGCTCAGACAGTGTGAAGAAGTCCAGTATGGTGTGGTGGCCGAGTGGCCCGGACGAGGCTCAAGTCACACTGTGTCAGACTGGTGGATGGCAAGACGGCCCCGGACGCGTGACTGTCGCGTTCACGGACCACGAGCGAGTCATGTGCACGAGCACTTCTATGTGATCCGGAAGAAGCTGGAGAGCAATGCCTACTGGTAGAACTACGGATCTGGCTCGGTTCCTTTCCGACCTGGAGGCGTACGCAAAGCTTGCCGAGGTCGACTTCGACAACCGAGCCGTCGAGCAGGTGGTCGACGTCTTCGCGGAGCAGTTCGCCACGGGAACCATCACGGTCCGCACCACGACACAGGAAGCGTCCAACCGCAGTGTGAACTTCCGTTACATGTACCCGGATTCGCCCCATGATCCGGTCCAGATCGCCCGAGCACACGGACTTCTTCCCGACGCCGATCCCGCCGTCATGTCGCTGCTCGCGGAGGTCACCGAGAAGATCCCGCTGTGGTGGGGGCTGGACGCCTCGGTGGGACACGGCGTACAGAAGGTCTGGGCGTTCTTCGAGCAGCCCCTGGAATTCGGTGAGATCGCCTCGCTCGAAAACATACCCCGTTCCCTGCGTGACCATCGTGAACGTCTCGGCGAGGCTCGTATCGACAGGTTCGCGATCATGGGTTTCGATTTCCGCGACAACACGACGAACCTCTACTCCGAGATGGTCAGTCCCGGCTATTTCGAACAGGAGGAAGTAGCCGGGATGATCCGGGACATGGGTTCTCTCCCGCCGGACAACGAGGAGATCGAGCGCTGCCGGGGAGCGATCAACGTCTACTACACGTTCGACTGGAACTCCCCGCGGGCCCGCAGGCTGTGCTTCGCCGTCCCGTCGAGGGAAGGCGAGTTCCCCTCCCACCTGCACCCGCTCGCCGCCCGCTTCGCCGCCGAGGCTCCGGTGCAGGCTGAGCGGAGGGAACTGATCTTCAACCCCACCTTCGGCGCCCGCGGGAGTTACCTGAAGATGGAGGCGGACTACACCGGTGATGCGGCGTCCCGGGTCTTCGGCTACTGGAGCCGCTGATCGTCCCTCGAACGCCTCCATCGCGGGCACGGCCCCCGGGACGTGGGACTAGCGCTGCCCTGCTGCCCACTCGTCGAAGTGGGTCTCCGCGATGCGGGCGTCGGCGCCGGGGAGCAGATCCGACTCCTGAAGTGCGGCACCCCAGTAGAGACCGTTCGGGTCCGTCACGACCGTTCGGGTGTCGTCCCGCACCGCGAGGCCCTTGCGGATGAAGTCCTCCAGCCGGAACACTTCGGGACCCGCGACCTCGACCGTGCCGTTGACGGGCGCGCCGACGGCCGTACGACCCACGGCCGCGGCCACGTCACCCGAGAAGATGGGCTGGATCTTGATGGGGGCCACGGTCACGGTGTCACCCTCCGTCGCCGAGTCCGCCAGGGATTTCGCGAACTCGAAGAACTGCGTGGCGTGCACGATCGAGTACGGAATCCCGGAGTCCCTGATCATGTCCTCCTGGGCCTGCTTGGCCTGGAAGTAGCCGCTCCCCTGGAGACGGTCGGTCCCCACGACGGAGAGCGCCACGTGGTGGCCGACACCTGCCTCCGCCCCGGCCTTCAGGAGGTTGGACGTCGAGACGCGGAAGAACTCCTTGACCGCGTCGTCCGCGAACGACGGAGAGTTCGACACGTCGACGACGACCGAGGCACCTCGCAGCACCTCTGCCAGGCCCTCGCCCGTCATCGTGTTGACGCCGGTGTTGGGGGAGGCCGGGACCGCCTCGTGCCCGTGCTCGCCGAGCCTGGCGACGACCTGCGAGCCGATGAGCCCGGTTCCGCCGATTACTACAACCTTCATCGGACGCCTTTCAGCTAGTTCTCCCGGAGCGGCAACCGATGCCGCGACCGAGCGGTCTTCACGTAACCAAAGACCGGGCGGGAGCGCCACCTGTGACAGGCGGCGGAGCGAGGGATCTGTTTTCCGCAACCTCTCCTTCAACCCTCCATCCGCAATCCACATGAAGGTCCCTTCACGGAGAACGACTGCGGAATGACTGCCGACCCGCTCAATGGTCCCGCTCGCCTCCGACGGCGGCGTAGGTTCGGTCCATGAAGTACCACGATGTCCGAACGAGGCCCCTGTTCGGCCACTCGTCTCGGGAAGGAAACGTGGAGTGATGGGCGCCAAGAAAGTTGGGCAACACGACAGTGGGGACGGGCGGGGACGTGTGCAGCCCTCGGTGTCAGACGGTGAGCCACCCGCCGGACCAACCGGTCGGACGGAGGACGTCTTCACCCGGCAAGGGCCACGACTGTTCAGGATCGCGTACGGCATGCTCGGCAGCGCCACGCAGGCTGAGGACATCGTGCGGGACGTCCGGCGGCACTGGCAGGCCACCGACCGTGCGGTGGTGGCTGATCCACAGGCCTACCTGACCATGGCCACGACCCGATTGTCGATCCACACCGCGCACTCCGCCAGGATGCGGCGCGCGTCTTACCTCGGCCCCTGGCTGCCCGAACCCCTGGACACCGGCAACGGGGGCGCGACCGGCGCCGAGGGCACGAAGCCGGTCGAGTTCGACGTGCTGCTCATGCTCGAGCAGCTGGACGTCGCGGAACGGGCGGCCTTCGTGCTGCGGGAGACGCTGGCCTCCCCCTACTCCGAGATCGCTGCCGTCCTCGGCGTCGACGAGGCCCAGGCCCGGCACCTGGTGCGCCGGGCGCGACGGCACCTCGCCACGGACCGCGTCGCGGACCGGCGAGGCCGCGAGGACACCGCCGGTCAGACGCGCGGGGGCGACGGGGCCGAGGACTACGAGGCCGCATGACCGGGCCGGCGCTCGCCGGCCCGGGTACCGCGGGGCCCCGAAGCGCACCGCAATTTGTTACGTGATGCCGGGCATCACCCACCCACACTGATGTGACATGGTGTGTGGAGGTGCGAGTCGGTCGTGGGAGGATGTTCGTTCATGGGCGGAGAAGTCGAGGAGCCGGAGCCCCAGATGGTTCTGTCCCCCCTGACCAGTGCGGCGATCTTCCTCGTCGTCACGATCGACAGTGGCGGGGAGGACACCGTCCGGGACCTGCTGTCGGATGTCGCCTCGCTGGAGCGAGCCGTCGGGTTCCGCGCGCAGCCCGACGGCAGGCTGAGCTGCGTCACCGGCATCGGTTCCGAGGCGTGGGACCGCCTGTTCTCAGGGGCGCGTCCGGCCGGGCTGCATCCCTTCCGGGAGCTGGACGGGCCGGTGCACCGGGCAGTCGCCACCCCGGGTGACCTGCTCTTCCACATCAGGGCCGCGCGGCTGGACCTGTGCTTCGCACTCGCCACCGAGATCACGGGCCGGCTGCGCGGAGCGGTCACCCCGCAGGACGAGGTGCACGGTTTCAAGTACTTCGACGAGCGCGACATGCTCGGTTTCGTCGACGGCACGGAGAACCCGACAGGAGCCGCCGCGCGCAGGGCCGTCCTCGTCGGTGCCGAGGATCCGGCCTTCGCGGGCGGGAGCTACGTCGTCGTGCAGAAGTACCTGCACGACATCGACGCGTGGGAAGGGCTCTCCGTCGAGGCCCAGGAGCGGGTGATCGGCCGCCGCAAGATGACCGACGTGGAGCTGTCCGACGACGTGAAGCCGGCCGACTCGCACGTCGCCCTCACCAGTGTCACCGGTCCGGACGGCAGCGATCTGGAGATCCTTCGGGACAACATGCCCTTCGGGTCGGTGGGCCGCGAGGAGTTCGGCACGTACTTCATCGGCTACGCCCGCACCCCCGAGGTGACGGAGACGATGCTGGAGCGGATGTTCCTGGGCACCGCGTCGGCACCGCACGATCGCATCCTGGACTTCTCCACCGCCGTCACCGGCTCGCTGTTCTTCACACCGGCGGCGGACTTCTTGGAAAACCTCCCCGCTCGGCCCTGAGCACCGAGCGACTCGACCCGGGCACACCCTCACGGGGCCCTCAAGGGGAGCACCCTCACGCCGGCGGCAGCTGCGGGGGTGGCGGCTTCTGGTAGAACCGGGCGGTGGTTCCTCGGAGCAGGCTCGAAGACTTCCCGTCCGAACCACGGCCTGTCCGCTGCCCGGACCACCTCTGGAGCTCGCTTTGTCCATACGAACAACTCGCACCCGACCCGTATCGCTTCTCGTGGCGACCCTGCTCGTGACCTCGGCGCTCACCGGCTGCACGCTGATGGACCTCGCCCAGGACTGCGAGGGGACCGACGCCCGGGTCGAGGAGCTGACGGCGCTCCACATCCTTGACTCCCGACCCGACGAGGCCACCGTCGCCCGGGGCTTCGAGGAGGTCGACGCCGGCTGCTGGTCCGACAGCGGCGAGGTCACGGTGTACGCCGAGCGGACGTACGCCTTTCCCGGCACACGGGCCGATGTGGCGGCGCATTACCGGACGGCAGCGCAACAGGACGGATGGATCCCGGCGCCCGACGCCGCGCCCGACGACCTGAGCTTCGTCACGAAGACGATGAACCTGCGGATCATCTTCCTCACCGCCGAACTGCTCGCGGAAGAGGGCCACGGAAGCCGCCCCGACCTCAGCGCCGGTGCCGGTTACTCGATCAACGTCGACTCGTACGCGTAACGGCGCCGAGGCGGGCTGCCGGACGGTGGGCCGCTGACGGCACGTGGAACGGGTCTTCACCGCACTGATGACCCAGGCCGACGCTGACGAGACCTCGACCGCTCGCGCGGAGCGTCGGCCCGCGCTGCCGGAGACATAGCCGTACGAGACGCCGTCACGGTGCGCCTGGTCCGGAGGCGGAGGGCGTCGTCATGCCCTCACCGTCCGGGCGGACACCGGCCTTGGCTCGGGACTTGATCGCGAGGATGACGTCGCTCTTGGCGTCGGAGTAGTCGTTCATGTCGCTCCACGGCTGGTCGAACAGGGCTCGTTTGACGTTCTCGTACAGGGCGCGATCGCCCGCGTCGGTGCGCAGGTGGTCACGGAAGAGGAGGTACTCGTGCACCGCCGCGGCCCCTCTCTCGTAGACGTGGACATGCACGTCGCGAGTGGGTGTGCGCACGAGTCGGTGTCCTGGCTCGCGAACCCGCAGTTCGTACCCGGCCGCCAACAGCGCGTCGAGGTAGTCCTCCTCCGCCGTGATGTCGGCCACCGCGACGACGATGTCCACGATCGGCTTGGCGGCCAGTCCCGGAACCGAAGTGGAGCCGATGTGCTCGACATCGACGTCCGCCGCCAACGCGTCAAGGATCCGACGCCGGTGACGCAGGTAGGTCTCCGCCCACCGGGCGTCGTAGTCGCTGAGGCCGACCTCGAGTGCTTCCGGCCCACCGATGATCTCAACCGTCGTGACGTCCGGCCGACGTCGGCCACTGCTGTTCGTCATCAATACATTCCTCACGTTCGGGCCGGTTCACGGCCTCTGCTCTCCATCATCGGTCCGGCCGTCCGTCGGCGGCAGTCCGGGCATTCCGTGCGACGGAAGCCGCGGAGTCCGGGTGCGCTTCCTGCCCGCAGAAGGTGACGAGGTACGCTGCGAAGCGCCTCGTGGGGGAAGTCCGGTCGAAGTCCGGCGCTGACCCGCAACGGTAGGCGGAGCCCCGCAAGGGGTCCCGTAAGCCCGATTACCCGCGGTGGTGAAGCCCCTGTCAATCGCCGTGGACTGCGAGAGGTGCTGTGCAGGGCGCCCAGCGTCCGGGCCCGCTCCTTCGATCACGCAGGCGCACGGCCCGAGGCGAAAGCGAAACGCCTGTGGCCACGCTCCGCGACCGGACACCCGCCGCCCCACCGGACCGTACGAGGAACAGCGGGCCACCACCGGCCAGGCGCGCCTCACTTCCCCTGCTGGTGGCAGGGCTGTGCGTCGCGCTTCCCGTCTCGCTGGCCTGCGGGGCGTGCATCGGCGCGGCGGGGCTCTCCTGGAGCGAGGCCCTGCACTACCTCTGGGCGGGCCTGACCGGCGGGACCATAGACGCGGACGACGTCGCCGCCTACACCATCGTCTGGGAACTCCGGTTCCCACGAGCCGTGCTCGCGGCGGTCGTCGGCGCCGGCCTGGCGTCCGTCGGCGTCGCCGTCCAGGCCATGGTCCGCAACGCTCTGGCGGACCCCTTCGTCCTCGGCATCTCCTCCGGTGCCGCCGTGGGGGCCAACGCCGTGCTCATCTTCGGGGCCTTCGGAGCGCTCGGTCTCTGGGCGCTGTCCACGGCGGCGTTCCTCTCCGCGCTCGCGGCCATGGTGCTGGTGTACGCGATCGCCCGGACCCCGCGGGGCCTGACCCCGCTCCGGCTGGTGCTGACCGGTACCGCGATGTACTACGGCTTCTCGGCCGTCACCACCTTCATGGTGTTCGCCGCCGAGCACGGCGAAGCGGCGCGGTCCGCCATGATGTGGCTGCTCGGCAGCCTGGGCGGGGCGAACTGGTCCTCCGTACCGATCGCCGCGGGCGCGGTCCTCGGCGGCCTCGTCCATCTCGGCTGGTCGGCCCGGCGCCTGAACGCCCTCGCGATGGGCGACGAGACCGCCGCCGCGCTGGGCGTGGACCCCGGGCGGCTGCGCAAGGAACTGTTCCTCACCGCCGCGGCCGTCACGGGTGCGGTGGTCGCGGTCAGCGGGGCGATCGGCTTCGTCGGCCTGATGGTCCCGCACGCGGCCCGGATGCTGGTCGGCGCGGACCACCGGCGGCTGCTGGCCGTGGCGCCCCTGGGCGGGGCCGTACTGCTGGTCTGGGTCGACATCCTGTCGCGGGTCGTGCTCGCGCCCGCCGAACTGCCGCTGGGCGTACTGACGGCGGCGATCGGCGTGCCCTGCTTCGTCCTGCTGATGCGCCGCCGTACCTACACCTTCGGAGGCGTGTGATGCAGGTCGAGGTCGAGGGACTCACGGTGGAGATGTCCGGTGTTCGGGTGCTCGACGAGGTGTCGCTGCGCGCGGACAGCGGCCGGTTCGTCGGGCTCGTCGGACCCAACGGCAGCGGCAAGTCGACCCTGTTGCGCTGCGTGTACCGGGCGCTGCGGCCCACGGCCGGCGTGGTCCGGCTCGGCGGTGACGACCTGCCCTCCCTGAGCCCGCGGGAGAGCGCGCGCCGGCTCGCCGCCCTGCCGCAGGAAGCGGGGGCGGAGTTCGACTTCACGGTGGCCGAGGTCGTGGCCATGGGCAGACTGCCGCACCAAGGGGCGGCGGCCCGGACCTCCGACGAGGACCGGCACGTCTGCGCCGCCGCCCTGGACGGAGTCGGCGCGGGCCACCTGACCGACCGCGGCTTCCTCACCCTCTCCGGCGGGGAGAGGCAACGGGTCCTGATCGCTCGCGCACTCGCCCAGCAGCCGCGGATCCTCGTCCTGGACGAGCCCACCAACCACCTGGACATCGCCCAGCAGTTGGAAGTCCTGTCCCTGGTGCGGGCCAGTGGGCCGACCGTGCTGGCCGCCCTGCACGACCTCAACCTCGCCGCGCTCCACTGCGACCGCCTGCACGTCGTCGACGGCGGACGGATCGTCGCCTCCGGAGCTCCGCACGACGTTCTCACGGCCGATCTGCTGGCCGACGTCTTCGGAGTCCGGGCGCACCGCGTCGCCCACCCGGAGACCGGCGCACTCCAACTGCTCTTCGACCGCCTGCCGGCTCAGTAGTGAGCCCGGCTCGTCCGCCCTGCCTCGTCCGCCCCGCCCCGCCCCGCCCGCCCTCGAAGGAGTCACCACCAGCATGCCGAACCGCGCACGCCCCGCCGCCCTGGCCCTGGCCCTCGCCCCCGTCCTCGCCCTCGCCGTCTCCGGCTGCGGGGCGGACGTCTCGCCGGAGGCGGGGAAGGGGGAGGGCGCCCGGGCGTCCTCCGACGGCCACTATCCGGTGACGGTCGAGAACTGCGGCGAGAAGCTGACGTTCGAGAAGGCCCCGCGACGCGTGGTCACCAACGACGTGGGAATCACCGAGATCATGTTCGCCCTCGGACTCGAGGACCACATGGCCGGATACGTCATGCCCGACGACAAGGGCGACCTCACGAAGGTGCCGTGGAAGGACGGCTACCGGAAGACCACCTGGCTGTCGAAGGAGCGCATCAACAAGGAACTGGTCCTGGACGCCCGTGCCGACCTGGTCTTCGCGGGCTGGAACTACGGTTTCAGCGAGGGAGACGGATTCACCCCTCAGGCGCTGCGCCGCCTGGGCATCGACTCGTACCTGTTCAGTGAGTCGTGCCGCAACGGGCAGGGCAAGGCCCGCGGCGTGATGCCCCCGCTCGACGCGCTCTACACGGACCTGCGCAACCTGGGGAAGGTGTTCGACGTCGAGGACCGGGCCGAGACCCTCGTCGCCCGGTTCCGCGACCAGGTCGCCCAGGCGCAGGCGAAGGCCCCCAAGGGCGCCGACCGGCCCCGGGTGTTCCTCTACGACAGCGGCGAGGACAAGCCGCTCACCTCCGGGGCCTACGCCGGACCCCACGACATCATCACCAAGGCCGGCGGCGACCACGTCATGAAGGACCTGAAGGACAGCTGGACCACCGTGGGCTGGGAGACGGTCGTCGCCCGTGACCCCGAGGTGATCGTGATCAACGACTACGGGGACACCGCCGCCGAGCAGAAGCGCCGCTTCCTCAAGTCCTACAAGCCGCTCGCCAACGTCT
Organism: Streptomyces sp. NPDC001599; assembly: GCF_042893535.1. Classification (NCBI taxonomy): domain Bacteria; kingdom Bacillati; phylum Actinomycetota; class Actinomycetes; order Kitasatosporales; family Streptomycetaceae; genus Streptomyces; species Streptomyces sp. NPDC001599. Next base: position 20,824 of record NZ_JBIAVA010000029.1, read on the forward strand.
CCGCCGTCAAGAACGACCGGATCTTCACCCTCGACTACGTCGACCTCGTCGAGAGCCCGCGCAACCCCGCCGCCATCACCTCGCTGGCGGCCTACCTGAGCGGCCTCGGCTCCTGAGTACCGGCCGGTGCGACGGCGCTCCGGCCCGTGCGCGAATTCCGGTCGTCAGACGTGCAGTTCGGCGGGAAAGCCCGTCCAGCGCAGCTCGGCGGGCAGGTGCCGCATGTCGTTGGCGAGCAGGACGGAGGCCGCCCGCCCGGGCGCGTAACGGATGACCGTGAGCGCCGCGTTGCAGTGGTTGAGGCCGAGCCACCGCCACCTCGGCGCGTGCATGGCGTCCCGGACGAGCCAGGCGATGAGGAAGTTGTGGGTGACGACCAGTTCGTGCCGGTCCCGGGCGCCGTCCGTCACCGCCCCCGTGAAAAGACGCAGCGCCTGACGGGCGAGCTCCGGGCCGCGCTCGCGTTCCTCGTCGGTGGCACCGGCGAGGAAGCGGAGGTAGAGGTCCGCCGACTCGGCCGGGAGCTCGGACCGTTCGGGCATGTGGGGCACGTAGTCACCGGCGGCTTCCGAGACGCGCGGCGTGATGCCCTCCAGTTCGTCCGCGACCAGGCGCGCGGTCTGTTCGGCTCGCGGCAGGGGGCCGTGGTGGACGGCGGCGAGGGGAATGCCGCGCAGGCGTTGACCGAGCAGGGTGGCCTGGCGCCGGCCGGCGTCCGTCAGCCCGCTCTCGTCCGGTGCGGCCTCACCGTGCCGGGCGAGGTAGAGGTAGCGGGTGGCTGTGCCGGTCATCGCGGACTCCTCGGGGCGGACGGGCGATCTTGTACGTCAACGGACGCCGGTACCCCGAGCGTTGGTTCCTCTCACGCCGTGAAAGCCGCTGAGCCGCGGAAGGAGGTACGTTCCCGCGGCCGCGTCAGCGCACGACCTCGGCCCAGACCACCTTGCCGGTGTCCGTCCACCGCACGCCCCACCGGGTGGTGAGCCGGTGCACCACGTGCAGGCCGCGGCCCCCGTCGTCGAGGAGCCCGCCCCGGCCCAGCCGCGGTCTGCCGTTGCCGGTGTCGCCGACCTCGCACAGCAGACCGGGACCGGCCCTGATCAGCCGTACCGTGATGGGGCCGCCGGCGAACCGGACCGCGTTGGTGACCAGCTCGCTGACCAGGAGCAGCACGCTGTCCCGGGTGCTGTCCCTGGTGCGCCACTGCCGCAGCAGTGCGGAGACCAGTGCGCGGGCCCGGGCGGCCGCGTCGTCGCGAGCGGGCAGCCGCCAGGTCGCGGTGTCCCCCTTGCGGTAGCCGATCGTGCGTGCGATGAGCAGGGTCACGTCGTCGCGCTGGTGCGACGGCATCACCTCGGACACCACCCGGCGCACGGCCTGCTGCAACGAGTCCCACGGATGCACGCCGGACACGGCGTCCGCCAGCCTGGCGATGCCCTCGTCGATCGGCACGGCCGGATCCTCGACCAGACCGTCGGTGTAGAGGGCGAGCAGGGACCCCGGGGGTGCGACGAAGGTGTGCACGCCGTACGGCTCCCGCAGCGCGAACTCGGTACCCAGGCCCGGGTGCGGGCGGTCCGGAAGGGGGCCGGCGCGTCCGTCCGGCGACACCAGGATCGGGGGGAGGTGGCCGGCGCTGGACAGCGTCACCCGGTGGCTGACGGGGTCGTAGACGGCGATGCAGCAGGTCGACCCGAGCGCGCTGTAACCGGCCGCCAGCCCGGACTCCGCGTCGTCCAGCAGCGTCACGGTCTCGTCCAGGTGCTCGAGCACCTCGTCGGGGGCCAGCCCCGCGGACAGCAGCGCGCGGGCCTCCATGCTCAGCTGACCCATGGTGGCCGCGGCGCCCAGGCCGTGCCCGACGACGTCGCCGACGACCAGCGCGGTACGGCCGTCCGGCAGCGGGAAACTGTTCACCCAGTCTCCCCCGACGCCCGCGCTGTCGGGGGTGGCGGGCTGGTAGACGCTGGCGGTCTGGACGGTGCCACCGGCGGAGCGCGGCAGCAGCCGCCGTTGCAGGGCCAGCACCTGCGTGTGCTCGCGCTGGTGCTGGCGGGCCAGGTCCACGTGGTGGGAGGTCCTGGCCACCAGCTCCTGGAGGTCGAACAGCTCGCTGTCGGCGAAGGGGCGGTCCGCCCGCCGCCACACCTCCGCCACGCCCAGGACGACGGGCGGGTCGCCTTCCAGGACCAGCGGTACGCACGCCACTCCCGCCGACCGGTCTCCGGGCACCAGAGCACGTACCAGCCGCGGGCTGCCGAGCACCCGCTCGATCGCCTCCCGGTCGGGGATGACGATGGACTGCGGGGCGTCGGCGCGCCGTATCGCCTGCGACAGCAGACGACTCGCGTCGCTGGGCAGGTCCTCGCCCAGGGTCACGTACCCCTCGGGCCAGGCCCGGTCCGGCACCAGGGCCGCCCGGCGCAGCCGGATGCGGCCCTGCGCCCGCTCGGTGACCCCCTCGCCCGTCCACACGGCGAAGTCGAGGTCGACTGCGGCCACGTCTCCCCAGGCCAGCAGGGACTCCGCCAGCGACTGCGCCGTTTCGCCGATGTCCAGCGAGGTGCCGATAGCGGTCTCGGCGGCGTACAGGTGCAGCCTCCTGGCCATCGCGATCACGGAGACGGTCAGGCCCTCCCGGGGCGCGGCCGCGGGCAGGATGCTCATCGAGACCACCAGCTCCGACCCGTCGCCGCGCCGCAGCCGCTGGACCCGGGCGACGTGTGCCTCACCGGTGTCCAGGACCTGCCGCAGCCGCCGGGTGACCGTCGGCACGTCCCCGGGCGGCAGGAGATCGACGAACGGGCTGCCGACCGCGGCGTCCAGTCCCGCGAAGACGGGGGCCTCGAGATTGCGGTGGGTGACTCTCAGCTCCCGGTCCAGATTGACCGCACCGAGGATCTGCTCCTGCCGGCCCACCGGCGGACGGTCGTGCTCCGGCCGGGGTCCGCCGGAGTCGTCCCGCGGCTCGGCAGGACCGGCCGCCGCGGCTCCGCCACGCGGGATGTACCGCCCCAGGGCGCTGCTGACCAGGTCGAACGGCGACGAGGACGAAGGGGAGGGTGTGGAGTCCATGCGGCTCCCTCAGCTCGCTCGCCAACCCCGGCACAGTGCCGGGGCCGTACCCGAACCCGTGCGGAAGAGCCCCCGAGGATCCCGACCGCACACCCCATTCAATAACACGCGCGGACGCTTCGCCCACATCAGCGGGCCGCGCGGTGACCACGGAACGTAGCAGGGGGCCCCGGAGTGCCCCCTACAGCCACTCCCCTTCCAGAGCGGTGGCCGTCAGGCCCGGGGCGGCCGCGTACAGGACGGCACGGCTGCCCGCCTTCTGCCCGGCGTCGTGCGCCCGGCGCAGGATGTCGAACACGGCGGCGCCTCCGCGGTTGCCGCTGGTGTAGCTGTCCCGGCTGTACTCCAGGAGCCCCGAGGGCCACTCGTCGGGCATCGTCTGCTCCATGTACTCCAGCACCCGGGTCCCGCCGGGGTGCGCGAGCAGGACGTCGGGGTGCCAGGAGGAGGGGTCGTCCTCGTACCGGACGCGGAGCCACTCCCACATCGCGGTGACCGTCTCCTGCACCGCCCGCGGCCCGCGCCGGTCCATCACGAAGTGGGTGCCGTCCGCCCGCGTCTCCAGGCGGTGCAGGTCCCGCGTGCCCGGCAGGGTGTGGTGCCAGGCGGCGTCCAGCCGGAGCACCGACTCGGGCCTCGGGCGGCCGGTGACCACCGCGGCGACCGCGGTGTCCGCGAACAGCAGCCGGACGATCAGCGACTCCAGGGTGTCGTCCGCGGGCTGGTAGGTGGTACTCAGCGCCTCGGAGATCACGACCAGGACCACCCGGTCCGGGTCCGCCGCCACGAGGTCGGCCGCCAGCGCCAGGGAACGGGTCCCGGCCACGCAGGCCCACTGAGTGGCGGGCAGGAGCATGGTGTCGCCGCGCAGCGGGAGCCGGTTGGCCAGGGCGACGTCCAGTCCGGGCAGGGCCGGGGTGGTGGAGTTGCTGGTGATCAGGCAGTCGACGTCCGCGACGTCCAGCCCGGCGATCTGCAGGGCGCCGCGCGCCGCGCGCTCCCCGTAGGACTGCACGGCTTCCCAGGCCGGGGCGGTGCGCTCCTGGACGGTCTGCGGCGCGGGCACCGCCTGCAGGGCGGCGATCACGCGGTCCGCGTCCTGCTCGGTGAACCCGTCGCGGACCAGCGCCTCCCGGGCGGACGCGAGGTCGCCACCGGCGCCGGGAGCGACGGCGGCCTCCAGGGGGAGCATCCAGCCGCGGCGCTCGATGCCCGTACTGGCCGCGATGCCGTCGATCCGCGGTGCCCACGGCGCATGCGGGTGCCGGTCGCGTACTTCCTCGACGATCTCTCGGGTCTCGACGGAGTGCTCGCCGTGTATCACGGCGGGAGCGCACAGGTATGCGGCCACGATCGGCACCTTTCTACGGGGTCTGCTGCGGAGCAGTGAGGAAGGGGGAACGGCTGAGGAAGGGAACGGGGGTGGGGGAGAGGAACGGGGGTGGGGGAGAGGAACGGGGGTGGGGAGAGGGACGCGGGAGGGGGAAGAGCCACGCGTGCTGTGGCACGGCTCACGTCAGTACGCGTGGCCAAGTCGGCGGCGGCACGCGCCACTTCGCCCGGCACCGTTCACTTCGAGCATGGCCGTGAAAAGGGCATTTGCGCAGTGACCCACGCAACTTGGGCAGCCATGGGATGCGTGAGACGGCACACACGCCGAAGGCCGCCCCGAAGGGCGGCCGGCCGGGCCCGGTTCTACCGGCCGGGCCGGTGAAGTGCCGTGATGCCGGTCAGTACGAGGGTGATCCCGGCGAGGAACTGCTCGCGGTCGTCATGGCCGCGGACCTGGTCCGCCACGGCCCGGGTGAACGGGTACGCGTCCGGGTCGAGCCCCTCCCATGCCGTCGACACGGTGTCCAGGAACTCGCCCCGGTCCACCCCGGCCGCCGCCGGGCCGGCGCTCGCGGAGTTCGCGGCGTTCTGGCCGGCGGCGCCGAGGATGTAGTGCATGAGTGCCGAGGACGCCGTGAACCAGTCGGACTCGGGCACGCCCATCGCCTGGACCTGGCGGCCGAGGCTCTCGAAGATCCGCGGCGCCACCGTCCCCCAGGGCGTGCGGGACAGCTGCGTCGCCAGCTGCGCGGCCAGCCACGGGTGTGCTTCGGTCGCGTCCCACAGGCCCAGCGCGACGGTGCGGACCGCGTCCTGGGGCGACTCGGCGGCACCGGTGAATCCGACGGTCACGGCGGCGGTGACGACCGCTTCCGTGGCGGCGCCGAGCAGCTCGGCCTTCCCGGTGATGCGCCAGTAGATCGCCCCGGGACCGGTCGCGAGGTGCTCGGCCAGGGCGCGAAAGGTGAGGCCGCGCTCTCCCACGGTGTCGAGGAGCTCGACGGCGGCCCCGACGATGCGCTCCCGCGAGAGGGGTTCCTGCCGCCGTTCCGGACGGCGCGACCTGGTTGCCATGCGCCCATCCTAGACCGCCTGGAACGTCGTTCCAGCTTGACAGGGACTGGAACGGCGTTCCACCCTGGCGGTGGTGGAACGCCGTTCCAGCGCACGTCGCGGTCCTGCCGGGCCTCCGCCCCGGGACCGCCATCAGGAGGGAAGCACCATGACCACGCACGTCACGATCGTCGGCGCCGGACTCGGCGGCCTCACGCTCGCCCGCGTCCTGCACGTCCACGGCATCCCGGTCACCGTCCACGAGGCCGAGGCCTCCGCGGAGGCGCGCGCGCAGGGCGGGATGCTCGACATCCACGACAGCAACGGCCAACCCGCTCTTCGGGCCGCGGGACTGGCCGAGGAGTTCCGGGGGCTCGTCCTGGAGGGCCGTCAGGCCTCGCGGGCCCTCGCCCCGGACGGGACGGTCCTGTTCGAGGAGGGTGACGACGGCACGGGCGGGCGCCCCGAGGTGATGCGCGGCGAACTGCGGCGGATGCTGCTCGACTCACTGCCGGCCGGCACCGTCCGCTGGGGCCGCAGGGTCCGTGCCGCGCGCCCCCTCGGCGACGGCCGCCACGAGGTGGCCTTCGCCGACGGCACCTCCGTCGTCACGAGCCTCCTGGTCGGCGCCGACGGTGCGTGGTCCCGGGTGCGGCCGCTGCTCTCCGGTGCCGCACCCGAGTACGTCGGCATGTCGTTCGTCGAGACCTACCTGCTCGACGCCGACACCAGGCACCCGGCCACGGCGAAGGCGGTCGGCGAGGGTGCGATGTTCGCGCTCGCGCCGGGGAAGGCGATCCAGGCCCACCGGGAGAGCGGCGGGACCCTGCACGCCTACGTGGCCCTGCGCAGGCCGCGCGAGTGGTTCGACGGTATCGGTCTCCCCGGGACGGCGGGCGCCGCGCGGCTGGCGCGGGAGTTCGCCGGATGGGCGCCGGAGCTGACCGCGCTGATCACCGACGCCGACACCGCGCCGGTGCTGCGCCCCCTGCACACCCTCCCCGCCGCCCACCGGTGGGAGCGCGTGCCGGGAGTGACCCTGCTCGGTGACGCCGCCCACCTCATGCCCCCGTCCGGCGAAGGCGCCAACCTGGCCATGTACGACGGCGCGGAACTCGGCACCGCCCTCGCCGCGCACCCCGGTGACGTGGAGGCCGCGCTCACCGCGTACGAGCGGGACCTGTTCCCGCGCAGCGCGGCGGAGGCCGCCGACGCGTCCCGGCTGCACGCGCTGATGTTCGGCGACGACGCGCCGCACGGTCTGATCGAGATGTTCGCCGGACAGCGGTAGCGGTTCGGCGTCCCCCGGTGCGGGCCGCTCGTGAAGGGCCGACCACTGCCCGGTTCCGGTTCCGCCGGCTCAGGCGGACGTCGGCGTGTCCGAGGGCAGCGTCCGGGGGGCCGGGCGGGCGCCGTCACCCCGCCGGGGGCGGATGCGGGAGGCCAGGCTCCAGCGGCCCGGACCGAGAGCGGCGACCAGGAGGAACGACCAGCAGAACATGGCCGCCGACTCCCCGCCGTTCTCGATGGGGAAGAGCCCGTCGGGCTGGTGCTCGACGAAGTAGGCGTACGCCATGGACCCGGAGCACAGGACGGCCGCCGTGCGGGTCGCGAGACCGCACAGAACCAGCGTGCCGCCGACGAGTTGCACCACGGCGGCCCACCAGCCGGGCCACGCGGCGAAGCCCGGAGCGGGCCCGTGCGGACCGCCCATGACGTCGAACAGGGTGGCGGCTCCGTGGCAGGCGAACAGCAGGCCTACGACGATGCGGAAGAGCGCGATCACGTGCTCCCTGCGTTTTTCCAGCGCTTCCAACGGTGGTGCTCCTCTCTTGCGCAACGACCGCCGGGGGAACCGGGCGGCCGGTGGGGATGGTGCGCAGCACGGGGCGGGGCCGACGGCGTCCCGAGGGAGGGGGAGACGCGCAACCCATTCGACTTTTAACCATCGCGACGACCCTTGTCTAGACCAATAGCGCAACGAGTTGCGCAGGAGGGTCGTCGCGTCAATTACGCACCGCCCCTTGCCGGTTGATGCTGCGCGAGCTCTTGACCGGACCGGCTCCGTCGCTATGGTCTAGACCTGAAGTCGTCAGGTCTAGACCTGTATCCGAAAGGGGCACGACATGCGCACCAAGAGACGGGTGGCCATCGCGGTCGGGGCGCTGGTCGCTCCGTTGCTCGCCGTCAGCCTTCCGGCGAGCACGGCAAGCGCGCACGGCTGGGTGACCTCGCCCGGCAGCCGGCAGGACCAGTGCGCCGCGGGGATCGTCGACTGCGGTCAGATCAAGTACGAGCCCCAGAGCGTCGAGGGCCCCAAGGGTCTGAGCAGCTGCAGCGGCGGAAACAGCCAGTTCGCCGAACTCGACGACGACAGCAAGGGCTGGCGCGTCACCCCGGTCGGCAGCACGCACACCTTCACCTGGCACCACACGGCACGCCACGCCACGGCCAACTGGCAGTACTTCATCGGCAGCCAGAAGATCGCCGAATTCGACGGCCACGGCGCGCAGCCCGCCCCGGACGTGAGCCACCAGGTGAACTTCGGCGGCTTCACCGGCCGTCACAGGGTACTGGCCGTCTGGAACGTGGCGGACACGGGCAACGCCTTCTACTCCTGCATCGACGTCAACATCGGCGGCACCGGCGGGGGCGACGGGGGTGGCGACGGCGACGGCGACCCGGGCGCCTGCGACGGGCCGGTGTGGAGCGCCGGCAGCGTCTACAACGGCGGCGACACCGTCTCCTTCGGCGGCCACAACTGGCGCGCCAAGTGGTGGGTGACCGGCGAGGAGCCCGGAACCACCGGCGAATGGGGCGTCTGGGAAGACCTCGGAGCCTGCGCGGCCGCATGAAGCGACGGGCCGGCGCGCACCGGCCACGGCGCGCGCCGGCCCCCGTCGCAGCCCGGACGCCGGCCGGTGACGAACGGGTCCGCTTTTCCGGAAAGCCGGTAAAATAATTCCACAGCGGAAAGGGGGTCGTGATGGATCCGTGGCTGATCTGGCTGATCGTTTCGGCGGTCCTGATCCTGGCGGAGATCTTCACGCTGACCGCCGCACTCGGAATGCTGGGAGTGGCCGCGCTGATCACCGCCGGATCCGCGGCGGCCGGCCCTTCCACGCCTTTTCAATTCCTCGTGTTCACGGTCGTCTCCGCGGTCACCCTCTTCTTCCTGCGCCCCGTCGCACTGCGCCACCTCGTCCAGCCCCAGACGCAGCGATTCGGGGTGGACGCCCTGGTCGGCCAGGCCGCCTACGTCGTCTCCGATGTGACTGGAAGGGAAGGCCGGGTCCGTATCGGCGGTGAGGAATGGACGGCCCGTTCCTACGACGAGACGCTGGTGATTCCCCGGGGTGCGACCGTCGACGTCCTGGAGATCAGCGGCACCACCGCATTCGTCTATCCCCGGGAGTGACCATGGAAGCCTCGGCGTTCCTCATCGCCGGTGTGATCATCGCGCTTCTCGCCGTTTTCACCGTGGTGCGGGCGGTGCGCATCGTGCCGCAGGCCCGGGCCCGAAACGTCGAACGGCTCGGCCGCTACCACCGCACGCTGAAACCCGGACTCAGCGTGGTCATCCCGTACATCGACCGGGTCTACCCGGTGATCGACCTGCGCGAACAGGTGGTCTCCTTCAAGCCGCAACCGGTCATCACCGAGGACAACCTGGTCGTCGAGATCGACACCGTGCTGTACTTCCAGGTCACGGACCCGCGCGCGGCCTTCTACGAGATCGCGAACTTCCTCCAGGCGGTCGAGCAGCTCACCGTCACCACCCTGCGCAACGTCGTGGGCTCCATGGACCTGGAGAAGACCCTCACCTCGCGCGACACCATCAACAGCCAACTGCGCGGAGTGCTCGACGAGGCCACCGGCAAATGGGGGCTGCGGGTGAACCGGGTGGAGATCAAGGCGATCGACCCGCCGCAGTCCATCAAGGACGCCATGCAGAAGCAGATGCGGGCCGAACGGGACAAGCGGGCCGCGATCCTCGGTGCGGAGGGCCAGCGCCAGTCGCAGATCCTCACCGCCGAGGGCGACAAGCAGGCCGCCGTGCTGCGCGCCGAGGGCAACCGCACCGCCGAGATCCTCAAGGCGGAGGGCCAGTCCCGGGCCATCGACGAGGTCTTCCAGGCCGTGCACCGCAACGACCCCGACCCCAAGCTGCTGGCCTACCAGTACCTCCAGGTGCTGCCCCAGCTGGCGCAGGGCTCCGGCAGCACGTTCTGGGTCATCCCCAGCGAGGTCACCTCCGCGCTCCAGGGGGTCTCCCGCGCCTTCACCGAAGTGCTGCCGCAGTCGCCGGCCACCCGGGAGAGCCCGTCGGACGACGGTGCCGCCCAGGCGGCCAGCGACACGGCGCAGGCCGCGGAGGCCGCCGCGCAGGCCCTGGCCGACGCGGCCAGGGCCAACGGCGTGCCTCCCGAGGGCCACGCGGCGTGACGGCTACGGGGTGATGCGGTTGCCGCCGAAGGTCACCACGAGCGTGCCGTCCGAGTCGTAGGACCAGTCGAGGGCGCCCGCGTACGCGGCGCACCGGGAGCCGTTCGAGCCGGTCCAGAACTGGTTCGAACCGTCGGCGTCGCCCACGGTCTTGTCGTTCGACCCGTCGTCGGCGCGGCACGAGGTGTTGTTCCGGAACACCGAAGTGCCCTTGTCGAAGGAGAAGTTGCGCTCGGCGTTGTCGATGCTCACATTGTCCGAGATCGTCATCGTGCCCGGGTTCGAGTTGTAGGTGAACCCGTGCTTGCCGTTGTGGTACGCGATACTGCGGCGCACCACGTGGTCGACCTCGATGTCCTCGCCGCCGAGCTTGTAGCCGTTGCGGTCGCCGCTGGAGTTCTGCGTACCGTCGGAGAGGGTGCCGTTCTCGTAGGCCAGGGAGTCCTCGATGGTGACCGCGCCGATCGCGCCCGTCTCGGACTTGGTGTAGAGGTCCCAGCCGTCGTCGATGTTGTTGTGGGACACGGCGTGGCGGAAGACGTTGCCGGGACCGACGGTGAGCTTCGCGGCGAAGCCGTCGGCGTCCTCGCCGTCGGAGTCGGCGTTGTCGTGCGACTCCGCGCTCAGGATCAGGTTGTTGGACGGCCACTGGTCGCGGGGGGTGTCCGAGGTCGTCCGCGAGAGCTGCAACCCGGTGTCGCGGTTGAAGCGCGTCACCGTGCGCTCGAACACGTTGTTGCTGCCGCCGACGAAGATGCCGTTGTCCCCGGCGTGTTCGACGACGATCCCCTTGACGTGCCAGTACGACCCGTTGACCGCGAGGCCCCGGTTCGAGGAACTCTCCGACTGGGCCGAGAAGTTCAGCACCGGTGTCTCGCCCGGGTAGGCGGTCAGCTCGGTGCGGTCGCCCGAGGTGCCGTCGTTGCCCTGCGGGACGGTGACCGTCTGCGCGTACCGGTAGGTGCCGCCGCGCAGGTAGATCGTCCCGCCGGGGGAGACCCGGTCGATCGCCGAGGTGAGGGTGGTCGGGTCGGACTCCGTCCCGGACGCGCCGTCGCTGCCGTCCGGCGACACGTACAGCGCGGAGCCGGACGGCGGCGGCGTGGTGTCGTCGCCCGCCACCTCGGCGTCGACGTAGTCCACGTTCGGCAGTCCGGCGGACGAGGTGGGGGTGAGCCTGACGGTGTTGTTCCCGGCCCGCACGGGCACCGTGACGGTCTTGGTCACCCACGTGTCCCAGGCGCCGGTGGTCTCGAAGGAGGCCGAGGCGACGCGCGAACCGTTCACCATGATGTCCGCGGCCCGTGCGCCGTCGGTGCCGTTCGCGAAGCGCACCTCAAGCGTCGCGGTGCCCGCGGCGGGCGCGGTCACCGTGAACTCGGCGAAGGCGCCGACCGCGTTGGTGCCGTTGCAGAAGCCGCTGCCGGAGTAGCCGGACCAGTCGGAGTCGATGGTGCCGGTGCAGACCGCCGACGTGGTTTCGGCCTCGTAGCGGGCGGACGCGGCCTGCGCGGACGTGCCGGACAGAGCGACGAGCGTGCCGCCCAGCAGGGCGACGCTCGCGATGACGGGTCTCACTTGCATCGTGTCTCCAGGGGGGTTGGGTCCGACCAGGACTCGGTGGGAGGATCGACTGGAGAAAGCGCTTTCCCGGGTCTTCCCGTCGGACACTAGAGACTTGCCGTGGACGCGTCAACGGTCTGGTATATGATTTCTGTTCACGACCATGAATACCGCGATGCTCAGCCGAGAGCTGGCCCCGTGATGGGTCGGCCGTCGGCGTCGTAGGGCCAGACATTGGTCCGGCAGCCGTGCAGCCCCTTGATCTGCTGCATCATCACCGGCGCCGGGCGCCCCGCCCCGGGGCAGCCCTCATGCCCGTGGCCCAGGAAGTGCCCGACCTCGTGGTTGATGATCAGCGCCCGGTACGACGTCACGTCGTCCGCGTAGTACTGCGTGGCCAGCAGCCACCGCTTGAGGTTGACCATGACGTCCTGGCCCACGTTGCAGTTGACCTCGCCGCCGGTGTCCAGGCCGTACTGGCCGCATATGTCGTCCACCGTCGCCGCCGTGGCGAGCCGTACCCGGAAGTCGGACGCGCCGCCGGACACCCGTCGGAACCCCACCTTCCCGTCGGCCGTCCAGCCTCGCTCGTCGGCCAGGATGCGCTCGACCTCGGCCGCGACGTCCGGTGCCGAGATCCCGATGCCGTCCTCTACCTGCACCACGTACGTCAGCGTCCGCCCGCTCCCGCCGACCCGGTCGCCGCTTCCGTCCGCGGTGGCGAACGTCCCGGGTCCGGACGACGGAATCGAGCCGGGGTCCGGCTTCTCGTCCTCGTCCGTCCCGTCCTTCTCCTTCCCGTTCTCCTTCCCCTTCTCCTTCGCCGGCGAGGCGGTCGGCCCGTCCGTCGGCGCGTCCCCCGTCCCACCGGCCCGGTGCGACTCGGGCCCCTCGGTCACGGAGGACGCGCCGGCCGTGTCGGTGGGGCCGTCGGAGGGTTCCGATGCCCCCCTGAGGGCCAGCCCGCCGGCGAGCACCAGGACGGTCCCGGCCGCGAGTCCCGGCCACAGCAGACGGGGCCGGGCACTGCGTCGGCGGCGGGAGCGGCCGCCGCGGCGTCGGCGGCCCGCGGCGGAGGACGGTGGGGGAGACGGTCGGCGGCGCTCATTCATGATCACAAAGCCTGCCCGGGGCGTGTGATCGTCCGTGGACGGCTTTTGGACCGCTGTGTAACAGCCGTCACCCGCCCCTGGTCCGCCACCCGCGCACACGCATACTGAGGTCCATGCCACGGGTCCTGATCATCGAAGACGACCGCGCCGTCCGGGACGGCGTGCGACTGGCCCTGCGCCGACAGGGGCACGAGGTCGCCGCCGCCGCGACCGGGGAGGACGGACTGGAGCAGCTCCGGTCCTTCCGGCCCGACGCCGTGGTCCTCGACCTGATGCTGCCGGGCATGTCGGGCCTGGAGGTGTGCCGCCGCATACGCGCCCACGACCAGGTGCCGATCATCATGGCCACCGCCCGCGGCGACGACACCGACATCGTCGTCGGACTGGAGGCCGGAGCCGACGACTACGTCGTCAAACCGGTCCGCGCCCGCATCCTGGACGCCCGCATACGCGCCGTGCTGCGCCGCGTGGGCGGCACCGCGGACGACCAGGGCACACCCCGCACCGAACACCACGGCGACCTGGTCATCGACCGGGCCGGGCTCACCGTCACCCACCAGGGCCGGCCCGTCGCCCTCGGCCCCTCCGAACTGCGGCTGCTGCTCACCCTGTCCGCCTCGGCGGGGCAGGTGTTCAGCCGCCAGCAGCTCCTGGAGGCCGTGTGGGAGCACAACTACCACGGGGACGCGCGGCTCGTGGACGCCTGCGTCAAGCGACTGCGGTCCAAGATCGGTGAGTCGCCGGGCAGCCCGCGCTACGTCCACACCGTGCGCGGCTTCGGCTACCGGTTCGGACCCCGGTGAGAGCTCCGCGGGTGCTGCGCGCACTGATGGGGCTGCGCCTGCGGCTGGTGGTGACCTTCACCCTCGTCGCCGTCGTGGCCACGGTGACCACCGGCGCACTGACCTTCCGTGAGGCACGGACCGGGGTCCTTCAGCAGAGCCAGGACACGGTGATCGAGGAGTTCCGGCACCGCGTCAACACCCTGGTCCCCAACTACCGGTTCCCGCCCGACGCGGCCGGCCTGAACTCGTTCGCCAACGACGTGTCCAGGGGCGGGCGGTCCCAGCAGTGGCGGGTCCTGGTGGCCTACCGGGACAAGAGCGCCACGTCCGTCCCCGGGGACTCCTTCGCAGAACTGTCCCCGGCGATGCGCCAGTCCGTGCTCTCCCGCCGGGCCACCGTGTTCCAGCGGGTCTCGCACGACGGCCACTCCGCGCTCGTCGTCGGCATGCCCGTCACCTTCTCCGGCCAGTACAGCACCGAGCGGCGGGCCTCCGGTCTCGAGGTCTACCTCACCGTGCCGCAGCAGGAGGAGCAGGGCTACGTCGACGCGCTGGTCACCGCGATCGAACGCGCCACCGTGCCCGCCCTGGTGCTGGCCGTCCTGATCGCCCTCCTGGCCGCCCGCGGCGTCCTGCGGCCGGTGCGGGCGCTGCGCCGGGCGACCCGGAGCATCGCCGAGGGCCGGCTGGACACCCGGCTCGCGGTGCAGGGCTCGGACGAACTCGCCGATCTCTCCCGCACCTTCAACGAGACCGCCGCGGCGCTGGAGGGCTCGGTGGCCGAACTGCGGCGCATGGAGGCCGGTGCCCGTCGTTTCGCCGCGGACGTCTCCCACGAACTGCGCACCCCGCTGGCGGCGATGTCGGCGGTCACCGACGTGCTGGACGAGGACGCGGCCGGGCTGGACGAGGACACCGCGACGGCCGTACGCCTGATCAGCGCGGAGACCACGAAGCTGGCCGCGCTCGTGGACGACCTGATGGAGATCTCCCGCTTCGACGCGGGCGCGGCCGCCCTGCACCTGGACGAGATCGATCTCGCCGAGTCCCTGCGCCGCACGCTCGCCACCCGCGGCTGGCAGGACACCGTGGAGACCGGCCTGCCGGAGCCGGGACAGCTGCGCGGCCGCGTCGACCCGCGCCGCCTCGATGTCGTCGTGGCGAACCTCGTCGCCAACGCCCTGCGGCACGGCGCGCCCCCGGTCCGTCTGGACCTGCGCGCCCAGGACGACCCCCGAGCCGGAAGACAGGCGGTCGTCACCGTCCGCGACGGCGGGGACGGCATCCCCGAGAGCGTCCTGCCCCACGTCTTCGACCGCTTCTACAAGTCGGCCGACGCCCGTGCCCGGAGCGAGGGCAGCGGCCTCGGGCTCTCCATCGCCACGGAGAACGTACGCCTGCACGGCGGAACCGTCCGGGCGGCCAACCACCCGGAGGGCGGCGCCGTCTTCACGGTCGTCCTGCCGCTGCGCCCGGACGACACGGAGGACCGGACGCCGCCCCCGGTGGAGGAGGACCGCACATGAAACCGTCCGCACGCGCCTTCCCGCTGCTGCTCGCGGCGCTGCTCCCGCTCTCCGCCTGCGGGATACCCGAGACCGGAGTGGTCGAGGCGGGCGAACCCGCCACCGGCGTCCTGGATCCGGGCGTCACGTCCGCGCCCTCGGAGTCCGTGCCCGAGGCGGTGCCCCTGGTCAAGGTCCCGCTCTACTTCGTCCGGGACGGTTCCCTGGTCGCGGTGGACCGCACGGTGCCGGGCTCGACCGACCTCGGCAGCAGCGTGCTCATGCTGTTCGAGGGACCGGACGACCAGGAGCGCGGGAGGGGGCTGACGACCGAGCTGCCGCCCGCGGCCGAGGCCCCCACCATCCGCACCGACGGCACGGGGGTCACCGTCCAGCTGCCGCGGAGCGCCGGGAGCCTCAGCGACACGGCCGTCGACCAGCTGGCCTGCACGGTCGCCGTCGCCCGGCTGCGGCAGGACCCCGCGCTGGGCAGGGCGCAGGTGACCGTGGAGCAGCCCGGCGGCCGGCTGGCCGGCCGCTCCAGCGACGACTGCCCGGTCGGCGCCGCCCGCAAGACCCCCGAGGGCCCCGGGACCGCCGAGAGAACGGCGACCCCCGACACCGGCGGAAGCGTCGGAGGAACCGGCGGCACCGGCGGCTGACGGCTCGCAGGCAACCCCAGGGATCTCCTTCCCCTCCTCCAACCGGGGGCGCCCGTAAGGGCGTTGCCCCGGACCGAGGTACCACCGAGGTGTTGAGGAGCGGATTCTTGATACGTGCTCGAACGCTGTGGGCCGCCGCGACAGCGGCCCTGACCCTGGTGGGCGTCGCGCCCGCCGCGGCCCAGGCCGCGCCGGAACCGCCCGGCGGCCCCGCATCCGTACGGGCGGTGGCGAACGGCACCGCCGGCCTGCCGCCCGGCTGGCGGATCACCGGCACCGGCAAGGCGAGATCCCTGGAGTGGCGCTCCCCGCGGGTCGTCCCGCCCGGCGACGCACGGGTGGAGTTCCACACCGCCGGCCGCCTCCTCGGCGTACCCGAACCGGACCGCGACGGCAGGACCTTCCGCTTACCCCTGGAGGAGACCCGGCCGGGCGCACCGCAGGAGCTGACCGACCTCCAGGTACGCGCCGCGGGCCGCCGGCTGGACCAGGAACCGGGAGCCGCCGCCCGGCAGCGCCGCCCCTCACAGGCGCCCCCGGCGAAACTCCCGCCCCAGCTCCCCGCCGGCACCGTCGACCCGGGCCGGCCCGGCCGGTTCGCCACCGCCACCGGCGAGTACACGCTCGACCCGGTACGACTGCCCGGCCTGTCCGCCCCGGTGGAAATGCGCGGCGTGGTCGTCGCGCCGAAGGGAGCGACCGGCAAACGCCCCCTCGCGCTCTTCCTGCACGGCCGCCACGCCACCTGCTACGTCCCCGGCCAGGGTGAGGAGGCCGTCACCATCGACTGGCCCTGCGCCGACGGCGCCCGGCCCATCCCCAGCCACCGCGGCTACCTCCAGGACCAGGAACTGCTGGCCTCCCAGGGCTATGTGACCGTCTCGATCTCCGCCAACGGCATCAACGGGCAGGACGGCGACCTCGAGGACGGCGGCGCCCAGGCCCGTTCGTCACTGGTGCGCTCGCACCTGGCCCGCTGGGCCGACTGGGCCGCCAGGGCCTCCACGGCTCCGGCCGCCGTACGCCGGGGCCCGAAGGCCGACCTCTCCCGCGTCCTGCTGGTCGGCCACTCCCGCGGCGGCGAAGGCGTCGACCGGGCGGCCATGGACAGCCTGTACCCGCCGCCCGCGGCCCAGGACGGCTACCCGGGCCGGGCTCGCTGGAACATCCGCGGCACCGTGCTCATCGGTCCCACCGCCTTCGGCCAGAACCCGGTGCCCGACGTGCCGTCCCTGACCGTCCTGCCGGGCTGCGACGGCGACGTCTCCGACCTCCAGGGGCAGTTGTACGTCGACGGCACCCGCGGCGTGAGTCGGGGCCGCGCCCTGCACAGCGCGGTCCACATCACGGGCGCCAACCACAACTACTTCAACAGCGAGTGGACGCCCGGCCAGGCCCAGGCACCCGCGTCCGACGACTTCTGGGACGACCCCGAGGACCCCGACCCGGTCTGCTCGGCGGACAGTCCCACCCGGCTCACCGCCGGGCAGCAGCACCGCGCCGGCGCGACCTACATCGCCGCCGCCGCCCGGCTGTTCGTCGCCGGTGACGACCGGGTGCGCGAACTGGTCGACGGCACCGGCCGCCGCGCCCCCTCGGCCGACCCGGCCCGGGTGCTGACCCACGCGGTCGGCGCCGGCCGCGGCGCCGGATTCCTGCCGGACACCGGCGTTCAGGTGACCGGCGGCGGACGCCTGTGCTCCGCGGTCGACCCCGACCCGGGCGTCGCCTGCCTCGGCGAGGACGCGCACGGCTCCTCACCGCACTTCGCGTACTGGCAGCCGGAACGCGAGACCGGCCGCGGCGCGATCGCCCTGGACTGGTCCGCGCCCGGCACCGCGACCCGGGTCCGTCCCGGCGCACCCGTCTCCCTGAACGGCGCGCGGAGCCTCGCCCTGCGCGTCATCGTGCCGCCGGGCAGCACCGGCACCCGGCTCGACGTGGCCGTCACGGACGCCGCCGGCCGGCGTGCCACCCTCGGCGGCGTCCACGCCGACGGCCTGCCGGGCAGCGATCGCACCGCGTCCTACTGGGCGCAGGAACTGCGGGTACCGCTCACCGCCGCCACCCGCGCCGGAGTCGACCTGCGCCGCGTCACCGCACTGGAACTGACGCCCCGTTCCCGCGCCGGCAAGGCCTGGCTGATGGACGCCTACGCGTGGCACCCCGGTACGCCCCAGGTGCGGCCGGCCCCGCTGGCCCGCGTCGACGTCGGCCGGACGACGGTCCAGGAGGGCGACTCGGGCGTGCGCACCTACCACGTCCCGGTGCGGGTCTCCGGCAAGGGCACCGGCACGGTCCGGATGTACGTCATGGAAGGGTTCGGCACGGCGGTCGAGGAGCGCCTGGTCACCGTACGGTCCGGCCGCCCCTTCGTCGACGTGCCCGTCAAGGTGACGGGCAACAAGCGCTACGGCGGCGACTCGAGCCACGACCTGCTGGTCAAGGCGGTCCACGGCTCGGTCGTCGGCTCCTACGCCGGCGGCGTGACGGTCGCGGAGGACGACCCGATGCCGGAGATCGACGTCACGCCCGTCGCCGACAAGGTCACCGAGGGACAGCCGTTGCGCTGGCGGGTCTCGCTCTCGGAACCCGCCGACGTGGACCTGTACACCGTGCTGGTGCCGGTCCCCGACGACACCCGTCCCGAGCTGTCCACCAAGGACGTCGACCAGGACTGGCTCCTCGAGACGGTGGGCGAGGTCCCGGACGGGGAGGTCCCGCTCTCCCGGCTGGACTACTTCGCGCTCTGGATCTCCGTCCCGCCCGGTGAGACGGAGACCGAGGTGACCGTGCCCACCGTCGGCGACGAGGTCGCGGAGCCCACCGAGTACGTCGGCTTCCAGAACACCGACGACGAGGGCGAACCACGGGGTCCGGTGCTGACCGGCACCGTGCTCGACGCCTCGTAACCCGATCGCCGCGCGCGGGTGCGGACCCGGCACCGTCCGGTCCGCGCCCGCGTGCGCCAGGTGGCCCATCCGCCGGACGCCCGGCGGCGGCCTCGGCGTGGTCGTGGGTCTGAGCCCACGGCGCCTGGGTACTCTCCGCCGCATGGCGGTGGACAGAAGGACGGAGTCGCCGCGCCGGACACCGGCTCGGCAGCGGACGAACCGCACGCTGGGCCGGGCGCTGGTGCGGTGGGCCACGACGACCGATCACAAGGTGATCGGTCATCTCTACCTCGCGACGTCGTTCGGCTTCTTCCTCCTCGGCGGCGTCCTCGCCATGCTGATGCGCAGTGAACTCGCCCGGCCGGGGCTGCAGTTGTTCAGCAACGAGCAGTACAACCAGCTGTTCACCGTGCACGGCACCATCATGATGCTGCTGTTCGCGACCCCGCTGTTCGCCGGGTTCACCAACGCCATCATGCCCTTGCAGGTCGGCGCCCCCGACCTGGCCTTCCCCCGGCTGAACGCGCTGTCGTACTGGATGTACCTGTTCGGCGGACTGATGGTGGTGGCGGGATTCCTGACGCCCGGGGGAGCGGCCTCGTTCGGCTGGTTCGCCTACGCCCCCCTGAACAGTGCCACCTTCAGTCCGGGCCCGGGCGGTGACCTGTGGACGATGGGTCTGGTGGTGAGCGGTGTGTCGACCACACTCAGCGCCGTCAACTTCATCACCACCATCATCTGCCTGCGCGCCCCGGGCATGACCATGTTCCGGATGCCGATCTTCACCTGGAACATCCTGTTCACGTCGATCCTGGTGCTGCCCGCCTTCCCCGTGCTCACCGCCGCGCTGCTGATGCTCGAGGCCGACCGCAAGTTCGGCGCGCACGTCTTCGACGCGGCGGGCGGCGGGGCGCTGCTGTGGCAGCACCTGTTCTGGTTCTTCGGGCATCCCGAGGTGTACATCGTCGCGCTGCCGTTCTTCGGCATCGTCACCGAGATCATCCCGGTCTTCAGCCGCAAGCCGATCTTCGGCTACGTCAGCCTGGTCGGCGCCACCATCGCCATCACCATGCTCTCCGCGGTGGTGTGGGCCCACCACATGTTCGCCACCGGTGCCGTGCTGCTCCCGTTCTTCTCCCTCATGTCGTTCCTCATCGCGGTGCCGACCGGGGTGAAGTTCTTCAACTGGATCGGCACGATGATCCGCGGCTCGCTCTCCTTCGAGACACCCATGCTGTGGGCGTGCGGCTTCCTGGTGACGTTCCTGCTCGGCGGCATGAGCGGCGTCCTCATCGCCTCCCCGCCGCTCGACTTCCATCTGACGGACTCGTACTTCATCGTCGCCCACCTGCACTACGTGCTGTTCGGAACGGTCGTCTTCGCGATGTTCGCCGGCTTCTACTTCTGGTGGCCGAAGTTCACCGGCAAACTGCTCGACGAACGTCTCGGCAAGATCCACTTCTGGACCCTCTTCGTCGGCTTCCAGACCACCTTTCTCGTCCAGCACTGGCTCGGCGAGCAGGGCATGCCGCGCCGCTACGCCGACTACCTGGCCGCGGACGGCTTCACCACGCTGAACACCATCAGCTCCATCGGCGCCTTCCTGCTCGGGCTGTCCACACTGCCGTTCCTCTACAACGTGTGGCGCACCCACCAGTACGGCGAGAAGGTCGAGCGGGACGACCCCTGGGGCTACGGCCGTTCCCTCGAATGGGCCACCAGCAGCCCGCCGCCGCGCCACAACTTCACGTCCCTGCCCCGGATCCGCTCCGAGTCCCCGGCGTTCGACCTCCACCACCCCGACGTCACCCGACACGATCAGAGGCATGTGCAGTGAGGACCGAATCCCGTCTGTTCACCGGAGTGGCGGTCTTCTTCGGCGCCGAGGCGGCCCTCTACGGCTGGTGGTCCCGTGAGCCCGCCGGCACCGCCGCCCTCGTCATCGCCTTCCTCATGGCCTCGCTCGTCGCGTTCTTCCTGCGCGTGCAGTACCGCAGGCGCGGGCTGCGGGCGCAGGACCGCGGCGAGGGCGAGGTCGTGGACACCGCGGGGCCGCTCGACTTCTTCCCGCCGCGCAGCGCCTGGCCGATCACGATCGCGCTGGCCGCCGTGGTGCTCGCGTTCGGCATCGTCTTCGGCCTGTGGCTGGCGCTGATCGGCTTCGGTCTGCTCGCCATGGGGGTCTGCGGACTGGTCTTCCAGTACGCCGACCGGGGCGTTCAGCGCTCCGGATCGCCCGAGTAGGCGTCCCCTTCCACCGCTTCCGCCGACGCCACCGTTTCCGCCTCGGCCACCGAGTCCCGCTCCGGCTCCGCGTCCTCGACGTCGACCCGGTCGCCGTAGTACCACTCGCTGAGCGTCGCCCGCAGCCGCCCCACGTGCGGAGCGTCGCCCTCCGCCGCGGACGGCGCGAGCGGCTCGGGCTGCCTGCGGGCCCGCAGCACGTAACGCTCCTCGGCGTCGAGGGGGCCGTGGCTCTCGGCGTAGCCGCCCGCCAGGGTCTGGTGCACCTCGCCCGTCTCCTCGCCCTCGGTCAGCCGCTCGCGGTCGTGCTCCTGCAGCGCCAGGCAGACGCGCTTGGTCACGGCGAAGGCCAGTGGCGGCGCCACCACCAGACTGACGCGGAAGATCCACGTGAGCAGGTTCAGCGAGATGTGGAACGTGTGGGCGAGGATGTCGTTGCCGCCCGCCAGGAGCAGCACCGCGTAGAAGACGATCGCGGCGACGCCCAGCCCGGTGCGCACCGGCTTGTCCCGGGGCCGGTCGCACAGGTGGTGCTCCTCGTGGTCGCCCGTCACCCAGCGCTCGAAGAACGGGTAGGCGTACAGCACCGCGAACAGGGCGCCCGGCAGCAGGACCGCCGGCACCAGCACGTTCCACATGACGGTGTGGCCCGCCACCGCCGTCTCGAACGGCGGCATCAGCCGCAGCGAGCCCTCCAGGAAGCCGACGTACCAGTCCGGTTGCGAGCCCGTGGAGACGATGTCGGGGCGGTAGGGGCCGTACGTCCAGATCGGGTTGACCTCGGCCACCGCGGCGAGCACCGTCAGGAGGCCGAAGACCATGAAGAACAGGCCCGTGGAGTTCGTCATGAACTGCGGGAACATCGGCTTGCCCACCGCGTTGCGGTTGGTGCGCCCGCGGCCCGACCACTGGGTGTGCTTCAGGTAGAACACCAGGATCAGATGGAGGGTGACCAGCGCGACCAGCAGCGCCGGGAGCAGCAGGATGTGCACCGAATACAGCCGCGGGACGATGTCGTCGCCGGGATACTCGCCGCCGAACACGAACATGCTGACGTACGTCCCCACCACCGGGATGGACAGCATGATCCCCTGCGCGATGCGCAGCCCCGTCCCGGACAGCAGGTCGTCCGGGAGCGAGTAGCCGGCGAAGCCCTCGGCGAGCGCCAGCACGAACAGCGTGACGCCGATCAGCCAGTTGATCTCACGCGGTCGGCGGAACGCCCCGGTGAAGAAAATCCGCAGCAGGTGCACTCCGATGGCCGAAAGGAACACCAGCGCCGCCCAGTGGTGGACCTGCCGGATCAGCAGCCCGCCGCGCACGTCGAAGCTGATGTCCACCGTCGAGCGGTAGGCCTCCGACATGCTCACCCCCAGCAGGGGCTGGTACGAGCCGTCGTAGACGACCTCCGTCATCGAGGGCTTGAAGAACAGCGTCAGCCACACCCCGGTCAGCAGCAGCACGACGAAGCTGTACAGGGCGATCTCGCCCAGCAGGAACGACCAGTGCTCGGGGAAGGCCTTGCGCAGCAGCCCCCCGCCCTCGGAGACGGGGAGCCTTCCGTCGGCCCAGTTGACGGTGTGTTCGGCCGCGTGGCGGGCCCGCGCACCGGCGCGGGCCCTTCTCCTCTGCAACAGCACGGCGCATGGGTTCCCCACCGCCCGTGCCGGAAACTACGCACCGGCCCGGTACGGTCACCCTTCGGCTTGACGGGTCAGTCAGCGTCCGCCGGGCCCGCCGCTGCCGAAGGAGCCGCTGCTGCCCTCGTCCCAGCGGGGCCGCTTCTGGTCGGAGGCGGTACGGCTGCCCTGGTGCCCCATCTCGTGCGGCAGCGTGCGTTCGTCGCTCCGCGGCATCTCGTCGGGCTCCCTGCGCTCCCGCTCCTCGTGGACGGGACCGTCGTCGGGCATGCGGGGCTGCTCCTCGGGACGAGGCGGCGGCGGCTCCCGGCGCTTTTGCCGACTGCCGAAGGCGAACGCGCCGATCAGCACGGCCACCACCACGACGGCCGCGACGATCAGCCAGACGGCGAGCGCGCCGGAGCCGCCCGCGGCCAGGTCCATCCATGCGTTGGTCATGGAGCGCGGGTACCCCCGGCCCGCGCGGCCAACCTGCTGGTCGCGACCGCGACGCCCGCGTCCGCGAAGAGCGGGCCTTTCCGATCGGCAACAGCCCGGAACCCTTGGAAACACCGGGTCCGGCCGTTTGGCGCCGCGGCCGGCGGCAACCCGCTCGGTGTGACATCGACGACGACTTCCCAGCAGGAACTGTTCCGCTTCCTCGAGGACCGCTTCGCGTGCGCACAGGCGTGCACCGAGTGCGCCCGGGCCTGCGCCCTGCGGGCGAGCCTCGTGGACCCGGACGGGACCGAGAACCAGGAACTCGTGCGGCGCAGGGGCATCATGTGCGCGGAGGTCTGCGACGCGACCTGCCGGGTGCTCTCCGAGCAGAACCAGGTGGACGAGGCCGCCATCCGCGCCCAGCTGGAGTGGTGCCGCCAGGTGTGCCTGGAGAGTGCGCACGTGTTCGACGAACACCAGGGCGCCGAGGAGAGCGCCCAGGCCTGCCGCGACTGCGCCCGCGCCTGCGGAGAGTTCCTGGCCACCCTGCGCTGAGGCCCTGGGAACGGGTCCCGCGCCGCGTTAGCCTGCCCGTATGGCGGCGACACGGACCGACGGCGACCCGGGACTGTTCGGCCCGGACTCCGTGACCTGGCAGGCGCACGGCGACCCGATGATGTGGGTGGCCGGCATCCGCGCCCTCTACCTCCAGGCCCTGCATCCGCGCGCGGTGCGCGGCGTGATGCAGAACAGCGACTTCCGGCGCGACGCGTGGGGTCGGCTGATGCGCACCGCGGGCTTCGTCGGCACCACGACGTACGGCACCACCGAGGCCGCCGAGCGGGCCGGGGCCCGGGTCAGGAAGATCCACAGCATGCTCGGCGCCACCGACCCCGACACGGGCGAGCGCTACGGCGTCGACGAACCCGCCCTGCTGCTGTGGGTGCACTGCGCCGAGATCGGCTCCTACCTGCACGTCCTGCGCCGCTCCGGATTCCCGCTCACCGACGCCCACGCCGACCGCTACCTCGCCGAACACCGGCACAGCGCCCGTCTCGTCGGCCTCGACCCCGCCGCCGTACCCGCGAACCGGGCCGAGCTGGCCGCCTACTTCGCGCGGGTACGGCCCGAACTGGCCGCGGGAGCGGACGCGCACGAGGTGGACGACTTCCTGCTCCGCCCGCCCACGCACCCCCTCCTGGTCCCGGCCCGCGAGCTGCTGTGGCGGCGGGTCGCCCGTCTTGCGTACGACTCCCTACCGCCGTACGCGCACGAGCTCTACGGCAGACCCGCACCCCCGCCCGCCACCGTCACCCGCCGGCTGCGCGCCACGGGCACCCTGCTGCGCCACGTCCCCGCACGTCTGCGCTGGCAGCTGCCGCCCAAACACATCCTGCGCGCCATGGCGCGGCTCGGCCCGGAGGTGCGCCCGGCGCCATACAAAATCGGACGACAAGCGGCCATACTGGACCGGCCAGGGGAGGGCGCGGCGGACTGAACCACGGGGGCGGGCGAAGTCATGGGGGACAGCACGCTGATCCAGGGCAGGTACCGGCTGCTCGAGAGGATCGGGCGCGGCGGCATGGGCGAGGTGTGGCGGGCGCGGGACGAGTCACTGGGCCGCCGCATAGCCGTCAAGTGCCTCAAACCACTGGGCACGCAGCACGACCACTCCTTCACCCGCGTCCTGCGCGAGAGATTCCGGCGCGAGGCCCGGGTGGCCGCCGCGCTCCAGCACCGCGGGGTGACCGTCGTCCACGACTTCGGCGAGTGGGACGGCGTGCTCTTCCTCGTCATGGAGCTGCTGGAGGGACACGACCTGAGCCGGCTCCTGGAGGACAGCAAGGGCCATCCGCTGCCCGTCGCGGACGTCGTCGACATCGCCGAACAGGTCGCCTCCGCGCTCGCCTACACCCACGAGCAGGGCATCGTGCACCGCGACCTCAAGCCCGCGAACATCGTGCGGACCGCCGACGGCACCGTGAAGATCTGCGACTTCGGCATCGCCCGGCTCGGTCACGACGCGGGCTTCACCGCCCGGCTGACCGGCACCGGCATCGCGATGGGCACCCCGCACTACATGTCGCCGGAGCAGATCGGCGGAGACGAGGTCGACCTGCGCAGCGACCTGTACTCCCTGGGCTGCGTGCTCTACGAGATCGCCACCGGCGTCCCGCCCTTCGACCTCGACGACGCCTGGGCGATCCTCGTCGGCCACCGCGACACCGAGCCGGAACCGCCCCGCACCCACCGCGCCGAACTGCCCCGATACCTGGACCGGATCATCCTGGACCTGCTGGCCAAACGGCCCGAGCAGCGCCCGGAGGACGCCGGTGAGCTGGGCCGCCGGATCGCCGCCGGACGCACCGCACCGGCCCGGGTGCCGGCCCTCGCGGCACCCCGGCCGCGGACGTCGCGGCCGGTCGCGGGCCGCGCCGGGCTGCCCTCCTGGACCCGCGGCATGACCACCGGTCACAAGGCGACCGGCACCGGCCTGCGCGCCACGCCTCCGGACCCGGGGGCGGGCCTGTCGGGCGAGTGGATCCCGCGGCCCACCGGCGAGGGGCCCGACGGCGAACGGACCGTCGGGCCCGCCCCGGACGAGTGGCCCGACCCGGCGACCGGGGCCGCCGCGGAGCTGGCCGAGCGCCACAACGCGGCGCTGGGCCTGGGCCGCCTCGGCCGCTGGGAGGAGGCGGGCCGGGTGCACCGCGCGGTCGCCGCCGAACGCGAGCGCCTGCTCGGTCCCGACCACCCCGACACGCTCGCCAGCCGCTACGAGGCCGCCTTCACGCTCGGGCGCACCGGCCGGGCCGCCGACGCGCTGCGCGCCTACAAGGGGGTGGCCCAGGCCCGGATCAGAACGCTGGGCGCCGACCACGCCGACACCCTCGCCGTCCGCCAGGAGATGGCCTACACCCTGGGCCGGCTGGGCCGCCACGCCGACGCCCACCAGGTGTACACGTCGGTACTGACCGCCCGTGAGCGCACCATGGGCGCCGACCATCCCGACACCCTGCGCTGCCGGCACAACCTGGCCTTCAACCTCGGCCGGCTCGGCCGCACCGAGGACGCCCACCGGATGGCCCGCGAGGTGGCCGCGGCCCGGGCCCGCGTCCTCGGCCCCGGCCACCCCGACACCCTCGTCACCCGCTACGAGGTGGCCTACGAACTCGGGCGGCTCGGCCGCTGGCAGGAGGCTCTGGCGACCTACCGCGAGGTCGCCGCCGCCCGCGCGCGAGCCCTCGGCCCCGACCACCCCGACACCTTCGCCGCCCGGTACGAGACCGGCGTCGCCCTCGGCCGCCTCGGCCGCTGCGCCGAAGCGCTGAGCGCGTACGAGGAACTGATCGCCGACCGCGCCCGCGCCCAGGGCGCCGATCACCCCGAGACGCTGCGCGCCCGGCACGGCCGGGGCGTCAACCTGGGCAGGCTGGGCCGCTGGGCGGAGGCGCTGGACGAGGCCCGCGCGGTGTGCGCGGCCCGCGGACGGGTCCTGGGCCCCGACCATCCCGACACCCTGGTCAGCCATCGAGAGGTCGCCGTCGCCCTGGGCTGGCTGGGCCGCTGGGCCGCCGCCCTCACCGAGTACCGTCTGGTCGCCGCCGCCCGTGAACGGGTCCTGGGCCCCGACCGGCCCGACACCCTCGTCGCCCGTGACGACGAGGCCCACTGCCTGGAACAGCTGGGCCGCGCGGCCGAGGCCGCGGAGCTGTACCGCCGGGTCGCGGCGCTGCGCTCGGTGGCCGCCCGCTGACCGGGGACGGCGCGGCGGCGGGCTGGCCGCCCCCGATCGGGCCGTGTTACCAAGAGCCATGACGCCCCCGCCCAGCACCACCCGCACCTACGACGCCGTCATCGTCGGCGGCGGCCACAACGGCCTGGTCGCCGCCGCCTACCTGGCCCGGGCCGGTCGCTCCGTGCTGGTCCTCGAACGGCTGGACCACACCGGCGGAGCGGCCGTGTCCACGGAGCCGTTCGCCGGGGTCGACGCACGGCTGTCGCGCTACTCGTACCTGGTCAGCCTGCTGCCCAAGAAGATCGTGCGGGACCTCGGCCTGGACTTCCGGGTGCGTGCGCGCACCGTCTCCTCGTACACGCCCGTCGAGCGCGCCGGGCGGCCCACCGGGCTCCTCGTCGGCGGAGGCGAGCGCCGCACCCGCGAGTCGTTCGCGCGGCTCACCGGCTCGCAGCGGGAGTACGCCGCCTGGCAGCGCTTCTACGCCATGACCGGCCACGTGGCCCAGCGGGTCTTTCCGACCCTCACCGAACCGCTGCCCACCCGGGACGAACTGCGCCGCCGGGTCGACGACGAGACGGCCTGGCGGGCCCTGTTCGAGGAACCGGTCGGCCTCGCGATCGAGGAGCACTTCGCCGACGACCTGGTGCGGGGCGTGGCCCTCACCGACGCGCTGATCGGCACCTTCGCCGACGCCCACGACCCCTCCCTGGCCCAGAACCGATGCTTCCTCTACCACGTCATCGGCGGCGGCACCGGCGCCTGGGACGTACCCGTCGGCGGCATGGGCGCCCTCACCGACGCGCTGGCCGACGCCGCGCGCGCCGCGGGTGCCGTGCTCGCCACCGGCCACGAGGCGGTGCGGATCGACGCGGACGGTCGCACGGCCGAGGTCACCTTCCGCTCGGCCGACGGCGAGGGCGTCGCCGCCGCCCGCCACGTCCTGGTGAACGCCTCCCCGCACGAACTGGCGGTGCTCACGGGGGACGCCCCGCCCGCACCGGCCGAGGGCGCCCAGCTCAAGGTGAACATGCTGCTGACCAGGCTGCCGCGGCTGCGCGACCCGGACACCGACCCGCGCGAGGCCTTCGCCGGGACCTTCCACATCGCCGAGGGCTACGAGCAACTGGCCGCCGCGCACGCCCGGGCGGCCGCCGGCGAACTGCCCGCCGCCCCGCCCTCCGAGATCTACTGCCACTCGCTGACCGACCCCACCATCCTCGGACCCGGCCCGGCCGCGAAGGGCATGCACACCCTCACCCTGTTCGGCCTGCACACGCCCGCCCGCCTCTTCGCCCGGGACAACGACGCGGTGCGCGAGGAACTGCTCAAGTCGACCCTCGCCCAGCTCGACGCCCACCTGGCCGAGCCCCTCGCCGACTGCCTGGCGACCGACGCCGACGGCCGGCCCTGCATCGAGGCCAGGTCGCCCCTCGACCTGGAACGCGACCTGCGCCTGCCCGGCGGGAACATCTTCCACCGCGAGCTGTCCTGGCCCCACGCCCAGGAGGGCACCGGCCACTGGGGCGTGGAGACCGCCCGGGCAGGCGTCCTGCTGTGCGGCGCGGGCGCCGTGCGCGGGGGAGGGGTGAGCGGGGTGCCGGGGCACAACGCGGCGATGGCGGTGCTGGAACGGGACAGGACCCCTGGCTAGTCCGCCGACGCCGTCCATCCCTCGGCCACGACGCGCGCCGCGTCCGCCGGGCGCGCGTCGTGGAACAGGACGTCGCCGGCCCCCTCCACGCGCAGCCCGTCGACGTACGCCCCGCGGCCCACGTACAGCCGGTCGGTCGTGTACCGCCAGCGCAGGGTGAGCCCGCGGGCGGCCGGGAGGCCGGCGCTCAGCCGGTGCCAGACGCGTCCCGACCAGCCGGTGGCCGAGCCCGCCGGATGGTCCAGGGGCGCCTCGCCGCGGCGCGTGGTGGTGAAGGGGACCGGCCGCCATCCCGCGCCGCCGTCGGTCGAGGCCTCCAGGACCAGCACGTCCGAGCCGGGCTCGATGTCCCACCACAGCGCGCAGCGCAGTCGGGCCCGCCCGGCCGACGTGTCCAGGGCGGGCAGCGTGAGCGTGGAAGTGGCGGAACCGGCCGTCCCCGAGAACCACGCCGTGCGCCCGTGTGCCGGCCGGACCGGCACCGCCCGCGCCAAGTTGGTGCCCGCCGCCACGCGGGGAGCCGAACCGGAACGCCAACTGCGCACCGGGTGGACTGAATTGCCGAGGACTACGAGGAAGGAGTCGGTCGTCGGGTCGAGCACCAGCGAGGTGCCCGTGAAACCGGTGTGCCCGGCCGTGCGCGGCGTGGCCATCGCGCCCATGTACCAGTGCTGGTACAGCTCGAAGCCCAGGCCGTGCTCGTCGCCCGGGAAGTCGGTGTTGAAGTCCGTGAACATCAGCTCCACGGACTCCGGCCGCAGGATCCGCGCCCGCCCGTAGGACCCGCCGTTGAGCAGGGTGCGACCGAGGACCGCGAGGTCCCACGCGCAGGAGAACACCCCCGCGTGACCGGCGACGCCGCCCAGGCTGAAGGCGTTCTCGTCGTGCACCTCGCCCCACACCAGCCCCCGGTCCAGACCGGACCAGGGCTTGCGGGCGTCCTCGGTGGCCGCGATCCCGGGACGCCAGGAGGCGGGCGGGTTGTAGCGGGTGCGGGTGAGACCGAGCGGCTTCGTGATCTCCTCGCGCAGCAGGACGTCCAGGGTGCGGCCCGTGACCTCCTCCAGTACCAGCTGGAGCGAGATCATGTTGAGGTCCGAGTACAGGTACGCCGTGCCGGGTGCGCTGACGGGTGCCTCGTCGTAGACGAGTTGGACCTTCTCCTCGTACGTGGGCGCGCTGTACAGCGGGATCCACGCCCGGAAGCCCGACGTGTGGGTCAGCAGATGACGGATCGTCATGTCCTGCTTGCCCGCCCGGCCGAAGTCCGGCAGGTACGAGGCGACCGGCGCCGCCAGCTCCAGCGCGCCCCGCTCCAGTTGCTGCACGGCGAGGATCGAGGTGAACAGCTTGGAGATCGACGCGAGGTCGAACACCGTGTCCCGGGCCATCGGGATCCGCTCGCCCGGCGGGAACTCGACGCCGGTGTCCGTCGCCTCGTCGTAGGCCCGGTAGCGCACCGCCATGCCGATCGGTTCGTGCAGCGCCACCGTGCCGCCCCGGCCGGCGAGCAGCACGGCGCCCGCGTACCACGGGTGCTCGGGGGACGGGCCGAGGAACGCCTCGGCGTCGGTGACGAGCTGGCGCAGATGGCCGGGGAGAAGCCCGGCGCGTTCGGCGGAGCCACGCCGCAGGGTGGGCCGGCGGCCCCGGTCGGAGGCGGCCTCGGCCGGCCCGGCCGCGAACGGGGCGATGGCCAGGGCACCCCCCAGGGCCAGGGCACCGGCGCCCAGTTGACGCCGACTGAAACCGTTCGTCGCCCGACCGGCCATCGAAGAGCCTCCCGCCACCGAAGCTGAAAGTATCTTTCCCGGATCACCGTGCGGAGTGAAACTTTCCTGTCAGCGGCGGGCCGTGTCAATGGGGCGGACCAAGCGGGCACGAGGAGCCGGCGGACCGGCGCACACCGCTTGACCCGTCCCCGAGACCGGCCCAGGATCAGGTCATGACGCCCGGACACGGCAGCACCGGCAGCACCGGCAGCACTGTTGACGGGGTGCTGCGCCGCAGCGCCCGACGCACCCCGGCACGCGTCGCGGTGGAGTACCGCGACCGTTCCTGGACGTACGCCGAACTCGACACCGCGGTCTCCCGCGCGGCCGGCGTCCTGCTGGGCGAGGGACTGTCCCCGGGCGACCGGGTCGCCGCCTACGGCCACAACTCCGACGCCTACCTGATCGCGTTCCTGGCCTGCGCCCGCGCGGGCCTGGTGCACGTCCCGGCCAACCAGAACCTCACCGGCGACGACCTCGCCCACATCGTCGGCCAGTCCGGCAGCACCCTGGTCCTGACCGACCCCGGCCTCGCCGCCCGGCTCCCCGGCCGGGTCCGCACCCTGCCGCTGCGCGACACCGACGACTCGCTCCTGGCCCGCCTCGCGGCGACACCCCCGTACGACGGCCCCGGACCGGGCGCCGAGGACCTGGTGCAGCTCCTGTACACCTCGGGCACCACCGCGCTGCCCAAGGGCGCGATGATGACCCACCGGGCGCTGGTGCACGAGTACCTGAGCGCCATCACCGCGCTGGACCTCGGCGCCGGAGACCGCCCGGTGCACGCGCTCCCGCTCTACCACTCGGCCCAGACGCACGTCTTCCTGCTGCCCTACCTCGCCGTCGGCGCGACCAACGTCATCCTGGACGCACCCGACGGCGACCGGCTCTTCGACCTGATCGAAGCGGGCCGCGTGGACAGCCTGTTCGCACCGCCCACCGTGTGGATCGGCCTCGCGAACCGCGCCGACTTCGCCACCCGCGACCTGACCGGCCTGCGTAAGGCCTACTACGGCGCGTCGATCATGCCGGTGCCCGTCCTGGAGCGACTGCGCGCACGCCTGCCGCACCTGGCCTTCTACAACTGCTTCGGCCAGAGCGAGATCGGCCCCCTCGCCACCGTGCTCGGCCCGGACGAGCACGAGGGCCGCATGGACTCCTGCGGCCGCCCCGTCCTCTTCGTCGACGCCCGTGTGGTCGACGAGGACGGCAAGGACGTCCCCGACGGCACGCCCGGCGAAGTCGTCTACCGCTCCCCGCAACTGTGCGACGGCTACTGGGACCGGCCCGAGGAGACCGAGGCCGCCTTCCGCGACGGCTGGTTCCACTCCGGCGACCTCGCCGTCCGGGACGCGGACGGCTACTACACCATCGTCGACCGGGTGAAGGACGTCATCAACTCCGGTGGCGTGCTGGTCGCCTCCCGCCAGGTCGAGGACGCCCTCTACACGCACGACGCCGTCGCCGAGGCAGCCGTGATCGCCCTGCCCGACGAACGGTGGATCGAGGCCGTCACGGCCGTCGTCGTCCCTCGCTCGGAGGTCACCGAGGACGAGCTGATCGCCCACACGCGCGAAAGACTCACCGCGTTCAAGGCACCCAAACGCGTCCTGTTCGTGGACGCCCTGCCGCGCAACGCCAGCGGGAAGATCCTCAAGAGGGAACTGCGGGACCGCTTCGCCGACTCCTGACCCGGCAACCGCGTTGCGGGGCGCGGCGGCGACCGGTGAGGATCGGCGCCATGCAGACCTTCACCGCGTACGACGGGACCCGCCTCGCCTTCCACGTACGGGGCGAGGGGGACCCGCTGGTCGTCCTGCCGGGCGGACCCATGCGCGCCTCCACCTACCTCGGCGACCTCGGCGGCCTCGCGGCCCACCGCCGGCTGATCCTCCTCGACCTGCGCGGCACCGGCGACTCCGCCGTTCCGCAAGACCCGGCTACGTACCGCTGCGACCGGGTCGTGGACGACGTCGAGGCACTGCGTGAGCACCTCGGCCTCGACCGGATGGACCTCCTGGCGCACTCGGCCGGGGGCAGCCTCGCGATGCTGTACGCCGCCCGCCACCCGGAACGGGTGTCCCGGCTCGTCCTGGTCACCGCCAGCCCCTGGGCACTGGACATGCGGCCGACGGCCGAGGACCGGCTCCGCGCGGCGCTCCTGCGCGCGGACGAGCCCTGGTTCGAGCAGGCCATCGGTCCCTTCCGCGCCTGGCTCGCCGGGACCGGCGAGTTCGATCCCGTGTTCGTCCCCTTCTTCTTCGGCCGCTGGGACGACACGGCCCGCGAACACGACGCGCTCGCCGACAGGGAGAGCAACGACGAGGCGGGCGACGTCTTCCTCTCCCCGGACGCCTTCGACCCGCCCGCCACCAGGGCCGCGCTCGCCCGCTGCCCCGCCCCGGTGCTCGTCCTCGCCGGTGAACGCGACGGCGGCCCCAGCCCGGAGCTGGCGCGCCGCTGCGCCGACGTCTTCCCGCACGCCGAGGTCGCCGTCCAGCCCGGCGCGGGGCACTACCCGTGGCTGGACGATCCGCGCTGGTTCACCCACCGGATCGCCGCGTTCCTCGGCCCGAACTGATCTCCTTCACCTCTCTTCGCAAGGCGCCCCTCTCGTGGCCTGTCGGCGGTCGGACCCGGTCGCTAGGCTGACCGCGGACGACGAAACCGGGAGGAGCACGGACGTGGCCGAGAGCACCACCCACCAGCGCCCGCTCATGGGCTGGGACAAGCCGGAGCTGGATCTCAGCAACGCGCAGTGGCAGTCCAGCAGCCGAGGCCTGGGGGATGTCCAGATCGCCTTTGTCGAGGGATTCATCGCCATGCGGAACAGCGGCAGCCCGCAGAGCCCCTCCCTGATCTTCACCCCGGCGGAATGGGGTGCGTTCGTGTCGGGAGCGCGGGAAGGGGAGTTCGACCTCACGTAGGGCACCGCGGGTGCGCCGACCGGCCGAACCGGGGTGTTCGGTCCGCCGCCGGGGGGGGAAGTCCGTACTCCGGAGGTGAGGACCCATGAGCACCCTGCCGGTCATCGCGGCGGTCGACGGTTCGGACGACGGCCTGCGCGCCCTGGACTGGGCGCTCGACGCCGCCCACCGGCGCGGGGCACCCCTGCGGGTGGTGCACGTGCGCCAGTACGCCGCCTGGGCCCAGACCGACGTCCTGGTCGCGGGCCCGCCGGACACCGCCGAGGACCCCGCGCTCGACCAGGCACGGGCGCACCTTCAGGGACGGGCCTTCGCCGTGCCGACGGAGTACGTGGGCATGGAAGGCGTCCCGGGCGCCCTGCTGCCGGAACTGGGCACGGACGCCCAGCTGCTCGTCCTCGGCTCCCGGGGCCGGGGCGGCTTCGCCGGCCTGCTGCTGGGCTCCAACGGGATGGCCGCCGCCCGCGACGCGGAGTGCCCGGTCGTCGTGGTGCCCCGGCCCGGACGCGAGGTCCACGGCGAGGCACCGGCCGAACCCGGCCCCCGGGTCGTGGTCGGCCTGCACGTGGACAGCGCCGACGAGGCCACCCTGTCCTTCGCCTTCACCGAGGCCGAGCTGCGCGGCGCCCGCCTCCAGGTGGTCGCGGCCTACCCCTGGCCGGTGCAGACCTGGGCCGCCGCGGGTCAGATGATGCCGCTGGTGATCGACGAGGTCTCCGTCGAGAGCGAGACACGGGTCCTGACCGACGGCCTGCTCGCCCCCTACCGGGGACGCCACCCCGACGTCCGGGCCGACACCCACGTCGTCCCCGGCGACGCCGCCGGAAACCTGGTCGCGTCCTCCAGGGACGCCGACCTGGTCGTCGTCGGCCGGCACCGCCGGCGCCTGCTGGTCCCCGCCCGGATGATGGGCTCGGTCACCCACGCCGTGCTGCTGCACGCGGCTGCCCCGATCGCGGTGGTGCCGCCCGCTCCCCCGCAGGAGTGACACCCCGCCGTGCCCGGCGTGCCTATCATCGGCCGCATGCAGGACTCGCCCAGCAGGGACACCCGGATCGCGCTCGACCTGGCGCTGACCGTCCGGCACGACGGGCACGGCGGCGTCGCCGACGAACTGGCCGACCCGGCCGGACTCACCGCCTGGGTCGGGGCACACCCCGGCGCGGTGCCGGACGCCGCGGTCTTCGAGGCCGACGCGTCCACCCTGGCCGCCGTACGCGAGGTACGGGCCGCCGCCCGCGCCCTCTTCGCCCGCGCCGTGCGCCCCGCTGAGCCGAGCCCCGCCGACGCCGCCCGGCTGCTGCCCGTGCCCGAGGCCCTGCGGCGCCTGAACGAGGCCGCCGCCCGCACCCCCACGGTCCCCGTCCTGGCGTGGGACGACGACACCCGGCCCGTCGTACGCGCCGCACCCGCGCAGGGCGTGCGGACCGACCTGGCCGCCGCCCTCGCACAGGCCGTGATCGGCTTCCTCGCGGGGCCCGACCGGCAGCGGCTGCGGGCCTGCCACGCGCCGCGCTGCGTGCGCTACTTCCTCAAGGAGCACCCGCGTCAGGAGTGGTGCAAGCCCTCCTGCGGTAACCGGGCCAGGGTGGCCCGCCACCAGGACCGGCAGCGGCGCACCGCGTAGCCCGGCCGGGCCGCCGCCCGCACGCCGTTCCCGGCCCCCGGCCACGTACCATGGCGGCATGTCGTTCCTCCGCCGCCGCAGCGCCACGCCCGCCGGGCCCGACTTCGACGTACTGGCCATGGACCCGGGCGACTGGCCCGGCAATCTCGGCGCCGGTCTGCTGCCCGCGCCCGACGGCAGCTGTCAGGGCGTCTTCCTGCGCTACGACCTGTTCGGCGGCCGCGGCCCCGCGATGATCATCGGCAATCTCCCGGACGGCTCACCGGCCCGCGAGGTCCCCGAGGGAGAGATCCCCTTCGAGGTGGCCCAGCTGCTGCTCGCGCTGGAGAACGACGAGGAGATCACGGTCGTCGGCGCCGAGGACGTCCCCGTGATGCAGGGCGACAACCTGCTCATCGTGCGCCGCCTCAAGCTCTCCGAGAGCCGGATCTCCTGCGTCCAGTTCGACCGCAGCGACGGCGTCCTGGTGACCATCGCCGCCTGGGACCGCCCCATCACCGACGATCTGTACGCCCTGCTGAAGCCGCTCCCGGCGGAGCTTTTCCAGCAGGGCTGAGACCCGGCTCCCGGCAGCGGTCTACCGGGCCGTGGAGACCGTCACGTCGGCGGCGCGCACGTACGCGACCCGGTGACCGTACTGGATCTCGTAGTACTGGTCCTTTCCGGTCACCACCCGGTGGGAGGCCTCGTCGAAGGTGACCGCGTAGTAGTACTCGCCGGGCACCTTCTCACCGACCACGTACTTCTGCCCCGCGGGCAGGGTGTACGGCAGCGGCGACACCGCCTGGGCGGGCACGTCCGCCGGGTAGGCGGCCTTCTCCGGATACGCGCGCCCGTACACCGGGACGCTCGCGAGGCCCTTCTTCGGAGTGATCACGCGTCCCGACGCGGGTACCGCGGCCGGGCTCTTCGCGGGGTCGTGGAACCAGGCCTTCTGCCCCAGGTACCAGATGGCCGTCCAGTCGCCCCACCGGTCGGCCACCGCGTACTGCTGGCCCGTGGAGACCCGGGAGGACAGGTCGTTCACCCCGGTCGTGGGGGCGGTGCCGAGGCCGATGTCCTTGATCAGGGGCGCGTTCACGTCGTGGTCGGAGTACAGCCGGACCTCGCTTGAGCCGTGCGCCGCGCAGGGTTCGCCCGCCGTCTCGCAGCCGGTGTACCCGGGGCGGTTGGCGTCGTAGTCGGGGCGGATGGTGACCAGGGCGGACTTCTTGCCCGCCGTCGGCTGGAAGGGCCGGCCGAGCAGCTGGAAGTAGTGCCGCCAGTCCCAGTACGGGCCAGGGTCGGTGTGCATGCCCGGGATCGTCGCCGTGGTGGTGCCGGGGACGTTGTCGTGGCCGAGGACGTGCTGCCGGTCCAGCGGGATGTCGTACTTCTTCGCGAGGTACTTCACCAGCCGCGCCGACGACCGGTACATCGCCTCCGTGTACCAGGCGTCCGGCTCGGCCAGGAAACCCTCGTGCTCCAGACCGATCGACTTCGCGTTGACGTACCAGTTGCCCGCGTGCCAGGCCACGTCCTTCGCCTTCACATGCTGGGCGATGTGGCCGTCGGTGGAGCGCAACGTGTAGTTCCAGGACACATAGGTGGGGTCCTGGACCATGTTGAGGACCCCGTTCCAGGTGCCCTCCGTGTCGTGCACGACGATGTACCGGATGTGCTGGGAGGCCGGCCGGGTGCCCAGGTCGTGGTTGCCGTAGTCGCCGTCGCCGAACTCCTCGTACGGGGCCGGGACCCACTCGCAGGAGACCGACGTCGGGCACTCCGTACCGGCGGCGGAGGCGGCGCGCAGGCCCGCGCCGTCCAGCTGTGAGACGTCCGGCGCGACGCCGGGGCGGGCGGCCAGCGAGACCCGCTGGCCGGCGTCCGTGGTGCGCCGCTCACCCGTGCGGATGACCTCGTAGACGTCGTCCGCGTACGCCGCCGCCGTCGCGGAGTCCTCCGCGCCGGAGAAGCGGGCCACCGCCGCGTACCAGTCCGCCGGGTCCGTGCTCAGCGGCTCACCCAGGTCGCGCTGCGCGGCGGCGAGCAGTGCCGCACCGCCGGCCACGTTCGCGGCCGGGTCCGTGCGCAGCGCCTCGGGGCTCAGCCCGGTCAGCCCGGCGGCTCTCGGCAGCGTGGTCAGCCGGGCCGGCAGGTCGCCGGACGGGGCGGTGGCACCGCCGGTCGGATGCAGCGCGGCGCGCGCGTCGTCGCCGCGCGGGTCCTCAGAGCCCTCGCCGTGGTGCGAGGCCCCGGCCAGGGCCGTGCGGGCGTCGGTGAGGTGCAGCGGGCCGTAGCCGCCGGTCACGCTCGGCGCGCCGCCGTGCGCGTCCCAGCGGGACTGGAGGTAGGCGACGCCGAGCAGAACGCTCTGCGGCACGTGGTACTCGGCCGCCGCGGTGGCGAACGCCCGCTGGAGGCGGTCCGGGGCGGGTGGCGCGTCCGTGGGCACGGCGGCCGACGGGGCCGCGCCGAGCAGCGGCAGCAGCAGTGCCGCGGTGGCCAGGGCGGGCACGACGGGGGATCCTCGCAAAACGGCCTCCTGTGACGGTCGGGCGTGGGGGGACGTGACGGGCGTGCGGGGCCGGGCTGGGTCAGTCGTACCCGGCGATCCGACGATCCGTCAATCATGCCGTCATGGCGATGATTTCCCACGTCAACAAGGGGTTCGGCGAGTTTCGTGGCGGCGGCCCACGGGCCTGCGGGGCGTCAGTGGCGTACACCTGTGGCCCCCGCGCACACCCGGGCGGACGGACACGAAAAGCGGGGGGGGGGGGGGGGGGGGGGGGGGGGGCGCCCCCCCGCGCCCCCCCGGGGCGCCCGCCCCCCCCCCCGGGGGGGGCCCCCCCCCCCCCCCCCCCCCCGCCCCCGCCCCCCCGGCGGCC
>NZ_JBIAVA010000030.1:0-44501 GCF_042893535.1 Streptomyces sp. NPDC001599
ACTCTTCCGGATAAGGCTTGGGCACAGCGACATCCTTCCCACCCGCCCCACAGGGCAAGCCAGTTCAGATGTCACCCGATCGTGCGGCAGACCCCTGTTCCGCTGTTTGCTGCTTGCCCGAACTGGCAGCCGAGGTGCCTCCTGAACGGCGCGAGACGCTGCTCTTCAACGTCGACAGAGCCAGGCGCGTCCGATGAAGATCTTGGGCCAGCCGCCCAACGACTCGTTGGGTGGCGATGGCGACACGCCCCCTGCCGAGCCGCCCTCGCATTCCGGCTCACACCCGCTTTGGGTATGCCAGTTCATCTCCGGCAAAAACTGGCAGAACGCCGTCAAGTCGATGGTCGTCACGGACGGTGAAGGTCGCATGCTGTGGTGCAGCCCAGCACGGCCCGCAAGCTGCGCGGACCTCACTCACGCCCGCCGGTCAGGGCTGGTCAGGCTCTTGGCCGGCGGGCTCGCGGGGAGTCACGATCAAGGTGTCGGCCGGAGGCTGTGAAGCAGGATGAATCGTGGGTTACTGGCCGTCCACCGCGCCGTCCCCCGGAGGCGAAGCCGCAGCGCTCGCGTCGGGTTGCCCGCGCTTGATGGCCGCGTCCACCGCCGCACCGATGCGGCGCAGCGCCGCCAGCTCCTGAGGACCGAGATCATCGATCAGGTACTCGCGGACTGCGGCGACGTGTCCCGGCGCCGCCGCCACCACTACGTCGCAACCGGCCTCGGTCAGCGTCGCGGCGGTGCGCCTTCCGGAACCGGGGATCCGCTTCCGTGCGAGCAGTTCGCGCTTCTCGAGCCGACCGACGACATGGGACAGCCTCGACAGTGACGCCGCCGTTCGCGCGGCCAGGGCGCTCATCTGCATGGTGCGGTCCGGCTGCTCGGAGAGGACCGAGAGCACCATGTACTCGAAGAAGGTCAGCTGAGCCTCGCGCTGCATGCGCGCATCCAGCGCGGCCGGCAGGCTGATCATGATCGCGGAGTTGGCCAGCCACGCCGCCAGCTCGTCGCCGTTCAGCCATCGCGTCTCGGCAACCGGACCGGTGGAATCCCCCGAGCCGGAGCCTGCGTCGGCACGAGCCGTCGCCTCGGATGTCGGCCCGTTCCGTGGACGCCGACGGCGCCGGCCGTTCGTGTCATCTGCCGTACTCGCCATGAGGACATCCTAGAGCCACTTATTGACGCGTCAAGTTCGAAGGAGTAGAACTTGACGCGTCAAGTTCGCTCTGCGGCGCTGAGGCCCGCCCCACACGGAATGGACAACAGATGCAGTCCACGTCGCTCGGCAGGCTCGATGTCCCGCGCATCGGCCTGGGTGTCATGGGGATGTCGGCGTACTACACCGGCGCCGGCCGGGACGGAGCCGAGTCGATCCGCACCATTCGTCGCGCCGTCGACCTCGGTGTCACCCATCTGGACACCGCCGAGGTGTACGGCCCCTACGTCAACGAGGAACTGCTGGGTCGCGCGATCAAGGGCCGCCGGGACGAAGTCGTCCTCGCCACCAAGTTCGGCCTCGTCTCCCACACCGGCCGGCCGGGCCCGGACAGCACCCCCGCCAACATTCACACGGCTGTCGACGGCT
This sequence comes from Streptomyces sp. NPDC001599, assembly GCF_042893535.1. Lineage (NCBI taxonomy): Bacteria > Bacillati > Actinomycetota > Actinomycetes > Kitasatosporales > Streptomycetaceae > Streptomyces > Streptomyces sp. NPDC001599. The sequence goes on from NZ_JBIAVA010000030.1 coordinate 1,583, forward strand.
CACTGCGGCGGCTCGGAACCGACCGCATCGACCTCTACTACCAGCACCGGGTCGACCCCAGCACTCCCATCGAGGAGACGGTGGGGGCGCTGAGCGAGCTGGTGGAGGCGGGCAAGGTCCTCCACATCGGGCTGTCGGAGGCGGCAGCGGCGACCGTTCGCCGGGCCCATGCGGTCCATCCCGTGGCCGCTGTCCAGAGCGAGTACTCGCTGTGGACGCGTGACCCGGAGGCCGAGGTGCTGCCCACGCTGCGCGAGCTCGGCATCGGACTGGTTCCCTATGCACCGCTGGGACACGGCTTTCTCACCGGTGACATCCGCACCCTGGACGGCTTGGACGCCGCCGACTGGCGTCGCTCCAATCCCCGGTTCACCGGCGACAACCTCACGCGCAACCTGCGCATCGTCGACCAGGTGCGCGAGGTCGCCGACGAGGTCGGGGCCACGCCCGCGCAGGTCGCTCTGGCCTGGCTGCTCGCGCAAGGAGGCGGCATCGCACCCATTCCGGGGACGAAACGCATCGACCGCCTCAAGGAGAACAGCGCCGCCGACGGCATCCGGCTCACCCCGGGCCAGATCGCCCGCCTGAACAACCTCACACCGGCGTCCGGCGAACGCCATGCCGAGCCCGACATGGCCGCCGTCGACCAGTGACAGAGGCGCGAACGCGCCGATTCGCCCCGCGCACCACACCACGTCTTGCTTCAGCGAAAGAAACGGAACACCACATCATGTCAAGCAATCTCATACGGGTCGGCATCATCGGCGCGGACACGAAGGCGAGCTGGGCGGGCGCATCGCACATACCCGCGCTGGCGGCACAGCCCGACTTCCACCTGGCCGGTGTGGCGACGCGGCACGAGGAGAGCGCGCGCGGCGCTGCCGAGGCGTTCGGCGCCGAGCGTTGGTTCGCGGACCCCTACGCGCTCATCGGTGACCCTTCGATCGACCTCGTCACCGTCGCGGTGAAGGTCCCGGCTCACCGCGAGCTCGTCCTGGCGGCCCTCGCGGCGAACAAGGCCGTGTACGCGGAGTCGCCGCTGGGCGCGACCGTCGCGCAGACGGAAGAGATGGCTGAGGCGGCCGGCTCACTGCACACCGCGATCGGCCTGCAGGGCCGGCTCAACCCCTCGGTACGCCGCGCGTCGGAGATCATCGCCGAGGGCCGGCTCGGGCGGCTGCTCTCGGCGCGAGTCGCCGCGACGACCTTCGGCAACGGCCCGGAGTCGGTGAGTGCGTACGAATACTTCGACAAGGCAGCGTCCGGAGCCGGTTTCCTCACCATCGCCGCGGGCCACGTCCTGGATGTGGTCGAGGCCGTTCTCGGCGACATCACCGAGATCGACGCCCGTACCGAACTCCTCTGGCCGCAGGTGAAGTTGGTCGACACCGGCGCGATGTCCGTCCGCGAGGTCCCGGATCACCTCGACGCCATCGCCAAGACCTCCTCGGGGGCGCCGGTCGGGGTGCAGATCCTGGCGGGCGTGCCCGCACCCGACGCCCACTTCAGTCTGGAGGTACGCGGATCGGAGGGCTGGCTGAAGCTGACGGGCGACCACCCCGCGGGCGTTCAGGTCGGCGACCTCACCCTCTCGTCGAGCGTCGACTTCACCGCGCCCGACCGCCCGGTCGCCACCGGCGCGGGACCCACCGCCGCCGACATCTGGACGGGCGCTTCCATCAACGTCGGCGAGGTCTACGCCAGCCTGGCCCGCGACATCACGAACGGCACCCACCACACCCCGGGATTCCAGCACGCCGCCCACAACAGCCGTCTCATCGCCCGAGTCGAACAAGCCGCCCGGACCGGCGTCCGGCAGTGACCGCGCCGCACCTCGCGACACCGTGGCTCACTGCCGTGACGGATACGGCGACCGATCCGCGGGCACGGGCGGCCGACATAGGTTCGGACTCGCTGAAGGGTTCCTGAGGCCCACCCCCCGATCAGAGAGTCGCTGATGATGTCAGTCCCTCGTCCTCGTCACCATGGCCCTCGCGGCGCTTCGCGGCAGGCTCACGGCGTATGACCACCTCCGCGCGCGCCGCTGTGCTCGAAGCGCAGGACGGGCCCTTCGAGTTCCGCGACATCGAGATCGAGGACCCGCGGTCCGACGAGGTACTCGTTCGCATGGTCGCGACCGGAATATGCGCGACCGACGCTCACGTGCGGGCACAGCGCATGGCAACGCCGCTGCCGGTGGTGCTGGGGCACGAGGGAGGAGGAGTCGTCGAACGGGTGGGGGCCGCTGTCACCACCGTCGAGCCCGGTGACCACGTCGTCCTCTCCTACCACTCGTGCGGCCGCTGCAAGCCGTGCATGTCCTCGCACGCGGCCTACTGCGACAACGTCTGGGCGGCCAACTTCGCAGGTGCCCGCCTGGACGGCTCGAACGGTCTCCACGTCGCCCACGGTGCTGAGCCGCACGGTCACTTCTTCGGCCAGTCCTCGTTCGCCACCCACGCCCTGACGCACCAACGGAACACGATCAAGGTCCCACGCGATCTGCCCCTCGACGTCATGGCTCCGCTGGGGTGCGGGCTGCAGACGGGCGCGGGGGCCGTACTCAAGGCCCTCGCCGTGCCGGCGGGAGCGTCCTTCGCGGTCTTCGGTGTGGGAGCGGTGGGCCTGGCGGCGGTCATGGCGGCACATGTCGCGGGTGCCACCACCATCGTCGCCGTCGACGTCGACGCCGGCCGCCTCGATCTGGCCCGCGATCTCGGAGCGACGCACCTCGTGGACCCCGGCCGGGTCGAGGATCTGACCGGCGCGCTCCGCGCCGTCGACGAACGCGGTCTGGAGTACGTCCTCGACACCAGCGGCCGCGCGGAGAACCTCGACGCCGGGGTCGGCGCCCTGGCCCCGATGGGCCGATTCGGCTTCGTGGCGTTCCACGAAGGAGCGGGCGCCGTACTCGACGCCGGCCGGCTCACGCTCGGCCAGTCGCTTCAGGGCATCATCCAGGGCGACGCCGTCTCGTCGCTCCTGATCAACGACCTTGCCCAGCTCTATCGAGCGGGCCGGTTCCCCATCGACCGACTGCTGTCCTTCTACGACTTCGCCGATATCAACACCGCGTTCGAGGACGCGGGCTCAGGCCGCGTCGCCAAGGCGGTCCTTCGATTCACGTCACCGGGATAGCCCACCCGTTCCACAGCTTCCCAAGAACACAGAAAGGCGTCCCGTCGATGTGCCAGAGCACTCAGAAACCCATCACGGTCGAAGAAACCCCGAGCTTCTACGGGATCGAACCTTATGGGTTCCCTCGCGCGGGGGCGGACGACCCGTTGGACCCCGCGGACTATTACCCCCCGTATTTCCAGAGCGAGCACTTCCAGAAGTACGGCTACCACGTGGAAGAACTGCGCGGCGGCTTCTACTGGGTCACCAGTGCCGGCTACGACGCCGCGTTCGTGGTGACCGAGGAGGGCGTGGTCGCGATCGACGCACCCCCGACGCTGGGCGAGAACATGCTGGCGGCGATCGAGGACGTCACCGACCGACCGGTGACCCACGTCATCTACAGCCACTGGCACGCCGATCACATCGGCGCAGCCTCCGTCTTCGGTCCCGACGTCGAGATCGTCGCCCACCGCATCACCAAGGAACTCCTGGAGCGCTTCCCCGACCCGAAGCGCCCCCTGCCGACGAGGACGTTCGACGACGAACTCGTCCTCGAAGTGGGCGGCGTGAGCCTGCAGCTCTCCTACAGGGGAGAGAACCACTGCCCCGGCAACATCTTCATCTACGCACCGCGGCAGAAGGTGCTCACGGCCGTGGACATCGTCAGTCCGGGAAGCGTCACGTTCATGCACTGCGACGCCTCGCAGAACATCTCCGGCTGGTACGAGGCTCAGTCCCAGATCCTCGAATACGACTTCGACTACTTCGTCGGCGGGCACCACATGCATTACGGCACCTACGAGCAGGTGAAGCTGTGCGTGGAGTACTTCACCGACGTGCTCGAGGGGGCGACTGCGGCGGTCGAACGGTTCAGCCGCTCGGATGCGCTCGTCGACATAGTGACCGGCACCGGCTGGGACAGGATCTTCGTCGGTACCGAGAACTGGATCAGCTCCATGGCGAACTACACCACCCGCCACGTCCTCGAGAAGGAGACGAGCGACGGCCGGCTCTGGTGGGAACGGCTGGCGGGAGCCACCACCCAGACCAAGTACCACGCGTACACCGTGCTGGAATCGATCCGCCTCGAACGGCCCCGGCCCGACTACCGCCTGCGGGGCGAGAATCCTCCGGTCTTCCTGACCTGACACCGTTCTGAACGGTGCGAGCAAACCCTTGTATACGAGAAGGATCATCATGAAAGCCGTCGTCATCACCTCGTTCGGCGAACCCTCCGTGTTGCGGGTTGCGGAGGCTACGCGACCGCTGCCGGGTCCGGGTCAGGTACTGGTGCGGGTTCACGCCGCGGGGGTGAACCCGGCGGAGATCCAGGCACGCGCCGGAGTGTTCCGCCTGCGTGCTCCCGCCATCATCGGATTCGAATTCGCCGGCGTCGTCGAGGCGGTCGGCCCGGGCGTCGACGAGGGCGTGGTCGGCGACCGCGTCGCCGGGTGGCCGGACTCCGCCACCCAGGGCTCGTACGCCGAGTACACGGTCAGCAGCAACTTCGCGACGATCCCCGACGGCGTTTCCTTCGAGGAGGCCGCGGCTACTGTCATCGGCGCCGACAACGCGGCGAGGGCTCTCGGGCTTCTGAACATTCGCCCGGGTGAGACGCTCGTGGTCACCGGCGCGAGCGGTGCTCTGGGCGGCGCCGCCGTGCAGTTCGCGCGACAGCGCGGTGTGACGGTGATCGGCGTCGCCGGAACTGACAACGCCGACTTCGTCAGGAGTCTCGGAGCGACCCCTGTCGCCCACGGCCCGGGCCTGGTCGATCGCATCCGTGCCGCCGCTCCGGGCGGGGTCGACGCCGCGCTCGACACCGCCGGCAAGGGGCTCCTTCCCGCCCTCGTCGATCTTCTCGGCGGCCCCGACCGGATCGTGACGCTCGCCGACCGCGATGCCGCACTGCACGGCGTCGTATTCAGCCCCGGGGGCAGCGGGAACCGCGACCGCGGCCCTGTCCAGGAAGCCCTGAATCTGATCGCCGCCGGCGCATGGACCGCACGCATCGGCCGGAGCTTCCCACTCGACGAGGCCGCGGACGCTCATCGCCTCGTCGCAACGGGCCACACCCACGGCAAAGTCATCCTCCTTCCCTGACTCGGCCGACCGACCATTTCAACCACGACAACAAACAACTGGAGAATCCGAAATGCCTGCAGTCCTCGTTCATGGTGTACCTGATACCCACCGGCTTTGGGACACCGTCCGTTCCCATCTTCAGCGCGAAGATATTTTGACGATCGATCTCCCCGGGTTTGGCGTCCCCCTGCCAGAGGGATTCACGTCGACGAAGGAAGAGTATCTCGATTGGCTCATTGAGAGGATCGAGGAAATCGGCGAACCCGTCGACCTGGTCGGTCATGACTGGGGGTCTCTGCTCACGGGCCGTCTCGCGTCGGTCCGACCGGAACTGGTGCGGACATGGACAGGCATCAGCGGCCCCATCGATCCGGAGTATCCGTGGCACTATCTTGCCAAGATCTGGCAAACGCCGGGCGAGGGCGAGCAGTGGATGGCGGACCTCGACCTCGAGGAGTTCGCAGCAAGTCTCAACGAGGCGCAGATGCCGCGCGACGCGGCAGACGAAGCGGTTCGGCATATCGATGCCACTATGAGGGCAAGCATTCTCGCCCTTTACCGTTCGGCGATCGAGGTCGGGGCGGAGTGGAAGCCAGGTCTGAGCAAGGTGACCGCACCAGCGCTAGTGATCTGGGGCCTGGACGATCCGTTCCTTCCTCACCGCTTCGCCGACGAGCTCGGTAATGCCACACGCGCACGTGCCGTCTTCAAGCTGCGCAGCTCGCACTGGCCGATGATAGAGCGTGCGGCCGATGTCGCGCGCGAACTCGAGGCCCACTGGGCTCACGTGTAGAACTAGCGCTTGGGTCACTCGGGCCCACCATGGCGAACGGCAACAATTGCTCGCTCGCCATGGTGAGCGAGTGCCCACGCCTGTGTCCGGAAACGAATCATCGTGACGCAGCCCGGGGAGCGATTCCGGGCTGCACATGGCAGGAGCATCCTCATGACGAATTCAGCACATACCCAGATCGGCGTCGGTATTATCGGGGCCAGTGCCGATCGGGGTTGGGGCGGAATTGCTCACGTCCCGGCGCTGCAGGCACTCGACGCGTTCCAGATCCGCGCCGTCAGTACGACTCGTATGGAGAGCGCGAACGCGACCGCTCGTCGGCTGGGCGCCGATCTCGCCTTCGACACTCATGAGGCTCTGGTCGTGCGACCGGAGGTCGACCTGGTGGTGGTCGCGGTCAAGGTGCCGGATCACGAGAAGATCGTTTCCGACGCGCTGGCCGCGGGCAAGATGGTTTATTGCGAATGGCCGCTCGCAAGAAACCTGTCGGAGGCCGAAGCGCTGGAGGGGTTTGCCCGCGAGCGGCGGCTGCGGACGGTTGTCGGGTTGCAGGGCGGCCTGCACCCGCCGATCCTCTTCCTTCGCGACCTCATCGCGCAAGGCGTGATCGGCAAGCCGCTCAGCACGAGCATCCGAGCGCATTTGTCCGACGACATGTGGGCCGGCCGATATGACCCGCCGGTCGAGTACATGGCTCACGCAAAGAATGGCGCCACGCTGCTGAGCATCATGCTCGGCCACGGGCTCGAACCGCTTGCGCGCGTGCTCGGCACGTTCGAGAGTCTGTCCGCCGTCGTCGCCAATCAGCGCGGTGACGGCGTCCGCCTGTCCGATGGCGCGACGCTGCCGAAGGACGCGCCGGATGAGATCGTCGTCGCCGGCGTTCTCGATGGCGGGATCGTCACCTCGCTGCACTACAGTGCCGGGCAGTCTGCCGGCTCGGCGCTGGTATGGGAGATCCAGGGCACCGAGGGCAGTGTGCGTGTGGAGTCGGCGTCGGGTTACATCCATTTCACCGATCTCACCATCACGCTGAGCCGCGGCAGCGAGCCTGCCCAAGTGCTAAAGGTCCCTCCCGCCTATGCGGCTCCCGACCTGCAACTCGACGCACCCGCAGCGGGGGTCGCCCGCCTCTACGCCCAGTTCGCCGCCGACCTCCGCGACGGAACCGCCGATGCGCCGGATTTCACGGTCGCACTCGATCGCCACCGGGTACTCGAGGCGATCACACGGGCCGCTGAAACAGGTCATCGGCAGCATCTGTCCCGCCCGACCGAATGAACTCCCCTCTTTGAACCCGGGAGAGGCACTGCCGCAGGACCCGAGGAGATGGCGATCCGCGAGCCAGCCCTGACTTGATCACGCAGAGCTGCCCCGCACCGTGTCGAAGGACTCTGCCAGCACGCGCGCCTCAAGGCGTTGTTCGCCATCTTCGAGCACGTCGAGGTCAAGGCGACCTGGGGCATCCACCAGCGCATGATCGCCGCTTACCGCGAGCCCGACCGCTCCCTCGGGAAGAAGGCCACGCAAGCGGTGATCAACGCCCTCGCCGGCGGCGTCCCGGCCGCGCTCGTCGAGTTGCGCACGCCGGGCGGCCCGCCGCGCGGACGGCGTACTTCCCGTCGTGGTGCCCGTCCGGGGCTCCGCATGCGACCCCGCCACCGTGATCAACCAGCCGCTGCGGGAGATCCGTGCCGGAGATCATGGAACTGTCCCGCTGAAAGCCGAGCCGCAAGACGGCGCGGTCCGCCCCGGGGCCGCCGCGTCATCGCGTCGGTCCCTCGCGCGCGGTCGAGCTGTCGGCATAGAGCCAACGGCGCAGGACGAGGGTCACAGCCGGCATCATCAGATACGTCATCAACGTACTGAACAGCAGCGCGAGCATCAGCACCCGCGCCACAAGCGGCCAAGCACGGAGCGCCGGCCCCAGAAGACCGTTGCCGATCAGGGAGATCGGGAGTACGGCCGCGAAGGCGGCGAGCGCCATCTTCCAACGAGGCGGCGCCGTCGTGGGCGTGTCGTGCGCAGTGGTGAACAGGGTCTCCATTCCGGAGAGTTCGCTACGCGCCACCTCGCTCTGATGATGGCCCTCGCAGTGGTCGAACAGTGCGGCCCGCTCAGGTGACGTCGTCCAGTGCCGCGCGGACTCCTGGTCGCGGAACCGGTGGATCAGAACCCATGGCCCGGCGGCCGTGGCAGGCCGGAACAACCCGTCCCCCAGGTGTCCGGGAAACGCTGAGGCGGTGTCGGTCACCCGCCCGAACCACTCCCGGAAGTCCTGCTCGTAGCCGGGTTCCACAGCGCGCGCGGTCAGCAGGGTGACGTCGGCCGGGCCGACGTCGTCCGTCTCGGTCATCGATTCTCACTCCGCCGTCGAGAGCTGTCAGAGCTGCGGTGCCACATGCACGAGGTGCTTGGTCTCCTGGAATTCCTCGATCCCGCGGATGCCGTTCAGGCGGCCCACTCCCGACTGCTTGAAGCCGCCCTCCTCGAACTGGTCGTGGATCATGGCCCAGGTGTTGGTCCAGACGGTCCCGGCCTGCAGTTCGCGGCCGACGCGCAGGGGGCGGTCGACATCACGGGTCCAGATGCTCGCGGCCAGGCCGAACTCGGTGGCGTTGGCACGCGCGACGGCGTCGGCCTCGGAGTCGAACACCTCGAAGGTGGCGACCGGCCCGAACACTTCGCGCTGCACGATCGGCGAGGACACGTCGGCGACCTCGATCAGGGACGGGCCGAGGAGCGCCCGGTCCCGCTTGCCCCGCACGAGGACGGTGGCGTAGTCGGCCGCGGCGGCCACGGTCTGTTCGACCCGTTGGGCGTTTCCTTCGTCGATCATGGCGCCCATCTCGCTGGCGGGGTCGTCGCCGGGCCCGACCCGGACCGCTTCGAGGGCGGCGACGAGCCGCCGCCGGAGTTCGTCCGCCACGCCGCGCTGGACCAGTATCCGGCTGCCCGTCATGCAGAACTGGCCCGCGAACATGGTGACGGCCTTGGTGAGCACGGGCACGACGGCGTCCAGGTCGGCGTCGTCGAAGACGAGCATCGGCGTCTTTCCGCCCAGCTCCATGGACAGCGTTTTCAGCGTCGGGGCGGCCTGTTCCATGATCACGCGGCCGACCGCGGTGGAGCCGGTGTAGCTGAGCACGTCGACGTCCGGGGAGGAGACCAGCTCCGGAGCCCCGGCGTTGCCGCTCTCGGTGAAGACGTTGAACACGCCCGGGTCCAGGCTCGGCGTGTCGGCGACGATCTCGCTCAGCACTCCGTTGACCAGGCCGGTCTGCGCCGGCATCTTCATGACCACGGTGCAGCCGGCCGCCAGGGCGGGTGCGAAGGAACGCGCCGAGAGGATGACCGGTGAGTTCCACGGCACGATCACCGCGGCGACGCCCGCGGCTTCGCGCAGGGTCATCGAGTACATGCCGGGCCGTACTTCGCCGGCCCTGCCGTGGTCGGTGAGGGCCAGCGCCGCGTGGTAGCGGAGCTTGGGGATGGTGCCTTCGACTTCGATGGCCGCCTCGGAACGCACTTTCCCGTTCTCCCGCGCCAGGAGGGTGATCAGTTCGTCCTTGCGCTGCTCGAGCCGGTCGGCCAGTTCGTGCAGCGCTGCCGCACGCCGGTGACGGTCGCGGGACCAGGCGGTGGAGTCGAAGGCCCTTCGGGCCGCGGCCACGGCGGCCCTCGCCTCCCGCGCACCGCCGTCGGCGAAGGTGCCGAGCAGGCCGTTGGTCGCGGGGCTGCGGGACTCGCCGTGGGAGCTGGAGTCCTGCCACTGCCCGTCGATGTAGTGGCGCGTGTGGGGCAGGGTTTCGGACTTGGGCATGAGGTGACCTCTCGTCATGCGTCGCACGGCGTTTCGCCGCGGGTACGCGGGACAACGTCAGCGACGCTACAAATCAGGACCGGTGAGCGAATCGGGCGGGCAATCCGTCACTTCCGCCGGAGGCGTCGCGCGCCCGCTCCGCCGCGGCCTCCCTGTGCTCACGGTGGCTCACAACCGGCGTGGAGGTGGCTGAGCTCGGTTCGGGTGTTGATGCCGAGCTTGGCGAACACGTTCCCGAGGTGGTGGCCCACGGTGCGGTGGCTGATCCGCAGCTGGACGCCGATCTCGCGATTCGTCAGCTGTTCGGCAGCCAGTTCGGCGACTCGCTGTTCCTGGGCGGTGAGCCGGTTCACCGCCCTGGTGTCCGAGCTTCCCCGGCGTCCCGGCGCTCCGGTGAGGTCCTGCTCGCGCTGCGCGCGTTGGCGCAGCGGCTCGGCACCGAGCCGGTCGAACGCCTCCAAGGCGGCGCCGATCCGGACGCGCGCGTCGGTCCGCCGGCGGCCCCGTCGCAACCACTCGCCGTAGGCCAACTGAGCGCGCGCGTAGAGCAGCGGGTGGGATCGGGCAACCGGCACGTCGAGGGCGGCCCGGAAGGCACCCTCGGCCCGGGCGCCGCCGAGGAGCCCGCGCGTGACGTGCGCGGCACAGCGGGCCCACGGCGCTCCCGTGCGCCGCGCCCAGGCTTCGAGCACCCGTACCCGTTCGTCCGCGAGGTCGCTCCTGCCGACGCGCACGGCCGCCTCGGCCGTGTCGAGAGCGGCCAGGAGCGCGAAGGTCGGGTGTTCCGCGCCATGGCCCGGCTCGGTCAGGCGCACCAGGATGTCCAGTGCTTCCTCGGGGCGCTCGCGAAACAGCGCGGCCATGCCGCGGTTCCAGTACGCGGCGGCGCTCAGCGCGCGGACGCCCTGCGGGAGTGACGTCTCCAGAGTCCTGGCGGTGGCCTCCGCGACGGCGCGTTCGTCACCACGCGCCGCGGCGAGCCAGCCCAGGCTGGTGCGGCAGTGGGAGGCGATGTGGTCGGCACCCAGGTCCTGGGCCAGCCGCAGTCCCTCCGCGGCCGAGGACTCCGCTTGCGGCCAGCGGCCGGCAGCGTTGTCCAGCATCGCGGTCTGGGCCAGGGCGGCGGCGAGCCGAGCGCGCTCGCTGCGCCGCCGCAGGCGCGGCAACCGGCGGCGCAGCGCATCCGCCATCGGCTCGTCGATCCCCCAGGCCAGGGCGAGGGGTGTCGGCGGCAGCAACGGCAGGATGGTCGTACGGACCCGCGCGGCGGCATCACCGAGGTCGGGGGTGTCCGCCGGCGCCGCGTAGGCGGACACGTCGTCGCTCCACCAGGCAAGCGTGCCGGGTAATCCGGTCCGGCCCGCGACGTCGTCTTCGAGCAGCAGCTCCAGCGCTCTGTCCCACAGGTCGTCGCGTCCGACGGACCAGGCGGCGCGCATGGCCAGCGTGCCCAGTTCCAGCGCCGTTCCCGGTTCCGGGACGCGCTTCATGTCGGTGATCAGGAAGTGGTGCGCCATCTCGGGCATGCCCCGGGCGAACTCCATGATCCCCCGCAGGCCCCGGCTCCGCCGGGCGACGTGAGCACCGGGGGCCAGCCGTTCCGCGTCATCGAGCAGGCGCTCCGCCGTGGCTGCCCACCCGGCGTCCCAGGAAGCCCTGGCCGCCTCGGCAAGGCGTTGTGAGGCGTCGATCGGTGCGGCCGACAGTTCGGCGGCCCGCCACCACGCCCGTGCCGCCGTGTTCGTGGCCCCGCGGAGCCGGGAGCGGACGGCGGTCCGTTCGAGGAGCCGCGCGACGTCCTCATCGCGTCCGTGGGCCAGGGCGGCGAGATGCCATGCGCGCTCCTCCGCCTCGTCCGGCATCGTGGCGGCCAGGGCGCGGTGAGCCCGGCGCCTCGTCGCGGCACCGCAGCCCTCGTAGACGGCTCTGCTCACGACCGGGTGCCGGAAACCGACGCGGTTGCCCGCCACGTGGAGCAGGCCCGCGTTGGTCACTTCCTCCCAGACGGCGTCACCGGCACCCGACGCACGTCCGGCCCGCTGCACCGTGAGCCGGTCGCCGTGCTCCTCGGCCGCCGCGAGCACGGTCAGCAACTGCGCCGGAGGGCTCAGGGCCTCGATCCTGGCACGGAAAGCCCGCTGCAGGCACGGCCCGACGGGCGGTCGTCCTCGCTTCCGGCGATGCTCGGCGTCGTCGAGGTCGCCCCCGAGCGTGGCCAGTTCGTGCAGCGCCAAGGGGTTGCCCCCGGCCTCCCGGACCATGCTCCGCGTCGTCGCCTCGTCGGTGAGCGGCGCCACGGCCGCCACAAGCTGCCGCGCGCTCTCGTCGCTCAGGCCGTCGACCCGCACGTCGGCCACGCCTTCCCAGGGCCGGGCGGCCGGATCGCTGTGATCGGCGAGCACGACGACCACGGGATGCGCTCCCACACGTCGGGCGACGAACCCCAGGCACAGCGCGGTGGCCTCGTCGAGCCACTGCCCGTCGTCCACCACGACGAGCACGGGCTGCCGCTCGGCGAGTCCGCGGAGCAGCGACAGCACGGCCGCCCCGACCACCAGGCGGTCCGTCGGCTCACCGCTCAGCCCGAGCGCGGTACGCACAGCGGCGGCCTGGGCCGTCGCCAGCAGCTCGACACGATCGGCCAGCGGTCGCAGCAGCCCGTGCAGCCCCGCGAAAGCCAGGTCCGACTCGGGCCGGGTGGCCGAGTGGCTCAGCCGGACGAAGTCCGCGGCCTGGCCATGCACGTGGCGAAGCAGAGCTGACTTGCCGATACCCGGCTCGCCCCACACTACGAGCGCGCCACCGCTCCCGCCGCGGGCCTGCGTAAGCAGCCCGTCGAGAACCGCGGTCTCCTCGCGGCGTCCGAACAGCTCCGTCGGCGCTGCCCCTGTCGCAGCTTGGTCACCAGGCCCGCCACGCGCGCACCGCATCACGTCACGCGTTCGGACTGGACGAGTTCGCGGGCGCGCGGCGCGACCTCGTGACCGAAGAGGTTCAGGTCGGCAGGCTCGTCCGAGGCGAGGATGAACCCGGACACGCCGTACTGCAGGGCGAGGTCGGCGATCTGTTCGGCCCAGTCGCCGGGAGTCCCCTGCAACAGGCCGCCGCCGGCGCCGGACGTGAATCGGCCGCTCAGGTTGAGCAGGCGGCTGACCGCCGCGGGCTCCCGACCGGCGGCGGAGGCGGCCTCGTCGATCTGCTCGTTCATCGCGCGCAGCGATGCCGGGCCCTCGGGCAGGAAACCCAGGGAGGGCAGCCAACCGTCGGCGATCCTGCCCGTCAGCCGGAGCATGCGCGGCTTGTAGGCACCGATACGGATCGGGATGCGATGGGCGGGTGCCGGGCCGCGCTTGGCGCCGTTCACGGTGTAGAACTCCCCGGTGACACGGAGGGGACCGGTCTCGTCGGTGGCCCACAGACCCCGGATCACGCCCACGGCCTCCTCCACCGCCCGCACGGCCTGGGCCGGTTCGAGCCGGCGGCCTCCCATCGCGACGATGCCGTCCCAGAACGCGCCCGCGCCGATGCCCAGTTCGACTCGCCCGCCGGTCAGCCGGTCCAGGCTCGCGGCGGCGCGGGCCAGCACGGCCGGGGGCCGCAGCGGAAGGCTCAGCACGTTGCCGCTGATCCGGATCCGTTCGGTGCGTGCGGCGACGTACGACATCAGGGTCCAGGTGTCCTGGAACGCCGACTGGTAGGGGTGGTCCTGGAAGCTGACCAGGTCGAGGCCGGCCCTCTCGGAGGTCTGGGCCAGCTCGACCGGCGCCTGAGGCGGGTGGGCGGTGGGGGTGATGAAGCTGCCGAACCACAGTTCGTGGCCGTAGTCGCTCATGGGGTGCTTCCTCCGGGGTGGTTCGCGGCGGGTGTGAGGGCGAAGTTGTCGCCGAACACACCCTCGGGGTCGTAGACGCTCTTCAGCTCACGCAGACGCGTGAGGGTCCGTGGGGGCCAGGCCGCGGTGATCCGCTCGGGCCGGAGGCTGGACTCGAAGCTGATGTAGAGGCCGTCGAGGAAAGGGCTCAGCCGGGCCCAGGCCCGGTCGACCACCTCGTCGGCACCGCCCATCACCACCAGCGAGAAGTTCGCGTCGCGGTGGGCGTAGGCCGTGGCGTCCGCCGGAACATCGGCGACGGCGCCCCCGGCCGAGCGGAGCTGGAACCATCCGATCGCGCCGCTGCGGATCATCTGAGCCGCCGCCGCAGCGAACTGCGGGGTCACGTGCCGGAGCAGCCCGCTGCGTGAGACCGGTTCACCCTGGGAGACCGGTGGGTCGTCGCTCGCGTTGTCCATCACGGCCGCGTAGGAGGTGATGACGATGTCCTGGGCATACATCGCGGAGATCGCGGCCAGTGGCTCCAGCCGGGCGCGCACGGTCTCCGGGTCCGAGGAGTCGACCATGGTGTGGCTCACCGCGAGCGCCGGACGTCCGCCGCGCGGGGGCGGCACGATGACGAAGCTGGTGAGGTCTCGCGGTGAGTCCTCGACCGCCCGGCCCCACTCGACGAGGTAGCGCTCGAGGTCGCTCGCGTCCTGGGTGAGCCGGGCGAAGGCGACCGCGCCCACGTCGTCGGCCTCGAACTCGAAGGCAGTGACGATCCCGAAGTTCGCGCCCGCCCCTCGCACGGCCCAGAAGAGATCGGGGTTCTCCGCATCGTCGGCCCGCACGACGGAGCCGTCCGCGAGCACCATCTCCACGGCCCGCAGGCGGTCGATGGTCAGTCCGTGCCCGCGCGCGAGGTACCCGATGCCCCCCGCCGTGGCGAGGCCGCCCACCCCGACGCCCCCGTAGTCGCCCGAACTCAATGCCCAGCCGTAGGGCTCCAGTGCGGCCGCCACCTCGGCCCAGCGCGCACCCGGGCCGATGCGCACCCGGCGTGTCTTCCTGTCGAGCACCTCGATCGCATTCATCAGTGACACGTCGATGACGATCCCGCCGTCATTGGTGGAGCGGCCGGAGACCCCATGTCCGGCGCTTCGCCGAGACAGGGCCACGCCGGGATGCCGGCGGGCGAACGCGAGCGCCTGGGTCACCTGCTCGTTCGTCGCCGCCCGCAGGATGATGCCGGGCGCACCACCGCGCAGGTATCCGGACCGCAGCCGGGCGTAGGCCGGATCACCGGGCTCGACGACCTCGGCCATCTCCGGCGGAGCACCCTCGTAGTCGATCCCCGGTCGGCGCCTGGCGCGCACGGCGGACCGCCGGACCCGCGCGCCCGACCATCCGCGCAAAAGCACCGCGTCCACGGCCGCCCGCAGGGCCGGGGCGACCTCGCTCGCGAAGCCTGCCGCGACGTCTCGCTCCTCGGTGTCCAGCACGATGGTGCCCACCCCGTGCTCGACGACGAGTGGCAGCAGGTCGTTCACCCAGTCCGCGGCGGTCCCGGTGAACCTGCCTGTCCGCTCGCCGAAGCCACCGCGGATCGTGACCCGTCTGCGGATCTCGCGGGGATCGCGGCCTGCGCCTCGCGCCGCCTCGTCGACCGCGCGGTTGCCCTGCGTCAGCGTGGCGGCGTCGCACCCCGTCGACCACTCGTCAGCCCGCAGCCCGACCAGCCGGAGCAGGTCCTGGCCCTGGCCGTCCACGGAGATCGGCACGTCGTGCGCGGGCGCGGCCTTCTCAGCCCCCGCGAGACGGTAGAAGCGGCCGGTGAACCGGCCGAGGCCACGGTCGAGGACATTCCAGAGCTCGCGGACGACGGCGATCGCCTCACCCAGTGCCGCGACCGAATCGGCTGTCCCGGACGCGGCGGCTGACGGGCCCGCCCGGAAAGCCAGTTCGACCCTGCCTTCGGTGAGCCGGTCCAGGCCCGCGACGACTCGCGCGAGCATCGCCGGATGGAGGGTGTCGGGGCGTGCCTCCAGCACCAGTCCGAGAGAGACCGTAGCCCCGGCGATCCAGGCCGCCACAGTCGACGGTTCGAGATCGTCACCGGCGGTTCCGGCCGGGACGACCAGCAAGTCCAGTCCCCACTGCTCGGCCAGGCCCGCCACTTCGGCCAACCGGCCGGGTCCGCAGTCGGCGTCGGAGGGCAGGTGCAGCCCAAATCTCAGCGAGTGCCCGTAGTTCATAGCGCGTGGTGACAGGCCGAGTGTGCGTTCATGGGCCAAGGCTGCACGGCGATGATCACAGGCGACAAGCGGGACATGACCGGGTCATCAAAAGTGACACGCTCCAGTATCATGACCGTATGACCGGTCCTCGACAGCCCGATGATTCCTCCGCCACCGCGGGCCAGAGCCGCCCGGAAGCAGGCTACGAACACATCGACGACGACGTGTGCCGCAGTTTTCAGCGCTCGGTCGAGATCGTGGGCAAGAAGTGGAGCGCCGCGGTGCTCCTGGCGGCGATGCGGGGCGCGCGCCGATTCGTCGACTACCGAGCGCGGATCCCCGGAATCTCGAACCACCTTCTGTCCCAGCGTCTGCGTGAGCTCGAGGGCCACCGACTCATTGAGCGGCTCGTGGTACCGACGACGCCGGTCCAGATCACGTACCGGCCCACCGAACAAGGTGCCAGCCTGATGCGCGTCCTGCATCCGCTGATCGAATGGAGCGCCAAGAACCAGGACATGGACACCTGACGAACTGGTCGCAGGCCGCCCACGCACTCGATCCGTCGCGTACCGGGACCGGTGGTCGCGCGGGCGGCCGCTCGCGGTGCGGCTTCAGCGGTGCGGGGACAGGAACGGGTTACGGGACCAGGACGATCTTTCCCGTGGTGTGGCCGGCCATGATCTCGCGGTGGGCGGTGGCGGCCTCGCGCAGGGGGTAGCTGTCCGCGATCACGATGCGCAGGCGGCCTGCTGTCGCGGCTTCCGTGAGCTGCAGGCGTGCGGCTTGGCGGATCTCGGTACCGGGATCCGCGCCCGGCACACCACCCAGGAGCTTGATTCCCGCGCGAGCCCCGCGCTCGTGGCCCGCGATGGTGGCGATACGCAAGCGGTCCGGCACGAGCTCCACGGAGACGTCCACCGCCTCCTCGGTGCCCACGAGATCGGCGGCCGCGTGCACGCCCTCCGGCGCCACCGCGCGCACCCTGTCCGCCAGCCCCGGCCCGTAGACGACCGGGATCGCTCCCAGCTCTCGCAGGAGGTCGTGCTTGGCCCGGCTCGCCGTGGCCACTACCGTCGCGCCGCGTGCCACCGCGAGCTGCACGGCCGGCCACGAGACCGACGCCTCCCGCGGCACCGTGGATCAGCACCGTCTCGCCCTTGCCCAGGCCGACCGCCTCAAGCGTGTGTACGGCGGTGACCCCGGCGGCCAGCAGCCCGCCGGCCTGCTCCCAGGACAGGGCGACGGGCTTCGGCACCACGGACGAGGCGGGCACGACGATTTCGGCGGCGTAGGCGCCCGGCGCGGTGTAGGTGATCACTTCGTCACCCACCGCGATCGGGCCCGCGGGGCCGATCGCGTCGGCACCGACCGCTGTCACCACGCCCGCCGCCTCGACACCGAGCCGCACCGGCAGTCTCTCCGGATCGACACCGAAGGCGCCGCTGTACGACTTGTAGTCGAAGGGATTGACGCCGGCCGCGCGGACCGTGATCCGTACCTCGTTCGGCCTCGGCTCCGAGACGGCGACATCGATCACCGACAGGACCTCGGGACCCCCGTACGCGCCCGCCACTACCGCAGTTGTCTCGCTCATACGAGACGACAACGGGTGCGCGAGGCGCCCCATTCCTCAGGTCCGGGCCGCCGCCGCGTGCGGGGTCTCGTCCACGGGATGCACGGCGAGAGCGATCTTGCCGCGCGGGCGTTGGCGTCCTTCGTCGGCGGAGCCGCCTTCCAAGAGGCTGTGGGCGTGGGCGACGTCGGCCAGCGGCAGCACGGCGCCGATCACCGGCCGGAGTTCGCCCTGGTCGACCAGGCGGCCGAGGGCCTCGAGTTTTGCCCGGCCGGGACTGACGAAGAGGAAATGGTAGGTCGCGTTCACGCCCCAAGCAGCGAGGAGGTTCTGCGGCTCGGGAATGTCCACGATCGACACCACGCGGCCTCGGTCGGCCAGAGCCAGCGGACTGCGGGTGAGGGTGTCCCGGCCCACCGTGTCCAACACGACGTCCACCCCGCCCAGGGCCTGCACCTGCGGCACATAGTCACCGGCCGAGAAGTCGATCGTAACGTCCGCTCCCAGCCGGGTGACGAAGTCGTGATCCCTCGCCCGCGCGGTAGTGACCACCTCGGCCCCCAGC
Organism: Streptomyces sp. NPDC001599; assembly: GCF_042893535.1. Lineage (NCBI taxonomy): Bacteria > Bacillati > Actinomycetota > Actinomycetes > Kitasatosporales > Streptomycetaceae > Streptomyces > Streptomyces sp. NPDC001599. The sequence goes on from NZ_JBIAVA010000030.1 coordinate 19,596, forward strand.
GCACGTGCGACCTGGATGGCGACCGAACCGACCCCGCCCGCGCCGCCGTGCACCAGGACCCGCTCCCCGGTCCGCACTCCGGCCCGTTCGACCAGCGCCTCCCACGCCGTCACCCCCACGAGAGCGAGACCGGCGGCCTCGACATGCGACAAGCGGGAGGGCTTGCGGGCGACCAGGGCCTGGTCGACCACGTGGAACTCGGCATAGGTTCCCTGACCGGTGAACACCGGCGCCAAGTACCAGACCTCGTCGCCCGGACGGTAGTGGCCCGCCCCCGTGCCGGTCTCGACCACCACGCCGGACACGTCGTTGCCGATCACCGCCGGCAGCGCCACCTGGTCGCGGTAGTCGCCGCGGCGGGTCTGCAGGTCCAGGGGATTCACGGAGGTGGCCATGACCTTCACCAGCAGCTGGCCGGGCCCAGGGCTGGGCATGGGCCGTTCCCGTACCGCGAACGCGGTGTCCGCACCACCGAAACGGACGAGTTCCATCACACGCATCGAAGAGGACATACGGCGAAGATAAATCGTCGTATCGCGAATCGTCAATATGAAAATGGGTTACGATCACGTCGTGTTCTCGGAAGAGCAGTTGCTGTCCGTATTCCGGGCCCTGTCCAACCCCGCCCGCCGCCAGATGCTGGTGTGGCTCAAGGACCCCATGAGCTTCCCCGGCCAGAAGGCCGAGGACGTCGAGATCGGCGTCTGCGTGACCGACATCCAGCGGCGCATGGGCCTGGGACAGTCCACCACCTCCCAGTACCTCACCATGCTGCGGCAGGCAGGGCTGGTGGTCGCCACCCGACGCGGCAAGTGGACCTACTACCGCCGCGACGAGGCGAACATCGCCCGCCTCCTGGAGACCCTGCGCGACGTGTTCTAGCGCCTGGCCCCGGTACGGCGCCCCTGTGCGGCCGGTCTCAGCGGAACGCGGTGACGTTGCGGGCGGCCCAGTCGGCGAAGGGGCGCGGCGCGCGGCCCAGGACCCGTTCGGCGTCCGGGCTGACGCGCTGCTCGGCCGGGCTCGGGTTGCCGATGATGTCCAGGGTGTCGTCGGCGAGTTCGGCCGGCATGCTCCGGGCCATGGCGGCCCTGGCCTCGTCGCGGGTCAGCTCGTGGAAGGCCACGGGCGAGCCGAGCGCTGCCGCGAGGGCCTCCGTCTGCCCGCGCGGAGTGATCACCTCCGGGCCGGTCAGCTCGTACGCCTCGCCGGTGTACCGGTCCTCCAGCAGGCAGGCCGCCGCCACCGCCGCGATGTCGGCCGGGTCGATCACCGGCACCCCGACATCGCCGAAGGGCGCCGCGACGACCCGTCGCTCGCGGACGGACTCGGCCCACCACAGGGCGTTGGAGGCGAAGCCGCCCGGCCGCAGCAGAGCCCACTGGAGGCCGGACTCCCGCACCGTGTCCTCCAGCTCGCGCATGGCGATCCGCGTCGCCCCGAAGGGCCTGGTCACCACGCCGAGCGTGGAGAGCAGGACGATGCGGCGGACCCCGCTGTCCACGGCCTCGGCGACGATGTCGGCGGGGTTGGCGCCGAGCGCGTGCAGATCGCCGGAGAGCAGCAGGAACAGCGACTTCGCCCCGGCCGGCGCGGCCGCAGGCCGGCCGGCTCGGCGAGGTCGGCCACCTGGTGGCGGACGCCGTCGGGTACCGCCGCCGGGTGCCGGGACACCGCCGTCACCTGCTCGCCCGCCTCCGCCAGCGCCCGCGTCAGCGGCCGGCCGATGTTTCCGGTCGCCCCGGTCACCACGATCATGTCCAGCTCCTTCTCGGATGTCCTCTGTGGACCTGCACGCTAGGAGCGAGGACTAACGTTTGGTAAGGACATACCTGGAGGTAAGCTCATGACATACGGAAGGCGTGCAGCGCAAACGGGTCGGGACCGGCGAGCGGTATGACGTGTTCCACAGCGACCGCCTGGCGCGCGACGTGGTCGACCACGTGACCAGCAGGTGGGGCGTCTGGGTGCTGATCTCCCTGCGCCGCAACGACCTCCGCTTCTACGAGCTGCGCGAGAGCATCCGGGGCATCAGCGAGAAGATGCTGGCCCAGACCCTGCGCACACTGGTCGAGGACGGTCTGGTCTGGCGGAAGGTCGAGCCGACGACGCCGCCGCGGGTCACGTACGGGCTGACCGAGTTCGGCCGGGACGTCGGCGAGCCGCTGACGGACCTGTTCGACCGGATCACCCAGCGCCTGTCGGCGGACGGCACGCCCTAGCCGGCCCTCGGGGGAGGCCCGCTGTCGGTGGTGTCGGGCACGATGTCGGACGGGGCACAGGTACCGAGCACACGCACCAAGCGCACCTGCCGAACACGCTGCGGACGGACGGCGGGCGGAGGGCCTGCATGGGTGACGACGGACGACGGCACATCGGGACGGCCGAGCGGCGGCACCGGCTGGCCCTGCGCCAGCGGCTGGCGGGGGCCGCGCGGGCGGGGAGCCCGTAGGAGGTCGCCGCATCACTGGTCGCGCTGCACGGCACCGACCCGGCGACGGTGCATCTGGCCGTGGGCGCGCGGCTGGCGGACGCGGCGGGACTGGTACTCGCCCCCGAGCTGCGGCCCACGCTGTTCGACCGACCCGGCCGGGGAGGTCCTCTGGCTGTCGCCGGCACTGACGGGCCGCTCCCACGATCTGACGGCCGCCCGCATCCACAGATCCGCGGAGGCGGCAGCCTGATCACCGACGGCGGGATTTGTCTCCTGCCACCAACTCACGAGCTCTGCCCAGGACAGGCCGGCGGTGCCGAGAGGCCGCGTGTATGTCAGGCAGTACTGGGCGTTACGGACGATGTCGAACCTAACGAAGCACTACTAGAGCGTGTCTCCTTGATCCGTTTGTTGGATCGGATATGTCCGTCCGGCTGGTGATCACTAATGCGATGTGGGACCGGATCAAGCCGTTGATGCCGGCCGATCCGGTCCGCGGCCGATGAGCCAGAACCCAAACCCGTGAACAACTGCTGTCGCTACCCGTGAACAAAGCCAACCCCGGCCAGCTCATCGTCATCGCCGGCCGCCCGACCACGGGCACCTCCACCCTCGCCCTGAACCTGCTGCGCTCCGCGGCCGTCAAACACAACCTGCCCGCTGCCTACTTCGCACTGGAGTCCCGCCGCACCGACATCACCATGCGGCTCTTGGCCGCCGAGGCCCGCGTCGCCCTGCACCACATGCGCTCCGGCACCATGACCGACGACGACTGGACCCGCCTCGCCAAAGGGATGCCCTCGGTCTCCGGAGCCACGCTCTACCTCCAGGACGACGCCTACGCCAACTTCACCGAGATGCGCGCGCACTGCCGACGCCTGCACCGCCAGCACGGCCTGAAGCTCATCGCCGTCGACGACCTGCAGCTGCTCAACTACGGCACCCGCCCCCTCGGATCCCGCTGCCAAGAGGTCTCCGAGGTCGCCCGAAGCCAGAAGAATCTGGCCAAGGAACTCGAGATCCCCGTCATCGCCGTCTCCACCCTCAACCGCGGGCCCGAACAGCGTACCGACAAGAGGCCCTACCTCAGCGACCTGCGCGATTCCGGCGCCCAGGAGGACAACGCCGACTTCGTCATCCTCATCCACCGCGAAGACATGTACGAGAAGGACTCACCCCGTGCCGGCGAAGCCGACCTGATCGTCGCGAAGCACAGGTACGGCCCCACCGCGACCATCATCACGGCCTTCCAAGACCATTATGGACGCTTCGTCGATATGGCACAGGATTAGCCCTGTTCCTGTGGGATCTCAAACTTCGCTGCATAGTCTCAGGGCTAATTGCACTCCGACAGCACTTGTGCAGTCAGCATGAGACCCACTGTTCAGCATCGATGCCCATTCGAGTGACGGCACCAGATAAGCGCTCACCCCGCGTCAGTCGGACGTGCTGAGCGCCGCTGCTCCGTGGCGAACCTTTCACCGGCGCAAGGGCAGTGGCGTTACTCCGGCGCGTACTGGTCGTCCTACGAAGTGTGGGATGCGCTGCCGCCCGCAGAACTGGAGAGCATGCGCATCCTGCTGGATACCGAGGCCCGTGGCTGTTCGAGGCCGGTCCGGAGGTATCCGGCCATGGGCCTGGAGCTTTCCCACCGGCGACATGGCCCACCTGCCCGCCGTCGGCGCCAGTCTCTTCGGGTCAACGGTCCTGGAACGTGTCCAGGGCCACGGCCTGGGCGACGGCCAGGCGGGGGTCCGGTCCGGGGGTGAGGATGTCGACCACGTAACGGTCCCGCAGACCCCACTTCCTGTCCACCTTCAGCACCTGCTTGCCTCCCGTCTCGAAGTCGAAGTGGTACGGCCACAGGAACGGCAGGTCCAGCGGCAGGAAGTCCCAGGCGCGGCGGAGCACAGCCACGAACCGGTTACGCTCCCGGCCGACGGCGGCCGGGAATCCGGGCTGGTCCAGCACCCAGGTCGAACGCACCAGGGAGGCGACGTCCTTCTCCTCGAAACCGCCGACAAGGTTGCCCTCCGCGTCCCACACGTCGTAGCCATCACCGGCGCCGCGAAGGCCGCGCTCCTCAATGGTGAACAGCACGCGGGTCCCGGACAGGCCGGTGTGGAAGGTGATCTTCTCCTTGAGCGAGAATCGCTTCACCTCGGCGCAGGCCACGACCTCGCCCTCAGAGCCGTCCGGCATCAGCTCGCTCACGGTGTAACGGCCGGCCTTGAGACGGTTCTCCTGCCGGACGGTGAAACGTCTGCCGGTCCACTGTCCCGCACTGTCCACTGTTCCGCTCCCGAAGCCGTCGTTCCCTGTGCCGCCGCTGAGTGCGTCCGGCGGAGCCATCGTCACCGGACCGCCCGCCCCTGCGGCAGTCTCCATAAGTCGTCACCCGTAACGACCAAAGAGGGCAGGAATCCCAGGAACCGATGCCTCCCCGACCCCCCTTCGTCGCGCGCGACCGCACCGAAGGAAGGATGCGGGCGTCAGAGGGCAGCCGTCTATCGTCTGCGCGTGGATGCTGCAGAAACTCCCCGTACCGGACCGTCGTTCCGCTTCCGTCTCGCCGCCGCCTCCGCCTGGCCCCGGCGGCGGATCGTCGGCGAGGCCGTGCTCACCCCAGTGCTCTCCGGGATCGCAGGCATCCTTCGCACGGCGGAGACCGGCTCCCTGGTACAGGGCGGGGCACTGGCCCTGGTCGTCGCCGTACTGTCCCTGGCGCGTCGCGCCCTGCCGGCGTCGGTACTGCTGGCCGCGTCAGCCCTGGCGGGCACCTTTCTCGGTGCGTTCGTCCTGCTGGTCTGCGCCGGATGGTCCGCCGGCAGCCGCATCGAGCGCCCGGCGCGGGCACTGGCCGCGTTCACGGCTGGTTTCGTGCTCCACCTTGTCGCCGGCGTGGCCAGCGCACCAGATGAAGACCTCGGACTGTCGGTGCTGGTGACCGTCGCACTTACCGGGGGGCCGTTCCTGGTGCTCGCGGTGGTGCCCGGTTTCGCCGCCCGGTACCGTGCCCAGCGGCACGCCCTGCTGGATGCTCTGCGGCGGCACAACGCCCAACTGGTGCGCGAACGGGCGATGGTGGCGCGCCAGGCCCGGCTGCTGGAGCGGCAGCGCATCGCCCAGGACATGCACGACAGCCTTGGCCACCAACTTGCCCTGATCGCCGTGCACACGGGGGCGCTGGAGGTGGACCCGGAGCTCAATGGCCGCCAGCGGGAAGGTGTGGGCGTCCTCCGGGAGGCATCCAGATCGGCGATGCGGGAGCTGCGCGAAGCCGTGGGCATCCTGCGCAACGACGCGGAGATGTCCGGGCCCGGTCCGCAGGAAGCCGGGCCCTCCTCGGACCGTGCCGCGGTTTCTGTCGACGAGCTGGTCGCATCGTCGCGGGCGGCGGGCGCGACAGTGGAACTGCACCGCTCCGGCGCCGAGCGACCCCTCACCCCCGCTGTCGACCGGGCGGCGTACCGCATCGCTCAGGAGGGACTGACCAATGCACACAAGCACGCGCCGGGCGCCCCGATCACGGTCGCGCTGCGCTACGAACCGGACAGCCTCGTAGTCGAGGTGGCGAACGGCCCAGTACCGGCCGGGGTTCCGGCCGCACCCCCCGCGATCAGCGGCCAACAGGGGCTGACGGGCCTGCGGGAGCGGGCCCGTCTGGTCGGCGGCATGGTGCACACCGGCCTCACCCCCGGCGGGGGCTTCCGCCTCGCCGGTGTGCTGCCGTACGCCGGTGGCGAGCGGCAGTCCCCTCCGGGCGGCGCGACTTCGGTGGCTGCGGACGACGACTTCCGAGGGCAGATCGGCGGGGCCTCGGCGGGAAATGGTGGTGGCGTCCTCGAACGCGCCGTACCGCACAAGGAGTTCACCGCCATCATGAGCAGCAAGAAGAACGCCGCCCTGGGATGCGCTGCCACCGCCGTGGTCCTCGTCGTGGGCGTCGGCGCCCTTCTGGTGTGGGGGGTGTCGAAAGGGATCGACGAGTTGGAGAAGGGGGCCATACCGGCGAGCGTGTACGAGTCGGCTCGAGTCGGCGAGGCCGAGGCGGACCTGCGCGGGAAGTTGCCGGAAGGCGGCTCGTTGCTCACCGACGGCGTGGAGAAGCAGGGGCCTGCGCTGCCCGATGACGCGGCCTGCGAACACTTCGTGGACGACGAGAAGGACATCGTCTACCGGTTCTGCTTCCGCGACGGGAAGCTCGCCTCCAAAGTGTCCTACACGTGGAACCCCTGACCCGAGGTCTGTGACCGCGCTCCCGGCCGGATCGGGCATGATGAGCTGGCCTGTTGTCCGCCTGTCACACCGATCCCGCGCAGGAGATCGCATGATCCGGGTTCTCATCGCCGACGACGAGCCGCTCATCAGAGCAGGCATCAGAATGATCCTCACCTCCGCCGGGGACATCGAGGTCGTCGCCGAGGCACGGGACGGCCGGGAGGCGGTGGACACCGCTCGGAGCACCGCGGTCGACGTGGCCCTGCTGGACATCCAGATGCCCGTGATGGACGGGCTGACCGCGCTGGCCGAACTGGGCCGTGCCGCGCCGGGGGTACGGGTGCTGATCCTGACGACGTTCGGGGAACGCGACAACGTCCTGCGGGCGCTCGGCCACGGCAGTGCGGGCTTCCTGCTGAAGGACACCGCCCCGCAGGAGCTGATCCACGCAGTCCGCGCGGCGGCGGCCGGCAACGCTTACCTGTCCCCGGCCGCCACCCGCCACGTAGTGGACACCCTCGCCTCCCCCGCCACCGTGCGTGGCGAGGAGGCGCGCCGCCGCCTGGCCGGGCTGACCGCTCGCGAACGCGAGGTGCTGGCCCTGCTCGGCGAAGGACTGTCCAACGCGGCCGCCGGCGCCCGCCTGCATATGAGCGAGGCGACGGTGAAGACCTATGTCAGCCGCGTCCTCACCAAGCTTGACTGCGACAACCGGGTCCAAGCGGCGCTCCTGGCCCGCGACGCGGGCCTGGAGCCGTGCGCAGAGTGAACCTCAGCGCTCCGGCAAACCGTACGTGGAACGGATCTCCGAACTCACCCTCAGAGATGAGCCCCGTGAACCGGACTATCCGGATTCCGAGGTCCTGCTCACCATCGTCAATGCGGTACGCCATTGCCGACCGGTCCCGGTCCACTACGGCGACGGCGACGGACGCCGTACCGGCGCAGAGCACCTATTCCGTTGCCGTCGTATTCCTGCGGGCAGTGGCAGCTCTCACCTGTTCGCGCTGAACTGCACGTTGATCTTGTGGGGTTCAGGAACAGTTTTGTGAGCTCGCGGCGCTTCGTTGCACTACGGACGGTGATGAGCCGTGGCTGCGTCCGGCGATGGAGAGGATTCCGACACGACCATGAGACTGACCGCCTCAGACATGGCTTGAGACACCCGCCGAGCCCGAGGTCACAGCAGCGTCGTATGACACGAATCGCGAGAACCTACAGTTCTCCCGACGGTCAGGATGTCTGCGCCTCTGCGGGCGTCGGGTCCAAGGAGTCGAGGAGTTCCCCGAAGGTGATCTTCTCGTCGTCGTAGTCGAAGGTCATGGCAGCGGCGAGTGCCCCACCGGTCGGTGCTGCGCCCGCAGCGGTCCAGCAGGATCGTCAGGGCGACGTCGGGTTCGTGGTTGGCGAGGACCTCGTCGGCGGGGATCTGGCGTAGGTGCTCCAGGGTGCGGTAGCGGGACTTCGCGACGGCGCGGTAGACCTCGGAGCGGGAGAGGATCTCCCCGGTGGCGGGGGAGTCGAGCCAGGACTGCAGGACGGCCGCGGGGTCGGGGTGCTTGCCGAGTTCGTCGTCGTCCACCAGCCGCACCACACCGTCGTCCTCGTCTTCCGGAACCGGGATGGCGGCCGCCGCGGCCAGGAACCAGTCGGGGCGGTCGGCCTTCTGAACCAGTCGAGGCCGTCGGCCTTCTCGGCGGTCCGGGCCAGTTCGGCAGGGTGCAGCCCGCCCAAGACGCCCACGACAGCTGCGTGCGGGGTGTGCGGGTTGGCGGCGAGGACGGTCAGAGCCTGGACGCGGCGGTGCTCGTAGTGGCGTTCCAGGAGCCGGGCCGGGCGGTCGTGGTCGGGGTCGGTATTGTCGAGGACGCGGATCGAAGTCCGGCTCGGCATGGGGGAGACGACGGCCGGCTGATCCAGCCTGGCGAGCTGGGCGCAGGACCCGGCGAGGTGGTCGGGGGGTGCTGAGGAGGGCCGGGTCCTCGGCGAGACGCAGGACGCGGCCGTCGAACTCGTGATCGTCTTCCTGCCTGTCGGACCAGGTGAGCAGCTGGCCGCGGGTGACGAGAGCGTCGGCGGCCGCGTGCAGCTGGTCGGCGGCGAGGTCGGCCAGGCGCGGGTTGCTGCGGACGCGGTTGGCGATGTGGTGCAGGGTCCGGCGGGCGGTCACCTGCGGGTTGGGCAGGCCGGCCAGCTCAGGCAGGCACAGGGCCGGCAGGCAGGCGCGCAGCAGGTTCTCGCTGAGAGCGGGCGCCGGATCGGCGGGGAGTTCCGCGCCGTCGGGGTCGGTGGCGCGGAGGCGGGAGTCCTTGAGGGCCTGGGTCTCGGCATGGTCTAGCAGCAGGTGCTGGACGGCCGCACCGAGTGTGGGGTGAGTGGCGAGCTCCGACCACCGCTCGGGACACCGGGCCAGCATCGCCCAGCCGCTGTGGCCGGCCAGGTCCAGGGACCAGTCCTTTGAGAAATCGGACACGGCCTCCCAGCCCTCTTCGGGCTCCGGGTGGAGAAGGTACGCGGCGAGCGGAGTCAGGCAGGCTTCCGGGACAGCGTCGAACAGTTCTGGCGGCACGGGCGGGGCAGGTGCGTCCGCTTCGGTTCGGGTGTAACGGTCGGGATCCCAGGACCGGACGACCTGCTCCACCTCGTAGCTGGAGAGGCGGGGCAGGAGAGCGATAGCGGCCTCGACCTGCCCAGGGTGCCGTGCCCGGGCTGAGACCAGCCCGGCCCAGGCCCTTCGGTGCCGCAGGATGGCGGGCACATCGGCGGCGGTCACCGTGCCTGCGGCGGCCAGGGCGGCCAGCGTCTTGTCGTCGGCGTGCGTCAAGGCCCCCGCGTTCGACGCGAAGCTGCCCGGCTCCTGGCTGGTCGACCTGTCCCACGTCGATCTGTCCCGCGTGAAGGTCGGCAAGGAGTGGGTGGAGCTGGACGGCTCGCTGCTGCCCTCTCCGTTCACGCCGAAGGGCGAGCGCCTGACTGGCCCGGCCTGGTACGCGACGCCCACCGTCGCTTACGCGGCGGAGCTCGGCTACGAGGTGCGGCCGATTGAGGCGTGGGTCCGGTACGAGCACGGCCGGTACCTGGACGGCTGGTACGACCGGCTCCGTGACGCCTACCTCGCCACGATGGCCGACCTCGGCGTCGACGCCGACCTCGCCCCGGTGGACTTCCTTGCGGCGATGGACGGCTACAAGGGCCATGACCCGGAACTGGCGATCGTTGGCACGGCGGTCAAGGCGACCGGTGAAGGGAGGTCTGGGCAAGCTCCGCGAGCGGCCCCGCGGCGAGGGCTGGAGACCGGGCGAGCCGTGGCGCGCGCTGTCCCGCCCGACGTGGCGGCCGGGCTTCCGGGCGGCGGTCATCTCCCGCACCCGGATCAACCTGCACCGCAAGATCGTTAAGCCCGCCGCCTTCACCGGGCAGTACCCCATCGCGATCCTGTCCGACTGCGTCGTCTACGTGGCAGGCGGGCCCTTGCCGCTGGACTTCCTGCCCTACCGGGAAGGCAAGCCGCTGCCCGGCGGCTTCAAGCTCGGCATCAACCCCGGCCTGGTCAAGCACGAGGGCATCCAGGACCTGATGTGGGGCGAGGAAGTCCGGGAGCGGTTCAACGCCCCGGAGCTCAACCTCGCCCGGCACATCAAGGACGGCACCGTCACCGACGTCGACAACGGAGAGTAGGAGTAGGCCACGATGAGCCTGTTCGGGGACGGCCTGGAGGCGGCGGTGCAGAAGGCGTTCACGCGCCCGGCACCCAAGAGCGCGGGTGCGCAGATGCGGTACCTGGTCAAGCAGCTCTAGGGCACAAAGGCGGTCGCCCTGATGCTGCGGGTCTCCCAGCGCACCGTCGAGCGGTACGTGAAGGACCAGATCAAGAAGCCCCGGCCCGAACTCGCCGCGCGCCTGGAGCGCGAGGTGAAGAAGCGGTGGCAGCCGCAGATCCGCGCGAAGGCCAAGGAGAAGGCGGCCAGCACGGGCGGCATCATCATCGACACCCGCGCCCGCATGGGCTACACGGCCCCGATCGGGTCGACGGACCAGGACCGCATCCGGCACCTGACCGTCGCCCTGCCGCCCGTCTACGCCGCCCGCCTCTTCGACGCCCAGGAGCAGGGGGCCAGCGACGCCCGGCTACAGCAGATCGCCGCCGAAGCGCTCAAGGTAGGCGGTGAGGCGTCATCAGCTCCGTCCGGAGATGCCGGTGGCCGCCAAGTCGCGCCGTGAGCAGAGCCCCAGCTTGGCGAACACGTTGGATAGGTGATGCCCGACGGTGCGGTCGCTGATCCGCAGATGGGCCCCGATCTCCCGGTTGGTCAGATCGCCGGCGGCAAGCTGGGCCACCCGGCGTTCCTGTGCCGTCAGCGTTGCCATGCCCGTGCCGACGGCAGTGTCACGGCGTGCGGGCGCCATGATCAGACGCTGCTCACGCCGGGCCCGCTCAAGCATCGGGCGCGCTCCCAGTGCGTGGAACGTCTCGGCAGCGGCGTCGAGCTGCTGGCGGGCGTCTCGGCGCCGCCGCTGTCGCCGCAACCACTCGCCGTAGAGCAGCCGGGCCCGTGCGTGGTCGAACGGGCGCCGGGACGCACCGGGCACGTCCAGCGCCGCCCGGTAGGACCGTTCGGCGGCGGGTTCGTCCAGCAGTGCGCGTGCCAGGTGCGCTGTGAATATCGCCCAGTGCGCGCCGGTGCGCCGTACCCAGGCGTCGAGCGCCTCGGCGCGGCGCCGGCCGATCTCCGGCCGCCGCGCGTGCACGGCGGCCTCGATCGTGTCCAGGCTTGCCAGCAGAGCGACGATCGGATGTGCTGCCTCGTGCCCGTGCTCGTCCAAGCGGGCGAGCAGGTCGAGTGCAGCATCGGCGCGACCGGCCGCCAGAGCGGCCATTCCACGGTTCCAGTGGGCCGAGGCGCTGACCGCACGGTCGCGGCGCGGCCCGGCCAGCTGCAGGGTCCGAACGGTCAGATGGTCGACGCTGCGGCCGTCACCGCGGGCGGCGGCGAGCCATCCGAGGCAGTTCCGGCACTCCGCAGCGATGTGCTCGGCACCGATCCGCTCGGCCGACGCGAGCCCCTCGGCCGCGGCGTCCTCCGCAGCGCCCCACCGGCCCGCGGCGATGTCGAGTCGCGCGATCCGAGCCAGCGCCGCAGCAAGCGAGGTGCCATCGGCGTGACGGCGGTGCCTGCGGACAAGGGCGTGCACGGCATCGGCGAGTGGCTCGTCGAGGCCCCACACCAGTCCGAGCGGCGACGCCGGGAGCAGCTGCGACTCCACCCGGGAGATGTGCGCCATGACGTCACCGAGTTCTGCCGACGACGCTGCCCGTGCCGGGTCCGTCGCTGGCCCCCACCACGTCCGGACGATCGGGAGGACCTCGGGCAGCCCAGGGGTCGTCAGCCCCGCGAGACGAGTGAGGGTCTCGCCGACGAGGTCGTCGCGGGCCGCGGACCATCCCGCGTGCAGGGCAGCGGCGCCGAGCTCCACTCTCATGCGCGGATCATCGAACGCGGCGATGTCGCGACTGATCGATCGGTGGGCTCGTTCCAGAGACCCCTCGGCAAGTTCGAGTACCCCGCGCAGGCCGCGGCTGGCGCGGGTGGCCAGAACCTCGTCGGTCAGGCTCCGGGCATCGGCCAGCAACCGACGCGCCATCGTGGCGTCGCCGCCGTGCCAGGCGGCCACGGCCGCGCCGGCGAGCCTGCGGGTCGCAGCGGCCGGGTCGGCGGACAGCTCGGCGGCCCGCCGCAGAATCGGTACCGCGCCGGCGCCCGAGGGCACCGTCTGCTCGAGCAGCCCGGCGATCTCCTCGTCGACGTCGTGAACGGTCGCGGCCCGGTGCCAGACATGCCCGCGACTGCCCGGGGGAAGCGCGGCGGCCAGGGTCCGGTGGGCGTTCCTGCGCTCAGACGGGGAGGCGCTCGCGTAGACAGCGGCCCGGACCACCGGGTGCCGTAGCGCAGGCCGGTCGGGCGTCCCGGCGAGCAGACCCGACCGGATCGTCTCCTCCCAGACCGGCTCCCCGGCGGCGCGGGAACGTGCTGACCGTGCGAGCGTGAGCTGATCACCGTCGGCACGAGCCGCGGCCATGAGCACGACGAACTCGCGTGCCGGGGTCGGCATGGTCTGCAGGCGCTCGGCGAAGGCCGTACGCAGCCGGGGCCCCACGGGCACCGTGCCGGCGGCAAGATCGTCGATTGGTACAGGCAGCTCGTGCAGTGCCAGCGGGTTGCCCCCACCTGCTTGCACCGCGCGGGTGACCTCGGGGCCGTCGAGGCCGGGGTGAGCGGCGGCGACCAGTTGGGCGGCGTGGTCGTCAGCGAGAGGACTCACCGCGAGCGGATCGACCCCCTCCCACGATCCGCCGGCAGGCGCGTCGTGGCCGGCGACGAGGACCACCACCGGATCGGTCCCCACCCGCCGGGCGACGAATCCGAGCACGAACGCGGTCTCCGCGTCGAGCCGATGTGCGTCGTCCACGACGATCAGGAGCGGGCGGTCGACTGCCAGCGTCGACAACAGGGACAGGACCGCCACGGCGGTGAGTGACCGGCCCGCTCCGGTGACCTCGCCCGCGAGCACGCCTCGCAACGCTGCCGCCTGGGACACCGGAAGAGTCGCGATCAGGTGCTCGACCGGCCGGAGCAGCGTGTCCAGGCCGGCTAAGGGGGTCCCGGACTCGCACCGTGCGGGCTGTACCGCCAGCGGGGCGAAATCGGGAGACGCCGCGGTGACGTGGTCGAGAAGTGCGGTCTTGCCGATGCCCGGCTCACCCCAGAGCACCAGGGCGCCACCGGTTCCACGGCGGGCTCGGTCGAGCACCTCGGTCACGGCAGCGATCTCTGCCTGTCGTCCGACGAGCGGGGCCGGAGCACCGGTTGCCCTCATCGCGTCCTCTCAGCCGTGACCATCTTCCGGCCCCAGAGGTCCGTGCCGTACCGTCCGAGGCCGGCGGGATCGTCCGACGCCCCGACAAGGACGCCGACCCCGTGCAGGAGCGCGATGCCGGTGAGCCCCGCTCGGATCCTGATGAGCGCATCCTCGGGCCCCTGCTGCGGCAGTGCCACCCCACCGAGCCGGGTCCCGTTCGGTGGTGCCGACCTGACCGTGAATGGTGTGAGCATGCTCAGCGGCCTGCCGCAGGTGCTTCTAGGCCCGCAGACCACGGGCCCGAGTACCTTGACCGATGGCCCCGCTGCCGCGGGTAGGGTCGGGACCCGTTCGTCGATCGCCGACGACGAGCTTGCCCATCGAGCACGCCGAACCGCTGCCACGGCACGGGCAGCGTATGGACGAGGCGCTCGCCGCGGGCGCACGCCGAGGTCGGCGCCGCGCGGCGAGGCGCCGGTGGCCGTGGTCATGGCGACTCCTCCGAACCGGGGCGGACGCCCTTGGGGAGTGGGTCTCCCAGGAAGGCGAGCAGGGCGGCGTTGACCTCGTCGGCGTGAGTCCACAGCAGCCCGTGCGGGGCGCCGTCGATCTCCACGTACTGCGCGTCGGGCAGGGCCCGGCGGAAGCGGTGGGCCGTGACTTCGATGGGGAGGATCCGATCGGCGGTGCCGTGCAGGATCAGGGTCGGCGTGCCGCTGGCCCGGACGGCCTCGACGTCGGCGCGGAAGTCCTCGATCCACGAGGAGACGACGGCATGGGCGGCCACGGGGGCGCTGGAGATGGCGACGTTCCAGCTGGCTGTGACCGCCTCCTGGCCGATGCGGTTGCCCAGGTTCTCGTCGAGGTTGTAGAAGTTGGAGAAGAACTGCTCGTACCAGGCGTAGCGGTCGCCCTTGGCCGCGGCCTCGATGCCATCGAAGACGTCCTGGGGCACGCCGTCCGGGTTGTCGTCCCGAGCGACGAGGAAGGGCTCCAGGGAGGCCAGGAAGGCGAGCTTCGCGACCCGCTGGTGGCCGTATCGAGCGATGTAGCGGGCGAGTTCGCCGGTGCCCATCGAGAACCCGATGAGCACGACATCGCGCAGGTCCAGGGTCTCCAGCAGGGCATTCAGGTCGGCGGCGAAGGTGTCGTAGTCGTAGCCGGTGCCGACCTTCGACGAGCGGCCGAAGCCGCGGCGGTCGTAGGTGATGACGCGGTAGCCGGCGGAGAGCAGCTCGCGCGTCTGGCGCTCCCAGCTGTGGCCGTTGAGCGGGTAGCCGTGGATGAGGACGACGGGCTGACCCGCGCCTTGGTCCTCGTAGTAGAGCTCGACCGGCGTGCTGTTCTCGTACCCGATGGTTACGTGTCCCATGATCTTTCCTTTCCGAGGGTGGTCTGCCTGCTATTGACCGACGAGCCGCCGTACCGCGATCGTTGTCGCCTCGGCGATGGTGGCGTTGCCGGCCGTGGACTCCGGGTCGTCCGGGTCGGCGTAGACGGCGAGACCAGCGGCGCGCGGTCCGGGGGCAGCACGCTCCCGACGTCGTTGCGCTCGCCCTGTGCTTCGGTCCCGGTCCTGTCCCCGATTGGCCACCCGGCTGGCACGCCGGCCCGGATGGTGGCGTCGCCGGTGGTGTTCGCGACGAGCGAGGTGGTGAGCCGCTCGCGGTCGGCCGGCTGCAGGCCGCCAGCGAGGGGCACCGCCCGCATGCTCTCGACGATGGCGGCCGGTGTGGTGGTGTCGCGCTCGTCGTCTGGGCCGGTGGAGACGTTGAGCTGTGGCTCGTTGCGGTCGAAACGGGTGGTCGCGTCATCCAGGCCGGAGGCGAACGCGGTCACGGCGGTCGGTCCGCCGAGGAGGTCGAGGGGCAGGTTCGTCGCCGTGTTGTGGCGTTGGCGCGTCGCGGCGGCTCCTCCAGCAGGCCGACGTCGGGGTAGTGCCGCACCGCACCCACAGTGGTGCCGGCGAGTTCGGCGAGTTGGCGGGGTCTCCAGGCCACGGCTGTTCCCTTCAGGTGTCGTCGACCGACGTGTCGTCGGCCCAAATGTCTTCGGCGTGGTCAGGGGCGCGTGAGCCGGCGCCGGCGATCGGCCTCCGACAGCCCGCCCCACCGCCGTGCAGCTCCCGGTGGGCCAGGGCGTGGACGGCGACCCGCTCGCGCTGCTGCCGTAGCGGGAGGACTCCTCGTCGGCGGGGAAGAACACCTCGATGCTGGTCACGGTGGTCGCTCCCTTCCCGGTCGCTCTGCTGAGGGCTCTCAGAGTCGCGGGGAAGGCGCCTGGTCCGCGTCGGTAAAAATCCCTTACCCCGTCACCGACCCTGGCGCGGGGGAGGCTGGCATCCTGACGACCCGGTGCTGCCCGCGCGCTTCGCGTCGGTGACAATTACCGGATAGACGCCGTGTCGGCGCCAGGGGAGGACCAGGCGATGCTCGTGGGACGGCGCGCCGAGCAGGCGGCGCTCGAGCAGCTGCTGGCTCAGGCGCAGGGCGGCGACAGCGGAGTGTTGGTGGTGCGCGGGGAAGCCGGCATCGGCAAGTCCGCCCTCCTGCAGCACATGCGGGAGACCGCCGTGGCGGCGGGATTCGGGGTTCACGACGCGGCCGGGGTGGAGGCCGAGGCAGAGTTCGCGTTCGCGGGCCTGCACCAGTTGTGCGCCCCGTTCCTGGCGCGGGCGGTCGAGCTGCCCGAGCCGCAGCAGGCCGCGCTCGGGGTGGCGTTCGGGCTGCGCGAGGGTGCTGCGCCGGACCGGTTCCTGGTGGGGTTGGCGGTGCTGAGCCTGTTGGCCGAGAACGGGCCGTTGCTGTGTGTGGTCGATGATGCGCAGTGGCTCGATCAGGCGTCTGCGCAGGTTCTGGCTTTCGTGGCCCGGCGAGTGGGGGCCGAGCGGGTGGTGATGGTGTTTGCGCTGCGCGATCCCGGTGTGACCGACGTCGAGGCGTTCAGCGGGTTGCCGGAACTGCGCCTGGCGGGGCTGGGGGCCTCCGATGCCCAGACGCTGCTGGCCACCGCGGTCCGCGCACCGCTGGACGATGTGGTGCGCGACCGGATCGTAGCCGAGGCGCGCGGCAATCCGCTGGCGTTGTTGGAGCTACCCCGGGGTGCTCCGGCGGTGCAGTTCGCGGGCGGGTTCGAGCTGCCGGATGTGGTGAGCGTTCCGCGCCGGATCGAGGACGGCTTTCGGCGCCGCGCGAACAGCCTGCCTGCCGACGCGCGGATGCTGCTGGTGGTTGCCGCGGCCGAGCCGACCGGGGACGCGGCGTTGCTGTGGCGCGCGGCCGCGGAGCTGGGGATCGCCCGCGAGGCGGCTGCGCCCGCGGAGGCCGCCGGGCTGCTGGAGTTCGACTTCCGTGTGCGGTTCCGGCACCCGCTGGTCCGCTCGGCGGTCTACCGGGCGGCCACACCGACCGACCGGCGCCGGGCGCACGGCGCGCTGGCCGCCGTCACCGACCAGCAGGTCGATCCGGACCGGCGTGCCTGGCACCGCGCGCAGGCGGTGGTGGGCACTGATGAGGACGCCGCCGCGGAGCTGGAGCGTTCGGCCGGACGGGCCCGCGCCCGCGGCGGGCTGGCCGCCGCGGCGGCGTTCCTGAAGCGTGCGGCCGAGCTGACCCCCAGGCCGGCCGTCCGGGCGGAACGGGCCCTGGAAGCTGCGCACGCCAAGCACGAGGCAGGTGCGTCCGAAGCCCTGGAGCTGCTGACAGTCGCCGCGGCCGGGCCGTTGGACGCCGTGGCGCAGGCCCGCCTACAGCTGCTGAATGCTCGGATCGCGTTCCACGGGGCAAGGGGCGGCGAGGGGCCAAGGATGCTGCTGGACGCCGCCAAGACCCTCGCCCCGCTGGACCCGGCGCTGTCCCGGGAGACCTACCTGGACGCGCTCGATGCGGCGATCGTTACCGGCGACCGCGGACCCGGCGGCGTGCGTACGGTGGCCGACGCAGCCCGGGCCGCGCCCGCACCACCGGAGACGCCGAGGCCCGTGGATCTGTTGCTCGACGGGCTGGTGACGACGTTCACGCAGGGCTACGCGGCAGGAGTGCCCGGCCTGCGGCGGGCGTTGGACGCCTTCAATCGTCACGAGCGGGACGATCATGCCGTGAACGACAGCGACGACCGCCGCTGGCTGTGGCTGGCCGGCCGGACCGCGATGTCGCTCTTCGACGACCAGATGGTGCACGCGCTGGCCGCTCGTCATGTCCGGCTGGTCAGGGAAGCCGGCGCGCTGGCCACGCTCCCGGCAGCACTGCTCGTCCAGTCCGTCATGCTGGTGCTCTCTGGTGACTTCTCCCGGGCCGCCGAACAGACCGCGATCGCGGCCGCGACCAGAACTGTGCCCGTGCTCCACGGCCAGCTCATCCTGGCTGCCTGGCGCGGCCGCTCGGACGAGACCACCGAGATCCACGCGACCATGGTCCGGGAAGCGGCTGGACGTGGGCGCCGAACTGAGGACTTCCTGGCGCAGTACGCCATGGCGGTGCTGCACAACGGTCTGGGCGACTACCCGGCGGCTCTGGTCGCTGCGACGCGGGCTTTCGAGTCCGACGAGCTGACCCACAGCAACCTGGCACACTCCGAGCTCATTGAAGCGGCATGCCGTAGCGGCCGGCCGGAGCATGCGACCGCTGCGCTGGACCAGCTCAGCTCACGGGCGCTGGCCAGCGGCACCCCGTGGGGGCTCGGGCTGGCAGCGCGCTCACGGGCATTGGTCAGCACCGGCCCGGCCGCCGAGGAGTACTACCGCGAGGCGATCGAGCAGCTACGAAACTGCCGAGTGGCCACCCAGCTGGCCCGGACTCATCTCGTCTATGGCGAGTGGCTACGCCGCCAGGGCCGCCGTCAAGGCGCCCGCCAGCAGCTCCGCACCGCCCACCAGATGCTGTCGGACATGGGTGCGGAAGCGTTCGCCGCGCGCGCCGCCCGCGAGCTGCGCGCCACCGGCGAGCACCCACGCAGCCGGTCCGCCCAGCCCTCGGACGCGCTCACCGCACAGGAGCTGACGATCGCCCGGCTGGTAGCTACCGGGGCGACCTCCCGGGAGGTCGGCGCACAGCTGTTCTTGAGCCCGCGCACCATTGAGGCCCACCTCCGCAGCATCTTCCGCAAGCTGAGCATCACCTCCCGGCGACAGCTGCGGGACCTGGGGCTTCCCTAAAGGGCTGGCAGCGTGCGTGCTATGTCGCGGTACAGCGAATGCCGCCCGGAAGGCCAGCGAGCTGCGCCCTGTGGAGTTCGTAAAGGATCAAGAGCGCGCCGTCTTGAGGCGACGCCTGCGAATGAGCGTGCAGACGAGGGGACGACGGCGGGCGGCTTAAGGCGACGGTGAATCGCTCGGCACGGCGGCATCGCCACCTTCCGCGAACGGCGCAGGTACACGGTCAGACGCGGCACACACCGTACGCGCCGACAAGCGAACCCACCCGACGATCCGAGGCGCGCTACCCATCGGGCAGGACCGTGGCCGCCCACGCACGTTCCTCAGCCCACGCTTCAGCCCAGGTCACAGCATCCCGAAATGCACCTGACGCGCCATCAGAACGAGCGTCAAATGAGCGTCAAGACACCTCGGAGAGCGTCATTTGAGCGTCAAGATTTCGCCCGTAACGCGCATAGCACACATCCCGCACACCGAGTAAAGCCGCAGGTCAACGGCCCTTATCGGCAGGCTCAAGGATCGCGACGCACTCCACATGCTGCGTCATCGGGAACAGATCGAACACCCGCAGCATCCGCACCCGGTACCCCCCGTCCCGGAAGTACCCCAGGTCCCGGGCCAGCGCGGCCGGGTCGCAGGCCACGTACGCGATCCTGCGGGCGCCCAGGGTCGAGAGGTGCTGGACCGTCTTGCGGCCGGCGCCCGCGCGGGGCGGGTCGAGGACGATGAGGTCGACCTCGTCGATGCCGGTGCGGGGCAGGACGGACTCGACCTTGCCCTGCTCGATGCGGACGCGGTCGAAGGCGGCGAGGTTGTGGCGGGCGTCCTCGACGGCGCGTTTGCCGGACTCGATGCCGAGGACCGCGCCCTGGTCGCCGACCCGGTCGGCGAGGGCGCCGGCGAACAGGCCGACGCCGCAGTAGAGGTCCAGGGCCATGTCGCCCTTGCGGGGCAGCAGGCCCTGCATGACCGCCGTGACCAGGGTGTCGGCGGCCTTCGGGTGGACCTGCCAGAAGCCGCCGGAGCCCACCCGGTAGGTGCGGCCGTCGGCGCGCTCGCGGACGAAGGGGCGGCCGTGGACGCGGTGCACGCCCCCGTCCTTCTCCCCGACGCGCATGACCGAGACCGGGCGGTCCAGTTCCACGATGGGCAGGCGGGCGCCGGGCCGCGGGGTCAGGATGACCTGGCGGTCCTGGGAGCCGGTGGCCGCGATCGCCTCGACGGACTCCATGCCCGTCCAGTCCCGCGCCTCGATGCCCAGTTCGCTGACGCCCTCCGCCGCGATCATGCAGTGGTCGATCGGCTGTACCTCGTGGGAGCGGTGCTTGCGCAGGCCCGCGTGGCCCTCCGCGTCCACCGCGTACTGCACGCGCGTGCGCCAGGAGGGGACCTGCCCGGCGGGCACCTTGTCGCCCTCGGCCGGCATCACCGTGCCGTCCCAGCCGGCCTCCTCGGGGGTGAGGCCCGCCAGCCGCTCGAGCTGCTCGGCGACGACCTCGCCCTTCAGGCGGCGCTGGGCGCCCGGCTTGGCGTGCTGCCAGTCGCAGCCGCCGCAGCGGCCGGGGCCGGCGAAGGGGCAGGGGGCCTCGATGCGGTCCTTGGAGGGGTCCAGGATCTCGACCGCGTCCGCGCGCAGGAAGCGGGCGCCCTCCTCGCCCTCCGTCACCCGGGCCACGACCCGCTCGCCGGGCAGCGCGTGCCGGACGAACAGCACCTGCCCCTCGGACGTACGGGCGATGCAGTGGCCGCCGTGGGCAACGGGGCCGATCTCGACCTCGTACTCCTCGCCCACCAGCGAGACCACCTCGGACACGGCTCGCTTCTCCGCCTGCGACTTCTTCGGTTCTGCCTGCATGGCGGGGTGACTCCAGAGAACGGGGACGACAGGGACCTACGGGTGACGACAGGTGCCGCAAAGGACAACAGCCGTCCAGTCTACGTGGACGAGGAGGAGTCCTTCGTACGGTCACGGTCCGGGTGCTGGGCCGGTCCGCGCCGCACCGCACCCGGCGCGCTCCAGTCCTGACGCTTGCGGGCCCGGCGCCTGGCGGCCTCGGAGGACTCCAGCTGGTACGGGACGGAGGTGACCATGACGCCCGGCGTGAACAGCAGGCGGCCCTTGAGGCGCAGGGCGCTCTGGTTGTGCAGCAGGTGCTCGTACCAGTGGCCGACCACGTACTCGGGGATGATCACCGAGACCGCGTCGCGCGGGGACTCCTTGCGCAGGCTCTTGACGTACTCGATGACCGGCCGCGTGATCTCGCGGTACGGCGAGTCCAGCACCTTCAGGGGTACGGCGATGCCGCGGCGCTCCCACTCCTCGCGCAGCGCCTTCGTCTCGGCGGGGTCGACGTTGACGCTGAGCGCCTCCAGGCTGTCGGAGCGCATGAGCTTGGCGTAGGCGAGGGCGCGGAGCGTGGGGCGGTGGATCTTGGAGATCAGGACCACCGAGTGGACGCGGGAGGGGCGCACCATGTCGTCGCTCTGTGCCTCCTCGGGGTCCTCCGGGGCCGCGATCTCCTCGGCGACACGGTCGTAGTGCTTGCGGATCGCCGTCATGGTCGCGAAGAAGATGCACATGCCGAGCAGCGCGACCCAGGCGCCGTGCGTGAACTTGGTCGCCAGGACCACGACCAGGACGAGGCCCGTGAAGAAGGCGCCGAAGGCGTTGATCGCGCGGGAGCGCATCATGTGGCGGCGCTTGGACTGGTCCCGCTCGCCGGCCAGGTTGCGGTTCCAGTGGCGGACCATGCCGATCTGGCTGAGCGTGAAGGACACGAAGACGCCGACGATGTAGAGCTGGATCAGCCGGGTCGAGTCGGCGCCGTAGACGACGACCAGGAGCATGGCGGCCCCGGCGAGGAGCACGATGCCGTTGGAGAAGGCCAGGCGGTCGCCGCGGGTGTGCAGCTGGCGCGGCAGGTAGCGGTCCTGGGCGAGGATCGAGCCGAGCAGCGGGAAGCCGTTGTAGGCGGTGTTGGCGGCGAGGAAGAGGACCAGCGCGGTGGCGGCGGCCAGGACGATGAACAGGAAGCTGCCCTCGCCGAAGACCGCCTCGGCGACCTGGGAGATCACCGGGTGCTGGACGTAGTCCGCGCCGACGGCGACGCCGTTGTGGAACAGCTCGGTGGCCGGGTTCTCCGACATGCGGACGTCGGTCGCGGAGGCCAGCGCGATGATGCCGCAGAACATGGTGACGGCCAGCAGGCCCATCATCGCGAGGGTGTTCCCCGCGTTCTTGGACTTGGGCTTGCGGAAGGCCGGGACGCCGTTGGAGATCGCCTCGACGCCGGTGAGCGCGGCACAGCCGGAGGAGAAGGCGCGCAGGAGGAGGAAGATCAGGGCGAAGCCGGCCAGGCCGCCGTGCTCCGGCTTGATCTGGTAGTCCGCGGTCGGGGCGCGCATGGTGTCGTCCAGGACCAGGCCGCGGAACGCGCCCCACACGATCATGATGAAGACGCCCGCGACGAAGACGTACGTGGGAATCGCGAACAGAGTGCCCGACTCCCTGACCCCGCGCAGGTTCATCAGGGTGAGCAGCAGGATCACGGCGACCGCGCAGAGGACCTTGTGCTCGACGACGAAGGGGATCGCCGAGCCGAGGTTCTCGATGCCGGAGGAGATGGAGACCGCGACGGTCAGGACGTAGTCGACCAGCAGGGCGCTGGCGACGGTCAGTCCGGCCTTGGGTCCGAGGTTGGTGGTGGCCACCTCGTAGTCGCCACCGCCGCTCGGGTAGGCGTGCACGTTCTGACGGTAGGAGGCGACCACGGTGAACATCAGGACCACGACCGCGACCGCGATCCACGGGCTGAAGTGGTACGCCGACACGCCCGCGATGGACAGGACGAGCAGCACCTCGCCGGGCGCGTACGCCACGGAGGACAGCGGGTCGGACGCGAACACGGGAAGCGCGATGCGTTTCGGCAGGAGCGTTTCACCCAGCCGGTCGCTGCGCAGTGCGCGCCCGATGAGGATCCGCTTGGGCACGTCGGTCAGTTTGGACACAACAGAGGATCGTAAGCGTTCGAACGGGCGGCCGCCCAACCGCCACCCCCGATCCGTACGCAGTCTGCTCTACGGGTGAATTCGGGGGGTGCTCCGGCTGCGGATTCCGCAGGTGACGGCATTCGCATGGCTATATGACTGCTTACCCGACAAGCCCTGCCCGTTGTCCGGCCGTTGTCGCCCCTGGAGGTCCCATGCACCTGAGCGCAGAGCTGATCGGCGGCGCCGCC
Source organism: Streptomyces sp. NPDC001599 (assembly GCF_042893535.1). NCBI lineage: Bacteria > Bacillati > Actinomycetota > Actinomycetes > Kitasatosporales > Streptomycetaceae > Streptomyces > Streptomyces sp. NPDC001599. The sequence continues at coordinate 42,499 of NZ_JBIAVA010000030.1, forward strand.
ACGCTCGTAGGCCTCGGAATCCTGACGGCCGCCAGCATCCGCAGCATCTGCCGCCGGGGGTCGTCGGCCGGGGGATGAGACGGCTCCTGCGGCCCCCGGGTGCTTGCCGATACGTTGGACCCGGACGCCGGTGGGCCGGCTCCGGTCGGGCACCCGGCTTCCCGGCCCCTAGGGCCTGTCTGACAATTCGCGTCGTCGCCCGAAGGGCGGCCGCGCGGCGTCAGGTGCGTGCTCTCGGTGTGCCGGCCCCAGACCCGCGTACTGGCCGTACTCGGGTCTGGGGCCGGTGCGGCGAGAGTGCGTGCATGGCGTCGCACGGCAGACGGGAATTGTCAGACAGGCCCTAGCGGCGTCAGCGTCGGTGCGCACCGGCATGATGTTCCCCTGCGGCCCGCACACTGGCCGCGACGTGTCGCCAGGCGAGCCGAAAGAGAGACATGAGCAAGACATTCACCAAGGCCGGCGGGCCCGCAGGAAGCGCGGTGTGAGGCGATGCATATTGTCATCATGGGCTGCGGGCGCGTGGGCTCCGCGCTCGCCCAGACCCTGGAGCAGCAGGGGCACACGGTCGCCGTGATCGACCGGGACCCCACCTCCTTCCGTCGCCTCGGTTCCTCCTTCGGCGGCCGCCGCGTCACCGGCATCGGCTTCGACCAGGACACCCTGCGCGAGGCGGGCATCGAGGAGGCCGGCGCCTTCGCCGCCGTCTCCAGCGGCGACAACTCGAACATCATCGCCGCCCGCGTGGCCCGCGAGATGTTCGGCGTGGAGAACGTCGCCGCCCGCATCTACGACCCGCGCCGCGCCGAGGTCTACCAGCGTCTGGGCATTCCCACCGTGGCCACCGTCCGCTGGACGGCCGACCAGATGCTGCGCCGGCTGCTTCCCTCGGGCGCCGAGCCGCTGTGGCGCGACCCCACCGGAGGTGTCCAGCTGGCCGAGGTGCACACGTCCTCGTCCTGGGTGGGCCACAAGATCAGCCGGCTCCAGGAGGAGACGGGCGTGCGGGTGGCGTTCGTCACCCGGCTCGGGGAGGCGATCCTGCCGTCCTCGCAGACCGTCCTTCAGGAGGGCGACCTCGTGCACGTCATGATGCGCACCGACGAGGTCCACAAGGTCGAGGCGGCGTTCGCCAAGGGTCCCGAAGAGGAGGGCGGTCACTGATGAGGGTCGCCATTGCCGGAGCCGGCGCGGTCGGCCGTTCGATCGCGGGCGAACTGCTGGAGAACGGCCACGAGGTCCTGCTCATCGACAAGGCGCCTACGGCCATCTCGGTCGAGCGCGTCCCGATGGCGGAGTGGCTGCTCGCCGACGCCTGCGAGATCACGTCCCTGGACGAGGCGGCGCTCCAGCGCTGCAACGTCGTCATCGCCGCGACGGGCGACGACAAGGTCAACCTCGTCGTCTCGCTGCTGGCCAAGACGGAGTACGGCGTGCCGCGCGTCGTCGCCCGGGTGAACAACCCGAAGAACGAGTGGCTCTTCAACGAGTCCTGGGGTGTGGACGTGGCCGTCTCCACCCCGCGTCTGATGTCGGCCCTGGTCGAGGAGGCGGTGAGCGTCGGCGACCTGGTCCGGCTGCTGCGCTTCAGCCACGGCGACGCCAACCTGGTCGAGCTGACGCTGCCGGAGGAGTCGGCCCTGGCCGGCACCCAGGTCGGGGACGTCCAGTGGCCCGAGGACACCTCACTGGTGACGATCATCCGCGGCACCCGGGTGCTGACGCCGTCCCGGGAGGACTCCCTGGAGGCGGGCGACGAGCTGCTCTTCGTCGCCGCGCAGGCCCGTGAGGAGCAGCTGGAGGACCTGCTGTCGGCGCGGCGGCGGCCCGACGGCGCGGTCTGACGGGACGGTCGGACGACGCACAGGACGGCCTACGGCGGTGGGGGGGGGGGGGGGGGGGGGGCGGGGCCCCCCCCCCCCCCGACCCCCCCCCCCCCCCCCCCCCCGCCGGGCCCGGCCCCCCCCCCCCCCGCCCCGCCCCCCCCCCCCCCCCCCCCCCCC
>NZ_JBIAVA010000031.1:0-41743 GCF_042893535.1 Streptomyces sp. NPDC001599
CAGGACCACGGGAACAAGGTCCGGTTCCGCGACATCCGGGTCGAACCGCTGGACTGACCCCCAGGCGTGGGGGGGGGGGGCCGCCGGCCCCCCCCCCCCCCCCCCCCCCCCCCCCCGCGGGGGGGGGCGGGGGCCCCCCCCCCCCCCCCCCCCCCCCCCCCCCCGGGCCGGTTGCGCCAGGAGCCTGCGGGGGAATTTTCAGGCCCCTGCGCACGAGGGTACGGAGACCGTTCACGGCGGCACACCTGGCGTTCGTCAGGTACGGGACTTACCTTCGGCAGTACGGCGGCCGGGCGGCGGAACGCTCCGCCCCCGCGCTCCCTCCCCTCATGCTCCCGCCCTCACGCACCACCGCGCAGTTCGCGCAGGAACTGGGCGACGTGGAAGGCGAGTTCGATCGACTGGGCGGCGTTCAGCCGTGGGTCGCAGGCCGTCTCGTAGCGGCTGGCCAGGTGGGTGTCCAGCACCTCGTCGAGGTCGCCGCCGAGGCACTCGGTGACGTCGTCGCCGGTGAGTTCGAGATGGATTCCGCCCGGGTGCAGGCCCTCCTCGCGGTGCACCGCGAAGAACTCGGCCACCTCGGTGGTGATGTCCGACAGCCGGCGGGTCTTGTAGCCGCTCCCGGAGACGAAGGTGTTCCCGTGCATGGGATCGCAGGCCCACACCGGGGCGTGCCCGGCGTCCCGCACGGCCCGCAGCAGCGGCGGCAGCAGCTCCGCGCCCCGCCCGGCGCCGAGCCTGCTGATCAGGACGAGCCTGCCCGGCGCCCGGTCCGGGTCCAGCCGCTCGCACAGTTCCCGCAGGTCGGCGACGCCCATGGTGGGTCCCACCTTGACGCCGACCGGATTGTCCACCCCGGCGAGCAGTTCCACGTGCGCACCGTCGACGCGGCGGGTGCGGTCGCCGATCCACAGCAGGTGCGCACTGGTGTCGAACCAGCCCCGCCGCTTCTCGTCGTACCGGATCAGCGCCTGCTCGTACTGCGGCAGCAGCGCCTCGTGCGAGGTGTAGAGCTGGACCTGGTGCAGGGCGGCCTGGGAGCGGGTGTCCAGGCCGCAGGCGGACATGAACCGGAGGGCCCAGGTGATGTCGTCGGCGGCCTTCTCGTACCGCTGCCCGGCGGAGCTGCGCCGGACGAACTCCTGGTTCCAGTCGTGGACCTGGCCCAGGTCGGCGTAGCCGCCCAGGGTGAGCGCCCGCAGCACGTTCAGGGCCGCCGAGGCGTGGTGGTAGGCGCTCAGCAGGCGGCCCGCGTCCGGGCGGCGGGCCTCGGCGGTGAACTTGGGTCCGTTGACGATGTCCCCGCGGTAGGCGGGCAGTTCGACGCCGTCGACGGTTTCCGTGGGGCGGCTGCGGGGCTTGCCGAACTGACCGGCGATCCTGCCCACCTTCACCACCGGCAGCCCGGAGCCGTAGGTGAGCAGGATGGCCACCTGGAGGATGACCCGCAGCTTGCCGCGCACCCCGGCCTCGGTGCAGGAGCCGAACCGCTCCGCGCAGTCGCCCGCCTGGAGCAGGAAGCCCTCCCCCGCGGCCACCTGGGCCAGGGAGCGGCGCAGGTCGAGGATCTCGTCGGGCAGTACCAGGGGCGGCCTGAGGGCGAGGGTGTCCTCCACGCCGCGCAGTTCCCCGGGGTCGGGCCACTCCGGCTGCTGCTCGGCCGTCCGACTCCGCCACGAGCCGGGGCTCCATCCGCCCCGCCCGACGTCGGCCACGGGGCCGGGCCGTCCCGGGGCCGCCGTGCCGGTCCCGACCGGGGTCGCCGTGTCGGTCCCGGTCGCGGCCCCCGTGCCGGGCCGGTCCGGGGTCACCCCGCCGGTCCCGACCGGAGCCACCGTGCCGGTCCCGGCCGCGGTCGACGTGCCGGTCCCGACCGAGGTCAACGCACCAGTCCCGGCCTGAACCACCGCGTCGGTCCGGTCCGCGGTCGACGTGCCGGTCCCGGCCGGGGTAGACGTGCCGGTCCCGGTCGGGGACGTGTGGGGTTCGGTGTGTGTGTCGCTCGCCGTCATCCGACCAGTTCCTTGATCGTGGCGCCGGGGTCGCCGGCCCGCATGAGCAGTTCTCCGACCAGGACCGCGTCCACCCCGGCCGCTTCCAGCGCGCGGGCGTCGGGTGCGCCGCGGACGCCGCTCTCCCCGACCATGACCCGCCCGGTGCCCACCCGCCCCCGCAGCCGAGCCGAAAGGGTCCGGTCGATCGAGAAGTCCCGCAGGTCACGGTGGTTGACGCCGATCACGTCGGCGCCCGCCTCCAGGGCCACGTCCACTTCCCGTTCGTCGTGCACCTCGACCAGCGCCTCCATGCCGCAGGCACGGGTGCGGGCCAGGAGTGCGGCGAGCCGTGCGGGGCTGAGCGCGGCGACGATCAGCAGCAGGGCGTCGGCGCCGAGCGCCCGGGCCTCCAGGATCTGGTACTCGTCGACGACGAAGTCCTTGCGCAATACGGGGAGTTCGCAGGCGGCGCGGGCGACGGCCAGGTGGTCCGGGCTGCCGCCGAAGCCCGCCTCGTGGGTGAGCACCGACACGGCGTGGGCGCCGCCGCCCTGATAGGCGCGGGCCAGTTCGGCCGGCCGGTAGTCGTCGGTGAGCGGCCCCTTGGAGGGGCTGCGGGGCTTCATCTCGGCGATGACGCCGAGCCCGGGTTCGCGCAGCGCGGCGGCGAAGTCGCGGGCCGGGGGCGCCGCGGCGGCCAGCTCGGTCAGCTTCGCCTCGGTGCGCAGCGCGCGCCGGCGCCCGGTCTGCGACTCGGCCTCGGCGACGAGGCCGGCCAGGATGCCGCTCATGCCGGCACCTCCACCAGGTCCGCCCGCTGCCAGGAGGCGTGGGCCCAGCGGTCCAGCAGGTCGGCGGCGGCGCCCCCGTCGACGGCGGACGCGGCCAGCCGCAGCCCGTCGGGCCAGGTGCCGGCCAGGTCCGCGACCCGCAGCGCCGCGGCGGCGTTGAGCAGGACGACGTCCCGCGCGGGTCCGCGTTCACCGGCCAGGACGCGGCGCAGGACGGCCGCGTTGACGGCGCGGTCGCCGCCGGCCAGGTCGCCGGGGCGGGACCGGGCCAGCCCGTGCTCGGCGGGGTCGAAGCGGTGGGTGGTGCGCCGTCCGTCGCGCAGTTCGACCAGGTGGGCGGGGGCCCCGGTGCTCAGTTCGTCCATGCCGTCCGCGCTGTGGAAGACCAGGGCGCGGGTGACGCCGAGCCGTTCGAGGACCTCGGTCATCGGCTCCACCAGCTCGCGGCTCGGCACCCCCAGGGTGCGCAGCCGGGCGCCCGAGGGGTTGCACAGGGGTCCCAGCAGGTTGAAGACGGTCCGCGCGCCCAGTTCCCGGCGCGGTCCCGCCGTGTGCCGGAAGGCCGGGTGGAAGACCGGGGCGAACAGGAAGGTGATCCCGGTGCGGTCCAGGCAGGCGGCGGCCTCCTCGGCGCCGAGGTCGATGCGGACGCCCAGTTCCTCCAGCACGTCGGCGCTGCCGCAGGCGGAGGACGCGCTGCGGTTGCCGTGCTTGGCGACCCGTACACCGCAGGCGGCGGCGACGATCGCGGCGGCGGTGGAGATGTTGAAGGTGTTCAGGCCGTCGCCGCCGGTCCCGCAGGTGTCGAGCAGATCGCCGCCCGCGCGGGGCACCGGCGTGGCGAACTCCTGGGCGGCGCGGGCCATGCCGACCAGGTCGTCGGCGGAGGCGCCGCGCACCGTGACGGCCAGCGCGAACCCGGCGATCTGGGCCGCCGTGGCCTCGCCGCGCATGATCACGCGCATCGCCTCGGCCGCCTCGGCCTCGGTGAGGGGCCGCCGTACGAGCGTTCTCAGTGACTCAATCATCGGCGCACTCCAGGAAGTTCGCGATCAGCTGCTTGCCCTCGGGGCTGAGCACCGACTCGGGGTGGAACTGCACCCCGTGGACCGGGTGCGTGCGGTGGCGCAGGCCCATGACCGTGCCGTCCGCGGTGCGGGCCGTGACGGTCAGCTCGTCCGGCAGGCCGGCGGGCTCGACCACGAGCGAGTGGTAGCGGGTGGCGCTGAACGGGTCGGGCAGGCCGGCGAAGACCCCGCCGCCGTCGTGGTGCACGGCACTGGCCTTGCCGTGCACCTGCTCGCCGCGCACCACCGAGCCGCCGTAGGCGACGGCGACGGCCTGGTGGCCCAGGCACACGCCGAGGACGGGCAGCCGTGCGCCGAGTGCGCGGACCGCGTCCACGCAGATGCCGGCGCCGGCGGGGGTGCCGGGGCCCGGCGAGAGCAGCAGCAGGTCGAACCCGGCGAGTTCGTCGAGGGTGACGGCGTCGTTGCGGAACACCGTGGGGCGGCCGCCCAGTTCGGCGACGTAGTGGACGAGGTTGTAGGTGAACGAGTCGTAGTTGTCGATCACCGCGACCCGTGGGGCCGCGCGGGTGCCGGTGGGGGCGCTCATGCCGCCGCCTCCGCCCGCCGTACGGCCGCGAGCATGGCGCGCGACTTGTGCAGGGTCTCGCGGAACTCGGCCGCGGGGTCGGAGTCGGCGACGATCCCGGCGCCCGCCTGCACGTGCACCTGGCCGTCGGCGACGACCATGGTGCGCAGGGCGATAGCGAAGTCGGTCAGGCCGTCCGCGCCGACGAAGCCGAGGGCGCCGCCGTACACCCCGCGCTGCTCGGGCTCCAGCTCGGCGATGATCTCCATGGCCCGGATCTTGGGCGCCCCGGAGAGCGTTCCGGCGGGGAAGGCGGAGCGCAGGGCGTCCAGCGCGTCCCGGCCCTCGGCGAGCCGTCCGCGCACGGTGGACGACAGGTGCATCACGTGGGAGAAGCGCTCGACCCGCATCAGCCGCTCCACCCGGACCGTGCCCGGTTCGGTGACCCGGCCCAGGTCGTTGCGCCCGAGGTCGACCAGCATGACGTGCTCGGCGCGTTCCTTCTCGTCGGCGCGCAACTCCCGCTCCAGCCGCAGGTCCTCGGCGGGGTCGGGGTGGCGGGGCCGGGTGCCCGCGAGGGGCCGGGTGCGCACCGTGCGGCCCTCCGCCTTGACGAGCAGCTCGGGGGAGGCGCCGATGACGTGCCGCCCGCCGCCCAGGCTCAGGTGGTACATGTACGGCGAGGGGTTGGTGGCGCGCAGGTGCCGGTACAGGTCGAGCGGCCGGGCGCGCAGCGGCCTGCTGAGCCGCCGGGAGAGCACGATCTGGAAGGCGTCACCGGCCGCGATGTGCTCCCGGGCGCGGGCGACCCGGTCGGTGAACTGGTCCTCGGTGAGGTTCGCGGTCCAGCCCTCCGTCCCGTGGTCGGCCGGCGTGGCGGCGGCGAGCGGGCGGCCGGAGAAGACGGCGGGCGCCGGCGCGCGGCGCAGTGCGCGGTTGAGGCGCACGATGCGGGCGACGGCGTCGTCGTAGGACTCGCGGGCCGGGCGGTACAGGGTCATCAGCAGGACGCGCCGGGTCGCGTGGTCGAAGACGACGAGGTCGTCGGCGGCGAGGAAGGCGGACTCGGGCAGTCCGGGCGGCGGTCCGGCGGCCAGGGGCAGGTCCTCGAAGTGGCGTGCCGCCTCGTACCCGAGGTAGCCGACGACCCCGCCGTGGAACGGCGGCAGTCCGGGCACCGGCGCCACGGACCGGGCCAGGTGGGACCGCAGCGCGGTCAGCGGGTCGCCGCCCGGCAGCTCGAGCGGGACCGGGCGGTGGCCGACGTACGAGTACCGTGCCACGCCGCCGGAGACCGGCACGCTCTCCAGCAGGAATCCCGCCTCGTCCGGTCCGCACAGCTGGGCGAAGGCGGTGACGGGGCTGACCGAGTCGTCCAGGAACTCCTGGTGGAGCGGGACGACGTCGTGCTCGCGGGCGAGTGCCGCGGCGGCGGCGCGGTGCGGGACGGTGGCGCGGGCGGCCGCCTCGGCGGACTCCGCCGCGTCCTGTGCATCCTGTGTGTCCTGTGCGCCCTGTGCGCCCTGTGCGTCCGTCGTGGGCGCCTCGGCGGCGTGGGTGGTCATGCCGCCTTCCCGGCGGTGGCCGAGACCCGGCCCACTCCGACGACGGCGCGCCGCGGAATGGTGACGCGCCACCCGCCGGCGGCCTCCTCGCGGCGCAGTTCGCAGGAGGCGAGACCGCCCTCGGCGTCCGGGTAGCGGAAGACGGCCTTGGCGGTCTCGGCCACCCAGCGGTACGCCTCCTGCTCGGTGCGCCCCTCGAAGACCTTGACCAGGCCGTACATGTTCAGCAGGTACCGGCCGATCTCCAGCTCCGCCTCCTCGGGGGTGGCGGCGACGGCGGTGTAGGGGTCGTCGATCTCCACGACCTCGCGGTGGTCGTAGCCCGCCTTCTCCAGGTACCCCTCGATCTCGTCCCGGGTGAAGTGCAGGAACTTGTGGCCGGTCGCCGAGTACACGTCGGTGACCTCCTCGAACCACACGTCCACGGGCGAGCCGACGAGGAAGTCGTGCAGGACGAACGTGCCGCCGGGGCGGAGCATCCGGCGGGCCTCGGTGGCCACCGTCTGCCGGTCCGAGGGCGGTACGTGGTGCGAGCCGTAGGCCAGCAGGACGGCGTCGACGCTGTGGTCGCGCAGCAGCGGCTGCTCGGCCCGCTGGAGCAGGGCGGGCACGCCGGCCGCCCACGCCGTGGTCACCATGTGGGGGGACGCGTCGCAGGTGAGGATGTTGAAGTCGCCGATGCCCAGGTCCTCGCAGACCTTGCGCACCAGTCCGTCGCCGCCGAGCAGGTCGACCAGGACGGGCCGGTCGCCGTCGGCGGTGCGGCGGGCGGTCTCGGCGAAGCCGAGGAGCTTCCTGATCCCCGTCTCGCGGGCGCGCCGGTTGAGGGCCTGGGCCTGTACGTACTCCACGCCCCGGCTGCCCTCCCCGTCGGCGCCGAAGTCGTCGTGGCGCCCGGGGACGCTGTCCCTGGCCGCCTCCCAGGCGGCGATCCGCCGCGGGTCGGCGAGGGCGTGCAGCTCGGGGTGGCTCCGCCGCAGTTCCGCCAGCTGCCCCTGCACGTCGTCCCCGGTCACGGTGGGTCCGCTCGTCTGTGCGCGCATGCGTCGGGATCTCCTCGGGTGGGGGTGGACGCGGGCAAGACGATGCCCGCCGGGCCTGCCGGCACGACGGTAGGAGCGTCAACTTTCTCCTCGATATCGATTGGTTTTCGCCCCGCCGGGCCAAGATCCGTCCCTGTCGAAAGTAAGGCCCAAGAGACGTCGTTCGTGCCTGGTGACGGCGGATGACGGGCTCCTACAGTCACTTCGCGGGGGACGCAGCCGAGACCGGAACTGAGCGCGGAGTCGAGCCCGGAGGGCGTCAGGGATGAAGAACCAGTTGGACGAGCCGGGGGGCGCGGTCCGCGTCGGCGGGGGTGGCGGCCTGAGCGCGGCCGAGGTCGCCGAACGGGTCGCGGCGGGGCAGGTCAACGACGTACCGGCCCGGTCGAGCCGCACGATCGGGGAGATCGTCCGCAGCAACCTGTTCACGCGCATCAACGCGATCATCGGCGTGCTGTTCGTCATCGTGATGATCGTCGGGCCGGTGCAGGACGGTCTGTTCGGCGGCGTCATCCTCGCCAACACCGCGATCGGCATCATCCAGGAGGTGCGCGCCAAGCGGACCCTGGACCAGCTGGCGATCGTCGGCGAGAGCCGCCCCCGCGTGTGGCGGGACGGGCAGCGGCTCGAACTCAGCGCCTCCGAGATCGTCATCGACGACTCCATCGACCTCGGCCAGGGCGACAAGATCGTGGTGGACGGCACGGTCACCTCGGGCGACAACCTGGAGGTCGACGAGTCGCTGCTCACCGGCGAGGCCGACCCGGTGGTCAAGCAGCCCGGCGACCCGGTGATGTCCGGCAGCTTCGTGGTGGCCGGCTCGGGGACGTTCACCGCCACCCGGGTGGGCAAGGAGGCGTACGCCTCGCAGCTCGCCGACGAGGCGCGGCGCTTCAGCCTCGTCAACTCCGAGCTGCGCAACGGCATCGACCGGATCCTGAAGTTCGTGACCTACGCGATCGTCCCGGCGGGCATCGCGCTGATCATCACGCAGTTCGTGGTGAACGACGACAACTTCTCGGAGGCGATCCGGCGCATGGTGGGCGGTCTCGTCCCCATGGTGCCCGAGGGCCTGGTGCTGCTGACCTCGCTGGCCTTCGCGGTCGGGGTGGTCCGGCTCGGCAAGAAGCAGTGCCTCGTGCAGGAACTGCCCGCCATCGAGGGGCTGGCGCGGGTGGACACGGTCTGCCTGGACAAGACGGGCACGCTCACCGAGGCGTCGATGGACGTCGACGAGGTCCTCCCGCTGCTGCCGGAACTGCCGGTCGACGCGGTGCTCGGCGCCCTGGGCGCCGCCGACGAGCGGCCCAACGCCAGCCTCCAGGCGATCATCGAGTCGTACCCCGCTCCCGAGGGCTGGCGGCGCACCGCCACCGCGCCGTTCTCGTCCGCCCGGCGGTGGAGCGGCGCCTCCTTCGTCGAGCCCGCCGGCACGGAGTCGGCGTGGCTGCTGGGGGCGCCGGACACGATGCTGCCGGCCGGGCACTCGGTGCTCACCGCCGCCGACTCCTACGGGGCCCGGGGGCTGCGCGTGCTGCTCCTGGCGCGCAGCGACCGGCCGCTGGACGCGCTCATGGACGATCCCGCGGCCGTGCCCGCCGCGGTCACGGCCGCCGCGCTCGTCGTCATCAAGCAGCGGGTGCGGCCGGAGGCGCGGGCCACCCTGGAGTACTTCGCCGACCAGGGCGTCACGGCCAAGGTGATCTCGGGCGACAACGCGGTCTCGGTGGGGGCCGTGGCGTCGAGCCTGTCGCTGCCCGGGGCGGAACGGCCGGTGGACGCCCGGTTCCTGCCGGAGGACCGGGCGGAGCTGGCCGACGCGGTCGAGGAGAACACCGTCTTCGGACGGGTGGGCCCGCAGCAGAAGCGGGACATGGTGGGCGCGCTCCAGTCCCGCGGGCACACCGTGGCGATGACGGGCGACGGCGTCAACGACGTCCTCGCGCTCAAGGACGCGGACATCGGCGTGGGGATGGGCTCGGGCAGTCCGGCCACCCGGGCGGTCGCGCAAATCGTCCTGCTGAACAACAACTTCTCGGCGCTGCCCTCGGTGGTCGCGGAGGGGCGCCGGGTCATCGGCAACATCGAGCGGGTGGCCAACCTGTTCCTCACCAAGACCGTCTACTCGGTGCTGATGGCGCTGGTCGTCGTGATCGCCCAGGTGCCGTACCCCTTCCTGCCGCGCCACATCACGCTGGTCGGGTCGCTGACCATCGGCATCCCCGCGTTCTTCCTCGCCCTCGCGCCCAACAAGGAGCGGGCCCGGTCCAACTTCGTCGGCCGGGTCCTCAGGTTCGCGATCCCGGCCGGCGCGCTCGCGGCCACCGCCACCTCGGTCGCCTATCTGATCGCCCGGTCGGTATACGACGACAACCTGGACGCCGAGACCTCGGCGGCGACCCTCGCGCTGTTCCTCACGGCCCTGTGGGCGCTGGCCGTCATCGCCCGCCCGTACACCTGGTGGCGCGTGCTGCTGGTGCTGACCATGGCGGTGAGCTTCGCCGTGGTGCTGGTCGTGCCCTACCTCCAGGAGTTCTTCCAGCTGAAGCTGGTCGGCGTCACCGCGCCGTGGGCGGCGGTCGCCTGTGCGGCGGTCGCCGGGCTGGCGCTGGAGTTCGTGTGGGCACGTATGCGGCGTCGTCTCGACGCCGACTGAGCCCACCGGGCGGTCGACCCCCGTACCGCCCGGTGAAGAGGAGGGGACGCCCGGTCCGTGCCGGGCGTCCCCTCCGTCTTTCTGCGCCCGCACCGACCGGAACGACACGATCCGGCCAAACCTGGCCACCGGCGCGAGTGGAGGAGTCGGCTCCGGGCCGCTCGCCGGGCGGCCCGCCACGGCACCGGGACGAGCCCCGGCATCCGCCGCCACCAGCAGATTTCACATTCCTTACGCAATCCGCGGCGAAAGTAACCGGCAGGTAACCTCGGGGCCGAATCCAGGCCATCGGGGAATAGCAAACGGCGCACTGACGAAAGCCAGGGCAGAGACCTGCCGAAAGTTGAGTGTTGGATTCAAAGAAGATCCGTATTATTCCGACTGCAGGCAGGGGGGAGCCGGCTACGAAGGAAAAAATCCGCAGGTCAGATTGGGCCGGGTCGCAGGCAGCGCCGCACCGGCAACCACGACCGCGACTTCCGCGACGCTCCCCCCCCTCGCACTGCCGCCCGGCCACCGGTCCGGGCGCATGGAACCGAAGGGAAGTGAGGACCCACGCACAGACCAGCAGCTCCTGACGCAGCGACCCGGACCCGGAGGTGAGCGACATGACGACGAGGCCCCGACCAGCGGTGAACCCGGCTGACCCGGCCGTAACGGAGTCTTCATGCCCGTGGCACCCGACGGCTTCGGAGAGTTTCGGCACGCAGACATCAGCACAACTTGACGCGGGGGTATCAAGAGGTCATGGATCTTCGGCTGATAGAACCGATATACCAGAGAATCGGCAATGCGGAAGTCTCCCAAAAGGAAATCCCGGTCGCCGGTCTCGAATTCGGAGTGCTCGGGCCACTCGAAGTACATATGAATGGCCGAGGTCTTACGGTGGGCGGTCCCCGGCAACGAGCCGTGCTCTCCGCACTGCTTCTCTCCGCTAATCAGGTCGTTTCTTTCGACTCCCTGATAGAGGAGGTCTGGAACGGCCGTCCACCCAGTACCGCCCGCACCCAGGTGGCCATTTGCATTGCCACACTGCGCAAAATCTTCCGTACCGCGGGCTGGGAACGGGAAACCATCATCACGGCCACACCCGGCTACATGCTCAGCCTCGCCGGCCACTCACTCGACTCGCTCCGTTTCGAACAACTGGTCTCCAGAGCCACCGAACTGACGGCGGACAACCGCCCGGCCCCGGCGGCCGAGGCGCTGCGCCAGGCCCTGGCCCTGTGGCGCGGCCCCGCCCTGGGCGGCGTCCACGCGCCCTTCGCCGAGACCGAGGCGGCCCGACTGGACGAACAGCGCATGCTGGCGGTCGAACAGCACATGGCGCTGCGCCTCCAACTGGGCGAGCACCAGTCGGTCCTGGGCGAACTCCAGGCACTGGTGGGCGCCTGCCCGCTGCGCGACCGGCTGCGCTACTACCTGATGCTCGCTCAGTACCGTGCGGGACGGCGGGCGGAGGCGCTCACGACATTCCGCGACGGAATGCGGCATTCCATCGAAGAGATCGGTCTTGAACTGGGTACCGACCTCCAGTCGCTGCACGACTCGATCCTCCGCGACGAATTTCCACAGCTCGGCGTCCTGGGCATAGCGGCGGCGAAAAAGGAGCGGCCGCAGACCGTTCCGAGTCAGCTTCCGGAAAGCGACGCCTACTTCATCGGGCGTAGCCGGGAGCAGTGGTTGATGGATGACGTCCTGCTCGACGGATCCGCGCAGAATCCGCCCGCCATCGCCTACCTCACCGGAAGTCCCGGAATCGGAAAGACGAGCCTGGCGATCAACTGGGCGCACCGCGTGGCGCACAGATTTCCCGACGGGCAGCTCTTCGCCGACCTGCGGGAGGGCGGCCCGCTGGAGGTGCTCCACCAGTTCCTGCGCCAGTTGGGGGACGAGGGTCCACTGCCCGCCGAGCCCGCCGAGGCGGCGGAGCGGTACCGCGGACTGCTGGAGGGCAGGCGGGTCCTGATCGTGCTCGACCACGCCTCGTCCTACGCCCAGGTACGTCATCTGCTGCCCACGAGCGGCGGGTGCTGCGTACTCATCACCGGCCGGGCCAACCTGGACGAGCTGATGCAGAAGTACCGCACCTTCCGACTGCGGGTCGCGCCCCTGTCGGACGACGAGGCGCGGGAGACGCTGGCCGGCGTGCTGCGGGACTCACGGGCGCAGGACGTCCCCGAGGCGACCAGCAGGCTCGCCGCACTGTGCGGGCACTCGCCGCTGGCGCTGCGGGCCGCCGCGGCCAGGCTGCTCACCAAGACGCACTGGCGCGTGCTCGACCTGGTCTCCCGGCTGGAACGCTCGGGCGACCGGCTGGCGGCCCTCAGCATCGGGGAGGACTCGCTGCGCGCCCGGCTGGACCGCAGCATGCGGGAGCTGGACCCCAGGGTGGCCTTCGCCTACCGGGAGCTGAGCCGCCTCGGCGACGCGGACTTCGACGCGGCGCAGGCGGCCCGGGTGCTCGGCACGGACCTGCTGGAGGCCGAGGACCTGATCGAGACCCTGGTCGACGCGCAGCTCCTGGAGGCGGTCGGCCGCAGCCGCTGGGGCGGGATGCGCTTCCAGTGGCAGGAGCTGGTGCGGCTGCACGCGTCCCACTGCCTGGCGGCCGCGGGGTCCCTGGAGACCGCGGCCCCGGTCGCCGTGGCCCTCACCGACTGAGCCGGAGACGGCGACGGCCCGTACGCCCCCTTCCGGGGACGTACGGGCCGTCGTGTCCGGTCAGTTGCCGGTGCTCATCGCCTCCACGAGGCTCCTGGGCCGCATGTCGGTCCAGTTCTTCTCCACGTACTCCAGGCACGCCTCCCGGTCGGACTCGCCGAGGGCGACCGTCCACCCGGCGGGCACGTCCACGAAGGACGGCCACAGCGAGTGCTGCCCCTCATCATTGACCAGCACGAGATAGCGGCCGTCTGCGTCTTCGAACGGATTGGTCACGTCGCATTCCTTCCGGGAGCGTCGGGCTGGAGACTCTGCGCGGGTCGCGGACCCTGCCGACCCCGGTCAAGGTACCGAGACCGTTTTTCCTTCCGATATCGATCCGTTTTCCCGCGGGCCGTTCAGCGTCCGTGGGTGAGGACCTCCGGGTCCTGCCGGGCGGCGGTGTCCAGGCGGGGGCCGTACCGGCGCAGCCGTTCGTCGAGGAAGGCCACCACCAGCTCCCTGGTGATGCGCCCGGCGTCGGCCGCGCCGAGCGTGACCTCCTCGCCCGCCGTGCCGGTGCGTTCGAGGAGCCGCGCGTAGTCGGTGAAGGACAGGTGCCCGGCGCCCCGCACCGACAGCCAGCGGCGCGGTCCCGTCAGGTCCCGCCAGGCCCGCTGCCAGGTGGGGTCGGCGCCGGGCCGTCCGTGCTTGCCCGCGCCGAGCAGCAGGAACGGCCGGTCCACCGGACTCCTCCCGCCGGTGTGGACGGTGCCGTCCAGGTTGGCCGCGGCGGCGAAACCGGCGTCGGTGCGCAGCGCCTCGAAGGCGGCGGCGCCGCCCATCGAGTGGCCCACCACCGCCACCCGGGACGGGTCGAACCGCGGCAGCCCCACGGCGCCCGGCGACCGCAGCAGCCGCTCGCGCACGAAGCGGAGGTCCGCGGCGCGGGTGGCGGCGACCCGTGCGCCCTCCGGGTGCCGTCGGCAGGCCAGGCACCCGGTCACGCGGCCGTCGGGGTGGCTGATGGCCGGGGCCTCGTAGGCGTGGTCGACCGCGGCGACGGCGTACCCGCGGCTCGCCAGCTCCTCGGCGAGCCCGGTCAGCGAGGAACGGGGCAGCGCGAAGCCCGGTGAGAGCAGGACGAGGGGCAGCCCGCGGGCGGGCGCGGGCAGCGGCGGCGGCGCCGTGCGCGCGTGCACGCGGATGCGGCCGAGCAGGTCGGCGGGCACGCCCTCGACCCGGTGGAAGCGCAGGATCAGCGCCGACTCCCGGGCCGTGACGTACGAGGCGCGCGGCGCCCGCGAGGGCAGCGCCGGGTACCAGAGCGAGAGGGCCAGCTCGCGGTACCGGCCGGGGTTCCAGGGGTCGCGCCGGGAGGTGTCGCGCAGGTGCGCGGTGCGCACGCCGACCGGCAGGGCGCCGGTCGGCGCGGGCAGTGCGGACGCGGCCCACGCGGCGTCGGCGGCCGGCGCGGGCGCCCCCCGCGCGGCGGCCGTGCCTGGGGCGCCCGCGCCGAAGGACACGAGGGCCAGCAGCAGGGCCGCCACCAGGGCGGCACACCGGCGCGCCGGGCGGCCGGCTCCCATCACGTTCGGCATCGGCGCTCACTTCGTCGGGAAGCAGTGACACCGATCACGCTAGGAGGGCAAAACACGAGGTGGAAGCGGCAACGGCGGTTTCATCACCTTGGTCGCCTCAAGTGGATGCGATCTCCGTGGGCCGACCGGTGAAGCGCCTGGACTTCCGTCGTCCGCCGTACGCTCCGGCCCTGACCTTTCGACAGGGTCGGGCGGGCGGGACCGTCACATGAAGACCATCGTGAGGTGGGTGTCGGCCACGCCCGTGACGTCCTTGGGGCCGTACTCCGACTCGGTCGGGTCGTAGTCGAACTCGACGTAGGGCTTGTCGGTGAAGTGCGGGCAGGCCAGGGTGCTGGTGCTGGAGTCGGGCCCGGACGCCGTCTCCCAGTCGATCCACCAGCCCACGCAGCCGGAGTCCCCGCCGTTGAAGGGGCCGCCGGGCTTGAGGTCCTCGACGTGGCCGGTCACCCGTACCTCGCCGTCCTCGACGCAGACGGTGATCTCGCCCCGGCCGAAGTCCTCGGTCTCGCTGTCCGTGACGCAGCCGGCCGCCGCGGCCCCGGCGGGCGCGGCGGAGGCGGCCGTCGTCGGGAGCAGGGCGACCGCGCCGATCGCGGCGGTGAGCGCCGTGGCGCGCAGGATTCCACGCATGGTCGTGTCCTTTCCATCGGTGGTGCCGGATGACGGTGGTGGCGCGGGTCCTAGGGGTGCCGGGGTCCGCCGCGGTCCGTCGCCCCTCGGCTCAGGGCGAGGGGGTGTGCGGCTCCCGGATGCGGGCACGTCCGGCCACGCCGAAGCGCAGGGTCTCCCGCAGCCGGACCGGGCCGTCGGTGTCCCCGGACCGGGCGGCGTCGCGCAGTTCGCGGGCCATCGCCTGTGCCTCGGCCGCCCAGTCGTCCAACTGGTCAGCGACGGGACCGGCGTTGGCGGTCAGGATGCGGGCCCAGCGTTCCGGGTTGGCGTCCGCGGTCCTGGTGACGTCGCGCAGGTCCTGGCCGGCGAGGCGTACGGCCGACTCGTCGCCGCCGAGCAGCCGCGCGGCGACCAGGCTCGCGACCAGGTGCGGGGCGTGCGAGACGAGGGCCACGGCGCGGTCGTGGGTCTCGGGGTCCAGCAGCACCGAGACCGCCCCGCACAGCGCGACCAGTTCGAGCGCGCAGTTCAGGGCGAGGTTCCCGGTGGCCTCGGTGGGCGTGAGGGCCCAGGGCCTGCCGTCGAAGAGGTCGGCGCGGGCCTGGACGGGGCCGCTGCCCCCGACCACGGGGGCGCCGCTGACCAGGGAGGCCAGGTCGCAGCCGTGCGCCCTGACCTCCCGGTGCAGACGCACCTTGACGCCGGAGACGTCGGTGTAGCAGCGGGCCGTGCCGAGCTTCTGGTGCTCGGCGAGCACCGGCGCGACCTGGTCGGGCGGCACCGCGAGCACCGCGATGTCGGCCTGCCGCGGCGGCGGCGCGGCGAAGCCGGCCCCGCAGCGT
Organism: Streptomyces sp. NPDC001599; assembly: GCF_042893535.1. NCBI lineage: Bacteria > Bacillati > Actinomycetota > Actinomycetes > Kitasatosporales > Streptomycetaceae > Streptomyces > Streptomyces sp. NPDC001599. Next base: position 15,347 of record NZ_JBIAVA010000031.1, read on the forward strand.
TCGCCCGCCAGCGCCGCCTCGGGGTCGGCGTCGGTCAGGTACGTGGTCACGCCGTGCCGCCGCAGAGCGAGCCCGACGGAGCGGCCGATCACTCCGGCGCCCACGATGACGACGCTGCGCATGCGTCTTCCCCTCTCGGCCCGGGCCCGGGCGGCTCTGCTCGGCTCTGCTCTGCTCGGCAGGCTCGGTTCGGCTCGGCTCAGCCGAAGATCTTGACGGCCTGGTAGTAGGTCCAGGCGGTGCTGTTGCAGGCCGTGTTCTTCTCGCCGGTGTAGGCGGTGCAGACGCGCTTCATGTCCTCGTAGAAGGCGCTGTCGATGCGGCTCTTGTTGGCGTCGAAGCTGCCCGCCGCCTTGTAGTTGCGGTAGCCGAAGTCGTGGCGCGCGCAGGCCGAGTTGAACGGGAAGCCGAAGGGGTTGTCGGGCGCCTGGGTGCACAGGTCCGTGGACCAGTCGAACTCGTAGGCGGCCCAGGCGGACTGGTTCCGGTTGGCCGCGAGCCAGGCGTTCTGGCTGGACGCGCTGGTCTGGGTGAAGGAGGCGAGCACCTGGGGCTTGTCCGCGGGCGCCGCCTGGGCGGGAGCGGCGGCGACGCCGAGGGCGAGCGCCGCACCGACGGCGGCGAGCGTGGTCCGGGTCCTGGTGGTGGTGCGCACGGGCGGCCTCCAAGGTGGGGGGCGGATACGGCTCCACCACCTTGGCGGGACCCGCTATGGGCCCCTTATCGCACCGGTATCGGCGAAGGGGCCGTGCTCCGGCAGCCGGAGCACGGCCCCTTCGGGAGCCAGGGCGGGTGGGGCGTCAGGCGTCGCGGCGGCGCAGGACCGCGGTGCCGGCGGCGTAGGCGGCCAGCGCCCACAGCAGCAGGACCAGCAGCGCGGTGCCGGCCCCGTAGGGGTCGCTGTCCTGGGTCAGCAGGACGGTACCGGCGACGCTCGGCATGTAGTCCGAGGCGGTCTCCAGCCACTTGGCGCCGACGACGCCCATCAGCTGGGGCAGCGCGAGCAGGACCATGATGAGGGTCGTGATGGTGCCCGCGGCGCTGCGCAGGACGGTGCCGAGCCCGATGGCCATGACGGCGAGGAGGGCGAGGTAGACCCCGGCGCCGAGCGCGGTGCCGAACAGCTGGCCGCCGCTGTAGTCGCCGTAGTCGCCCATCAGGGGCGCGGCCACCAGGGTGCCCAGCAAGCTGAAGACGAAGCCCGCGGCGACCACGACGGCGGCGACGACCAGGGTCTTGGAGCGCAGCATCCGGCCGCGCGCGGGCACGCTCTGGAGCGTGGTGCGGATCGAGCCGCTGGAGTACTCGCTGGTGAGGGCGAGGGTGGCGAGCACCACGATGGTCAGCTGGGAGATGAGGAAGGCCTGCGAGGCGTGGTGCGGGGCGGGCATCGTGACGTCGACGCCCTTCTTCGCGCTGGCGTCGGCGGAGGCGCCGACCATGGCGGCGAAGGCCACGGTGAGCAGCAGGCCGACGGCCAGGTTCCACCAGGTGGCCCGCACGCTCCAGAACTTGGTCCACTCGAACGCGACGGCGCCCTTGAAGCCGCCGCCCTTCACGGGACCCACGAGCTTGGGGACGGTTGTAGTAGTCATATCCAGTTACGCCTTCTGGTGGTCCGGGACTTCGGTGACCTGGGAGAGCGCGGGAGAGCCGTACTCCACGCTCGCGGCGGTGAGTTCCATGTACGCCTGTTCCAGGCTGGCCTTGCGCATGCTGAGTTCGTGGATCGGAACGCGGTGGTGGAAGGCGAGGTCGCCGATCTCCTCCAGGGTCCCGCCGACGACGAGGAGTTCGTCGGGCGCGGAGTCCGCGTTCGGCTCGACGCGCAGCCCGAACTCCAGCAGCTCCCGCCTGAGCACGTCGGGCTGCGGGGTCCGCACCCGTACGGCGGTCAGCGAGCTGCCCGCGATGACCTCCTCGATCGGGGCGTCCGCGATGATCTTTCCGCGGCCGATGACCAGGAGGTGGTCGGCGGTCTCCTGCATCTCGCTCATCAGGTGACTGGACACGAAGATCGTCCTGCCCTCCGCCGCGAGGGAACGCATCAGCTCGCGGACCCAGCGCACACCGTCCGGGTCCAGTCCGTTGACCGGCTCGTCGAAGAGCAGCACCTTGGGGTCGCCCAGCAGGGCGGCGGCGATCCCGAGCCGCTGGCCCATGCCGAGGGAGAAGGAGCCGATGCGCTTGTTCGCCACCTCGGACAGGCCCACGGTCTCAAGGACCTCGCCGACCCGGGACGCCGGGATCCCGTTGCTGCGGGCCAGACCGAGCAGGTGGTGCCGGGCCGAACGGCCGGGGTGGCCCGCGCGGGCGTCGAGCAGCGCACCGACCTCCCGCAACGGGTGCCGCAGTTCCTCGTAACGCTTGCCGCCCACCAGGGCCCGCCCCGAGGTGGGCGCGTCCAGACCGACGATCATGCGCATCGTCGTCGACTTTCCCGCGCCGTTCGGGCCGAGGAATCCGGTGACCTTTCCCGGATTGATCTCGAACGAGAGGTCCGAGACCGCCGTCTTGTCGCCGTACCGCTTGGTCAGTCGGTCCAAAGTGATCATCGCCTGGTGGCTCCTTCCAAAGTCACGTCCTCAACGCTAGGGAGAGGCAGGGGCACGAAACATCTGGCGATCGGCAACGACCGCAGTCGACTTTCGGCAGATCCGGCGGCCGGGGCCGCTCTTGTAGCGTGCTGGAATGCACCGATGGCAGGCCGTGCGCCGACGAATCGAATCGCTTGTACGGGTCCTCGGCTCCGAGCGCCCGTTCACCCGGCGCGCCGATCTGGTGCTGCTGCTCGTGCTGCTCGTGCCCTCCGCTTTCGCCACCGGGACGCTCGGCACGGCGCCGGTGGCCTGGCTGGCCGCCTGTCTGCTCATCGCGGCCGCGGTCGTGGTGCAGCGCACCGCGCCGCTGCTGTCCCTGCTGCTCGCGGCGCTGCTGACGCTGTTCTATCCGTGGTTCGGGGCCAACCTGTGGCCGGCCATGGCGACGGTGGTGCTGAGCTGCCTCGCGGGCCGCAGACTGACCCGGCTGTGGCCCGCGCACCTGGTGTTCCTCTGTGTCGCCGTGGCCGGGCTCCTGCTGGTGGGCACCGTCGGCCAGGGCAAGGACTGGCTGAGCCTGCTGATGACCGAGTTCGTCGCCTGTGTACTGCCCTGGTGGGCGGGCAACTGGTGGAGCCAGCGCACCGCGCTGACCCACGCCGGCTGGGAGCACGCCGAGCAACTGGAGTGGCGCCAGCGCTACATCGCCGACCAGGCCAGGATGAAGGAGCGGGCCAGGATCGCGCAGGACATCCACGACTCCCTGGGCCACGAGCTGAGCGTGATGGCCCTGCTCGCCGGCGGCCTGGAGCTGGCCCCCGGGCTGTCGGAGCAGCACCGGGAGTCGGTGGGCCAGTTGCGGGAGCGGTGCACGATGGCCACCGAGCGGCTGCACGAGGTGATCGGGCTGCTGCGGGAGGACCCCAATCCGTCGCTGACCCCCGCCGACGAGTCCGTCGCCCAGCTCGTGCGCCGCTTCCAGCGGTCCGGTACACCGGTCCGGTTCCAGGAGGACGGGGCCCGGGACCGGCCCGGCACGCCGCTGCTGTCCGACCTCGCGGCCTACCGGGTGGTGCAGGAGGCGCTGACCAACGCGGCCAAGCACGCGCCGGGCGCGCCCATCGACGTACGGGTGACGCACACCGCGGACGAGACGGTGGTGTCGGTCGTCAACGAGCGTCCGGAGCGCGGCGCAAGTGCTCCGGCGGCCGGGAGCGGGTCGGGGCTGATCGGCCTCGACGAGCGGGTCCGGCTCGCGGGCGGCACCCTGCGCACGGGCCCGCGGGCGGGCGGCTTCGAGGTGTACGCGCGACTGCCGCGCGGCGCCTCCTCGCCGTCGCGGTCCACCGAACCGCCGGGGCCGGCCGGCGGGGACGGCACGGGCGACGGCGCGGTGTCCGGGGACGCGACGGCCGGGGACGAGGGGCGGGCCGCGGCCGACGCGGCGGACCTGCCCGCACCCTCCGGGCCGTGGCGCAGCGCCTCCCGGGCCGCGCTGCTGCGCACCCGGGCCCGGATCAGGCGGGACGCCCGGCGGGCCGCGCTGATCCCGGCGGTGCTCGGCGCCGCCATCGTGGCCTTCCTCGGCGGGCTCTACGTCTTCACCTCGGCGACCACGTCCCTCGCCCCCGAGGACTACGCCCGGATCCGGGTGGGCGAGACCCGCGCCGATCTGGCGCCCGCGCTGCCGGAGCGCCGGATCAAGAAGCCGCCGCCGGTCACCTCCGAGCCGTCCGTCCCGGCCGGCACGACCTGCGAGTACTACCGGGCGAGCAGCGGTCTGCTCGACTTCGGCGGCGCCATGTACCGGCTGTGCTTCAAGGATGATGTCCTCATGGCCAAGGACACGCTCTGACCACCAGGGAAGGATCGGATGATTCGCGTACTGCTCGCCGACGACGAGACCATCATCAGGGCCGGGGTTCGCTCCATCCTGACGACCGAGCCGGGCATCGAGGTGGTCGCCGAGGCTTCCGACGGGCGGGAGGCGGTCGAACTGGCCCGCAAGCACCGGCCCGACGTGGCCCTGCTCGACATCCGGATGCCGGAGATGGACGGCCTGACGGCCGCGGGTGAGATGCGGAGCACCAACCCGGACACCGCGGTGGTCGTCCTCACCACCTTCGGGGAGGACCGGTACATCGAGCGGGCCCTCGACCAGGGCGTGGCCGGGTTCCTGCTCAAGGCGTCCGACCCGCGGGACCTGATCTCCGGCGTACGGGCCGTGGCGTCCGGCGGTTCCTGCCTCTCCCCGCTGGTGGCGCGGCGGCTGATGACCGAGCTGCGCCGGGCCCCCTCACCGCGCTCGGAGGTGTCGGGGGAGCGCACGACGCTGCTGACCAAGCGGGAGCAGGAGGTCCTCGGCATGCTGGGGGCCGGGCTGTCGAACGCGGAGATCGCGCAGCGGCTGCACCTGGTCGAGGGCACGATCAAGACGTATGTCAGCGCCATCTTCACCCAGTTGGAGGTCCGCAACCGGGTGCAGGCGGCGATCATCGCGTACGAGGCGGGACTGGTGAAGGACAGCGACCTCAACCGTTAGACACTGCCCGGTCCTTGACGAAGCGGGCCAGCCGCGTCGCCCCCTCGGCGGCGCGGTCGGTGGTGAGGTAGCTGCACGACAGCCGGATCTGCCGGTCGCCCGCGTCGTCCAGGTGGAAGTGGCGCATCGGCGTCCAGATGACGCCGTACTTCTCCGCGGACACGTCCAGCGCGGCCTCGTCCGCCTCGAAGGGCACGTCGAGGGTCAGGAAGAACCCGCCGTCCGGGTCGTTCCACCGCACGCCGTCCGACTCCGGGGAGCCGGGCGGCAGTTCGGCGGCGAGGGTGTCGCGCAGGCACCGCATCGTGGACTGGTAGTGGCGGGCCGAGGCCTCGTTCGCCGCCCGCAGTCCCCCGCCGTTCTGCAGCAGCAGTCCGGCAACCGCGGCCTGGCTCAGGGTGGGGGTGTTGACGGTGACCATGCTCTTGACCTTGGCCAGTTCGTGGGCGAGCAGACCGGGCGGCCGCCCGTCCGCTCCGGCCACGAGCTGGTCGGCGACGACGAAGCCGACGCGGGCGCCCGGGAAGGCGGTCTTCGCGAAGGAACCGAGGTAGACGACGCGCCGTTCGGTGTCGAGGGACTTGAGGGTGGGGCGGCGCACCCGGCTGAACACCCCGTAGGGGTTGTCCTCCAGGAGGAGCAGGTCCAGCCGCGCGGCGGCGTCGAGCAGGGCGGTGCGGGCCTCGCGGCGCATGCTGACGCCGGTCGGGTTGGAGCAGTCGGGCACGACGTACAGGCACCTGGCGCGCCGGCCGCTCGCCTCGATCTCCCGGACGGTGCGCTCCAGCCCTTCCGGGCTCGGCCCGTCGGGGGTGCCGGGCACCGGCACGACGGGGATGTCCAGCAGGCCGGCCGCGCCGGTGATGCCGACGTAGGCGGGGCTGTCGACGAGGAGCACGTCGTCCGGTCCGGTGAACAGGGCGCGCAGGGTGAGCAGGACGGCCTCCTGGCACCCGACCGTCACCACCACGGAGGCGGGGTCGACGGTCAGGTCCTCGTCCACCTCGAGCATGCGGGCGACGATGTCCCTGATCTGCCCGGCGGTCTCGCCGTACTGGTAGAGCGCGGTGCGGACGCGTTCCTCGGAGTGGCCGCGCTCGCGCAGGTGGTCGAGGTAGGTCTCGATGTACCCGGGGACGCGTGCGACGTCGAAGTCCCCCTCGTAGGGGCGCCCCGGGGCGAAGGAGATCGCCTGCGGGTAGCGGAGGGTCACCTCGTTGAGGAAGTTCATCGTGTCGAGCAGTGGGGCGGACAGGCTGGGGTGCAGGGCGGTCCGCGCCAGGACGCCGTCCCGGTCCGTGCGCGCTGGGGTGGTGGTGGTCATCCGTGGCTCCTGTCTCGGTGCGGCGCCGGGCGGGGCGCGGTGGGCGGACCGTCGTACGGCGCCGGGCCGGCGTGCGGCGGGCCGTGGTGGGGCGGGGCCAGGGTGTCCGGGCCGATCGTGCCGGTCGCGGCGTGGCCGGTGAGCACCATCGTGTCGGCGAAGTCCTCGGTCAGCAGGGTGAGCATCCGGCGCACGCCCGCGGCGCCGCCGACCGCCAGGGCGTACAGCGCGGGACGCCCGACCAGGACGGCACGGGCGCCGAGGGCCAGGGCGGCCAGGACGTCGGCGCCGGTGCGGACGCCGCCGTCGAGGAGGACCGGGCAGCGTCCGCGTACGGCGGACACCACTTCGGGCAGCGCCTCCAGGGTCGCCGGTGCGCCGTCGAGTTGGCGGCCCCCGTGGTTGGAGACGACGATGCCCGCGACGCCCGCGGCGACCGCGGCCTCGGCGTCCGCCGCCGTCAGCACGCCCTTGGCCAGCACCGGGAGGCCGCTCGCCGCGCCCAGGTCGGCCACGAAGGACCAGTCCAGGCGGCGGTCGAAGGCCAGCCTGCTGTGCGCGCCGGGGCTCGCGCTGCCGGCCGCCGCCGTGCCGGTCAGGTTGGCCGGGGCGATGTGGGCGGGGACCGCGAAGCCGTTGCGCAGGTCGCGCAGCCGGCGGCCGGTGAACGGGGTGTCGACGGTGAGCACCAGCGCCTGGTAGCCGCTGTCGCGGGCCCGGCGGGCCAGGCCCAGGGTGGTCTCGTGGTCGCGGAAGCAGTACAGCTGGAGCCACAGCGGTGCGCTCGCCTCGTGCGCCGCCTCCGCCACCTCTTCGAGGCTCCGGCTGGCGAAGGTGCTGACGACGAGCGGGAGTCCGAGCGCGCCGGCCGCCGTGGCGGTCGCCGGTTCGCCGTCGGGGTGGGCGAGTTCGTGGTAGGCCACCGGGGCGATGCCCACGGGCGCCGGCCACCGGGAACCGAGCACCTCCACGGAGGTGTCCGGCTCCTCGATGCCGGGCAGCGCCCTGGGCCGCAGCCGTACGGCGCCGAAGACGGCCTCGTTGGCGGCGAGGGTCCGCTCCCGCCCCGCGCCGCCCGCGATGAAGTCCCAGGTGGCCGTGGGCAGTTGCTCGCGCGCGAGCCGCGCGAAGTCGTCGAGCGCGAGCGGCTCCCGCACCCGGGCACCGACGCCGCCCGCCGGACTCCCGGCCGCCACGCGCGCCGGGGCCCCGGACCCCTCGGGCGCCACCGCCCCGGGCTCCGGGGGCGCCGCCGCGTTCCCCGGCAGCGCGGGCGCCCGCTCCTCAAGTACCACCGCTTCCGCCTCCGCAGGCGCCACCGGCGCGGCGGCCCCGGGGCCCGTGGACCCCCGGGTCGTCCCGGGCCCGGGCTCGGCGGACCTCCGGGCCCCGGCCCCTGCGGACGCCGGGCTCCCGGCCTCCGTGGGCGCCGGGCTCGGCGGCTCCGCAGCCCCGGGCGCCACGACCGGCACCGTCACGGTCTCTGCGAGCACCGCGGCCCCGGACCCCGCGGACGTGCCGGCCCCGGGCTCGGCGGGGGTCATCGGCCGGCCACTTCCCGCTCCCGCTCGACCGCCTCGTACAGGGCCTTGATGTTGGAACTGCCGAAGCCCCGGGCGCCGTTGCGCTGGATGTACTCGTAGAAGAGGGTGCCGCGCGGGTAGGGCGAGCGGGTGAAGATCTGGAGCAGGTAGCCCCACTCGTCGCGGTCCGCGAGGACGTTGGTCTCGCGCAGGTCCTCGATGGCGTCGGCCATCGCGCCGACCCGCTCGGTGAGCAGGTCGTAGTAGGCGCCCGGGGTGCGCAGGAAGGCCACGCCGCGGTTGCCGAGCGAGCGGACCGAGCCGACGATGTCGTCCACCAGGAAGGCCAGGTGCTGGACGCCCGGCCCGTCGTGGGCGCTCAGGAACTGGTCGATCTGGCCCGGCACCCGGGTGTCGTCCGGCTCGATGAGCGTGAAGGTGATGCCGCCGCCGGCGTTGCGCACGACGATGGAGTCCATCGCCTGCTCGCCCACCTCGATGTACTCGGAGGAGTAGTAGGGCATGTCGAAGGCCGCCTCGTAGAACTCGGCGGTGCTGCGCAGCGTGCCGGACTCCAGGCAGACGGCCACGTGGTCGAGGAGGGGCCGCGGCCCCGTGCGGCCCGTGGCGGCCGGGAGCAGCGCCCAGTCCCGGTCGGGCGGCAGCAGCCCCGCGCCGTCCCCGCCCGCCGCCGGGACCAGGGTGTGCCGGATGTCCCCGAAGCCGGAGACAGTCGCGAACCACGCGTCCTGGCCCGCCCGGTGGGAGGGCGTCGGGGTCTGCAACGCCTCGGCACCGGCGAGGACCGCGCGGTCGAAGCAGGAGCGCACGTCGTCGCAGCCGAAGGCGAGGTCGGCGATGGAGTCGCCGTGCCGCTCCACGTACCGGGCGACCGGGGTGTCCGGCGCCAGCGCCTGGGTGACCACGAGCGTGACCTCACCGCTGCGCAGCACGGTGGACCGGCGGTCGTGGGTACCGGTGGCGGGGCCCGCCACCGCCAAGGGGACGAAACCGAGGCTGTCGACGAGGAAGCCGGACGCCTCCCGGTCGTCCGCGACGTACAGCTCGGCGTACGCGATGTCACTGGGCGGCATGGCGGCTCTCCAATGAATGAAGGGGAAAGGGGGAGCGCTGAGGGAGCGCCCGCCGGAAAGAGGGAAGGGGCCCTCTCTTTCTCCGGCAGTGATGAGAAATGCGCGTGACCACACTCTACAAATGGCCCGTATAACCTCGCTATCGACTGGTTATCAAGGCTCCTACCTGCGGTTATCCACTCGCATAAGCATATTGACCAGCTCGTCGCAGCCTTGCTAGCGTCCCAGTTCGCCCTCAATTGAATGCCGTCCGGTAAACGCCGAACGGGCACACATCTTGTTTGTTTTGCATTGTGAGGAGACAGGTGTCTGAGAACTCTTCGGTTCGGCACGGTCTGACGAGCGCGCAGCACGAGGTGTGGCTCGCCCAGCAGCTGGACCCGCGTGGCGCGCACTACCGGACGGGATCCTGCCTGGAGATCGACGGACCGCTGGACCACGCGATGCTGAGCGCGGCCCTGCGGCACACCGTGGCCGGGACGGAGACGCTCTGCTCGCGCTTCCTCACCGACGAGGAGGGCCGGCCGTACCGCGCGTACTGCCCGCCCGCACCGGAGGGTTCGGACGCCGTCGAGGACCCGGACGGCGTGCCCTACACCCCCGTACTGCTGCGCCACATCGACCTCTCCGGGCACGAGGACCCCGAGGGTGAGGCCCAGCGGTGGATGGAGCGGGACCGCGCGACGCCGCTGCCCCTGGACCGGCCCGGTCTGAGCAGCCACGCGCTGTTCACGCTCGGCGGCGGACGGCACCTGTACTACCTGGGCGTCCACCACATCGTGATCGACGGCACCAGCATGGCCCTGTTCTACGAGCGGCTGGCCGAGGTGTACCGCGCGCTGCGGGACGGGCGTGCGGTGCCCGCGGCCGCCTTCGGGGACACGGACCGGATGGTCGCGGGCGAGGAGGCCTACCGTGCGTCGGCGCGGTACGAGCGGGACCGGGCCTACTGGACCGGCCTGTTCGCCGACCGCCCCGAGCCCGTCTCGCTCACCGGGCGCGGCGGTGGCCGGGTCCTCGCGCCGACCGTGACCAGCCTGGGCCTGCCCCCGGAGCGCACGGAGGTGCTCGGCCGGGCCGCCGAGGCGACCGGTGCGCACTGGGCCCGCGTGGTCATCGCCGGTGTGGGCGCCTTCCTGCACCGGACGACGGGCGCCCGGGACATCGTGGTGTCGGTGCCGGTCACCGGGCGCTACGGCGCGAACGCCCGGATCACCCCCGGCATGGTCTCCAACCGGCTGCCGCTGCGGCTGGCGGTGCGCCCCGGCGAGAGTTTCGCGCGGGTGGTCGAGACCGTGTCCGAGGCGATGAGCGGCCTCCTGGCGCACAGCCGCTTCCGCGGCGAGGACCTCGACCGCGAGCTGGGCGGCGCGGGGGTGTCGGGGCCCACCGTCAACGTCATGCCGTACATCAGGCCGGTGGACTTCGGCGGCCCGGTCGGCCTGATGCGCAGTGTCAGTTCGGGTCCGACGTCCGACCTGAACATCGTGCTGAGCGGCACCCCCGAGTCCGGCCTGCGCGTCGACTTCGAGGGCAACCCGCAGGTGTACGGCGTCCAGGACCTGACGGTGTTGCAGGAACGCTTCGTCCGGTTCCTGGCGGAGCTGGCGGCCGACCCCGCCGCCAGGGTCGACGAGGTGGCCCTGCTGACGCCGGACGAGCGGGAGCGGGTCCTCGACGGGTGGAACGACACCGCCCACGAGGTCCCGGAGACCACGCTGCCCGAGCTGTTCGCCGCGCGGGCCGCCCGCACTCCCGGGCACGAGGCCCTGGTGTACGAGGGCGCCTCGCTGACGTACGCCGAACTGGACGCCCGCGCCGAGCGGCTGGCCGGTGCGCTGGCGGCGCGGGGCGCGGGGCCGGAGCGGTTCGTCGCGGTCGCCGTGGAGCGGTCCGCGGAGCTGGTGGTGGCGCTGCTCGCGGTGCTCAAGTCGGGTGCCGCGTACGTCCCGGTGGACCCGGGCTACCCGGCCGAGCGCATCGCGCACATCCTGCGGGACGCGGGCGCGATGCTCGTCCTGACCACCCGGGACACGGCGGAGCGGCTGCCCGGGGACGGCACGCCGCGGCTGCTGCTCGACGAGCCGGCCGCGACGGGGCCGGCCGCCCCGCCCGCCACCGTCCCGCGGGCGGTGCCCGACCCCGGCCACCCCGCCTACGTCATCTACACCTCGGGGTCCACCGGCCGCCCCAAGGGCGTGGTGATCTCCCACCGGGCGATCGTCAACCGGCTGGCCTGGATGCAGGACACGTACGGCCTGGAGCCGTCCGACCGGGTGCTTCAGAAGACGCCGTCCGGCTTCGACGTGTCCGTGTGGGAGTTCTTCTGGCCGCTGATCCAGGGCGCCACCCTGGTCGTGGCCCGGCCCGGGGGCCACACGGACCCGGCCTACCTGGCCGACACCGTCCGGCGCGAGGGCGTGACCACCCTGCACTTCGTGCCGTCGATGCTCGACGTGTTCCTGCGGGAGCCCGCCGCGGCCGCGCTGGGCGGTGCGACGCCGGTGCGACGGGTGTTCTGCAGCGGCGAGGCGCTCCCGGCGGAGCTGCGGGCCCGCTTCCTCGCCGTGTCGGACGTGCCGCTGCACAACCTGTACGGGCCCACCGAGGCCGCCGTCGACGTGACGTACTGGCCGTGCGCCGAGGACACCGGCGACGGACCGGTGCCGATCGGACGGCCGGTGTGGAACACCCGGATGTACGTGCTCGACGCCGCGCTGCGCCCGGTCCCGGCCGGGGTGCCCGGCGAGCTGTACATCGCCGGTGTCCAGCTCGCCCGCGGCTACCTGGGCCGCCCCGCGCTGAGCGCCGAGCGCTTCACCGCCGACCCGCACGGCGCGCCCGGCAGCCGGATGTACCGCACCGGCGACCTGGCACGCTGGAACCACGACGGCAGCCTCGACTACCTCGGGCGCGCCGACCACCAGGTCAAGCTGCGCGGCTTCCGCATCGAACTCGGCGAGATCGAGGCCGCGCTCGTACGGCAGCCCGAGATCGCCCAGGCCGCCGTCGTCCTGCGCGAGGACCGCCCCGGCGACCAGCGCCTGGTCGCCTACACCGTGCCGGCCCGGGACCCGGGCGCGGCCCCGGGCACCCCTGCGGACACCGGGACCCACCCCGAGCCGGGCGGCACGGCCGCGAACGCCTGTGCCGACGCCCGACCGGACGCGGACCCCCGAACCGGTACGGCACCGGACACGGACACCGCGCCCGACTCCGGGGCGGTCGCCGGGACGGGGAGCGGGCCGCAGCCCGGGCCGGACGGCACGGCGACGAGGACCGTTGCCGGCACCGGAGCGGACGCGGCCACGGGAACCGGCGCCGACACCGGAGCGGACGCGCGGACCGGCGCCGCACCGGGCACGGACCCGGACACCGCGCCCGCCACCGGGGCGGGTACCGGGACGGGGACCGGGGCAGACCCCGGCCCGGACGGTGCCGTGCTCGCCGCGCGGCTGAGGGAGTTGCTGCCCGGGTACATGGTGCCCTCGGCCTTCGTCGCGCTGTCCCGGCTGCCCGTCACGCCGAACGGCAAGCTCGACCGGCGGGCCCTGCCCGCCCCCGCGGAAACCGCGCGTTCCGGCGGGCGGGCGCCGGGCACGCCGGGCGAGGAACTGCTGTGCACGCTCTTCGCCGAGGTGCTCGGCGTGGCCGAGGTCGGTGTCGACGACAGCTTCTTCGACCTGGGCGGCCACTCGCTGCTCGCCACCCGGCTGATCAGCCGCATCCGCGCCACCGCCGGGGCGGAGGTGCCGATCCGGCGCGTCTTCGAGGCGCCGACCGTGGCGGAGCTGGCCCCGGCGCTGGCGGACGGCGGGCGGGCCCGCGCGGCGGTCACCGCCCGGCCGCGCCCCGACCGCCTGCCGCTCTCCTTCGCGCAGCGGCGTCTGTGGTTCATCCACCAGTACGAGGGGCCGTCGCCGCTCTACAACATCCCGGCCGCGCTGCGGCTGGCGGGCCCGGTGGACGGCGCCGCGCTGTCCGCGGCCCTCGGCGACGTGGTGGCCCGGCACGAGAGCCTGCGCACCGTCTTCGCCGAGGACGCGCACGGCCCCCACCAGGTGATCCTGTCCGCCGAGCGGGCCGCGCCCCGGCTGGAGACGCTGCACAGCGCCCCGGAGCGGCTGGCCGACGACCTCGCGCGCACCGCCCGGCACACCTTCGACCTGACCCGGGACGTACCGCTGCGGGCCACCCTGCTGCGGGTGGCGCCCGAGGAGCACGTGCTGCTCCTCGTCCTGCACCACATCGCGGGCGACGGCTGGTCGCTGGCGCCCCTCGCCCGTGACCTGGGCACCGCCTACGCCGCCCGGACCGCCGGCACGGCCCCCGACTGGGCGCCGCTGCCGGTGCAGTACGCCGACTACACGCTGTGGCAGCGTGAACTGCTGGGCGCCGACGGGGACGGCGCGGGCACCGGGGAAGGCGGTGAGGGTGCCCGACAGCTCGCCCACTGGCGCGAGGCCCTGGCCGGGCTGCCGGAGCGGCTGGAGCTGCCGAGCGACCGGCCGCGCCCGGTGCGCCGCGACAACTCCGGCGCGCGCCTCGACCTGCCGGTGCCCGCCGAGCTGCACCGCTCGCTGGCCGCGCTCGCCGCCGAGACGCGGACCAGCGTCTTCATGGTGCTCCAGGCCGCGCTGGCGGGGCTGCTGACGCGGCTCGGCGCGGGCGAGGACGTGCCGATCGGCTCGACCATCGCGGGCCGCACCGACGCCGCCGTCGAGAACCTGGTCGGCTTCTTCGTCAACACACTGGTGCTGCGCACGGACACCGGCGGCGACCCGGCCTTCCGCGAGCTGCTCTCCCGCGTCCGCGAGCGCGACCTGGCCGCCTACGCCCACCAGGACGTGCCCTTCGAGCGGCTCGTCGAGGCGGTCAACCCGGACCGGGCCACCTCCCACCACCCGCTGTTCCAGGTGATGCTGACCTTCGACACCACCCAGCAGGACGCTCTCGGCGAGCTGGGCCGGCTGCCCGGGATCACGACGTCGCTGCTGCCCGTGCACACCGGGCTGTCCCGGTTCGACCTCGTGTTCGCCTTCGACGAGCGGCGGGACGCCGCGGGCGGGCAGGCCGGTCTCGACCTCGCGGTGGAGTTCAGCACCGAGCTGTTCGACGCCGGCACCGTGCGCGCCCTCACCGAGCGGCTGCTGCGGCTGCTCACGCAGGTCGCCGCAGATCCCGGCGTGCGCCTGGGCGACCTCGACGTCCTCCTCCCCGGCGAGCACCACGACCTGCTGGTGGCCGCCAACCGGCCCGGCACCGAGTCCACTTCACCGGCGCCCGCCTCGACCGCGCCGGTGTCGGCCACGCTCCCCGAGCTGTTCGAGCGGCAGGCCGCCCGGCACCCGGACCGCACCGCGCTGACCTTCGAGGGCACCTCGCTGTCCTACGCCGAGCTGAACGCGCGCGCCAACCGCCTGGCCCGGCTGCTGACCGCCCGCGGGATCGGCCCCGACGCGCTGGTCGCCCTGGCCCTGCCGCGCTCCGTCGAACTGGTCGTGGCCCTGCTCGCGGTGGTCAAGTCGGGCGCCGCCTACGTGCCGCTCGACCCCGGGTACCCCGCCGACCGGCTCGCCCACGCGCTGTCCGACTCCGCGCCCGCGGCCCTGCTCACCGACCGCGCCACCGCCGGGCGGCTGCCCGCCCACGAGGTGCCCCGCATCGTCCTCGACGCCCCCGCCCCGGCGGACGGCGACACCGCGGACGCCCACCCCGCAACCGACCTGGCGCAGGGCGAGCGGGTCAGGCCGCTGGACCCGAGGGACACGGCGTACGTCATCTACACCTCCGGCTCGACGGGCCGGCCCAAGGGCGTGGCCGTGCCGCACGGCAACGTCGTACGGCTCTTCTCCGCCACCGCGCCCTGGTTCGGCTTCGACGAGCGCGACGTGTGGACGCTCTTCCACTCGTACGCCTTCGACTTCTCGGTGTGGGAGCTGTGGGGTCCGCTGCTGCACGGCGGCCGGCTCGTCGTCGTCCCGCACGACGTCACCCGGGACCCCGCCGCCTTCCTCACCCTGCTCGCGCGCGAACGCGTCACCGTCCTCAACCAGACGCCGTCCGCCTTCCACCAGCTGGCCGCCGCCGACCGGGAGAACGCAGCGGAACTCGCCCTGCGCACCGTGGTGTTCGGCGGGGAGGCCCTGGACCTGTCCCGGCTGGCCGACTGGTACGAGCGGCACGCCGAGGACGCGCCCGCCCTGGTCAACATGTACGGCATCACCGAGACCACCGTCCACGTCTCGCACTTCGCCCTGGACCGGGCCACCGCGGCCGCCTCGTCCGCGAGCACCATCGGTGTCAACATCCCCGACCTGCGGGTCTACGTCCTCGACGACCGGCTGCGCCCCACCGCTCCCGGCGTCACCGGCGAGATGTACGTGGCCGGTGCGGGTCTCGCCCGCGGCTACCTGGGCCGCCCGGCGCTGACCGCGGACCGTTTCCCCGCCGATCCGTACGCCGCCCTCTTCGGCGAGCGCGGCACCCGCATGTACCGCACCGGCGACCTGGCCAGGCGCCGCACCGACGGCGGCCTGGACTACCTGGGCCGCGCCGACCAGCAGGTCAAGATCCGCGGCTTCCGCATCGAGCCCGGCGAGATCGAGGCCGTGCTCGCCGCCCACCCCGCGGTCGACGACGTGGCCGTGGTGGCGCGCGAGGACGTCCAGGGCGACCCCCGGCTCGTCGCGTACGTCGTGACCGGCTCCGGCGCGACGGCCCGCGCACTGCACGACCACGCGGCCGTTCGCCTGCCCGACCACATGCTGCCGTCGGCGTTCGTCACCCTGGACGTGCTGCCGCTGACGCCCAACGGCAAGCTCGACACCAAGGCGCTGCCCGCCCCCGCCCACGCGGGGCAGGTGACCGGACGCGCGCCGCGCGGCCCGCGCGAGGAGATCCTGTGCTCCCTGTTCGCCGAGGTGCTCGGGGTGCCCCGGCTGACCGTCGACGACAGCTTCTTCGACCTCGGCGGCCACTCCCTGCTCGCCACCCGGCTGGCCGGCCGTATCCGCGGCACCCTGGGCGTGGAGCTGTCCGTGCGGCGGCTGTTCGAGACGCCCACGGTCGCCGGGCTTTCCGCCGCCCTCGACGGCGCCGAACGGTCCGGCACCGGCCCGACGGCCGGTGAGCGCCCGGAGCGGCTGCCGCTGTCGTACGCCCAGCAGCGGCTGTGGTTCCTGCACCAGCTGGAGGGCCCCTCCCCCACGTACAACATCACCGGCGCGCTGCGGCTGACCGGTGACCTCGCCCCCGGGGCGCTGAGCGCGGCCTTCCAGGACGTCGTCACGCGCCACGAGAGCCTGCGGACCGTCTTCACGGAGGACGGGCACGGCGCCCGGCAGACCGTGCTCGACGCCGCCGGTGTGCGCTTCGAACTGCCGGTCACCGACGTCACCGACATCGCCGAGGACCGGCTGGACGAACGTCTGGAGGAGGCCGCCCGGCACTGCTTCGACCTGACGAGCGACATCCCGGTGCGGGCGGAGCTGTTCCGGCTCGGCGCGCGGGAGCACGTCCTGCTGCTGATGGTCCACCACATCGCCGGTGACGGCTGGTCCCTCGGCCCGCTGATCCGCGACCTGGCCACCGCCTACACGGCCCGGGCGGCCCGTCGCGCCCCCGACTGGGCGCCGCTGCCCGTGCAGTACGCGGACTTCGCCCTGTGGCAGCGCGCCGCGCTCGGGGACGCCGCCGACGCCACCAGCCCGGCGGGACGGCAGCTCGCGCACTGGAAGGAGGCCCTGGCCGGGCTGCCCGACCGGCTCGAACTGCCCGCGGACCGCCCGCTGCCCGCCGTCGCCTCGCACCGCGGCGGCCGGGTGCCCCTCACCGTCCCCGCGCCCCTGCACCTCGGCGTGGCGGAGCTGGCCAGGGAGTCCCGCACCAGTGTCTTCATGGTGCTCCAGGCGGCGCTGGCGGCCCTGCTGACCCGGATGGGCGCGGGCGAGGACGTACCGCTCGGCACCGCGGTGGCGGGCCGCGGCGACGACGCCCTCGACCAGGTCGTCGGCTTCTTCGTCAACACCCTGGTCCTGCGCACCGACACCGGCGGCAACCCCACCTTCCGTGAACTCCTCGACCGGGTCCGCGACACCGACCTGACCGCCTACGACCACCAGGACCTGCCGTTCGAGCACCTGGTGGACGTCCTCTCCCCGGCCAGGTCGCTCTCCCACAACCCGCTGTTCCAGGTGCTGCTGAGCCTGGACACCACCCAGCAGGACGCCCTGGCCGCGCTCTCCGCCACCGGCCTCGACGTGCGGCTGCTGAACGTCGCCACCGGGGTCGCCAAGCTGGACCTCGCCCTGGAGATCGCCGAGCACCGCGACGCCGACGGCACCCCCGCCGGGCTGGTGGGCGCGGCCGAGTACAGCGCGGACCTCTTCGACGAGGGCACCGTCGCGCTGCTGGTGGAGCGGTTCCTGCGCCTCCTGGACGCGCTGGTCTCGGACCCGGCCCGGCGCATCGGCGACGTCGACGTGCTCGGCCCCCGGGAACGGGAGCGCGTCCTGACCGAGTGGAACGACACCGCCCGCCGGCCGGTGGAGGGCACCTTCGCCGACCACGTCGCCCGGCACGCCGCCGAGCGCCCCGGCCACCCGGCGGTCGAGACGGCCGGCGCCGGGACGCCCGACGGCGCGCTGACCTACGGCGTGCTGACCTACGGCGAACTGAACGAGCGCGCCAACCGGCTGGCCCATGCCCTGCTCGAACGGGGCGCGGGTCCGGAGCGGTTCGTGGCGGTCGCCCTGCCCCGCTCCGCCGACCTGGTCGTCTCGGCGCTCGCCGCCTTCAAGGCGGGCGCGGCCTACCTGCCGGTGGACCCCGCGCACCCCGCCGAACGGATCACCCACCTCGTCTCGGACGCGGCGCCCACCCTCATCGTGACCACGTCCGCCCTGGCCGCAGGCCTCCCGGACACCGGCACGCCGGTCCTCCTGCTCGACACCCCCGAGACCGCAGCGACCCTCGCCGCCCTCCCCGGCCACGACGTCACCGACGCCGACCGGCCGGTACCGCTGCGCCCCGAGCACCCCGCGTACATGATCTACACCTCGGGAACGACCGGCCGCCCCAAGGGCGTCGTCGTCACCCACACCGGGCTGCCCGGCCTCCTGGACATCTTCACCCGCGACTGCGCGGCCGGCCCGGGCAGCAGGATCCTCCAGCACCTCTCCCCGAGCTTCGACGCCTCGTTCTGGGAGCTGGCGATGGGCCTGCTCACCGGCGCCACCCTGGTCGTGGCGCCGCCGGAGACCACGCCGGGACCGGAACTGGCCGAGCTGGCGACCCGGCACGCGGCGACCCACCTGAGCCTGACCACGTCCGTCCTCGGGCTCCTGCCGCCGGGCTCGCTGCCCGACGGCCTGACCCTCGTCGTGGGCGCCGAGGCCATCCCGCCCGAGCTGGTGGAACGCTGGTCGCCGGGCCGTACGATGCTGAACTCCTACGGTCCCACCGAGACCACCGTCTGCTCCACCATGAGCGGCCCGCTGTCCGGCCCCCTCGTCCCGCCCATCGGCTCCCCCGTCGCCAACAGCGCCGTGTACGTGCTGGACGCGGCGCTGCGCCCGGTACCGCCCGGTGTGCCCGGCGAGCTGTACGCGGCCGGAGCGCATCTGGCCCGCGGCTACCACGACCGCCGCGCGCTGACCGCCGAACGGTTCGTGGCCAACCCCTTCGGCGAGGCCGGCAGTCGGCTCTACCGCACCGGCGACCTGGTCCGCTGGCGGCCCGACGGCCAGTTGGAGTACCTGGGGCGCGCCGACACCCAGGTCAAGATCCGCGGCCTGCGGATCGAGCCCACTGAGATCGAGGCGGTCATCACCGAACGCCCGCACCTGGCGCGGGCGGCCGTGATCGTCCGCGAGGACCGGCCCGGCGACCGGCGGCTGGTCGCCTACGTCGTGCCCGAGCCCGGCCGCGCCGTGGACACCGCCGAACTCCGCGCCGCACTGCGCGAGACCCTGCCCGACCACATGATCCCGACCGCGTTCGTGGTGCTGGACGCGCTGCCGCTGACCCTCAACGGCAAGCTGGACCGCAGGGCCCTGCCCGCCCCCGACTACTCCGCCCGCACCTCCGGCCGGGCCGCCCGCGACCCGCGCGAGCGGCTGCTGACCGGGCTGTTCGGCGAGATCCTCGGCGTGGAGCCGGCCGGCGTCGACGACGGCTTCTTCGACCTGGGCGGGGACAGCATCCTCTCCATCCAGCTCGTCGCCCGCGCCCGCGCGGCGGGCCTGGTCCTGTCGGTGCGGGACGTCTTCGAACACCAGACGCCCGCGCTGCTCGCCCGGTCGGCCGCCGCCGCACCCGCCGGGGACCGCGCGGCGCAGGACTCCGACGTGCCCGCCGACGGCCCCGCGCCGCGCACCCCGATGATGGGCTGGTTCGCCGGTCTCGGCTCCGACCTGGCCGCGTTCAACCAGTCGCTGGTCCTGCGCGTGCCCGCCGCCCTCGACCCCGACGCGCTCGGCACCGCCCTGCGGGCCGTGCTCGACCGGCACGACGCGCTGCGCATGCGGGTGGCCGACGACTGGACCATCGAGATCCCGCCGCCGGGCTCGGTGACACCGGCCGACTGCCTGGTCCGCTTCGACGCCGTACGCCTCGACGAGTCCGCCGTGCGCTCGGCGGTCACCGAGCAGGCACGGGCGGCCCGCGACCGCCTGGCCCCGGCGGACGGCCGCATGCTCCAGGCCGTCTGGGTCGACCGGGGCGCCGACCGGGACGGGCTGCTCGTCCTGGTCGCCAACCACCTGGTCATGGACGGCGTCACCTGGCGCATCCTGGTCCCCGACCTGGCGGCCGCCTACGCGGGCGAGACCCTCGCCCCGGTGGGCACCCCGTGGCGGCACTGGGCCCTGTCCCTCTCCGACCTCGCCGGGCAGCCGCGGACCGAGGAGGAGCTGGACCACTGGCACTCGGTCCTCGGCGACACCCCGCACACCCTCCGCCTGGATCCCGCGCGGGACACCCACGCGACCGCCGGCGAGATCACCGCCGAACTCGACGCGGACACCACCGAGGCCCTGCTCACCTGGGTCCCCGGCGTCTGCCACGCCACGGTCAACGACGTGTTCCTGAGCACCTTCGCGCTGGCCGTCGCCGCGTGGCGGCGCGGGCGCGGCGAGGCCCCCGAAACACCCGACACCCCCGTCGTGCTCGACCTGGAGAGCCACGGCCGGCACGAGGGGGCGGTCCCGGGCGCCGAACTCAGCCGTACGGCCGGCTGGTTCACGTCGATGTACCCCGTCCGCCTCACACCACCGCCCACGGCCCCTGCCACCGGCACCACCTCCGGTGACGGATCGGCGCTGCGCGCGCTGAAGGCCGTCAAGGAGCAGCTGCGCACCGTACCGGGCGACGGCCTCGGCTACGGCCTGCTGCGCCACCTGAACCCCCGCACCCGGGACTTCCTCGCCGCGCTGCCCCTCCCCGAGTTCGGCTTCAACTACCTCGGCCGGATCGGCCGGGAGGGCGGCGACGAGGCCCCCTGGACCATCGAGGGCGGCGACGTCGCCGGTATCGACGGTGCCATGCCGCTGGCCCACCCCGTGGACGTGAACGCCGTCGCCCGGGAGACCGCCGACGGCACCCGGCTGCGCGCACGCTGGACGTACTCCCGCACCGCGCTGGAGCCCGAGGACACCCAGCGGCTGGCCGACACCTGGTTCCGGCTGCTGCGCCGCCTCGTCGAGGAGGCCCGGCAGCCCGGCGCGGGCGGCCTCACCCCCTCCGACATCGCTCACCCGGCGCTCGCCCAGGACGAGATCGAGGACCTGGAGCACACAGTCCCCGGCCTCCAGGACATCCTGCCCCTCGCCCCCCTCCAGGAGGGATTCCTCTTCCTCAACCTGTACGACGAGAGCGCCCGCGACGTCTACGTCGGCCAGCTCGCCTTCGACCTGGAGGGCGCGTTCGACGGCACCCGGATGCGCGCGGCGGCCGGGGCCCTGCTGCGCCGCCACGCCAACCTGCGGGCCGGGTTCCGGCAGACGTCGTCCGGCGCGTGGGTGCAGGTGGTGCCCGCCGAGCTCGAACCGGACTGGCGGGAGTGCGACCTGACCGACCGCGCCGAGGCGGAACGGGACGCGGAGGCCCGACGGCTGGCGGCCGGGGACCGCGAACGCCGCTTCGACCTCACCAGCCCGCCGCTGCTGCGCTTCACCGCGATCCGGCTGTCCGCCGACCGCGTCCGGCTGGTGATGACCAACCACCACATCCTGCTCGACGGCTGGTCCATGCCCCTGCTCTGGCAGGAACTCACCGAGCTGTACGTCTCCGGCGGCGACCCCGTGAGCCTGCCCCCGGTCCGCCCGTACCGCGACCACCTGGCCTGGCTCGGCGCCCGCGACCGGGACGCCGCCCGGGACGCCTGGCAGCGGTCCCTGTCCGGGCTCGACGAGGCCACCCTCCTCGCCCCGGACGCCGGCCCCGCCGAGGCGGCGCCGCTGAGCATCCCGTTCGGCCTGGACCGCGAGGCCACTGCGGCGCTGTCGGCCTGGGCGCGGGGTCGGGGCGTGACCATGAACACGGTCGTCCAGGGCGCCTGGGCCCTCGCGCTGGCCCAGGCCACCGGACGCGACGACGTCGTCTTCGGCGCCACCGTCTCCGGCCGCCCGCCCGAGCTGCCCGGCGTCGAATCCATGATCGGCCTGTTCATCAACACCCTGCCCGTCCGCGCCCGCCTCGACCAGGCCGAACCCCTCGGCGACTTCTTCCGTCGCCTCCAGGGTGAACAGGCCCGCCTCCTGGACCACCAGTGGCCCGGACTCGCCGACATCCAGCACTGGGCCGGACACGGCGAACTCTTCGACACCGCCATGGTCTTCCAGAACTACCCGGTGAGCGCCGACACGACGAGCCGCCAGCTCGACGGACTGCGGGTGGCCGGTTTCGACGCGGTCGAGAGCACGGACTTCGCCGTCAACCTGGTCGCCCACACCCGCGACGACGACCTGCGGCTGCGCCTCGACTACCGCGCGGACACCTGCGCCGGCGACCTGGTCCGCTCGCTGGCGGACCGGATGCTGCGGGTCCTGGAAGCACTGGCCACCGACTCGGACCGTCCCGTGGCCCACCTGGACACCCTCGACCCGGCCACGCGGGAGCGGGTCCTGGTGGAGTGGAACGGAGCGCCGACCGAGCTTCCCGGAACGCCGCTGCACGAACTGATCAGCGCGCAGGCCCGATTGACGCCGGACGCCGTGGCGGTGGTGTGCGGGGAGACCTCCCTGACCTACGCCGAACTGGACGGGCGCGCCAACCAGCTCGCCCGGCACCTGATCGAAGAGGGGCTGGGCGCCGAGGACTTCGTGGCGATCGCACTGCCCAAGTCGCTGGACGCCGTCACCAGCATGCTCGCCGTACTCAAGACCGGCGCGGCCTACCTGCCCATCGACCCGGACTACCCCGCCGAGCGCATCAGCTACATGCTCGACGACGCCACGCCCGCCCTGACCCTCACCGAGCCGATAGCCGTGGAGCGGTATGCGGGTCACTCCGTCGCGGCAGTCACGGATGAGGAGCGTCGTAGCCCGTGGTCGGCGCGGCACGCGGCCTACATGATCTACACCTCCGGCTCGACCGGACGGCCCAAGGGCGTCGTCATCGAACACCACGCCCTGGCCACCTACCTCCACCGCGCCCGCAACACCTACACCGCCATGACCGGCGTGACCGTCCTGCACTCGCCCCTGGCGTTCGACCTCACCATCACCGCCCTGTGGACACCCCTCACGAGTGGCGGCACGGTCCACCTGACCAGCCTGGAGGAAGCTGAGGTCCAGCCCAGCCTGATCAAGGCGACCCCCAGCCACCTCCCCCTGCTGACCAACCTGCCGGACACGGCGTCCCCGTCCGACACCCTCATCCTGGGTGGCGAAGCCCTCCACACGGACCAGCTGGCCGACTGGCGGACCCAGCACCCCCACGTCCAGATCATCAACGCCTACGGCCCCACCGAATCCACCGTCAACATCACCGACCACCGCCTCGACGGCACGGAGGAAGGCCCCGTCCCCATCGGACGCCCCTTCACCAACACCCAGGTCTACGTCCTGGATTCGGCCCTGCGACCCGTCGCCCCCGGCGTCACGGGAGAGCTGTACCTCGCAGGCGAGCAGCTGGCCCGCGGCTACCTCGGCCGCCCCGCGCTGACCGCCGAACGCTTCACCGCCAACCCCCACAGCAGCATCCCCGGCGCCCGCATGTACCGCACCGGCGACCTCGCCCACTGGAAATACCACGGCCACCTCACCTACGACGGACGCGCCGACCACCAGGTAAAGCTGCGCGGCCACCGCATCGAACTGGGCGAGATCGAAACCACCCTCACCGCACAACCGGGCATCACCCAGGCCACCGTCCAACTCCGCGAAGACACCCCCGGCGACCAACGCCTCGTCGCCTACCTCGTCACATCCACCGGATACGACGACAGCACCGTCCGGGACGCACTGGCCAGCGCACTCCCCGACTACATGCGCCCCTCCGCCTACGTCACCCTCGACGCCCTCCCCCTCACCCCCAACGGCAAACTCGACCGCACCGCCCTCCCCGCACCCGCCTACACGGCATCCACCGCCGGACGAACCCCCCGCACCCCCCGCGAAGAAATCCTCTGCACCCTCTTCGCCGAAGTCCTCGGCGTCGACCACGTCACCATCGACGACAACTTCTTCGACCTCGGCGGACACTCCCTCCTCGCCACCCGACTCGTCTCCCGAACCCGCACCGCACTCGGCGTCGAACTGTCCATCCGGCAGCTCTTCGAGGCGCCGACCGTGGCGGGTCTCGCGGAGGCCCTCGACGCGTCGGGCACCGTCCGTACCGCGCTCACCGCGAGGCCGCGCCCGGAGCGCATCCCGCTCTCCTACGCCCAGCAACGCCTCTGGTTCCTCCACCAGCTCGAAGGACCGTCGGCGACCTACAACACCGTGCTCACGCTGCGGCTCGCCGGCGCGCTCGACGTGGAGGCGCTGCGCGCGGCGATCGGTGACGTCGTCGCCCGGCACGAGAGTCTGCGGACGGTCTTCACCGAGGACGAACGGGGCGCGTATCAGATCGTGCTGCCCGTGGAGGCCGCCTCGACGCCCTTCACCGTCGTCGACGTGGCCGAGGAGGAGATCGGCGACCGGCTCGACGAAGCCGTGGGCCACTGCTTCGACCTCGCGCAGGAACTTCCGGCGCGTACGTCGCTGTTCCGGGTGTCGGAGCAGGAGCACGTGCTGCTGCTCCTCATCCACCACATCGCCAGTGACGCCTGGTCCCGGGCCCCGCTGGCCCAGGACCTCACGGCCGCCTACGCGGCCCGTGCCCGCAGCGAGGCGCCCACCTGGCAGCCCCTCCCCGTCCAGTACGCCGACTACGCCCTGTGGCAGCAGGACATCCTCGGCGACGACACCGACCCCGACACCCTCGCCGGCAAACAACTCGCCTACTGGAAACAGCAGCTCGCCGGCCTGCCCGAACAGCTTGACCTCCCCACCGATCGGCCCCGACCGGCAGTCGCGGGGTACTCGGGGGACCGTGTTCCGTTCACCGTGCCGACGGAGCTGCACACGCGGCTGACGGAGCTGGCGCGCGCCACCAACACCAGTACGTTCATGGTGATCCAGGCGGCGGTCGCCGTCCTGCTCACCCGTCTCGGCGCCGGTGAGGACATCCCGATCGGCACCCCCGTCGCCGGACGCACCGACGACGCCGCCGACGACCTGATCGGGCTCTTCATCAACACGCTGGTCCTCCGCACGGACACGTCCGGTGATCCGACCTTCCGCCGGCTCCTCGACCGGGTGCGGGACACCGACCTGGCCGCCTACGCGCACCAGGACCTCCCCTTCGAGCGACTGGTCGAGGCGCTGAACCCGGCCCGTACGCTGTCTCATCACCCCCTCTTCCAGGTCCTGCTGACCTTCAACAACACCGACCACGAGGGCGCGCTGAAGGACATCTCCGAGCTTCCCGGGCTCACCGTCGCGCTCCGGGAGGTCCAGCGGACCTCGTCGAAGTTCGACCTCTCCTTCGGGTTCGCGGAGTCCTTCGACACGTCTCGCCGTCCACAAGGCATCGACGCGGCGCTGGACTTCAGTACGGAACTTCTCGACCGCCTGTCCGCCCAGGCGATCGCGGACCGGTTCCTGCGGGTGCTGGAGGCCGTCACCACGACCCCGGACCGGCCGATCGGTGCCGTCGACCTGATGGACGCGGTCGAGCGGGAGCGGGTCCTGGTGGAGTGGAACGGGGCTCCGACCGAGCTTCCCGGAACGCCGCTGCACGAACTGATCGACGGGCAGGCCCGATTGACGCCGGACGCCGTGGCGGTGGTGTGCGGGGAGACCTCCCTGACCTACGCCGAACTGGACGGGCGCGCCAACCAACTCGCCCGGCACCTGATCGAAGAGGGCCTTGGGGCCGAGGACTTCGTGGCGATCGCGCTGGCCAAGTCACTGGACGCGGTGATCAGCATGCTCGCCGTACTCAAGACCGGCGCGGCCTACCTGCCCATCGACCCGGACTACCCCGCCGAGCGCATCAGCTACATGCTCGACGACGCCCGGCCCGCCCTGACCCTCACCGAGCCGGTGGACCCCGCTGCGTATGCGAGCCGTCCCGACGGTCCGCTCACGGACGCGGAGCGTCGTAGCCCGTGGTCAGCCCGGCACGCCGCCTACATGATCTACACCTCCGGCTCGACCGGACGGCCCAAGGGCGTCGTCATCGAACACCACGCCCTGGCCACCTACCTCCACCGCGCCCGCACGACGTACTCCGCCATGACCGGCGTGACCGTCCTCCACTCACCCCTGGCGTTCGACCTCACCATCACCGCCCTGTGGACACCCCTCACCAGCGGCGGAACGGTCCACCTCACCAGCCTGGAGGAAGCTGAGGTCCAGCCCAGCCTGATCAAGGCCACCCCCAGCCACCTCCCCCTGCTCACCACACTCCCCGAGACGGCATCCCCGTCCCACACCCTCATCCTCGGCGGCGAAGCCCTCCACACCGACCACCTCGCCACCTGGCGGACCCAGCACCCCGGCGTCCAGATCATCAACGCCTACGGCCCCACCGAATCCACCGTCAACATCACCGACCACCACGTAAGCGAGGACATCCCTGACGGCCCCGTCCCCATCGGGCGGCCCTTCGCCAACACTCAGGTCTACGTCCTGGATTCGGCCCTGCGGCCCGTCGCCCCCGGCGTCACCGGCGAGCTGTACCTCGCCGGTGAACAGCTCGCCCGCGGCTACCTCGGCCGCTCCGCGCTGACCGCCGAACGCTTCACCGCCAACCCCCACAGCAGCATCCCCGGCGCCCGCATGTACCGCACCGGCGACCTCGCCCACTGGAACCACCACGGCCA
>NZ_JBIAVA010000032.1:0-8699 GCF_042893535.1 Streptomyces sp. NPDC001599
ATCTTCATCGAGAAGAGCATTATTAGAAGCGGCACATGGACTACGGTCGTACCAGAGCCCGTACTTGGACCGAGGGGGAACATCGTGGGCAAGCGCGAAGAGGTGATCAGCAAGCTGCGAGGCGTGCCGGCGGACGTGCCGTCTGTCGAGGAAGTACGCAGCATGCTCGCCGCCGATCCCAACCTGAAGTGCGTTGTCTGCTACGCGCGGATCTCGTTCGACGGCCGGGTGAAGGACGCGCACGGCATCGAGGACCAGCACCGCGACATGTCCGAGGCCGCCCGGCGGTTCGGGTGGCTGGTCGTCTACCGCTACACGGACAACGACAAGAGCGCGAGCAAGGAGAGCGTCGTACGCGACGACTTCGAGCAGCTGCTTGCCGACCTTGCGGCGGGTGCGACGCCGGAGGGATACCCGGTCCACGGCGTCATGGCCGTGAACGACGATCGCCTGTACCGGCGCCCGAGCGACTGGGAGCGGTATCTGAAGGCGTTCACCTCGCAGGAGGGACGCGTCTACCACGACTCGAACGGCCTCCAGGACCTGTACGCCGAGGGGTTCGAGATCAAGGGACTTGTGGGAGTGGCCATGTCCCTCAGCGAGACGAGAAAGAAACAGCGAAGGAGCCGGAACAGCCACCGCAGCCGGGCGATTCGCGGGCAGTCCGTTTCGGCGTGGCGTCCGTTCGGATGGGAGGACGACAAGGTGACCCTGCGCCCGGTCGAGGCCGACGCCATCCGGACGGCCGTACACGATGTGATCGCCGGGGCGTCGATCTCAGAGATCACGCGTCGCTGGAAGGAGACAGGCTTCATCACGAGTCGCGGGAACCCCTTCCAGTACCAGACGGTCAAGCAGGTCTTGGTGAACGCTCGCCTTTGCGGTTACCGAGAGATCAAGGGGGAGATTGTCCGCGACGGTGACGATCAGCCCATCGTTGGCGAGTGGGAAACGATCATCACGCCGAAGCAGTGGTTCGCCGTCACGGCGAAGATCAGGGAACGGGGCCAGGGGACGGGTACGCCGCGTGGTGGGCTGGTCCACAAGTACCTGCTGACCAACATCCTGCGGTGCGGCAACGTCCTGGAGGACGGCACCGTCTGCAACAACAAGATGATCGGCATCAAGGCGAACGACTGGCTCAAGTACCGCCACGCCTACATGTGCAAGAAGACCGTGGACGGTGGTTGCAACAAGACCTACAAGCGCGGCGACAAGACAGACAAGATCATCGAAGAACTGGTGATCGCCAAGCTGGAACGGGAAGCAGCGACCAAGGCTCAGGACGTGCCGGACTGGGACAAGGCCGAGGCGCTGGAGCGCGCTCTTCAAAGCCGCAGGGAGCTGGAACGCCGGTGGCACGATGACGAAGACACGGACATCGACGATGAGGCGTTCTTCCGGAACCTCCCCGTTCTTGAAAGGCGGATCAAGGAACTGAGGGGCGACCAGAAGGCTCATGAGGCTCTGAAGGCGGAGGCCGAGGAAGCCGAGGCCGACATCAGGAAGTCTTGGGGCGCGAAGACCCTCACGCAGAAGCGCGAGGCGATGAAGAAGGTACTGAGCGCGGTGATCGCTCTACCTGGTGGGAAGGGCAACAAGACGTTCGACCCAGACCTGCTCAAGCCCGTGTGGAAGACCTCCGAGTGAGGCTGAGCCCCAGAATCTCCCCCACGCTCCGCAACTGTTCGTCGGAGAGTGGGGGAGCATCCCTTAGCTGCCGATCAATCCACGCCCGAGCTGCTGCGTCCTCTTGCTCTGCCGCACTCGCCTCATACGGGTGGGTGATCAGGTAGCACCACCGCCAGCGCTTACGGCGTCTCGTACGGCAGCGCGGTTCTGCGCGATGTCCTCTGCGACTCCGGCAGCGATGAGCGCGGCGCCGGGGGTGTGGCCGGAGCCGGTGTAGCGCCAGTGCGCGTCTGTGATCGTGTCGGGGGTGTCGGTGTGGCCGTGCTGGTGGGCGCGTTCGGCGCGTAGTGCGGCGTAGGTAGTGGAGTAGGCGCGAGATTTGGTGAGGATGTGGCCCCGGTAGCCGAGCGTGTGGGTCCAGGTGTGCAGGCGTAGCGGTGCGTATTCGGGGAGGCCGCCGAGGTTCCAGCACGTGTGCATGAGGGTGCGGACGTGTGAGCTGACGGGTGCCGTGTCGATGTCGTCCCTGGTGGTGACCTTGTGGTCGGTGCCGGCGCCGGTCTCGTCGGTGCCTTTGGTGACGTACTTCGCGACGTACGCAGCCACGGCGTCGTCGTCGGGGCCGTCACCGTCGGCGTGCAGGACGCGGACGTCGGTCTGAGCGCCCCAGCAAAGTTCCACTTCCCCTACGGCCGGGCTGTAGGGAGTGTGGACGGTGACCCGCTGGGCGGACGCGTGCACGGCACGGGTGAGCCGGTCCGGGGTGCCCCAAGGCGGGGGTTCGTCGGTGGGTCCGTCCGGGCCGTCGAGGCGGACAACGGCGTGCACGTGGACGGCCGCCCGCTTTTGGTACTCGGCGATGCGGGCGAAGGACAAGCGCGCGTGGCGGGCGAACCGGGACTGCACGATGCCTGCCGAGGAGGCGAGGCGGCGGCGGACGTCGATGACGAACCGGTCCCACAGCTTGGCAGCGTGCGCGTGCCACAGAGCGTGGCCGGTGTAGTCGTAGCAGTCCGGGCAGACAGGTTGGCCGACGAGCCGGTCAGCCGGGGCGTGGACACTGTGGCAGCCAAGGGGACGGCCGTGCTCGCAGGCACCGCCGTCACGGCGGGGGCGGCACGTTGTGCCCGCGCGGTGGACCGGTCCGAAGGAGGGGGCGGTGAGGGTGACGAAGAGGCGAGGCCGCGTGCGCACCGTGGTTGGGATGTTTTTGCCGCCGATGAGGCCCGCGCGGACGAGGTGGAAGGTGTCTCCGGCGTGGAGGCGGGAGCAGGCGGGGCAGATGGTGGCGCGGCGGTTGCGGCAGCGGATGAGGAGGCGTTCGCCGGGTTCGTTGCGGGTGTCGTAGTGGTGGAGGATCTCGCCGGTTGCGCCGTCGAGGGTGGTGGTGTGGCCGGAGAGGTGGACGGGGTGGGCGCAGCCGCCGGTTTGGGTGACCTGTTGCAGCCAGCGGGGGAAGTCGGGGTCTTGGGCGATGCGGAGGGCGTCTCGGTCTGCTTCGGGGAGGTGACGCAGGCGCGCCGCGCGGTCGAGGGCGGCGCGCCGGTCAGCCGGGGTGGTGGGGTGCGGGGTGATGGTGGTGACCTTCCGGGGTGGGCCGCCGCAGCGGCCGGGATGGTGGGTGGTGGCACGTCGTCGTTCATGGGGATCACTCCCGATCGCGTTGGTCGTGGGCGGTGGGGTTAGCGGATGGTGCCGGTGCCCCGGCAGACGCGGCAGCGGCGCAGTCGTCCGGTCCAGGTTTTGCGGGCTCCGTCGCCCTTGCAGTGGGGGCACCTCACGCGGCGCATGCTCATGCGATGGGTCCTTGTCTCTCAGGTGTGGGAGAAGCCGCTGGTGACCCAGGTGACGAGGCCATGGATGGTGAACAGGACGGGGGTCTGTCCGAGGTAGAGGCCGAAGAGGCCGACGCAGACCGCTTCCCAGCCGCGTACGTCGCGGGAGCGGACGAGTAGGACGGTGATGATCCCGAAGACCACCGCGAACGTGAACGCCGTACCTTCGCTGATCACTTGCCGTCTCCTTCCAGCGCCACCAGGGCGCGCTCTATGGCCGGGAGTTCGGGGGTCATACCGGAGTGCTTCCGGGCCGTGGCCACGGCCTCATCGGTCGGGGTGAGGTGGGAGCGGGCACGCGCCCAGCCGCCGTCAGATCCAGTGCAGACAGCCACGCCGCGTTCCTGGGCCGTGATGGCTTGAGCGACGGTTACGGCGTCCTTGTTGAGGTCGCCGAGGGTCATTTCGGCGGTGCCGGGGTCGTTGACGCGGTGGCAGATCCGGCCGCCGAGCTGGGCGCGCAGGGCGGTGACGCCGGGGCCGAGGTCGGAGCCGACGCGTTGGCCGGCCACGACCAGGTGCAGGCCGAGCGCGGCGCCGAGCTGCGCCAGCCGCAGCAGGAGCGTGGAGCACTGCTCCGCTTCCGCCTTGCTCTGGCGAGTGCCGTCAGACAGGTACAGCTCCGCGATCTCGTCCACCAGAACCACGACCGGCACCGGACGGAGCTGATCCGGCAGCTCCCAAATCGAGCGCACCCCGGCCGTGCGGCAGGCGTTCATGCGGTCCTGCATGTCGACCACCAAGGCGGTCAGCACGGCCACCGCTTCACGACGGCAGGTCGCCAGCGCGCTCAGCCGGTCGGTGAAGAGGCCGAGTTCCATGCCGCCCTTGCAGTCGATGCCGACCAGGGCGACGGGTTGGGGTGCGAGTTGGGTGATGAGCCGGGCCAGCAGGGTGGACTTGCCCGAGCGGGTGGCCCCGACGATGAGCCAGTGCGGGACCAGGCGCAGGTTCATCACCCACGCCCCGCCCGTCTCCAGCGCGCCGATGAGAGCGGAGAGCAGTTCCGCCGGGGCGCTGGCTAACCCGGGCCGCTCCAGCGGGTCTGTGGCCGTGGCGGTCAGCAGCACGAGGCCGCGTTCCGGCGAGGTCACCCGGACCGCGTGGACCTTCCACGCGTGGACCAGCGCGTCAGCCGCCTGCATGTAGGTGGCCGGGGTCTGACCCGCATGCAGCCGCACCACCACGCTCAGCCCCATGCGGGTGGCGCGCGGGAAGGAGATCCGCGGAGCCACCGGCCGCACCGGGTCGCCCTTGACCAGCAGATGCCCGACCAGCGTCCGCGCGGGGAGCCGGGTTACGGCGAGGTCGTTGAGCAGGGCGACCCGGCGCCAGGTGAACACCACCCGCCAGGCCGCCGCCGGGTATCCGGTGAGGTACCAGTGCCAGGCCGGACGGTGCCGGCGCACCAGGTCACCGACGACCAGCAGCCACGCCAGCACGGCGAGGACGAAGGCGAGGAGTAGGGGTCCCATCAGGCATCACCACCCTTGCCGTGCGCCGTCGCGGTGGCGGGTACGGGGGTGATGGCGTCGGCGCGGAAGCTGATGCCGTGCCGGTCGCCCATCGCCCAGGCGAACGCGGTCAGGCCGGTGACCTTGACGATCTGGCCCTCTTGGATGCCCTTGGGTTCGCCGCTCACGGCGATCTCGATGACGGAGATCCGCCGCCGGTCCTGCCGCACGGTCAC
This sequence comes from Streptomyces sp. NPDC001599, assembly GCF_042893535.1. Lineage (NCBI taxonomy): Bacteria > Bacillati > Actinomycetota > Actinomycetes > Kitasatosporales > Streptomycetaceae > Streptomyces > Streptomyces sp. NPDC001599. Next base: position 5,158 of record NZ_JBIAVA010000032.1, read on the forward strand.
GGCGACGGTGTAGACCGGGTTGCCGTCCCGGTCCTTCTTCACCTCCTGTGTCTCGGGGTTGCTGAGCTTTGCTTCCGGCGCGATGGCGCAGCGCAGTACGCCGAGCCGCGTCGTGTCCACGGGAATGGACTGCATTTCTGTGGCCTCCCTGGCCGTCGAGGACATCCGACCCATTCGGACGTCACTTGTCCTTACGAGTTATGACTATGGGGTTCTGTACGGCGAGAGTGCAAGTACTTATGCTGACGAGTGATGTCGCGCGTGCGACGTGCCTACGACACCAGACCGGAGATGCCGAGATGACGGAGATCCAGCGCCCCGGAGCCCTCTACCAACAGGTAGCCGCCGCCATCCGGGAAGCGATCCTGTCGGGCGAGTTCGCCCCCGAGTCCCTGCTGCCGTCCGAAGCCCAGCTCATGGCCCGCTACCAGGTCTCCCGCCCCACCGTCCGCAACGCCATCGCAGCACTGCGCGCGGAAGGTCTGGTCGATGTCCGGCACGGCAAGGGCAGCTTCGTACGCGCCGACGGCCACCCCACGCTCGCCCTTGACCGCCGCATCCAGCACGCCCCCGGCGGGACATTCGTCATGCCCGGCGGCGACATCTGGGACGAGGCCGAGGAACCGAGCGTGCACCGCACCCGCGCGACGAAGGCGACCGGGCAGCTCCTCGGTCTGGGCGAGGAAGAGGAGCTGTTCGGCTGTGACCGCCTCCTGTCCGACGCCGCCACGGGCACCCGTGCGATGCACCGGACGCTGATCCCCTTCGAGGTCGCTGAGAGTGTGCCGGCACTCGCCGAGGAGCCTGGCCAGCAGCCGACAGCCGTCTACGCCGTCTTGGCCAAGGCCGGTCACAAGCTGTGGTGGTCGGAGACGGTACGCGCCCGCATGCCGGTGCCCGACGAGCGCGCCACGCTCCAGCTCCCGGACGCGACGCCGATCCTGCACCTGTCCCGCATCACGCACGGCACCGACGACCGCCCGCTGATCCTCGAAGGACTCCGCATCGGCGCCGACCGCGCCGAAGCCGCGTACCGGATCACCGCCGACAAGCAGCCCACCCGACGCCGCCAGACCTGACCGGCAACGATGATCGGTCGAAACCACCTTCACTTCCTCAAGGGCGCGCCTGCGGCGCGCCGGGGCGCCCGGCCGCCCCGGCCGGGCGTGCGGCGTGACCGCCGGTCCCGCCCGATCGCCCGACGCCCCACACCGCAGCACGGTTGAGGAGCCGAGGCGACACCCGCACGCCGAAGGCTGAGGCGTGGTCGGCTGGGGGTCGCCGGGTTCCGAGACTTTAGGCAGCCACCATGGGGCGAGCCTCGAAGAACAGGGGGCCCATCGGGCACAAACGCGGGCAGGACCAGTGCCTGCCCGATTCGCCGGGCGAGCGTAAGGCCCCCTGTTCACTCGCCCCATGGCAGCTCCCGCCCAAAGTCTCTCCACCCGACGACGTGCCCACCCGCACCGCTCAGCCGACGCGCCCATCACCACGCGCAGCCGTCGTGATCAGTCAGCGCCTCCAGGAGCGCGGCGAGCCGATCCGCCGTCTCCGGCCAGCCCGTCACACGCACCACACCGCGCCCACTTTCATCCGCCGACGCCACCGCCCGCACCGCCGACAGCTCGAAGCCCGCACCCAGGAGCGCCCGATTCAGCCGATCGGCAGACTCACGCGCCGACCGCCAGCCCCCGACGTAATCGACCCCACGCACCCACAGAACCGACTCCACACCCGCAACGCCATCGAGCCCGTCACGCAGCCAGCTCTCGCCCGCGCCAGTCACAGTGTCCACCTCTGCCCATGTAGGTAACTGTCCGTCAACTCTCTTTGGTCCAGGGCAGATGCACAGCACAAAGACCCCGGTACCATGAGGCACCGGGGATCTTCGCGTTCCCCAACCGGGCCACCCGTTCGCTTTCCAGGGCAGTGGGTGGCCCGGTCTCTTTCTTGGGTTGTGAAGCGCGGCCCCTGTGGACTGAGTGGGGAACTCAGCCGACCGTCCCAGGAACCGCGCTTCCCGCCGGAGGCAGCACCTCCAGCCCCCGGCTACCGCCCACTCAAGAGCGACAAGCGATACGGCAGCCAGAGATCATTACGACGACGCGCCCCCAGATGCGCCGTCGAGGTCGAGTCGGCACCACACGGTTTTGCCGCCCCCGTCTTTCGGCGTCCACCAGACCGCCGCCGCCAAGCGCTGGACGATGAGCAGCCCCCGGCCGCTGTCCGGCAACACCGCCTCAGACAGCGGGCCCAACAGCTCGGGTGAGAACGTGTCGCCCAACGGCAGCAGCGGGGGCGTCGAGTCCTCGTCCGCGACGCCGATGAACAGCCACTTCGGCCACATCTTGAACTCGACGTCGATGCGCCGGGAGCCACCAGGGCGTGAGAGGGAGCGTTCGGGCACTGCGTGGTTCACCACGTTCCCGACCAGCTCTGAGACGATCAGTCGGGCATCGTCCACCACGTCATCCGCACCCGCGCCCCGAAGGAATTCCGCGGTCTGTCCCCGCGCGGCGCCCGCAGCATTGCCGCACTCGGCGAAGAGGGTCAGCGTCAGGAAGTGCCCGCCAGAGGAGGGTGCCGGCGCCACGTACCAGTGGGCGTAAGCGTCCAGTTCCTCGGCTAAGTACTCATGTGCCCGCGCTCTTCTCGCGTCCATGACACGGTCCCGTCAGGTCACGTCTGCCGAGGCCGTCCCGGCAGGGTGACCCGAGAGTGCATCTCTGCGGCCCTCTGTCGCTCCCCCCTCTCGGGGACCCCCCTCGTGGGTACACTCGCGAGCAGGGCGTAAGTGAAGATCGAAAGAGCGGATCAGACGAGAACACACGTCAGGTCAATCACGATGGGGAAGTGAGATGACCGAAGCTGCACCGACACCGGCGGCTCTGCCGCCGCACGTGCTTGAACGCGCAGACGTGCGGTCAGCCATCGCCAACCACGACTTCGGCGAGGTCTTCAGACTCGCCAGACTCCACGGCCACATCAGTTTCGCCAAGATCGCCGAGGCCGTCGGCTACAAGCGTGAGCACATCGGAAAGATGGCCAGGCCGGAGACCGAGGGAAAGGGCGTCCGGCCACGGATCACCCAGTTCCACAAGGTGCTGGAAGTCATCGACGGCCTACGGATTCCGGGTCACCTCGCAGGGGTCGCCCCCCGGCCTTGGGAACTAGAACGCCCGGCCACAGCGACCCGCACGGAGGATCCCAGTGCTTTGATTGCGCAGGGCGGAGCCGGACTCTGGGACGTCGCCGAGATGCTCCGGCGTACGGAGATGTCCGATATCAACAGTGCCGCCCTGGAGTCGATCGAACAGGGCATTGACCAACTCGCCCGTGCATACCCGTACGCCGATGCCGACTACTTGCACGAGCGCACCCGGAGCGGGCTGCACTACGTCACGAAGCAGCTCGAATCCCGCATGACGCTCCGCCAGCACCAGGAGCTACTCGTTGACACCGGATGGCTGTTCCTGCTGAATGCTTGCGTCCAGTACGACCGGGGCCAACGCGAAGCCGCGAACCTCAGCAAGGCCGCCGCA
>NZ_JBIAVA010000033.1:0-7582 GCF_042893535.1 Streptomyces sp. NPDC001599
TGGCCGTGGTGGTTCCAGTGGGCGAGGTCGCCGGTGCGGTACATGCGGGCGCCGGGGATGCTGCTGTGGGGGTTGGCGGTGAAGCGTTCGGCGGTGAGGGCGGAGCGGCCGAGGTAGCCGCGGGCCAGCTGCTCGCCTGCGAGGTACAGCTCGCCGGAGACGCCGGGGGCGACGGGCCGCAGGGCCGAATCCAGGACGTAGACCTGGGTGTTGGCGAACGGCCGTCCGATGGGGACGGGGCCTTCTTCCGTGCCGTCGAGGCGGTGATCGGTGATGTTGACGGTGGATTCGGTGGGGCCGTAGGCGTTGATGATCTGGACGTGGGGGTGTTGGGTCCGCCAGTCGGTCAGCTGGTCGGTGTGGAGGGCTTCGCCGCCGAGGATGAGGGTGTGGGACGGGGACGCCGTGTCCGGCAGGTTGGTCAGCAGCGGGAGGTGGCTGGGGGTGGCCTTGATCAGGCTGGGCTGGACCTCAGCTTCCTCCAGACTGGTCAGGTGGACCGTTCCGCCGCTGGTGAGGGGTGTCCACAGGGCGGTGATGGTGAGGTCGAAGGCCAGGGGTGAGTGGAGGACGGTCACGCCGGTCATGGCGGTGTAGGTGTTGCGGGCGCGGTGGAGGTAGGTGGCCAGGGCGTGGTGTTCGATGACGACGCCCTTGGGCCGGCCGGTCGAGCCGGAGGTGTAGATCATGTAGGCGGCATGGCGTGCTGACCAGGGGGTCCGTCGTTCCGCGTCCGTGATGTCGCCGGTGGGCCGGTGACCGTATGCGGCAGCCGGTATGGGTTCCCTGAGGGTGAGCGCGGGCCGGGCGTCGTCGAGCATGTAGCTGATGCGCTCGGCGGGGTAGTCCGGGTCGATGGGCAGGTAGGCCGCGCCGGCCTTGAGTACGGCGAGCATGCTGATCACCGCGTCCAGCGACTTGGCCAGCGCGATCGCCACGAAGTCCTCGGCCCCAAGGCCCTCTTCGATCAGGTGCCGGGCGAGCTGGTTGGCGCGCCCGTCCAGTTCGGCGTAGGTCAGGGAGGTCTCCCCGCACACGATCGCCACGGCGTCCGGCGTCAATCGGGCCTGCGCGCTGATCAGTTCGTGCAGCGGTGTCCCGGGAAGCTCGGTCGGAGCCCCGTTCCACTCCGCCAGGACCCGTTCCCGCGTGGCCGGGTCGAGGGTGTCCAGGTGGGCCACGGGACGGTCCGGGTCGGAGATCAGGGTCTCCAGTACCCGCAGCATCCGTCGGCCGAAGTCGCGGGCGTACGCCTCGTCGTAGAGGTCGGGGCGGTAGTCGACGCGGAAGGACAGTTCGGCGCCGCGCATCGTCGCGACGACGTTGACGGCGAAGTGCGTGCCGCCCTTGATGTCGGCCGAGGCGACCTGGAGCCGGTCCGGGTCGGTGGACGTGGTGAGGTCTCCCTCCCAGACCGGGTAGTTCTGGAAGACCATGGCGGTGTCGAAGAGTTCGCCGTGTCCGGCCCAGTGCTGGATGTCGGCGAGTCCGGGCCACTGGTGGTCCAGGAGGCGGGCCTGTTCCCCCTGGAGGCGGCGGAAGAAGTCGCCGAGGGGTTCGGCCTGGTCGAGGCGGGCGCGGACGGGCAGGGTGTTGATGAACAGGCCGATCATGGACTCGACGCCGGGCAGCTCGGGCGGGCGGCCGGAGACGGTGGCGCCGAAGACGACGTCGTCGCGTCCGGTGGCCTGGGCCAGCGCGAGGGCCCAGGCGCCCTGGACGACCGTGTTCATGGTCACGCCCCGACCGCGCGCCCAGGCCGACAGCGCGCCGCTGACCTCGGAGTCCACGGTGAAGGACACCTGCGAGGGAGCGGTCGACGCCGGGCCGGCGTCCGGGGCGAGGAGGGTGGCCTCGTCGAGCCCGGACAGGGACCGCTGCCAGGCCTCCCGGGCGGCGTCCCGGTCGCGGGCGCCGAGCCAGGTCAGGTAGTCGCGGTAGGGGCGGACCCGGGGGAGCGCGGAGGGATCACCCTCGGCGGCGTAGAGCGCCATGAGTTCGCGCAGCAGGACCGGCATGGACCAGCCGTCCAGCACGATGTGGTGGTTGGTCATCACCAGCCGGACGCGGTCTGCGGACAGCCGGATCGCGGTGAAGCGCAGCAGCGGGGGCCGGCCCAGGTCGAACCGGCGGGCACGGTCGGCGGCGGCGAGCCGGTCGGCCTCCGCCCGGCGCTCCTCCTCGGGAAGCGTGCTCAGGTCGGTGTCCTGCCACGGCAGGTCGACCTCGCGCAGGACCAGTTGGGCCCAGGCCCCGTTCTTGCGCTGCCGGAACCCTGCGCGCAGGTTGGCGTGGCGGCGCAGCAGGGCCCCGGCCGCCGCGCGCATCCGGGCGCCGTCGAAGGGGCCCTCCAGGTCGAAGGCCACCTGGCCGATGTAGAGGTCGGGCCCCTCGGTGTGCAGCAGCCCGAGGAACACGAAGCCCTCTTGCAGCGGGGAGAGCGGAAGGATGTCCTCGATCTTGCCGCGCGCACGGGTCGGTTGCTGGCTCACTGCTCAATCTCCCACTCGGACTCAAGGTCGGACTCGAATTCCTCGATCTCGGACTGGCTGAGCGAGCCGAGGGTCACGTCGGACGGGGTCAGGCCGCCGGTGCCGGTCCGGCCGGCCTGCTCCACCAGGGCTTCCAGCGCCCGGAACCATTGCTCGGCCAGGCGGCGGGCGTCGTGATCGGGGACCAGGCGGCGTGCGTAGGTCCACTCCGCGCGCAGTCGGGGGCCGTCCGCCCCCTCGTGGACGACGGCGCTCAGCTCCACCGCGTGGGCCATCGGCGCCGAGGGCCGAGAGGCGGCGAGACCGCCGCCCGTCACGGTCCACGGCTCCCGGGAGCCGGTGGCCGGGGTGACCCGGCGGCCCAGGTAGTTGAAGCCGAAGTCGGGCTCGGGGAGGCGCGCGAGCCGGGACCCGGCGGTGGGGTTGAGGTGGCGCAGCAGGCCGTAGCCGAGGCCGTCGCCCGGTACGGCGCGCAGCTGCTCCTTCACCTGCTTGAGGCCGTCCCGGAGCGCGTCGCCGTCTTGGTGCAGCCGGGCCCAGTCGGCGATGTCCGGGGCCAGCCGCACCGGGTGCAGGGCCGTGAACCAGCCCGCCGTGCGGCTGAGTTCGGCGCCCGGCAGCGCCTCCTCGTGCCGGCCGTGGCTCTCCAGGTCGAGCACGACGGGCGCGTCCGGGTCCTCGCCCCGCCCGCGCCGCCACCCGGCGACGGCGAACGCGAAGGCCGTCAGCAGGACGTCGTGCACGCTCGCGTTGACGCCTCCCGGCACCCGCGTGAGCAGGGCCTCGGTCGTGTGCGGGGCCAGGTCGAGGCCGATGCGTCCGGCGTCGCCCTGGAGATCGCGTCCGCGGTCCAGGCGCAGGGTGCCCGCCCCGGTGAGCGTGTGCTCCCAGTGGGCGGTCTCCGCCTCGACGCGGGGGTCGGTGGCCAGCCGTTGCAGGGAGGTGGCCCACTGCCGCCAGGAGGTGCCCACCGGGGCGGGCTCCTCGCCCCGGTAGGCCGCGGCGAGGTCCGGTACGACGATGCTCCACGTCACCGAGTCGACCACCAGGTGGTGGGCGACCAGGATCAGCACGCCGTCCGTGCCGGATGTGCCGTCCGTACCGCCCGTACTGTCGACCAGGACCGCCTGGAACATGCGGCCCTCGGCCGGTGCGAGGCGGTCCCGTGCGGCGCACGCCGCCTCCGCGAGCAGGGCGTCGCGCTCCTCGCCGGTGGTGCCCGGGGCCCGCGTGACGACGCGCAGGACGTCCGCGGCCGGCACACTGCCCGGGGCGCGTACCTCCGTGCTCCCGTCGGGCAGGACGCGCAGGCGCAGGGCGTCATGGTGGTCGAGCACGCGTTGCAGGGCCGGGACGAGCCGGTCCCGGTCCACCGCGGGCGGCAGGGACACCACGACCGACTGGTTGAAGTCGTCGCCGCCCAGACCAAGTTCGGCTGTACGCGCCATCACGGGGGTCAGCGGGGCGGGACCGTACGGCGGCACCTCTTCGGCCTCCGGAACGGAAGCGGCGCCGTCCCGGTCCGCCAGCGCGGCGGCCAGCCCGGCCGTCGACTGGTGCTCGAAGACGTCGCGGACGGCGAGGGCGAGTCCGGCGGCGCGGGCCCGGCTGACGAGCTGGATGGACAGGATGCTGTCGCCGCCCAGATCGAAGAACCCGTCGTCGACGCCCACCGCGGACAGGCCGAGCACCTCGGCGAAGAGCGTGCACAGCAGCTCCTCGGCAGGGGTGCGGGCACCCCGCCCGGTGGACGCCGCCCCGTAGTCGGGCGCGGGCAGCGCCTTGCGGTCCAGTTTGCCGTTGACGGTCAGCGGCAGGGCGGCGAGGACCACGAACGCCGACGGCACCATGTAGTCCGGCAGCGCCTGGCGGCAGAAGGCACGCAGCGCGTCCGGGTCCACCTCGCCGTCCCGGCCCTCCGCGGCCACCACGTAGCCGACCAGGCGCCGGTCGCCGGGCCGGTCCTCGCGGACGACCACGGCGGCCTGGGCCAGCTCCGGGCGCGTGGACAGGACCGTCTCGATCTCGGCCGGCTCCACCCGGAAGCCGCGGATCTTGACCTGGTCGTCGGCGCGGGCCAGGTACTCCAGTTCGCCCGCCGCGTTGTAGCGGACCAGGTCGCCCGTGCGGTACATCCGCTCGCCGGACCCCCCGTACGGATCGGCGACGAACCGCTCACTGGTCAGGTCGGGACGGTCCAGGTAGCCACGCGCCAGACCGGAGCCGGAGATGAACAGCTCGCCCGGCACGCCGGCCGGCACCGGCTGGAGGTACCGGTCGAGGACGTAGGCCCGGGTGTTCCCCGTCGGCCGCCCGACCGGCAGGCTGCCGCGGGCCTCGTACGGCGCGGTGACCTCGTGCTGCGTCACGCACAGCGTCGTCTCGGTCGGCCCGTAGAGGTGACGCAGTACGACCCGCGGGTGGTGTGCGAGGACCCGGGCCACCGCGGCGGGCGAGACCACGTCGCCGCCGGTCAGCACCTCCCGCACACCGGCGAAGCACTCTGGTGCCTCCTCCGCGACGACCCGGAAGAAACCCGCGGTGAGGTGGATCGCGGTGATGTCGTGAGCGGTGATCAGGTCGCTGATCGCGGCCGGGTCCAGGTGTCCGGGCGGTGCCACGACGACCGTTCCGCCCGAGACCAGGGGCACCCACATCTCGTAGCAGGACACGTCGAACGCGTGCGGGGCGTGCAGCAGCACCCGCTCGTGGACGCCCGGCCGCCAGCAGTGGTCGCGGACCAGGTCCACGACCCCGCGGTGGGTGACCGCGACGCCCTTCGGCATGCCGGTGGAGCCGGAGGTGTACATCACGTACGCGAGATCCTGCGGCCGCAGGCCCACCTCCGGAGCACCGTCGATAGAGCCGGAGACGGAGCGGGAGCCGGAGCGGGAGCAGGGGTCCGCGTCGGCCTCGGAGCCGGTCGGGGCGGCGCCGAACTCGTCGACCACCATCACCCGCGCGCCCAGTTGCCCGGCGCGCGCCGCCTCGGCCCGGTCGGTGAGGATCAGCGTCGCGGCGGTGTCCGCCACCACGTGCCGCATCCGGTCGAGGGGATACGTGTCGTGCAGGGGCACGTAGGCGCCGCCCGCCTTGGCGATGGCCAGTGTCGCCACGACGTGGGCGGGCGACCGCTCCATCAGCATGACCACCGGCGTACCCGGCCGCACCCCCTGCTGCCGCAGCAGCCGGGCCAGCCGGTTCGTACGCGCGTCGAGTTCGGCGTACGACACCGTCGTCCCGCCCCGCACCAGGGCCGGCGCCCCGGGCGTCCGGAGCGCCTGCTCCGCGAAGAGCTCGGGCAGCGTCGCGTCCAGGCCCTCCAGCAGGGGGCCGGTCCCCCGGCCGAGCAGCGAGTGCCGTTCGGACCCGCTCAGCACCGGCACCCGGGACAGCCGCACCCCGGGATCGGCGACGACCGCTTCCAGCGTCCGCACGAACCGCTCCACCAGGGACCGGGCCGTGGAACGGTCGAACAGGTCGGTCCGGAAGTCCAGCGCGCCCGTCAGCCCGGTGCTCCGGCCCTCGCCGTCCCGGACCTCGGCGAGTGCGAACGCCAGGTCGACCTTGGCCGCCCCGAGCCGGCTGCGCTCCGCGCCGACCCGCAGCCCCGGCAGCGCCAGCGAGGCGTCCGGGTCCGTCTCCGCCGTGCTCAGGATCAGCATCACCTGGAAGAGCGGGTGGTGCGCCAGCGTACGGGTCGGGTTCAGTGCCTCGACCAGCCGCTCGAAGGGGAGGTCCTGGTGCGCGTAGGCCGCCAGGTCGGTGCGGCGGGTGTCCTCCAGCAGCTCCCGGAAGGTCGGGTTGCCGCTGGTGTCGTTGCGCAGGACGAGCGTGTTCACGAAGAAGCCGACCAGGTTCTCCGTCGCGTCGTCGGTGCGTCCGGCGACCGGGGTTCCGATCGGGATGTCCTCGCCCGCGCCCAGCCGGGTCAGCAGTACGGCGAGCGCCGCCTGCACCACCATGAACGTACTGGAGTGCGTGGCCCTGGCCAGCTCGGTCAGCCGCGCGCACAGGTCCGCGTCGAGCGAGAAGGCGACCCGGTCGCCGTCCTGGCTCGCCACGGCCGGCCGGGGCCGGTCGGTGGGCAGGTCGAGCTGCTCGGGCAGGCCGGCGAGCTGCTGCTTCCAGTAGGCGAGCTGGCGGCCCGCGGGAGCGTCGGCGTCGGCCTCGTCGCCGAGGAGATCCCGCTGCCAGAGCGCGTAGTCGGCGTACTGCACGGGCAGCGGATCCCACGCCGGAGCATCGCCCGCACAGCGCGCCGAGTAGGCGGCGGCGAGGTCGTGGCCCAGCGGGGCGCGGGACCAGGCGTCGGTGGCGATGTGGTGGATGAGGAGCAGCAGTACGTGCTCCTGCTCCGAGATCCGGAACAGCGTGGCCCGCACCGGGATGCCCGCCGTGAGGTCGAACGCGTGATGAACCCCCGCGGAGAGCATCGCGTCCAGGTCGCTCTCCCCGGTGTCGACCACACCGAGCGGCAGCATGCCGGGCTCCCAGGCGTGGATCACCTGACGAGGGCCCTCGTCGTCCTCGGTGTAGGTGGTGCGCAGGCTTTCGTGGCGGGCGAGGAGGTCGTTGAGTGCGGCGTGCAGGGCGTCGGGGTCGAGGGTGCCGGTGAGGCGGAGGGTGGTGGGGATGTTGTAGGTCGCCGACGGTCCTTCGAGCTGGTGGAGGAACCAGAGGCGTTGCTGGGCGTAGGAGAGCGGGATGCGCTCGGGACGCGGCCTCGCGGTGAGCGCGGCCCGCGCACGGCCGGCCCGGTCGAACGCCCCCGAGAGCCCGGCGATCGTCGGCGTCTCGAAGAACTGCCGCACGGACAGTTCGACGCCGAGTGCGGTGCGGGTTCGGGAGACCAGTCGCGTGGCGAGGAGGGAGTGTCCGCCGAGGTCGAAGAAGTTGTCGTCGATGGTGACGTTCTCGACGCCGAGGACTTCGGCGAAGAGGGTGCAGAGGATTTCTTCGCGGGGGGTGCGGGGCGCTCGTCCGGTGCCGGTCGCCGTGTAGGCGGGTGCGGGGAGGGCGGTGCGGTCGAGTTTGCCGTTGGGGGTGAGGGGCAGGGCGTCGAGGATGACGTAGGCGGAGGGGCGCAT
>NZ_JBIAVA010000034.1:0-2882 GCF_042893535.1 Streptomyces sp. NPDC001599
GCCGGCTGACCCCCATCGAATTCGAGACCGTCATGACCACTCCGGCTCTCCAGGCCGCGTGACCGAACCTGTCACCCGAACCTGCATCAGACCCCAACCTGCGCCGCCGTGGGATGCAGGTCGCTGGCGGCGAGCATCGGCACAGCCAGGTTGATCGAGGCCACGAACCCGACAACGAGCACGCATGAGCGGCACGACGGCATGTGCCACTCCTGACAGTTGCGGGCTCCACCCAGCAGATCAGGAAGCCAGCGCGATCACGTTGCCGCGTGAGACCGCTCCAGGCCGGCATCCTCTCAAGACGGGGGAGGCCGGCCTTGCCGTGCACCCAGCACGCTCCAGAAGTCGCTGTCGTTCACCCGTTCAGGGTGTCACCAGAGCTGCACGCGTGGTCACGGTTCGGGCAGAACGGGGCTTCCCCAGGACCCCGTGTGCCAGCGCTCAGCGGTGCCCATACTCCAGGTGGCGGGCCGATCGGTCCGCTCCTGAGGCACATCGCGCAACGCTCCCACCACGGGTGTCACTGCACCAGCGCGGTGGCGTCCCGCAGCCCGTTTCGCCCTCGGGCACGACCTGGTGTCACAGGTCGTGTTCCGGCATGTCCTGTCCGACCATCAGCTGCGCTGGCAGCTCGCCGACCCGCGCGCGGGTGAGGCCGACGGCCACAGCGACCGGCTCTGGGTATGCCCCCTCGACATCCCGTGCGCCCGAGGCCCGGGGCGGGTCGACGGACGGCGAACTCGTCCCGGACGTCGAGGACCCGTTCCCGGCCGAGCACAGCCGTTACCTGCTGACCGGGCGCGACGGCCTGCCTTCCCACGGGCAGGGACCCCGATCTCTCCCTGCATGTCCGCGACTTGGGCTTGCTCTATGTGGGAGGCGTGACGCCGACACTGGTGCGCGCGGGACACGTCCTCTCCCATTGCGCGGAGGCCGTCGCGCGTGCGGACGCGCTGTTCTGTACGGAACAGCGCGTCCGCACTGCCTGCACTGGTTCGGACGGGTCAGCGGGCGGGCTCACCGGTGGTACGGCGGGGGCGAACCGGCAGGGTCCGGTGGCCGTTGCCGATCGCGGTCGGGAGGGTCCGCAACTCGCCGGCAGGAACAGCCAGTTCGATGTCCGGGAAGCGGGTGAAGAGCAGACGGAGCGCCGTGGCCACCTCCATGCGGGCCAGCGGGGCGCCCAGGCAGAAGTGGACGCCGTGGCCGAACGCCAGGTGGTCCTTGTTCAGGCGGGTGACGTCGAAGCGGTCGGCGGTGGGGCCGTGCCAGTCGGGGTGGCGGTTGGCGGCTGCGTAGGAGGCGAGGATCGCCTCGCCGCGAGGAATCGTCCGGCCGTCGGGCAGAGCGATGTCTGTGAGGGCGTAGCGCAGCGGGAGGTGCTTGAGGGCGGGTTCGTGGCGCAGTGTCTCCTCCACGACGTCGTCCCAGGTCGCCCGGCCCGCGCGGAGGTGGCTGAGTTGTTCGGGGTCGGTGAGCAGAGCGGTGACCGCCTGATCGATGACGTTCACCGTGGTCTCGTAACCGGCGCTGATCATCAGCAGGAGCGTGTCGCGCAGCTCGCCGTCGGTGAAACCGCCGCCGTCGCCCTCGTGGTCGCGGGCGGCGATGAGAAGGGAGGTCATGTCGTCGGCGGGTTCGGCGCGCTTGGCGGCGATCAGGTCATCGAGGGCCTTGTAGAGGGACGCCGTGTTCTCGGCGGCCTGCACGACGGTGGCCGTGGTGTCAAAGACGCCGTCCACCACTTTGCGGAAGCCTTGGAGTTGGCTGTCGGCGATGCCCATGAGGCGGCCCAGTACCGCGATGGGCAATGGGTACGCGAAGTGTTCGCGCAGGTCAACGCTCTCCCCGGCAGGCCGCGCCTCGAGGTCATCGAGGAGCGTCGTGACGATTGTCTCCACGGTCGGGCGCAGGTCCTGGACCCGGCGGGCGCTGAGGGCCGGCGCGACCATCCGGCGCAGCCTGCGGTGGTCGCCGCCGTACGCCGTGAACATGCTCTCCACAGCGATCCACAGGGCCAGCGGCCACGTGGACACGATGTCGGCGTAGGCGGGCCAGTGGGCGCGGCCGTCCTTGGAGACCTGTGTGCTGGTGAGCAGTTGCTTGAGGAGGGTGGGGTTCGTCACCGACCATACGGTCAGACCAAGGAGGTCCACGCGAGTGGCCGGGCCACGGTCGCGTAACGCCTGGTGCTCGGCGTGGTGGTCGGAGGCGGCGGGGTCCAGGACGAGGGGTGTCGACGACTGTTCGGGCATGGAGGCTCCAAGGCGGACGGCAGGGATGACGGCAGCAGCTCGAGTCGTCCGAGCGGTGAGCCGACGGCCCGGGTGTCGGTGTGGGTGACGGTTGGTGTCGGTCACGTACAACTGACCATGCCGCCGACCGACTTGTGACACCCGACCGGATCCGCGCTCAGCGGCACACCCGATTCAGCAGGCCGAAGAACACGCCGCCACGCATCACCTTGAACGGGTCCTCCAGCTGGGCGACGACCGTCGCGATGTCGCTCGGTGTCCAGCTCCGCGCGTATCGCCACCGCAATGAAGGATGGCTGCTTGGGTACGGGGCGGGTGGTTGTGCTTTCCGTGACTGGAGGGCGGGTCGGGGTCTGGCACGTGGCCGTTGTTTTTCTCGTGGGGTCGTTTTGCTGGTGTGTGGTCGGGTGTGTCCGGGTGTTTTACGGTGAGGATCCCTGTGCTGTGGGGGCAGCCATCCCGATGCTTTGCTCGAGGTCGTGCGCTAGGTGGGGTTGGGGCCGTTGGGAGACCCGGATGCGGATGCGGAGGTGGGGGGGGCTTTGTGGTCGAGTTCGTTTTGGCGTGCTACGTGTGCGGGTCGGGCTGACGCGCGGGTTTTAAGGAGAGGGCGGAGTTCGCCTGCGG
>NZ_JBIAVA010000035.1:0-2804 GCF_042893535.1 Streptomyces sp. NPDC001599
GCGGGTCGTCCTGGCCGCCCAGGTGGGCAACGGCAGATGGCAGACTCTCGGTTCCGCCGACCACGCTCCGTACAAGTTCACGCAGAAGATCCCCGGCTCGGTGGCAGCCGGGACGTCTCTTCGCTACAAGGCCGTGGTGGTCGACCGTGCCGGCCGCACCGCGAGCACACTCGCAGACACCGTGACGGGGCAGCCACCGACGCCGAAGAAGCCGACGGCCGAACGCCGCCACGTCGTCGTGCACTACCACCGCGCCGACGGCGACTACACCGGCCTGACGCTGCACACCGCGAACGGGACCACCGCCGACTTCTCGGGACGGGACGCCTACGGAGCGTTCGCATGGCTCAGCCCCGCGGAGGGGACCGGGAAGATCCGATTCACGGTCGAGCGTGACGGTAAACCCGAAGGCGCCGAGCGTGTCGTGGACGTCGCCGCGGCCGGTGAGGTATGGACGAAGGAGAACGCGGACCTCGTGGACGCCGTCCGTCCCGCGGACGCCTATCCACCTCAGGACACGACGAAGGCCGTCCTCCACTACCACCGTCCGGACGGCGACTACGCCGGCTGGGGCTTGCACACCTGGACCGGAGCCGCGAACCCGTCCGAGTGGAACGAACCGATCCAGCCGGTACGCCGCGACGCCTACGGTCTCGTATTCGAAGTGCCTCTCAAAGCGGGTGCGCCTTCCCTGAGCTACGTCTTCCACAAGAAGGAAGAAAAGGACGTCCCGGCCGACGAGGCACTTGTCTTCTCCTTGTACGGCCACGAGGTGTGGCGCGTCGCGGGCGAGGCGCCCTATCTGACGCCGTCCCTCGGCGGTGCCTTCCCGATGGATCTCGATCCCGCGGCCTCCGCGGCCACTTGGATCGACGAGAACACCGTCGTGTGGCACGGCACCGGCACGGGCGTCGCCGCCCAGCAACTCGTCTACGCCGCGGACGGGGGTCTGACTCTGCGGGACGGCGTCCTGTCCGACGAAGGGCAGTGGCTACGTCTCGTCCCCACCGAGCTGAGCGCGGCTCAGCAGGCGGCGCACCCCGAACTCGCCGACACCACGGCGTTCTCCATCGACCCGCGCGACCGCGACCGCATCCCCGAAGCACGCCGGGCCAAGCAGCTCATCGCCACCCAACGTTCCGACAACGGAGCTCTGTTGGGTGCAACGAGCGTGACAGCACTGTTCTCCACGCCCCAGCAGGTCCAGAAGGGTTCGACCAGGTGAACCGCAGACATGGCGCGCACGGCGCCTCACGGAAGGCGGCCGCCGCAGCGGTCGCGGCGGCGCTGCTCGGCGCAGCGCTGCACACTGCCACGCCGGCTTCGGCGGCCCCGACACCGCCCAAGCCGCCCTCCGACGCGAAACTGGCCGCGGAGCCCGCACGCCATGATGTGACCCGCGAACAGTTCTACTTCGTCCTGCCCGACCGGTTCGCGAACGGGGACCGGTCCAACGACAGGGGAGGTCTCACCGGCAGCCGCTCGGTGACCGGATTCGACCCCACGGACAAGGGCTTCTACCAGGGCGGCGACCTCAAGGGCCTGACCCGGAAGCTCGACTACATCAAGGGCCTGGGCACCACCGCGATATGGATGGCGCCGATCTTCAAGAACAAACCGGTCCAGGGCAACGGCGAGAGCGCCGGATATCACGGCTACTGGATCACCGACTTCACCCGGGTCGACCCGCACTTCGGCACCAATCAGGACCTGAAGAACCTCGTCTCCAAGGCCCATGCCAAGGGTATGAAGGTCTACTTCGACGTCATCACCAACCACACCGCCGACGTCCTCACCAACACCGAGAAGAAGTACGGCTACCGGAGCAAGGGCGCCTACCCCTACCTCGACACCGAGGGCCGTCCGTTCGACGACACCGAGGAGACCGACCGCAAGGTCGACGAGGACTCGTTCCCCTACACGCCCCAGATCCCGGCTGCGGAGAAGACGGCCAAAGTCCCGGCGTGGCTGAACGACCCGACGATGTACCACAACCGCGGCGACTCCACCTTCGTCGGCGAGAGCGGCCTCTACGGCGACCACACCGGCCTGGACGATCTGTGGACCGAGCGGCCCGAGGTCGTCGAGGGCATGGAGAAGATCTACGAGAGGTGGGTCAAGGACTTCGACATCGACGGCTTCCGCGTGGACACCGTCCGCAACGTCGACATGAAGTTCTGGACGCAGTGGGCCACGGCCCTCGACGCCTACGCCGCCAAGCGGGGCCGGGACGACTTCTTCATCTTCGGTGAGACGCTCTCCGCCGACCCGTCCGTCATCGCCCCGTACGTGACCGAGGGCCGCCTCGACGCGACGCTCGACTTCCCGCTCCAGAACGCCATCCGCGGCTACGCCTCGCAGGGCAAGCCGGCCTCCGGCCTGTCGGACGTCTTCGCTCAGGACTACCGGTACACCACGGACAAGGCCAACGCATACAACGAGGTCACGTTTCTCGGCAATCACGACATGGGCCGTATCGGCTTCTTCCTGAAGTCCGATCACCCGGGGGCCGGGGACGCGGAACTGTTGCGGCGGGACCGGCTGGCGCACGAGTTGATGTTCCTGTCGCGGGGCAACCCGGTGATCTACTCCGGCGACGAGCAGGGCTTCACCGGCGCCGGCGGGGACAAGGACGCCCGCCAGACGATGTTCGCGTCGAAGGTGGCGGACTACCTGGACGACGACGAGATCGGCACCAAGCGCACCCACGCGAGTGACGCGTATGACGTGCGGCATCCGCTGTACCGGTCGATCGCGGCGTTGTCGAAGCTGCGCAAGGCGAATCCGGCGTTGGCGGACGGGGT
>NZ_JBIAVA010000036.1:0-2636 GCF_042893535.1 Streptomyces sp. NPDC001599
CCGCACTCCGTATCGGCGAAGAGGCCGGCCACGGTGAGATCAAGGCGTGGGCGTGGGAGATCGAGGCGTGGTTTGCCCTGACTCAGAGTCGCTGGCAGGACATGCTTGACGCCGTCGAGGCGGGACACGTCGCCGACCAGACACACTCCGTCGGCGTGCAGTTGTACGCGCACAAGGCACGAGCAGCCGCACGCATGGGAGACGGCCGCCTTGTCCGTGACTCTCTGGACGCTGGACGCGCACGCCTTGACCGGCTACCCCGCCCGGACCACCCGGAACACCACTTCATCATCGACCCGGACAAGTGGGACTTCTACGAGATGGACGCCTACCGTCTCCTCGGCGACGACGAACGCGCAGCCACCCACGCGCGCTCAGTGATCCGCATCAGCACGGGCCCCGACGGAACCGAGATCTCACCCATGCGCGCCGCAGAAGCCCGCCTCACACTCGGCGTAGCCGCCGCCCGCACTGGGGAGATCGATGAGGCGATCGGCATGGGCACCACGGCACTAGAAGCCGACCGTAGGTCTCTGCCATCGCTGCTCTTAGTCGCTGACGAACTGGACAAGGAACTGCGCGCCCGCTACCCGCGAGAGCCTGCAACACGCGACTTCCACGAACAGATCATGACCATCAAGCGAGGCTCATCAAAGCCCGAGCTTCCATTCTGATCGATGCACGCAAGAGATCCGCGCCCTCAGCGACTAAGCCAGCCGGGGGTGCGGATCATGTGCTTTCTTCTTCAGTCGGCCATCGGCAGGTGCACTCGGTTTCCGCTTTCCAACGACCTAACTGCTCTGTGATGCCTTTACCAACCACGCCGTAGAGATGGCTTCTAAATCACACAGTGGCTGCCTGATCCGTCGCACCGAAGTGGTCAGCAAGATCGTCCAACAGATCCAGGTAGTCACCTGGGCCAAGCCACCCGTTCACGGCTTGGCTACCGTGCAAACTGCTGTCGATGCTCCGCGCTCTCAAAGCAGCTGGGAACCTCGGTTCAGTTCCACGGAAGTGCCAGCGATTCCCATGGGCGCAAGCGTTGCGCAAGTGCCGCGTGAACTCCAGCAGGGGACTACTGGGATCACGAAGACGAGCTTGGTCGATGGCATCTCCGATGCGTGCGACCCCGTGCATGACCATGAAGGCTAGTAGATCGCCCCTCAACCCGGCGCCGGGAATTTTCGCAGCATTTGCGAAAACGTCGAAAATTCGCTGTGACGAATGTTCAGTCCCATCCTGACGTCTGATGATCAAGGGTGAGTCTGCAGACTGCTCGTAGAGAGACTGGAAGATGCCCACAAGCGGAAGACGCGGGTCCGCCAACGGCACGATCGCAAGGCTGAAACCGGAGAATGCGATCTTGAACTCTTTGGCCATCTGCGCAATCCGCGCTGCATCGCTACTCATGTCACAGAGACTGTACGGTCTGCCATCATCCTGTGCACGTGAGAATCTCGGCCCCGGGATCTGTCAAGATCGCAAGGAACGCTCTGATCTCACCAGGCGTGTAGGTAGACATCGGCCAACTTCGGCCACACCCATCACTCTCAGCCTCTACAAGACAAGGTTGCGAGTCGACTCATGGAAGATCAGATGACGGAGAGATCCTCAACGCTGCTCGCAGAGATCGAGCAAGATGCCCTTGATGACAAAGCCCCTCTGGCTAGCACACTTCGAAAGTGCATCGTCCTCGGCGGAAAGGCCAACTCGGTTGAGCTTCGCCAATGGGCCACTCGCGAGGCACGGGGCTACAGTCGCGGCGACGAGCTACCGGACTACCGAACGGTTGGCGCTCCACTACACATCGACGCCGTCGCAGGCTACAACCAGATCAAGGGTCAGCAGATCAGTCCCCGGAGCCTTCCGGAAGGCGTTCGTGACGACGTACGCGAGCTGTACGACGTCAGGGTGGGGGTGGGCGAGATTGAGGCCATGATCGACGCGGCCGAGGGGACTCACGTTCACCTGGGCCTGCCCATGGCTATGGACGTAGCGGCGATGATGAACCAAGCGAATGGAGACCCCTACCAACAGATCACCCGCATCTACTGGTCGGTCTCTACGACCTCGCTACGAGCCATCCTGGATCAGGTACGCACCACTTTGACCGAGTTGGTGGGTGAACTTCGTGCAGCCATGCCTGACGAGCAGGAGGAGCCCACGCCCGAGCAGGTGGGACAAGCAGTAACTGTTGCCCTACACGACTCGCCCAACGCAACAGTCCATCTGAATACCGCGCAGAGCCAGGGCCAGGGCACAAGCAGTGCTCAGCCAACGCCCTCCGCAGGTGAAGATGAGGAAGAGTCCTTCTGGGTGCGCAACAAGAAGGCCGCCTTCATCACGGGGACGGTGACCGTGGCTGCCGGCTTGGCCACAGTTGCAAGACTCTTCTGGGGCTAGAGGATCACAGCAGGCAGTGGCCCAGGTGTCCCCCTATGGGCGGCGGAACCCGAGAATTCCACCGCCCATGATCCTCTGACGATCAGTCGGCCATCGGCAGGTACACCCGGTTCCCGCTCTCCGCGAACTCCTTCGACTTCTGGAGCATCCCCGCAGCGACCTCCTCAGCCGTCGCCCCCGCAGCCGCCGTGCCGCCGAACTGCTCTGTGATGCTTTGACTAATCTTCATCGAG
>NZ_JBIAVA010000037.1:0-2495 GCF_042893535.1 Streptomyces sp. NPDC001599
CTCGTGACTGCGTGCCTTTTGAAGAATGAGCCTGCGAGTTTGCGGTGTGTTGCGAGGTTAACCCGGGTGGGGAAGCCGTAGCGAAAGCGAGTCCGAACAGGGCGATTTTAGTAGCACGCTCAAGACCCGAAGCGGAGTGATCTAGCCATGGGCAGGTTGAAGCGGCTGTAAGAGGTCGTGGAGGACCGAACCCACCAGGGTTGAAAACCTGGGGGATGACCTGTGGTTAGGGGTGAAAGGCCAATCAAACTCCGTGATAGCTGGTTCTCCCCGAAATGCATTTAGGTGCAGCGTCGTGTGTTTCTTGCCGGAGGTAGAGCACTGGATAGGCGATGGGCCCTACCGGGTTACTGACCTTAGCCAAACTCCGAATGCCGGTAAGTGAGAGCGCGGCAGTGAGACTGTGGGGGATAAGCTCCATGGTCGAGAGGGAAACAGCCCAGAGCATCGACTAAGGCCCCTAAGCGTACGCTAAGTGGGAAAGGATGTGGAGTCGCACAGACAACCAGGAGGTTGGCTTAGAAGCAGCCACCCTTGAAAGAGTGCGTAATAGCTCACTGGTCTAGTGATTCCGCGCCGACAATGTAGCGGGGCTCAAGCGTACCGCCGAAGTCGTGTCATTCATACAACAGCCCCAACGGGTGTATGGATGGGTAGGGGAGCGTCGTGTGCCGGGTGAAGCAGCCGCGGAAGCGAGTTGTGGACGGTTCACGAGTGAGAATGCAGGCATGAGTAGCGATACAAACGTGAGAAACGTTTGCGCCGATTGACTAAGGGTTCCTGGGTCAAGCTGATCTGCCCAGGGTAAGTCGGGACCTAAGGCGAGGCCGACAGGCGTAGTCGATGGATAACCGGTTGATATTCCGGTACCCGCTGTGAAGCGTCAAACATCGAACCAGGCGATGCTAAGTCCGTGAAGCCGCCCTGATCTCTTCGGAGTTGAGGGGAGTGGTGGAGCCGACGGACCAGACTTGCAGTAGGTGAGTGATGGGGTGACGCAGGAAGGTAGTCCATCCCGGGCGGTGGTTGTCCCGGGGTAAGGGTGTAGGCCGTGCGGTAGGTAAATCCGTCGCACATGAGGCTGAGACCTGATGCCGAGCCGATTGTGGTGAAGTGGATGATCCTATGCTGTCGAGAAAAGCCTCTAGCGAGTTTCATGGCGGCCCGTACCCTAAACCGACTCAGGTGGTCAGGTAGAGAATACCGAGGCGTTCGGGTGAACTATGGTTAAGGAACTCGGCAAAATGCCCCCGTAACTTCGGGAGAAGGGGGGCCACACTCGGTGACCGGATTTACTCCGTGAGCTGGGGGTGGCCGCAGAGACCAGCGAGAAGCGACTGTTTACTAAAAACACAGGTCCGTGCGAAGCCGTAAGGCGATGTATACGGACTGACGCCTGCCCGGTGCTGGAACGTTAAGGGGACCGGTTAGTCACATTTCGGTGTGGCGAAGCTGAGAACTTAAGCGCCAGTAAACGGCGGTGGTAACTATAACCATCCTAAGGTAGCGAAATTCCTTGTCGGGTAAGTTCCGACCTGCACGAATGGCGTAACGACTTCTCGACTGTCTCAACCATAGGCCCGGTGAAATTGCACTACGAGTAAAGATGCTCGTTTCGCGCAGCAGGACGGAAAGACCCCGGGACCTTTACTACAGTTTGATATTGGTGTTCGGTTCGGCTTGTGTAGGATAGCTGGGAGACTTTGAAGCTCGCACGCCAGTGTGGGTGGAGTCGTCGTTGAAATACCAGTCTGGTCGTGCTGGATGTCTAACCTGGGTCCGTGATCCGGATCAGGGACAGTGTCTGATGGGTAGTTTAACTGGGGCGGTTGCCTCCTAAAGAGTAACGGAGGCGCCCAAAGGTTCCCTCAGCCTGGTTGGCAATCAGGTGTTGAGTGTAAGTGCACAAGGGAGCTTGACTGTGAGACCGACGGGTCGAGCAGGGACGAAAGTCGGGACTAGTGATCCGGCGGTGGCTTGTGGAAGCGCCGTCGCTCAACGGATAAAAGGTACCCCGGGGATAACAGGCTGATCTTCCCCAAGAGTCCATATCGACGGGATGGTTTGGCACCTCGATGTCGGCTCGTCGCATCCTGGGGCTGGAGTCGGTCCCAAGGGTTGGGCTGTTCGCCCATTAAAGCGGTACGCGAGCTGGGTTTAGAACGTCGTGAGACAGTTCGGTCCCTATCCGCTGTGCGCGTAGGAGTCTTGAGAAGGGCTGTCCCTAGTACGAGAGGACCGGGACGGACGAACCTCTGGTGTGCCAGTTGTTCTGCCAAGGGCATGGCTGGTTGGCTACGTTCGGGAGGGATAACCGCTGAAAGCATCTAAGCGGGAAGCCTGCTTCGAGATGAGGACTCCCACCCCCTTGAGGGGTTAAGGCTCCCAGTAGACGACTGGGTTGATAGGCCGGATCTGGAAGCACCGTGAGGTGTGGAGGTGACCGGTACTAATAGGCCGAGGGCTTGTCCTCAGTTGCTCGCGTCCACTGTGTT
>NZ_JBIAVA010000038.1:0-2400 GCF_042893535.1 Streptomyces sp. NPDC001599
AACCGGTACTCATCCACCACGTCACCGGTATTACGCACCCTCAGGCGCACACGCGTACTACTGCCGGGGTCCACAGTCGCGGACGCGGGCTCCAGGGAAGTCCACAGGCTCACACGCCGACGCTACGGGTCAACTCCCCATGGGTCAGCGGCACCCGGGGCAGTACTCGCTGCCCCGAGGTACCTGATCGTACGACTTTTCGGACCCGGCGTCAGTCCTTCGACGGGTGGATGATCTGCCACTCCTGGTCGTCGGTGTTGGTGCAGGTGGCGATGTTCAGCGGAGTCTCGGTGCCGCCGTTCTGGCCCTTCACGTTCAGGCACTTGTGGGCACTGGCGAAGTTGCGGATCCAGTAGTCGCCGCTCGCCTGCTTGTCGATCCACCACAGCTGGTTGTCCGCCTTGGTGCCGTTGCAGTGGAATTCGGCGACCCCCGTTCCCTCCGGGCGAGCGCCGTATTCACCGAGGTCCATGCACAGCTGGTCCGTGACGTTCCGGATCTGGAAGAGCTTGACCCCGTTGGGACCACCGTGCTCGTACTTGACCTCGAGGTTCCAGTACTCGTTGTCGCCCTCTTCGTGGCAGTTGGCCTGCTGAACGACCCCGTTGATCTGGCCCTTGTCCCGTCCGGGGATGTCGGCGCACATGTGGGTGGTGGCGTTGCGCAGCATGACGTTCATGGCGGGCACCACGTCCGGCTTGGCGGGCTTCTTGTCCCCGCCGCCCTTGTCCCCGCCGTCGCCTCCGCCGCCGTCACCGGCGCCGTCGTTCTCGGGCTTCTCGGAGGCCGGCTGCTCCGGCTCCGCCTCGGGCGCGGACTCGGCGCTGCTGGGCAGGGTCTCCGGAGTGGCACTCGGGCTGGGCGCGAGTGTCGCACCCGCCTGCTCGGTCTGCTCGGTCGCGCTCGTGCGGACCTGGGGCTTGTACGCGATCCAGATCATCACGAACGCGATCGCCAACGCCAGGAAGATCCCGAAGAACGTCGCCAGCCAGCGCGGCAGGAACCCACGCTGGACATACGTCCCCTCGATCTCGGTCGGATCCACCCCCGACCGGCGCACCGCCAGCGTGTAGGGCCGCTCCTCCTTCGCACCGAACCAGATGATCCGCTTCGGCTTCAGCGTCGTCTCCACGAACGCCGCACGCCCCGGCTCGATCTGCACATTCCCAGGCCGCACCTCGTACGACAGGTGATCGCCGTGATCACTGCCCGCGATCGACGCCGTCACCTTCGTGTTGCCGAGGTTGTCCACCGCGAGACGCGGCCGCCCCCGGAACCGGCCCTTCACCGTCGGCGGCACCAACTCCGCCCGCACCTCGGTGAACGCCGTGATCGTCAGGTTCCCCTCCGGAACCGTCACCGCATCCGGATGCTCCGTCGGAAGAATCCGTATGGCATACGGATTCGGCCCCGCCACCGCGTCGGAGGTGCGCGGCGGAGCGAACGTCAGCTCCACCGTCCCCGTCGTGCCCGGATACAACCGCAGCGTCTGCGGCTCCACCGTCGTCCAGGGAGCCACATCCCCCACTGGCTCGAACCGGTACTCGTCGACGACATCACCGGTGTTGCGGACCCGCAGGCGCACACGCGTGCTGCTGCCGGGGTCGACGGTGGCGGACGCGGGCTCCAGGGAAGTCCAAAGGCTCACACGCCGACGTTACGCGTGGCCTTACCGGGACGTCAGGAGTCGCAAGGGCAAAGGCGGTTGCCCTCGCATACGCCGTCAGACGGTGATGCGAACGGCTTCCAGCTGGAGTCGGTCGTTCTCCATGTTGCTGCCGAAGTACCGCCAGTCGCCCGGCTCGGTGCAGCCCTGCTTCAGCCAGCCCTTGTCCTTGACGTGGGTGTTGGGGCAGACGGTGCCTTCGATGGTCCTGAGGGTGAACCCCTCCATCGGCGAGACCGCCTCCTTGGTGCTGCCCAGGTACATGTCGGTCTGGTCGGGGACGCTCTCCCACTTGCTGCCGTTGAGCCATGCCTCGACGACATGGGCACCGTTGCCCGTCACGCCCTTGGTCCCGGACACGGCGATGTTCAGGGCCTTGATCGGCAGGTTCTTGCCGACCGTGCCGGCCTCGGCGCCGTCGCAGACCGGGGCCTGCCAGCCCTGGTCGGCCACGTAGGCGCGGTAGCAGATGTGCCGGCCCTCGCTGCGGGCGGCGACCTCCTTCACGGCCGTGGCCGCGGTGCGCACGGGCGGCTTGGGCTTCTTGGACTCGCCGCCCCCGCCACCGCCTCCGCCTTTGTCGCCGCCGTCGCCGTCACTGTCCTTCTCCGACTCCTGGGTGGCCGGCGGCTGCTGCGTCTGCGGCTGCTCGACGGGCGCGGACTCGGCGCTGCTGGGCAGGGTCTCCGGAGTGGCACTCGGACTCGGCGCGAGTGCCACACCCGCCTGCTCGG
>NZ_JBIAVA010000040.1:0-1633 GCF_042893535.1 Streptomyces sp. NPDC001599
ATGCCGTTCCAGCCGCCGGTGCCGATCTCGGTGCGGGAGCTCTTCGAGCCGACGTTGGGTCCGTGGTAGAGCCACAGCTTCCCCGTCGACACCTCGACGGCCACGAGGTCGCCCTTGCTGTCGCCGGTGAACTCACCGGCCGTCAAAGACGTCATCCCCGGATCCGCGACCACGTTCGCGGCGCCCACGTCGACGTAGTTCCGGTCGATCTGGATCGTCGTACCGCTGTACGTCTCGGTGACGTTGCCCGCGTACTGGTGGACGCGCTGGTGGTTGGCCCACTGGCCGGCGGGCAGGTTCACGTCGGAGGTGTCGGCCCGGCCGTTCCAGTTGGCCACCCACACCACGTCCGGACGCTTCAGCGTGGTGGACGAGTAGACGGAGGACAGGTCCTTGATGCCGGTGCTGGAGGAGCTGTACACACCCGAGCGGTAGTTCAGTTCATGGACCCGCTCCGTCCACCCGGACAGGTAGTTGAGCACGTTGGTCCGGTAGCCGGACGAGTACGACTCCATGTCGATGTAGAGCACGGTGCCGCGGACGAAGCCGAGCCCCTGGGCCAGGTCGACCGCCGCGTCGGCGGCCGCGCGCCCCTGGCTCTTCGCACTCGACGACGAGATGCTGCCCGCCTGGAGTCCCGCGTAGATCGGGAGGATGTGCCAGCCCTCCGAGCTCTGCCGGCTCACCCACGAGGCGCTGAGGTTGGGCTGAGAGCAGGCGCGGCTCGGGCCGCCCATGTAGATGGCCACCCCGTCGTAGGGGGAGGACGCCCAGTCGTCCATGGCGCCGGAGGACGGGGCCGAGCAGGCGTCGAAGGCCTTGCCCTTGTAGCCGGTGCTCGGCGTGCTCGCGGCGGTGGCGGCGGCCATCCGCTGCTTCGCGGCCGGCCGGGGAGCGGTCTCGGGCTCGGCGGCGTCCCCCACCCGGACGCTGCCGAGGATCTCCTCGACGAGGGCCGTGGACGGGCCGTGGCTGAGGGTCGCGTAGACCCCGGCGCCCTCGAACGCCAGCCGTGCCTCCCGCGAGTCCGTGACCGGCAGGGACCGTGGCACGGGGGAGTCGGCAGGGACGACGACCTGGGGCACGTCGAACCGGGAGCCGGCGCCGGCGAACGGTTCCAGCACGATCGCCTCGGTCTTCTCCGCGATCACATGGGTGGGACAGGACTGCTCGGCTCCCGGATGCCCCAGGTAGACGGTGTGCTGGTCCATCCGGACACAGGCGTGCGGGTCCTTGGCGAGGTCGACCACGGCCCAGTCGGCCGGGATCTCAAGGGAGAGGCCGCGGTAGTCGACGGTGGTGGCCGGATCCGCCGCCGAGGCGGTCGCCCCGGACTGGAGCATGGCGGTCAGTGCGCAGAGTGCGGTCAGAGAGGATGCTGCATGTCTCAGGTGACGGCGTTTCATGACTTCCTTCGAGGAGGCCGGCAGGAGAGTGGGCCCGCGTAGCCGGAAGTGGGCATGGGTGGGGGCGGGACCGCCCGGTGGTGGGGTTGTGGTGTGGGTGGTCCCGCCTGGTGGTGCGGGGTGTGGGGGTGTGGGTCTACCAGCCGCCGGTGCCGATTTCGGTGCGGGTGGTGAGGCCGCCGTTGCCGGTGCCCTTGTAGAGGTAGAGCTTTCCGGTTTCGCCGGTG
>NZ_JBIAVA010000041.1:0-1208 GCF_042893535.1 Streptomyces sp. NPDC001599
GCGAAGATCGTGTAGATCACGTAGGTGCCGGAGAGGTTCCAGTCGGCCAGCGACGGGAAGCTCGCGGTGATGGCCCAGTTGGCGATCCACTGCGCGGAGGCGGCCACGCCCAGCGCGGCGGCACGGATCCGGTTGGGGAACATCTCGCCGAGGAAGACCCACACGACCACGCCCCACGACAGGGCGAAGAAGAGGACGAAGAGGTGGGCGGCGATCAGGGCGACCCAGCCCTGGGTGGCCGGGAGCTTGCCGTCGACCAGGTCGAAGGAGAAGGCCCACGCCTCCAGCGCGAGGCCGATCACCATGCCGACCGAGCCGATCAGGGCCAGCGGCTTGCGCCCGACGCGGTCCACGAAGATCATCGCGATCACGGTGCCGATGATGTTGATGATCGACGTCGTGAACGAGTAGAAGAACGAGTCGGCGGGGTCGACACCGACCGACTGCCACAGCGTCGAGGAGTAGTAGAACGCGACGTTGATGCCGACGAACTGCTGGAAGACCGACAGGCCGATACCGATCCACACGATCGGCCTGAAGAAGAAGCTGCCGCCCAGGAGGTCCTTGAAGGAGGACTTCTCCTCGCTGTGCATGGCGTGCTCGATCTCGGTGACGCGGGCGTCGAAGTCCACGTCCTTGCCCTCGACCTCCTCGAGGATCTTCCTGGCGCGCTCGTGCTTGCCCACCGAGATCAGGAAGCGGGGGGACTCGGGGATGGCGAAGGACAGCAGGCCGTACAGGACGGCCGGGATCACCATGACGCCCAGCATGACCTGCCAGGCCTCCAGGCCCATCAGCTCGCCGCGCTGGTCGCCGCCGGCGGCGTTCAGCAGACCCCAGTTGACCAGCTGGGAGACGGCGATGCCGATGACGATCGCGGCCTGCTGGAAGGAGCCGAGCCGGCCGCGGTAGGCGGGCGGGGAGACCTCGGCGATGTAGGCGGGGCCGATCACCGAGGCCATGCCGATGGCGAACCCGCCGATGACACGCCACATGGCGAGGTCCCACAGCGCGAAGGGCAGCGCGGAACCGACGGCGCTCACGGTGAACAGGACCGCCGCGATCTGCATGCAGCGGATACGGCCGATGCGGTCGGCGATCCGGCCCGCGGTCGCGGCACCGATGGCACAGCCGATCAGAGCCACGGCGATGACCTGCGCCAGCACCGCGGAGCCGACGTCGTAGCGGTCCCGGATCGCCTCGACCGC